>NZ_ABIZ01000001.1:3794241-4426615 GCF_000172155.1 Verrucomicrobium spinosum DSM 4136 = JCM 18804 | reverse complement strand
AGCGAAAATCGTATGCGGTTCCGAGAGCCAACTCCCGGGTAAACCACGCCTGGGCCCGGGGCAGGGAGGTGGCTTGCGCAGAGAACCTCCCCTTCTGCCGCAGCGTGGCCCAGTTGCAGCAGGTGACGAGGTCTGGCTGCTTCCGGCAGAGGGCACTGGCATCCTCAACCGCCGTGCGGTAGAGCTTTTCAGAGGTGGCGATGCGCTTGAGGGCGAAGGGCAGCAGCCGCATGCCGGCAAAGTGCTGTAGCACCTGTTTTTCAAAGCCCGCTGCCGCATCCGGCACGCCCCACATGTCTCGCAGAAAGGCCTGGGTGCGGTCCATGGCATGGCAGAGATGACGCTGGTGCCCGGCGGCGACGAGTCCCCATCCGAGCACTTCCAGGGCGGGTTTCCCGTTCTGATTCCTGCCCAGGCAGCGGGTGGGTGGGTCGTTGAGGATCACGACCAGGTTGTCCGTCTTCAGATCCTTGCCGGACCAGGCCTTCCAGGACTCCGCCAGATCGGCTATCTCCCGCTCCAGCCAGCCATTGGCGAGGACATGACCTTCACCGACGCTGAAGTTCTGCTCGGTGGCGATGCGGCTCCAGTCCGGCAGATCTGCGGGGGGAGTTTCCTCGAATGTCTTGATGAGCGCGCTTGCGTCCCGGCAGGTGATCAGCGCCCGGGCATGCTCCCGACGTTCCAGCAGGGTGACCTGGCCGGGCTTTTCCACCAGGCGCCAGTCGCTGGTATTGCGGAGCTTGAGGGCTGTTTGCCAAGCGGCGAGTTCCGGGGGGAATTTCTCGATGCGCTCTAATGCATCCACCTGTCGGCATGCCAGGGTGAGGAGGATGGCTTCGGCCAGTTCCCGCTCGGGGGTTGACTGCGGCGCAAGGCATTTTGCCAGGGCCAGATGGGCGGTCATGCGGCAGAGAGCTGGGCGGGCATCGGAGAACGCGCCCGCGGCCTCCCGCAATGCCAATGCTCCCGCCAGGAGCGCGGATTGATCATGCAGGCCTGCATCCAGGGGGGCTTGGTTCAGTTCCTTGGACAGCCGGTTGGACTCCCCCATCAAAACGGTGCTGGTGGGTTCCAGGAGCTTCTTGGCGAGTTCCAGGCCGCTTGCCGCTGGTGGGTTGCTTGGTTTGCCCTTCTGGTGGGTGATCTTCCATCCCTTCTGCACGGCTTGGGCCCAGGGGACGAAGTTCTCTGGAGCCCAGAGATGGTGACCCAGGGGCAGAGTGGTGCTGCATTTATCCTTCTTGGCGCGATTAGCCGAGGCAGATACCAGGTAGCTAGTGTCGCTGTTCGAGACGGACTCGACCTTCACTTCCAAGGAAGCGAGGTCTTCCGCAGATGCTTTGGGGTTGCTGGCAAAGAGGCTGATCTCGGCGATGTCGCGTGCGACTTGATCCACCAGCCAGGTGGACTCGGAGGTCCACTTCCACGTCACATCCACTCCCGGAGCAGGCGGCTTGCGATTTGCGGCATGGGTCTCCACTCCCGGGAGGGACAGGTTGTCATCGATCCGAACATATTTCCACCATGCCCAAGCTCCCATGCCCGTGGCCCAGATCCCTAGAATCACCAAGTTGCGCCCCATGCTCATTGCAGAAAATGACTCGCGTTTACTCGTTGTGTAAACCGGTGAAAATCACAATAAGCAGGCGTTTAAGTGAAAGAAATCGCTCGAAAGCCGACGCTTCGACCGTTCAGCCCATCTCATGCTTGTCGATCTCTCTCATCCCATCTGCCAGGGTCAGCAGTCGTTTCCGGGAGACCCCGCCTTGTTGATTGAGGCGCACTTTACCACGGCTTCCGGTCCCCGATGCAATCTGTCCCGCATCACGATGAGCTCTCATCATGGCACCCATCTGGACGCCATGTTTCACTTTGTGGAGGATGGGCGCACGCTCGATCAAATGCCACTGGATTGGTTTTACGGTCCAGCACGGGTCATCCGGGTGCCAAAACGGGCAGGGGAGGAAATTACCTCGGCCGACTTCCGCAAGCACGAAGCGGTGCTCTATCCCGGAGCCAGGATCCTGTTTGAGACGGGCTGGCACCGCGAATACGGCACCCTGCGGTACTATGAAGAGGCTCCCTCCATGACACAGGAGGCGGCTGTCTATCTGGCATCACGCAGGCTCCGCCTCATCGGTATGGACACCCCCACACCGGGAAAGGACTACTACGAGATCCACCACACGCTGCTCGGGCATGGGGTGGAGATGGTGATCGTGGAAGGGTTGGCCAACCTGGACGCGCTGCCGGACGACCGGGAGTTCCAGTTCATCGGTTTTCCCTTGAACTTCGCGGGTCGGGACGGTTCTCCGATCCGGGCGGTGGCGGAGGTTTGATGGAGATTCCAGGGGAGGTCAGGGCCCCTTGAGCTCGTCCCAGGACTTCAAGCCGACCACGGGAAGGGCAAACTTTGCCGCTTCATCCCAGGCGGGCGTGTCTGCTTTTTGGAAGAGATCGTAGAACGGGCGCTTTCGCCCGGGCTCGGAGATGGTGCCAGGCTTGGTGGTCCAGAGTCCCAGCTTGAGCCCGCCCTCCTGGGTGTGATCCACATGACGATGCCAGATGAGGGCGTCGATACCCGGCTGGCGGCGCAGCTTTTCCCAGACATAGGCAAATCCTGCCGCCTGGAGGGTTTCGCCATCCGGGGTATCCAGGCAGTGCAGGCCCTGTTCACTGAGGATGATCCGGCGCGGTTTGCCCTGCCAGAGGAGGTCCGGGCGGTTCATGTGCCGGGTGGCCACCTCCAGGTTCTTGAAGGTGATGTGGGGTGAGTCTTCGGTGGGCCACGCGTTTTTGTCCTCCCAAGTGCGCGGGTTACCCAGATCATCAGGGTAGGGGTGGTGCGCCACATGCCATTCGAAGTCGCCATGCTCGCGGGCGGTGCGGGCGAAGTTGTCCAGAAACTCCTTCGTCTTGTAGGCCTCTGTCGGGCTGATGCCAGGAACAGAGACATTCCAGTGATGATCAAACGACAGGTAGCAACGGGCATGCAGGGAGTGTCGCCGCACGGCATCATGAGTGGTGCGTACGGCCTTCTCGTACTCCATCGCAGCCTCCGCCACCGGTATGTGGCCAAGGTTGTACCAGGTGAACTGGGAGTTCACCTCATTGCCCACGATGTAGCCCCAGACCTGACCTGAGACGGACTTCTCACCGCTGTACCGTGCGGCGAGGAATTCTATCAAAGCCCGGTAGTGGCGCAGGCCCGTCTCCGTCGCGGTGTTGAAGGCGGGGATGATGTATTTTCCATCGGCTCTGGCCTTGGGATGGATCAAGACGGCGTCCTTCTCTGGAACGCGGCTGGGGTACTGGATGAGGATCAAATAGACCAGCACACCGGCGTCGGAGAGGGGCTTGATCTGCCGATCGAGGCTGCGGGCGTAGTCCTCATTGATGAAGTACTCGCGATCCTCAGAGCGGAAACCAACGCGATGGGCGGTGCCTGCGTCGGCCAGAAGCGCGGCCAGATTCACGTTGATGCCGGCATGCCGGATGCCCAAGGCGAGCGCGTCGTCCACCATCTGCACCTGCAGTCCTTTTTTGGAGTCAGCAGCAGGGAAGGGGCGACTATCCTGGGCCGGTCCTCCCTGAGCGAGCAGGACGAGGGAAAGTAGCGGAGGGAGGAGCCTGAGCATAACTGGGCAAGTGGGAGGGAAGGGGGCGCGGGCACAACGCCAGCATGCTCAGTGGCTGACAGAGGCGGGGGCTGAGAGTACGAGGTCACCGATCTGGGCGAGACTCTCAAAGACCACGGTGGCTCCTGCCGTTTCCAGCGCGTGGGCATGGCAGAGGCCCCAGGATACGGCTCCGAAAGGAAGCCCCACATCCAGTGTTGCAGTGAGATCCCTCATCTCGTCGCCAACGCTCAGGATGGCCTCTGCGGGCAACCCGCACTTCTTGATCACGCGGCGCAGTTTGCGGCTTTTACCAAAAAACGAGGCACCGCATTCATAGTGCTCCACGAGGCTGGAGAGTTCCTCTCCCAGGATCTGCCGGATGTTGCTTTCTGAGTTGGAACTGACGATGGCGATGCGGGTTCCGCCTGCGGAAAGCTGGCGGAGGAGGTCCTCACTACCTGGAAACAGCCGGATTTCATCCAACTTGGCAGCCATCATGCGGCGGCCGTCCCGGGCGATGAGCAGGAGTTTCCAGCGTGGGATCTTTAGCAGGCGGGGTATGCTGGCCCCTTGAGGTCCCCGCAGGGCCTCCAGATCGGCCTCGGTGAGGCGGGGAAAGTGATGTCGGTCCGCGATTTCATCCGCTACCCCCAGCATCCATGGCACGGTGTCCGCCAGGGTGCCGTCGAAATCAAAAATGACCAGTCGATACTTCACGCTGTATCCCTATCCGCCGCTCATCGCTGAGGATCAAGCGGAGATGGCGACGTGTCGCCTTTTGAGGCTCTCGATTTGCGACTCCGGCTGCGCGCAATGATCGGGCGAGTTTGGGGGAAGGGCTTGTCCAGTTCGCAAACTCCGCAGGATTTCAACCAGGTGCCCGAGGCGAAAAGAAAGGCCGGGGGAAGGATCGAAGGGAGGGCGGGGCTGCTCATAGCATCGCATAGGAGCGCATGCTCTGTGCCTATTAGTTACAATTATTTAACCTGCCTGAAATTGAGAGTTTTGTGAATCCTATATCCGGGCACTTCAAATGGTGGCCGTGCAAGACGCAAGAATTTGCCGATGATGGCAGGGCAATTTGCAACGCCATTGCGCAGAATATGAGCGTGTCACCCACGGCGGGAGGTAATTTTAGAGGAGAGCATTTCTTTCAGTTCGCGTGGCTCATAATCCCGCTTCACGGGCACCCGCAGCAGCGGCACGGAGGCAGACTGCAGCGCGGAATCAAAGAAAACGTCCCGCGCCTTGCGATCTGGACGACGGTGGCTCCGATCATCGAGTTCGATCACGCCGAGGATGCGGAAGGTGGAGACTTCGCAGATCACAAAGTCGGCGTGCTTGGACTTGATGCGGTTGAAGGCGCGGCACTGGGACTTGCGGTTCGCCCCTGCGCTGACCAGCAGGATGTCGGCAAGGCGCACCTTGCAGGCCACGTAGCATCCGGGTGGGATGACTTGCTGAAGCGAGCGAAAGAAGTTGAGCTCGGCACTCGTGAGCAGTACGCCTGCTGAGCAATACCCGGTTTTGTCCGCCCCAAAGACGGCGATCAACCGCGCCAGGATCAGGACGGTCAGGAGCGCGGAGACAGCAAGAACGATGTTGCCTTGGGTGACCCAATTCATCCCTTAACAAGTCCAAAATATCCGGCCTCGCAACCGAAACGCAGTGCGATTTAGGTGGACTGAACCTCCGGCCTGCAACGGATCGGCGGGGGTGGACTTGTCAAGGCAGTCTAACGGTTGCCAACTGACGAGGCCATCAGAATGTGCGGGCCGTTGGCCGTGGGCCCCAGAAGCTTTTCCTTGTCCTTTAATTCAGGGGAGAGGGAGCGCTTGCCAAACCAGACGCGGCCATGCTCAAACACGACATGGGGTTCCCGGTCGCTCATGGTGGGGGCAAGTTTGGGAACCACGCTGGGGGCATACATGGTGCCCATAGTGACATTGTCACGGAGACCCAGCACATCCGTCACTGCCTTCTGCGCGAGACGGACAGCTTTGCTTTCGAGGGGCAGGTCCTCCCGCTCGAGTTCATCGCGGTTGCAGGTGACGCCTGCATAAGTTTCCACGGTGCCGTATGAGTACTTGGTGTCCACGGTGGCTTCGAACGAAACCCAGACTTTGAAGAGCTTTTCCATTTTTTCCTGAGGCTTTGGGGGGGCGATGCTTTGGAAGTGTAACCTTTCCTGCGCGACAAGCAAAATCACATGGCTCTACTATAGACCTCATCCAACGCTCTTAGCTCGAAGCGTTTCTGGCTTGGATGAGGAATTCCGACGTTACGAAAAAATATAGCCATATGGTGTTTGGTGGCAACGAAAAATTCACCTGCTCGGAGTCGCCCCACATCGAACATCCCCGGAGTAATGGATGCAACAATTTACTTAATCTATCGGAACTTTCCCAGTGGTCAGGCTTTTGTAATAATCGGACGTGATCGATGCGGTGACACGGCGGACTGACACCATGCGGCAAAAAATTGAGATCATGAGCACTCCTTCAAGGAAGAGCTTCACCGTGAGGCTGAAGGCGAAAGCCCCATTGTCAGCAGTCTTTGGGATGCTGGTTTTTCTGCTGTGGTTGTCCAGTGGTCTGGCGGCTGAAGTGAGAGTTCTGGAATGGGAAAGCCGGTCCACCGCAACCCCTGTTACGGGGCTCGGACGTGAGGCGGAAGCTTGGCTCCCCAGCTTCCGACTTGCCCTGGCAACGCTGCCGGAAAGCGCGAGCGTGGCGCTGGCTCTCTCTCAACCGGCGCTGCTGGGATTGCCTCCGGATCAGGCCAATGGGCTCTGCCCCTTGTGAGCAGGAGATATGAGGCGATTGCGGTGGATCCCGTCTATGCCCGGGTCCCCAGTGCGCTTCCCTACTGTTTCGCCGCGATCGAGTCAACGAAGGGGCGGGCGACGGTGTATTTGCCGGATCGCCTGACGCCCGCGACGAAGTTGTGGGTGTTTCTTCACGGCTATGGCGGCAATTTCCTTTGGTATCAGCACTATCTTTCAGAGCGTTTCCCGGACCGGGTCATCCTCTGTCCTGCCTATGGAATCAGCGGGGGAGCCATGCCAGCGGGCTATGTGCGGGAGGCCCAGGCGCAACTTGGGTGGAAACCCGGGAAAGATCCTGATCTGATGGGTTTGTCTGCCGGAGGCTTTGGGGCATCCGTCATCTTCAACAGCAGTCCTTCCGATTTCAGTTCGCTGTTGGTACTGGCGGCGTATCCACCCGCCGCAGTCGAGACTTCAATACTGCGCAAGGCCAATGCCGCATTTCTCGCGGGCGATCAGGAGTCCTTCGTTCTGGATGGACGTTGGCGACGTTGGCAGGAAGTCCAGAGGAGGAGACCCAAGGGAGGAGCGGGCTTCTCTCTAATCGCGGGAGGAGGACGTTTTTTCATGCTGAGCCATCCCGATGAAACCACCGCATGGCTGCGGGAGAAACTCAAGTGATGGGCCGGTTGAACGCATTCAGGAAAAACGGTCTGAGATCTCCGGTACAACCTGACAACTCCACACCGCATTCATGACTGCACCTGCCATCACCGTTCCCAAAAGCCCGAAAGAGAAAACCGGAGGATTGACATACTTCCCCCGCATGCTGGACAAGATCCGCCTGAAGGCGGCTGGAACGCTGGGGGTCGGTTATCAGGAAAACTACGGCAAGGGTGTGGACGGCTGGTGCACGGATTTTCTCCGCGTGTCCCATGCAGAGCTGGAGAAGCGGGTGGCAGATGGCGGGACGGATGAGGAGATACTGGAATGGTGTCAGGCGCAAGGCAGGTCCTTGAACCGCACGGATATTGTCGTCTGGAACCAGTTTGTCCTGAAATTGGGCTGGAACGACATCGCCACCAAGGTGCTGGATCGCCAGAAAGCCGAGGCTGGGTTGTCGGAAAGGGTGGATATTTTGACCCTGGCCGATTTCATGGATGTGGATGAGGGGCGTGGGGAGTGAGCCCGTGGAGAAGACGCAAGACTTGAGCTGTCGCATGGGAGAGCACACTGTGCGGAGCGGACCGTAAAGAGAGGGAGGGATATTCCTTTCGCGTTCCCGTGCAATCGTCCCATGAGGTCGTGTTGGGATCTCGCGTTCCGACAACATGGGTTGTAGGGCGACCGCTTCGGTTGCCTAAGTCGGGGGACGTGCGTGGCAAGCGGAGCGCTCGCTCTATGGGAGCGGGATCAAGGTTTTTGAGATTGGTTCGCATAGCATAACGCCAGCAACACCCTTTTGGAAGTTGCGCCAAACAGCCCACCTCTCCTACTTTCTGTGAACCTGAAAAAGGTGTTGATGGTGTTATGCGAGTGAATCTCAACACCGCGGAGGCAGGCTCCCTCACCGCGGAGTTGACAAGCCCGAGCTCTCTTGTTGAGCATACGGCATGACTGATCGACGCCACTTCCTTTCCATGGGGGCGCTTGCCGCCATTTCTTCTGTCGCTCCGGCTCAAACGGCACCGCTCCCGGCCGCGGCTGCGGTGGCCAGGAAGGGATGGCCCACCGGGGTGTCGAAGGTGGAGATCCCATCCAGCGATGGAGCCGTGCAGCCCGCGATGTGGTATGCGCCGACAACAAGTGGTCCCAAGCCTCTCCTCGTAGGCCTGCACACGTGGAGCAGCCACTATGCGTCCGCTGGAGGCGATGCTGTGTACGCTGAATGGTGCATCGCCCAGGGCTGGGCCTTTGTGCATCCGCACTTCCGAGGTCCCAACAACACGCCCCTGGCTATGGGGTCAGAGCGGGCGGTGGAGGACGTGGTGGAGGCGGTGGCTTGGGCAAGGAAACAGACGACGGTGGATCCAGAGCGCATCTACCTCATTGGCGTGAGCGGTGGGGGGCACATGGCGCTACAGATGGCGGGTAAACATCCGGAACTGTGGGCGGCTGTCAGCGCCTGGTGTGGCATTAGCGACATTGCCCAATGGCATACCGATCATCTGAAGAACGGCGTGCCTGACACCTACGGCAAGCACATCGAGGCAGCGCTGGGCGGGAGTCCAGCGTCGAGTGAGACGCTGAAAGCCGAGGCTTGGAGACGGTCGCCTCTGAGTTCGCTCGCGGCTGCCCAAGGGCTCCCTCTGGACATCAATCACGGCATTCATGATGGTCGCAAGGGTAGCGTGCCTTTCTCGCACTCGCTCAAGGCGTTCAATGCAGTGGTGGGCGCGGGGCAGGCGGCCCTGGCCCCAGACAAGATCGAGGAATACTACAACACGCAAAAGCTGCCCTCGGAATGGAGCGCGCCAGCGGCGGATGCGGTGTATGGTGCGTGGGAGCCGCGTTTCCGGCAGACCGCTGGGAATACACGCGTGACGATCTTCGAAGGCGGGCATGAGATCGTGCACCAGGCGGCGCTGAACTGGCTGTCGGCCCAGCGCAAGGGCAAGCCTGCCGTTTGCGAGATCAAGGAGTTCATCAAGCTCGAGGTGGGTGGCGGAGAAAGCGGGAAATAGCCCCGGCCCCTGCAACAAAAAGCCCGGAGTGCATCGAGCAACTCCGGGCTGGAAGTTTAGAGTCCCTGGAAAGACGCTGGTTTAGAAGAGCAGGGGAATCACCAGGATGGCCACGATGTTGACCACCTTGATCATGGGGTTGATGGCCGGGCCGCTGGTGTCCTTGTAGGGGTCACCCACGGTGTCGCCGGTCACGGCTGCCTTGTGGGCGTCGCTGCCCTTGCCGCCGTGATTGCCTTCTTCGATGTATTTCTTCGCGTTGTCCCAGGCTCCACCAGCGCTGGTCATGGACAGGCCGAGGAAGAGTCCGGTGACGATGGTGCCCATGAGAACGCCGCCGAGGGCCTTGTAGCCAAGCAGGGGAGTGCAGCCGACCAGCAGCACCACGACCACGGGAAGGAGCGCGGGCAGAATCATTTCCCGCAGAGCGGCCTTGGTCACAATGTCCACACAGGTGGCGTACTCAGGCGTGTCCTTGCCAGTGAGGATTCCGGGCTTGGCAGCGATCTGACGACGGACTTCTTTCACCACGGCACCGGCGGATTTGCCAACGGCGTTCATGCTCATGGCGGTGAAGAGGAAGGGGATCAAGCCACCGATGAAAAGACCGATGATGACGTAGGGATCCTTCAGGGAGAAGTCCACAGTGTCGGTGGCGAGCTTGAGCACGCCTGTGTGGTGCAGATGTTTGTCGAGCTCCAGGTAATAGGAGCCAAACAGCACCAGGGCAGCCACCCCGGCGGAGGCGATGGCGTATCCCTTGGTCACGGCCTTCATGGTGTTCCCCACGGCGTCCAGGCCATCGGTCACGTTCCGCACTTCCTTGGGCAGTTCGCTCATCACGGCGATGCCGCCTGCGTTGTCGGTGATGGGGCCGAAAGCATCGAGGGAGACGATGATGCCTGCCATGCTGAGCATGGACATGACTGCGATGGCGATACCGTAGAGACCGGCCAGCACATAACCGCCTGCGATGGACGCGCAGATGAGGATGACGGGCATGGCGGTGGCGTAGTTGCCGATGGCAATGCCAGCGATGATGTTGGTGGCGTGGCCAGTCTCACTGGCCTTGGCGATCTTGCGCACCGGGCTGTACTCGGTGGCAGTGTAGTAGTTCGTGATGAGCACCACCATCCAGGTCAGAACAAGGCCGATCAATGCTGCGCCGTAGAGTCCGGCAGGGCTAAAGGGGAGCTCGGCGTGGCCGCTGAAAAGGGCCTTGGTCACGGGCCAGCCCAGGAGGGCGGTGACGAGCGCAGAGATAGCGACCCCCTGCATGAGCAGGGCGGTGGCTCCACCCTTGCGGATGTTCACCCAGAGAATCCCCAGCACGGCACCCACGATGGAAATGCCACCGATGAGGAATGGGTAAATGAGTGCGGCTCCGACGCCCTGAAGGGTAAGGGAGGCGATGAGGAGCGCGCCGATGAGGGTCACGGCATAGGTCTCAAACACGTCTGCGGCCATACCAGCGCAGTCACCCACGTTGTCACCTACGTTGTCGGCGATGGTGGCCGGGTTGCGGGGATCATCTTCGTCCAGAGCATTCTCGTTTTTGCCCACAAGATCGGCACCCACGTCGGCTGCCTTTGTGTAGATGCCGCCGCCCAGACGGGCGAATACGCTGATCAACGAGGCACCCAGCGCGAGGCCCACCAGAGAGTCAATGGCGGCCGCGGAGCTGTGAACGGCGGTCATCACCATGTAAAAGACGGCGACGGAAACAAGGGCCAGACCCACAACGAGAAGACCCGTGACCGCGCCGCCATTGAAGGCGATGCGCAAGGCGGGAGTCGGGCCCTCCGTGGCGGCCTGCGTGGTGCGGACGTTCGCCACCACAGCGATGCGCATGCCAATGTAGCCTGCGATCATGGAACAGACGGCTCCGATGAGGAATCCAGCTGGAACTGGGAGGCTCTTCTTCCACCAGAACAACAGGGCGGTGAGAATGATGGCGATGATGCTCACCGTGCGCACCTGGCGACTGAGGTACGCCTTGGCTCCCTCCTGGATGGCACCCGCGACGCGTTGCATGGCTTCATTTCCGGGCGATGCGCTGACGATTTTTTTGATCAGCATCACGGCATAGACGAGGCCAAGCGCGCCTAAAATGATGGAGAGCAAGATGCCTTGATTGAGGAGGAAACTGGACATGCGACGAAGTGAATGGAGGCGGTGCTAATTAACGGGAAAACTCATTTTGCCGGGGCAAAAGAGGGGGCGATTGTAACGACAATGTTGCGCGAGGCAAGAGGGGAATAACGGCAAGGTGGGGCTCCTCGCACCCCAGAGGGGCGGAGGGTAGTCTTCAACGCAGGTGGGCAGTTCTTTTTTCTGCCCAAGAGTGATAGTTTTGAGCCCGAGGGGAGACGCTATCCGCGTGCCTTGCTGAAGTAGGCCCGCTGCTTGTCCGTGATGGGCAGGCCAACCTGCTGCATGACCTTCATCATGTCCTCCCAAACCAGCCGTTTTTCAGCAATGCCACCACCGTCCTCTTGTTCCCTGCGCAGCAGATAAGAGGGGTGATAGGTGACCATGATGGGGGTGCCGCGGAAGTCGTGAAACTGGCCACGCAGTCTCCCCACGGTGCCTTCAATGCCCAGGCCAGTCGCGGCCGTCGACCCCAAGGCGACGATCACTTTGGGTTTGATGATCTCCAGCTCTGCGAGCACGAACTGCTGGCAGGAGAGCATCTCGCCAACGCTCGGGGCGCGGTTCTTTGCGCCCTGGAAACGGCCATCATCGATCTTGGGCCGGAATTTGCAGATGTTGGTGATGTAAACGTCGTTGCGGCGCAGCCCCATTGCCTGAATAATCTTGGTGAGCAACTGGCCAGCAGGGCCAACAAAGGGTTCGCGCATTTTTTCCTCTTCTGCTCCGGGTGCTTCGCCTACAAAGACGATCTCAGCATCAGGTGTGCCCGTGGCGAAGACCATGATGTCTCTTAGTGTGCCCAAGCTGCGCGCCTTGTCGTTGTTTTCGGCCTCCAGGGCCAAGTGGGCCAGCATTTCATCCCGGGTCTGGGCCTGCGGGGTCAGTGGCGAGGGGGCGCTCAGGGAGATCCGCTCTGGCAGGGGCCGGGCTGGGGCGACCGGAGCAGGGGCGGCGGGAAGCGGGGCCTGCTCCACGCGACGAATGGCGGGGGGGGCGGCGGGCGACGCGACGGCTGGTTGATTGCGCGGGGTGGGGGGCTTGGTGGCAGGTGCAGGCCTGACAAGACGCAATTGGGTTTGTGCTTCCCGGGTCAAGGCCACATGCGTCACTCCCCGGGCGGCTTTCTGGGCGAGATGGAGCTTGAGCAGGTCGGTAGCAGAGGACATAGGCCGAAAAAATCAGGGAACGGTGTGGATCGCGTCAGAGTGGAGAGCAGGAGACACTGCGCAAGAGGGAAGCGGGTGTGGTGGTGGCGCTGTCGAGCAAATGGGGCGTCCCTCAGGGGGGCGAATTTTGGGTTGACCAGCCCCCTTTCGTCACCCAAAATACTGCAAACTTCGGAGAGCTTAACTAATCTGCCATGCTGAACCCTAAGATCCTCGGACTTGCCACGTTGTGCTGCGTGTCTGTCATCTCCTGCGAGACGACCACCAAGCCAAGTAATCGCGGTCAGAAGATCAGCGGAGTACGCACCACCGCTTACACCCACACCGAGTCTGACCACATTAAGTATGGTCCGAAGGCGGCCACAGGGGATACCCTGAAGTACGGTCGCGTGCGCAGTGCGGCCACCGACTGGTCCGTCTATCCGGTGGGCACCGTCTTCCAGATCGAAGGTGAACCCTTCCTCTATGAGGTGGATGACTACGGTTCGGCGTTGGTTGGCACCAACACGATCGACCTTTATCGTCCAGACAAGGCTGCCATGAAGCAGTGGGGAGCCAAGAACGTGAACATCAAGGTGGTGAAGTGGGGGTCCTTCACGAAGAGCCTCGCCATCATGCGTCCGCGCGAGAAGAAGAATCCGCATGTGCAGGCCATGGTGAAGCGCATCGAGCGCAGCTCCTAGTCCGGAGGCAAGCGTCTATCTACGTGCCGGAGGGGGGGTTTTGACGAAGAAACAACGGGCCGATCATGTCCTGGTCAGACTGGCGGAGCTGTACCCGGATCCGCCGATACCACTGGATCACAAAGACCCCTACACGTTGCTCGTGGCGGTGCTGCTTTCAGCTCAGTGTACGGATGCCAGGGTCAATCTGGTGACGCCACACCTCTTTGCCCTCGCGGATGCTCCGGAGGGCATGGCGGAGGTGCCGGTGGAGAAGATTCTTGGCATTGTAAAGCCCTGTGGCCTGGGGCCCCAGAAAGCAAAAGCCATCTCGGAGCTTTCCAAGATCATCGTCCGCGAACACAGCGGCAAAGTGCCAGATACTCTGGATGCGCTGGAGAAGCTGCCTGGAGTGGGGCACAAGACGGCGCAGGTGGTCCTGGCTCAGGCCTTCGGGGTGCCGAGTTTTCCAGTGGACACTCACATTCACCGATTGGCCCAACGCTGGGGGCTCACTTCAGGAAGCTCTGTCACCCAAACGGAGCGGGATTTGAAGGGTCTCTTTCCTGTGTCCTCCTGGAACAAGTTGCATCTTCAAATCATCTACTATGGGCGGGAACATTGCAGCGCCCGGGCCTGTGACGGATTGAGTTGCATGCTCTGCACGGAGCTCTACCCGGACCGGAAAAAGAGCGTTAAAACCCGCAAAGCCTGACCAAAACAAAAAGGCCATGGGAGACGGGGTGTCTGCCCATGGCCTGGAAAACTCGGTTGCGGAGGGTTCTGGTTGTTACCAGCGCCAGCGGCCACCCAGATGGAAGGAGTTGACCTCATCGCCGAAGTCGATGCCAGCGGAAACGTCAAGCCAGGAGAGCATGGCATAGTAGGCGTTGAGCTCGATGACCCGCTCGTTCAAGTTGTCCGTGTTGGTGAAGAGCAGGCTGAGGGCGAGTTCCAGCTTGTCGGTCACGGCGAAGCGAACGCCTGGGCGGATGTAGAGGTAGAAGTCGTCTGTGCTGATGTTTTCCAGCTCCTCGGAAACATAGTCATACCGCGCCCCCACTTCGCCAAAGATGTGGAAACGATTTCCAATAGGGATGAAGGCACCGCCTGCCACCGAGAAGGTCGTGAGGTCGAGGTCTTCTGCCTCCGGCGTCTTGCTGGTGATGCGTTCCAAGCCAAACCGCAAGTACAGCGGCTTCATCAGTTCCAGCTTGAGGTCCACGCCGAATCCGCTGTCTCCTTCAAGGCGGTCATCGCCCTTGAAGTCATTGTAAACATAGCGAACTTCCAGAGACTGATAACCCAGAAGGCTGTTGCTGCTCCCGTAGCTGGACCCGGTAGAGGAGTAGGTCTGGTAGCTCTGCTGTTGCTGGGGGGCGGGGTTATAGGGATCGTAGGGGTATTGCGGCTGGTAGCCCTGTGCTTTGGCCGATACCACCATACAGTAGGAAAGAGCGAGAACTGAGACGATGGATTTCATAAGCCGCTAGTTTGGACTTTGGGATATTTTGGGTGCCTAAAGTATTTTCGCAAAATCTTCGATAGTGCAAGCTTTTCTTTGGGCGACGTGACCGCTCTGCCCGGTATTGAGGCAGAACTGTTTGTTGGGAGGGGGTTGACTCGGGAACTCTCTGGAACTAAACGAAGTGGCCATGGCAGAAGTTCCCTCCACGCGCAGTTTGAGTCTTGGCAGCCCTGCTCCGGCGTTTTCCCTTCCCAACGGAAGGGGGGAGGTGCTCGCCCTACAGAATGTCCGCGGCCCCCGCGGCCTGGTGGTGGCGTTTGTCTGCAATCACTGTCCCTTCGTTCTGCATCTGGCTCACGACTTGGGCATCTTTGCGGCCACTTGCGAGGCCAAGGGCATGGGATTTGTCGGGATCAGTTCCAATGATGTGGAGCGCTATCCTGCGGACGGCCCGGAGAAGATGCTGGAAATGTCTGCCAAGTACGGCTGGACTTTTCCCTACCTTTATGACGAGACTCAGGAGGTTGCGCAGGCTTATTTTGCGGCGTGTACGCCTGATTTTTACGTTTTTAATGACAAGCTGGAGCTGACCTATTGTGGGCAGTATGATGCCTCCCGCCCCAAGAACGGGCTTTCCGTGACGGGTGAAGATCTGCGTGCTGCAGTGGATGCGGTGCTGAAAGGGGAATCTCCGGTGGCAAATCAGCGCCCCAGCACGGGCTGCAATATCAAATGGAAGCCGGGTATTGAGCCTGCGTGGTTCGCGAAGCCGTAAGGGTCGTCGCCAGCGAGTGCTCTGACGCCAAGGGCGTCATACAAAGGGCGTGCCGTCCGGCTGGTGGAGCGGAGGGAAGCGCGTGAAATGAGGCGGACGTGCTGACTGCCTATCGCGTCCTCAGTTGTCAGGCCGCGTTGTTCCTACCGCCGATTCAGCTTGTAGAACATCCGGGAGCCAACGCCGATGAAGATGAGGTTGGGTATCCACATGAGGAGGTGGGGGTACACGCTGGGGCGCTCATTGAGGCCGTTGACGAAGATCACGAACACCATGTAGGAGACGGCGACAATGAGGCTCAAGGCGAAGCCAATGGAGGTCTCACGACGCTGGGCGGTGATGCCCAGGGGAATGCCCACAAGGGTGAAGACGATGGCTGCAAGGGAGAAGCTGTAGCGCATGCTCAGTTCCGTGCGGGAGACGGAGATCAGTTTCTCGCTCAGAGGCTGGCCGTCCACGCTGCTGATGCCGGTGTTGACCTCGCTCCAAAGGGCGGAGGTGTCCTTCATGCTGCTGGTGACGCGTTCCGTCTTTTCCTTGAGCTTGCTGAGCGGGAAGGTGATGGCGGTGTCCCCCATGTAGAGGAACTGGAGGTCGTTCATGATGTTGACCTCGCCCCCGGCTGAAGCGGCATCAGCCTCGCCGCCCCCTGTTTCCACGGTGGCGTTGCGCAGGTGAAGCTGGAAGTCGGTAACGCCCGGGGTCACCACCACCTCGGCACGCTTGGCGCGGATGTAGCGCTCAGCACGACCCAGGTTGGTCTGAATGATCTCGACGTTCTTGAGTTTGTTGCCTTCGCGCTCCTGAGTGAAGATGCGGTAGCCGGGGAAGCGGTCGAGCACCTTTCCGGGCTGGAAGAGTACCGCGGGGTCATCCAGTGCCAAGTCGTAGAACAGGCGCTTGATCTTGGTCTTGGCCAGCGGGGCCAGCTCCACGTTCACGAGGTAGCAGACGCCAGACATGAAGATGGAAAGGGCAAACACGGCCGCGCAGATGCGGGGCATGGACATCCCGGTCATGCGCAGGGCCGTCATCTCGTTGTCGGCGCTCATGCGCCCAAACACGAGCAGGATGGCGGTGAGCAAAGCCCATGGGATCGTGAAGATGAGGGAGTACGGGATGACGTAGGTGATGAACTGCGCCACCGCCATCAGCGGGAGGGAGGCGGTGTCGCCCAGTAGGCGCTCCATTTCCTTGAACACGTTTCCCAGCACCATCACCCCGGTAAGGACGAGGACACCCGTAAGGGTTGAGGAGGAAACCTGACGCCAGATGTAGCGGTCAAAAATGCGGAGGGGCATGCCTTGACGAAATGACAATGAGAGTAGGGAGGGCGGGGCGGACTGCGGCGGTGCGGTGAGGCTAGTCCTCGAACCGTAGGATGATTTCACCGTCCTTCTGCAGGTTCAGACGGTCTCTCGCCATGCTTTCAAGATACTCAGGATCAGTCTTGATCAGTTCCAGCTTGCGCTGGAGGCGCTCGGCATCGGCTTTGAGGGCATCACGTCGCGTGGTAACCTCCGCCAGCTTGGCGCGAGCAGCTTTCTGCTCCTTCAGCGGAGGGCGAAAGTACAACACCGCAACGGGAATGACCAGCAGAGCGAGCAGGTAGCGATTCAGCCTCACCAGCCTTGCGAGGAAATTCGGCCGGTCCGTTTCCGGGCCGTCGAATTCAGGTTCCTCGCGAGACATGGTGAGGCGTCGAAGGGGAGGGTTGACTAGACCTTCATGCGACCGCCGTAGATGGCGTAGTCGCCCAGCTCTTCTTCGATGCGAAGGAGCTGGTTGTATTTTGCGATCCGGTCGGAGCGGCTGAGGGAGCCCGTCTTGATCTGGCCGCAGTTCGTGGCAACAGCCAAGTCAGCGATCGTGGAGTCTTCGGTCTCACCGGAGCGGTGGCTCAGCACAGCGGTGTAGCCGTGGCGGTGGGCCAGCTCGACGGAGTCAAAGGTCTCGGTGAGGGAGCCGATCTGGTTCACCTTCACGAGGATGGAGTTGGCCACGCCCTGGTCGATGCCCTTGCGGAGGAACTCAACGTTCGTCACGAAGAGGTCATCACCCACGAGCTGGGTGTTGGCACCCATGGCGTCGGTCAGCTGCTTCCAGCCAGCCCAGTCGTTTTCAGCGCAACCGTCTTCGATGGAGATGATCGGGTACTTCTTCTGAAGTTCCTGGTAGTAGGCCACGATGCCGGCGGCGTCGCGCTCGGACTTGTCGCTCTTCTTGAAGACATACTTGCTGCTGTCCTTCACGAAGAACTCGCTGGAGGCCACGTCGAGGGCGATGAAAATGTCTTCACCGAGCTTGTAGCCAGCCTTGTCCACGGCCTGGGCGATCACGGCGAGGGCGTCGTCGGCACTGTTCAGGGTGGGGGCGAAGCCGCCTTCATCACCCACTGCGGTGCTGAGGCCACGGTCATGAAGGATCTTCTTCAGAGCGTGGAACACTTCTGCGCCATAGCGAAGGGCCTCACGGAACGTGGGGGCACCTTTCGGCATGATCATGAATTCCTGGAAGTCGATCGGGGCGTCGGAGTGGGCACCGCCGTTGATGATGTTCATCATCGGCACGGGGAGGACCTTGGCGTTCGGGCCGCCGAGGTACTTGTAGAGGGGCTGGCCCAGAGCGCTGGCGGCGGCCTTGGCCACAGCCATGGAGACGCCGAGGATGGCGTTTGCACCGAGCTTGCTCTTGGTGCTGGTGCCGTCGAGGGCGAGCATCGCCTTGTCCACGCCGACCTGGTCGGTGGCGATCAGGCCTTCAATGTGCTCCGCGATGATGTCGTTCACGTTGGCAACTGCCTTCGTGGTGCCCTTGCCCAGATAGCGACCTTTGTCGCCGTCACGCAGCTCAAGGGCCTCATGCTCACCGGTGCTGGCTCCGCTCGGCACAGCGGCGCGGCCGAATGCGCCGCCTTCAAGGTACACGTCCACTTCCACGGTGGGATTGCCGCGCGAGTCAAGAACCTCGCGTCCGATGATCTGGGAGATGATAAGGTCGTCCATTGAGTGTCGTTGGTAGTTAAGGTAAGCAAAGGAATCTTCGCTTCGCAAGATGCGCCTTGTTAGTCGCGCAGGAAAAACGCCATGTCCACCGCGAATGTGGAGAGGCGATGCGCGTTTGCGGGACAATTTTGTCAGACCGCGTTGAGGGATGCCGGGGCCTGGGATTTGGAAAGGGCAGCGCGAACCATGAGCATCTCGCCCACGTTTTCCGCCGTCAGCAGGCCCACGAGACTGCCGTCTGCCGGGTGAATGACGGGCAGGGCGGGGCAGTTGCTGGTGCGCAGGTGATCCATCGCCTCGGGCAACGGGTGACGAGGATCCAGGGTGATCGGGCAGGTCTCCATGACGTCGAGCACTGCCCGCTCTGGGCCGAACTGGTTCAGGGCGTCAATAAGCCGGGTGCGGCTGAGCATGCCAATGTACGCCCCCTGCCAGTCCACCACAGGGAAGTCCTGTTGGGCTCCGGATAGCAGGAGTTTGACCGCATCCTTCAGCACGGCATCCTGTCTAAGGTGACTGAACTGTGTGATCATGGCCTCTTTCACCGACAGTCCACGAATGGCTTCCTGCTCGCTGACATATGCCGCCTCCTGTCCAGCGCTCATGAAGATGAAGACCGCAATGAGGATAAGGAGGGGGTTTTGAGCGACAAAGAGTGCCACCATGGCCCCAATGATCGCAATGGCCTGGCCAATGCCTGCGGCCAGGCGGGTGGCTTTGCCATAGTCCAGAAACATGGCAAGTGCTGCCCTCAGCACCCGACCGCCATCCATGGGGAAGGCTGGGATCATGTTGAACAGCACCATGATCAGGTTCCAGACCATAAGGCGGACGGCGAAGGGTCCGTCCACCATGTTGAAGTTCAGGCTGGGAGCGGGCAGGACCTGAAGCGCGATGAAGAGGAGTCCGGCGATTGCGACGTTGACCGCTGGGCCTGCCAAGGCCACGATGAGTTCCTCCTGCGGCTTCCGGGGCATGCGCTCGAGCCGGGCCAGTCCGCCGATAGGCAGGAGGGTGATATCTGGGGTGTGAATGCCGTAGCGACGGGCAGCCACCACGTGGCCAAACTCATGCAGCAGCACGCAGATGAACATGGCCACGAGGAACAAGATGGCCTCCCAGGCGGCAGCGGGGCCGCCCTTGCCCAGAACCATCAAGCCAATCCAAGCCAGCAACAAAAGGAATGTGGCATGGATGCGGACTTCCGTACCTCCAAAGGTGGCAACATGCAGGGACCAGCGTTTCATAATTTCCGTAGATGGGGAACAGCAAAGAAGAGGGCGTGCTTATTCACCATACGCGACGGATCGTTGGGAGGCGCTGGTTTTATGGCAAACTTTGAGTCGATGGATTCTTGGACTCCATAGAGGCTTCGAGCACGTCTCCCGCATTTTTCCTAAGACAGGTGTAAATTTTCCAGTAGCATGTGGAGTCATGCCCATCTTTGCTGCGTTCGCTGCTGCCCAGGCGTCTTCCGTGACTGCAACCGCAGGGCTTGAGACGCATCTAAAGGCCATGAATCTGCCCGCGCTGACCGCCTGCGGCGTGATCATCTTGTGGGCCTTCGTCTGCTGGATCCGGATGCTGGTCACCGCTTCACAGTTGCGCAGATGCCGGAAAGCGGATGATGCTTTTCTGAAAGCGCATCAGGATGCCTCTCACAGTCTGGAGGTGTTCCAAGTTGGTCTGACCTTTGAGGGAGCCCCCAGACATGCTGTGTACCTGACCTCTGCACGGGAGATGGCGTTTCATTTGATGGGCTCGGATTCTGTGGACAAGAACTTCTCCATCCGCCTGCGGGCGGCGGGGCGCATCTCGCCCAGCCAGATGGATTCTGTGCGGAAGGTTCAGGAACGTACGGCGGATTTCACCTCACGGGAACTGGGGGATGGCCTGGGAGATGGTTCGGTGGACATCCTGCCTTTTCTAGGGCTGTTGGCCGCACTGTTGAGTGTGGTGGTGGATGTCTCTGGCGGAGTGACCGGCCCGCAGTTGATCGTGTCTGCTGTCACGCCCATGGCCCTGGCGGTGGTTGTCTTTATTCCGCTGATGTTGTGGCATAATGCCATGGTGCAAAGAGTGCGGGACATCTCAGGTGAGGTGGGTGACTTTGCCGTCGAGCTGGCTACCCAGTTTGACCGGGCGTTTGTGGATCATCGCAAACCGTTGGAATCGTTGCCGAGTCTGGGCTCCATGTTGCCCATAGAGGGGCCCACTTTTGCGTTGCCCCCCTCAGACACCTCCCGTGCCGTTCCCTTGATGTCGGCGGCTCCCTAGCTCTCCCTAAGATGCCTTGAAACGCCAGGACTGCCGCCATGTTGGAACCACGAACTCCCTGTCACCTCCGACTCCGTCCCGTGACGTGTCGTCCCCTGGCGTGGGCGGTTTCGCTGTTTGCGTTGATGGCCTGGATCGTGACTCTCGCGGTACCAGGTGGGGAACGCGGTCAGAAGGCTCCATTGCCAGCACCTGCCGCAGTGGTTGACCTGACCCTTGAGGCGGATGGTTACGCCATGCTGAAGGACATCACCTTTCCGGTGGATGAGTTGCGAGATCAGCTGACACAACTTGCCGGTCAGGGAGGGATGCCTGCCGTGCGCGTAAGGGTCCCACACGATCTGGATCTGGAGGTGCTTTTGAACGTGATGAACGTGCTGAAGGCCAGTGCGGTGCCGCAGACCTCAGTGGACGTGAGGACAGAGCCATGAGCCGTTCCGCTCTCAGTCCTGGAGTGCAACTGCTCATCGGCGTGCTGACTGCGAATCTCGCGATGGCCCTGGCATGGGTGGGCTACCAGATGGTGGACAGCCGGGAGGCCGTGCCCCAGACGAGTGCGGGTGTGTGGTTCTCCCCGGGGGACTTTGCCTCCTCCATGCTGCCGTTGTCCGCTGGCCTGGGGCGCGAGCGGAAACAGGTCGTTGTCCGCCGGGTGTCTCCCGTGGTTTTGTCGGAACACGAGCGCATTCTCAGCATGCTGCAACTGCCGGGTGCCACGTTGGGTGAACAGGGAAGGAAGTCCTTGGTGGCCGAGCTTAAGGAGGTGCTGAAGGCCGTGGATCACCGGATGCGAACAGTGCTGATGGAGGAGTGGGTGCCGCCGGTGACGCGTCTGCCAGCCTCCCAACGGGAGGCGGTGCTTAGTGTCGTGCTGGGCCGCGATGGCCATGTCGAGAGACGCTATTTTGTACGCCCCTCGGGAAGCGACGCCCTGGATTCCTCGATCGTGGTGGCGGCGAGCAGGGTGGGGCAGGTTCTGCCCCTGCCTCAGGACTACGGCGGTGCTGAGTATGAGCTGAATGTGACGTTTCGACTGGAGTGATGCGTTGAAGTTCCCGCCGGGCTGGGTAAGTTGGTTGGATGCCCCCAACCTTCGCGCACCGCATCCTGCCCTATGCCTGCACGGCAGTGCTGTGGGCTGGCGGGATGACGTGGGGAAATGCGGCCCCGCCCCCGCCATCTCCTGTGGCCAAGGTGGATCTGGCAGCGCGTGAGGAATACCAAGCCGCTCTGAGGGCGTCCAGCGAGGGGCTGCATGACGTGGCCGCGCTCAAGTATGAACGCCTGCTGAAGGACAGGTCGTTGAGCAAAAAGGAGGAGGCACAGGTAGGCGAGCGCATGGTGGATGCGCTGGTGCGGGCCCGGAATTCCACCAAGGCGCTCCTGGCGCTTTCTCTCTTTAAGGTGCCGGAGGCCAACTTCTGGAAGGCGCAGTGCCTCATCCTGGATCACAAGTTTCGTGAGGCCGAGGAGGCGCTTCGGACCTGCCTGAAAGACGGCACCCGTTACGAGGCGGAAGCCCGGCTCGCCCTTGGGCAGGTGCTGGTGGCGCAGGGTAGGGAGATCCCCGGGCGCAAGGAGTTCAAGGAATTGATGGAGAGCCCCAATGCCGGGATCGCGCGGATCGCCGGGCTGTATTGGAATGAGTCGGAAATCATAGCCTCCCGCGCACCGAATGTCCTTCGCCGTTTCGGCCAGGAGAGGAAGGATGTCGAAACGGAGTTCCTCAAGGCGTGTGCCTGGTTGAAGACCGGCGACGGCAAGCAGGGGGAGATCCTGCTGCGTCGCATCCTGCCCCTCACCACTCTGGACAAGGACCTGCAGGACGCGGCCACGGTGCGGCTGGCAGAGGCCTATGCACTGCAAGGACGCCAGCGCACGGCAGAGCGGGAGCTGGTACGTTTCCTCGAACACGCCCCGGAAAGCCGGTACTTTGAGCAGGCGTTCGCCTTGCTTCTGGATGTGACGGCCCCGGAGGAGACGGATGCGCGAGACCGGCTCATTGCCTGGGCTGCCATTCCCCAGCCTCGTGGGCGGCATGCCCTGGCGTTGTACTATCTTGGCCAATGGCTGGCGGATCACAACCAGCCAGCGCACGCGGTCGGGTTCTTGGAAACATTTTTGTCCCTCCATCCAGGGCACGTGCGTGAGGCAGAAGCCCTGCGGAATCTCATGAGCCTCTACGGCACCATGGGGGCTGACCGCCGCGTGCTGGAGCTGGCCAACGTCTGGCGCAGCAGGTTCGGCACGGGTGGGGAGGACACGGTGGACTATCTCACCGCGATGATCCGCTTTGCGCGCAAGGAGTACCGTGAAGCCTCAGTGTTGTTCGAGAAATCCGGGACAGCTGCGGTGGATTCCGTGCAGGGTCAGCGGGCCATGTATAATGCCGCGGCTGCGGCGTTTCTAGGGGGGGACAAGGTACGCTACCAGAAGTGTCTGCAGCAGCTGGCCGCCCCCCAGATTCGGGAGGAGGACGAGGATGCAGCATCGAATCCTGAGGGGCCAGCCTCCGGGCATCCGGTGAAGGATGAGATGGATGCAGCGGGACGCGATGCGGCCTCCCAGTTGCTGCTGGAAAAAGCGCTTCATCTGGCTGCCAAACATGACCCGACGGCGGAGGCCGCATTGCAGGACTTTTTGCGGGAGCATCCCACCCATCCTCGGGCTGTGGAGGCTCATTTGGCCCTGGCAGAACTTTGCCTGCTGGACATCCCGGTGCGGGCCAAGGCCGCATCGCTCGCTCTGGATGTTGCAAAGGAAATTCCTGGGCTGGCTGACGGATGGAAGGAGAAGATTGACTACACTCGCGTGTGGCTGTACGAGGCTGCGGAGGACTTCCCTGCTCTGACTAAGGTGGGAATACAGTATCTCGAGACATGGCGCACGTCTCAGCGCCGGGATCAAGTGAGGATGAAGGTGGCCCAGGCCTACTACCGCATGGATGACTTCACCAATGCCGGGACTCAGTTCGAGGAATTGGTGGAAGAGCAGACCGAATCTCCCTACGCGGAGGTCGCACAGTTCTATGCAGGCAAAGCGGCGTTGGCCATGCTCACCCCGGCGGGCATGGAAAAAGCGATCTCACTGTGGGAAGAAGTGGTGAACCGCAATGGCTCGCTGGGCCGCGAGGCACAGCGCCAGCAGGCTCTGGCGAAAAGAAGGCAGGGCAATGAGGTGGATGCGCTTCTGGTGGTCAACAGCCTGCTTACCAGCAAGCCCGCACCCGCGGGCGACGAACTCTTTGCCCTTTTAATCGAAAAAGGGGAGCTGGGCATGCTTCTCGCCAAAAAGGACCCCAAGCATCTGGATGAGGCCAAGGAGGTGTTCACCTATATCACGCAGGATACCACGGCCACCCGGGCGTGGCGCGGCCAGGCTGGCTACCTGCTTGCCCAGTGCCAGCTCCTGGCGGGCCGTTCCGCAGAGGCTCTGGAAGCATGTAATGATGTGGTGGAGTCCTGCTTGAATCCCACCATTTCCCGGGCGCTGACCCCGCAGGAGTATGTGTGGCTCTATCGTGCTGGCTTTGCTGCAATGGAGGTGCTCAAAGGCCGCCACGAATGGGAAGCTGCCGCCCGACTTGCTGATCGACTGGCCTCCGCCGGAGGAGACCGGTCAGAATCTGCCAAGCTGGAAGGCACGCGTATCCGCCTGGAGCATTTTATCTGGGACAAATAGGCGGGGAGTGACGCTGCCTACGACTAGGGCAGCTCACAGAATTCCACCGTGCCGCCGTGAAGCACGACGGGGTGGTGATTGACCAGAGCAACGAGCATGGCTTTGTCGTCGGGATCGAACCGCTTGTAGGCAACCAGGTAGGGCGCGGTGGGCGCTGCTGGGGGGCGAAGGGTTGAAGCTTGTCACGAGGGGTGCCAAAGCGGCGATTCTCGCCGCAGCCCCAAAAGCGCTGCGCGTTCAGGTGCTGGAAGTGATCTGGTAGGTTGAAGGTGAGTGAACCTCCGAAATCCCATGCACCTGGAAGACCGGGCAATGTGCATAAAACACTGAAAACCAGCCATTAATCGGCCATCTGCACCCCGGGTCCTGCCCCCGCTGCCCCGCAACCGGAGGTCAGAAATGAACGATTCCCAATCCAAATAGCTCTGGCCAACGGCCCAATTCTCCCTATGTTCGGCCTCCCTCAACTATGCGAGACCACGTCAAACTCTTCATTCCCGGACCCGTAGAAGTCTCTCCTGACACCTACGCGGCCATGTCCGCTCCGATGATTGGTCATCGCAGCAAGGACTTCCAAAATCTGTACGCTGAGATTCATGAGAAGCTGCAGGTCCTTTTCGGAACCAAGCAACTGGTGTTTCTGAGCACCTCCTCCGCTTTCGGCGTCATGGAAGGCGCGGTGCGGAACCTGGTGAAGAAGAAGGTGCTGAACTGCTGCTGCGGCGCGTTCTCCGACAAGTGGCACGACGTTTCCCTCCGTTGCGGAAAGCAGGCAGAGGCACTCAAAGTGCCTTGGGGCCAGGCCATTCTTGCTTCTCAGGTGGAGGAAAGGCTCGCCACCGGCGAGTTTGATGCTGTGACCCTGGTGCATAGCGAGACCTCCACGGGAGTCCTCAGCCCGGTGGAAGAGATCGCCAAGCTCAAGGCGAAGTTCCCGGATGTTCTTTTCATTGTGGATACGGTTTCGTCCTTCACGACAGTGCCGATGAACTTCGACGAGTTGGGCATCGATGTGCTGCTCACGGGCAGTCAGAAGGCTTTCGCCATGCCGCCCGGCCTGGGACTCTTCACAGCCAGTGAAGCGGCCTATGAGCGTGCCGCCACGATCGCTGATCGCGGCTACTACTTCGACTTCCTAGAGTTCAAGGCCAACGGTGAGAAAAGCATGACGCCCAGTACGCCGTGCATCTCGCTTATCTACGGCCTGCGTCACCAGCTCAACAAGTTCTTCGCCGAAGGGTTGGAGAACCGGTACGCCCGCCACGCCCGCCTCAACGGCCAGGTGCATGATTGGGTCGCCAAGCACGGTTTTGAGCACTTCGCCGCAGAGGGCTATCGAACCAAGGGGCTGACCTGTGTGAAGAACAACAAGGAAATCGATGTCTCTGCGTTCGTGAGCAACCTCAAGAAGAAGCACAAGTTCATTATTGATGGCGGCTATGGCAAAATCAAAGGGACGACATTCCGCATCTCCAACATGGGTGACGAGACCGATGAATCCATCGGCGAGCTGATCGCTGCGTTGGACGACACTCTCGGTTCTCTGTAACTAAAAACAGTTTCGGTTCGATGAAAAGGCTGCTTCGGTCTGAGGACCAAAGCAGCCTTTTTTGAGGCTTGCCCGTGAATAAAGGAGGCGGGGTCTCCGGCCCCGCGGTCTGTAGGGTGGCCGGAGCGGGAAGGGGATCAAGGGACGCTGGATGCGTGAGCGGGGCTGGGAACCCCCGCCTCTTTTGAAATCCTCACACCTTCGTGCCTTTGTGTGAGACAATCGCTCCGATTCCGCGACTGATGCCGATTGCCAATCGGCGGCACAGCAGATTGCCAATCTGCGCTACGCTGACGCCCGGGTGCGCCCCCTCACGGCACGACATGGGCAAGTCCCTACCTCACTCGCGGCGCGACCTCTGTCCCAAGCAGTCGAATGGACTCCAGCATCTTCTCATGGGGCACCGCAGCCACGGTCATCTGAAAGTTCAGCCGGGAAATTCCGCCCAGATCCTTGCTGAGCCGGACGACCTTCTCTGCCACGGTGCCGGGATCGCCGATGAGCAGGGCTCCATTCGGTCCGGCCACCGCTTCAAACTGCGCGCGCGTGGTTGGGGGCCATCCGCGCTCCTTGCCGATGCGGGTGAAGGACTCCGCATAGCCGGGGAAGAAATCGTCTTTGGCAGCGGCGGTGGTTTGACCCACGAACCCGAGGCAATGCAGCCCCACCTTGAGCACTTCTGGTTTGTGCCCCGCCTCCTTTCCTGCCTGCCGATAGAGATCTATCAGGGGACGGAAATGCCGAGGGTCGCCTCCGATGATGGCTACCATCAACGGAAGGCCCAGTGTGCCCGCTCGGACAAAGGAGGCCGGAGTGCCACCGACACCCAGCCAGATGGGGATGGAATCCTGAAAGGGGCGAGGATAGACGCCCTGCCCTGTGAGAGGGGCGCGATGCCGTCCGGCCCATGTGACATGGGGCTCCGCACGCAGCTTTAACAACAGTTCGAGTTTCTCGGCAAAAAGCGAGTCATAGTCTCGCACATTGAGACCGAAGAGAGGAAACGCCTCCGTGAAAGAGCCTCGTCCTACCACCAGCTCTGCGCGTCCTTTCGAAATGAGGTCAAGAGTCGCGAACTCCTGAAACACACGGACAGGATCGGCTGCGCTGAGCACGGTGACGGCGCTGTTCAGGCGAATGCGCTGGGTGCGAGCGGCTGCGGCCGCCAGGATGACGGCGGGTGCAGAATCCAGGAACTCACTGCGATGGTGCTCGCCAATGCCAAAGGCATCCAGACCGGTCTCGTCCGCGAGGGTGATTTCCTCAAGCAGGTTGCCCAGCCTCTCGGCTGGAGAGATGGCGTTGCCGGAGGTGGTATTGGTGGACGTTGCCACGAAGCTGTCGATCCCGATTTGCATGGTGTCCTAGGGATACGTGTCGCCAAACGGGGTAGTGACAGAAGACTTCAAGACACAAGACTTGGAGCCGGGGGGGCGGGGGTGTTCTGACCGCGTCGCCAACTGCCAACTGCAATCTGGACTATCCCCTGCGACGGCGCATCGCCCAGACCACCAAAGCGGAACTGAACAGGAGCATGCGCCCGGGTTCCGGGGCGGTGGAATACTGGATGAACTCGACCGATTCGTAGTAGGCGGCCCGCGCCGTCTGGCTGGCGGACTGCGAGTTGTTGTCGCCCCAATAGACCAGGTTTGAGCCTGCGGCGGCCCCTTGATTGCTGCCCGCATAGTTGGTGAGCCAGACTTCGCCGTCTATGGAGACTGTGGCGAGTTTTGTGGTGGGATCATACACCATGGAGTAGTCGTGATACCCTGGGTCCAATGTCCTGCTTGTGCCTCCAAAGAGGGAAACAACTGTGCCGCCCGTGGCATTGCGGCCAAACATCAGTGCCCAGGCGCGCCGGTTGCCCAGCCCGTCATTGGCCGCCAGAAAACCAACCCAGGTGTTGCTGCCTGTGCTCCAGGCGGTGTTTTCGTTGGGATCAAGCGTGGGCACCTTGAGGGTGGCGTTGTATTCCCACCCCGTGCTCAGGATGTCGGCAGTCTTTGGGGCGGTGAGGACGGCTTGATAGTACAGACCAGTGCCTCCCGATGCCTCACCCGGATCGTAGATGCGCCAGGACTCCCTGTTGCTGTCCGCCGTGTCCGTGTAGGCGGAGGTGACGATGGTGGTGGCCCCACTCGCGCTTTTGGCCCAGCCTTCCGTCGTAGGATCAGTGGCTCCCTCGTGGGAGTACAGGACTGTGGCCGCCTTGAGGGTTGTGGAAACAACTATCAGAGTCGGGATCAGGAACAACCGCAGGCAGTGCCATCGCATGATGGCGCAGGATCATGCACGACGCATGCCACTGAGGACCACGGGGTACATAAGTACCAGTGTCCGTCAGTTTGTGAAAAAGCTGTTTTTGTCAGGGATGGCCTCATCGCTTCTGGAGGCGGCCACTCAGTGCGGACTTGGTTTTTTTGTCGGCGTTCTTCGCCCTGAGTAGGTCCTGTTCAAAAACTTGGGAATTCATGCGGGACGGCGGGGCGACTGCCAGGAGCCGGTTCTTGCGTGAGGGTGATCATGGCCACTCCGGCGATCAGAGAACCAACGGCAATCCAATGACGTGGGGCAAGTCGAGAGGGGCTCATGAGCGAATGGGGAAGGGGTTTTTATGAAGATGCGTTCGGTCCGCCTTATTTGGCCGGCGCGGCATTCCACACCTTGATGTCGTCGTAGAACCCATCCTTGCCCGCCACGCCCAGCTCGATCTTGGACTTGGTGATGTGTGCGATGCCAGAGGACTTCAGGTAAGCGGCAGGTTCGCCATCGAGAGTGACGCGCATTTCGTCTCCCACGGTTTCCACCACCAGGTTGTACCATTTGCCCGTCTCAAGCTTTGCTGGGTAGGTGACCTGACGGCCTGCCAACAGTTTGTTGGCCTCCGCCTTCTTGGCTGGGTCGGTGCTGTTGCGCATTTCACGGATCTCATTCTTCATGCCTCCATCACGTTCGTCGATGATGGTCACACCATTGAGGCGGACCTGGGCCCTGCAGAGGTGGCCATAGTGAGCGCCGGTGTACTTGCGATCATCGAACTCAACATCGATCATGGTTGCGCCCTCAAACTTGATTTTCACTTCCACCACGCTGTCCTTGGTGGGGATCTCCAGGCCGTGGACGGCGGCATGGGCGGTGACCGCCGGTTTGCCGTCAGCGGCGGGAATGTTCTGGTCGCGGGTCTGGGTGCCCTTGAGCATGCCATTCTCCACCGCGAAAGTTGGCACTACCTTGTGCCAGACGGCGGCCGGAGTGGCTCCTTGGAAATCATCCGAGAATAAGAGCTCCTTTTTCACGGCGATCGACTTGGAAGGGACCTTGGGCAGTTTGGGGGCGTCTGCCGCCGATGCAGAGGTGAGACCAGCCAGAAGGAAAGGCAGGGCAAGCAGAGGTCTGCTGAAATGAAGGGTGCGTGAATTCATGGAGGATGCTATACGGCGGGGTGGCGGGTTGCTCTATCGGGGCAATCACAGGGTATCGGCGTTTGCCTGCCCAAGTGAAGATGAGTTCATCTCGGACAAGGTTCTCCCGTCCAAATTCCGGAATTTCCGACTTCTTCATCGAATGAAACTTCCTCTTGCTTACCTTGCTCTGACCCTGCTGTCTGTACTGCCCCTGGCCGGGCAGGAGTTGGTCCAGACGGATCTCGTCATCTATGGCGGCACCAGCGCCGGGGTGGTGGCGGCAGTGCAGGCGGCCAAGATGGGGCGCAGCGTGGCCTTGATCGAGCCTGGCCAGCACTTCGGCGGGATGAGTGTGGAGGGACTGGGGGGATCGGACATCGACAACCACAAGCCCTTTCAGAACAGTCCTGCAGTGGGAGGGCTGACGCTCCAGTTCTACCGTAAGGCGGCGCGCAGATACGGGAAACTGGCGGAGTTCGATGAAATGCTCAGAACGGGGGAAAAGAAACCGGCACTGTGGCGTTTTGAGTCGCATGTGGCGGAGGAGGTGTTCTCCACCTGGATGAAGGAGTTCCCAAGGATCCGGCTGTTTCCGGGAACCCGGCTGGCAGACGCAGGCGGCGCGGTGAAGGAGGGGCCGCGTCTTGTGGCGCTCAAGGCGGAAGGTGGCCAGGAATTTCGGGGCCGGATGTTCATTGATGCCACTTATGAAGGCGACCTGCTGGCGGCGGCTGGCGTGAGTACCACGGTAGGCCGGGAGGGCAATGCCAAGTATGGGGAGACGCTGAACGGCATCCGTGCCAACACGACCTACAATCAGTTCTCCGTGCGGGTGGATCCTTACAAGACGCCTGGGGACCCATCCAGTGGCCTGATTGCCTGCATTCAAGACGGGGTGGTGGGCGAGCATGGCGCAGGAGATGAGAGCATCCAGGCCTACTGCTTCAGGCTCTGTCTCACGAAGGATCCCGCCAACCGCATTCCCTTTGCCAAGCCTGCTGGCTACAACCCCGAGGATTACGAGATCTACCGGCGCTATGTGAAGGCAGGGGGGAAACTCTGGAAGCCCGGCCCGGCCCTCCCCAACGGCAAGACGGATCTGGGCTCCTGGCATGATCTCTCCGGCAACCTGATCGGCTGGAATCACGAATGGCCCACGGCCAGCTACGCGCGCCGGCAGGAGTTGTTAAAGCGCAGCTTGACCTTCATCCAGGGGCTCTGCTGGTTCTCCGCCAATGACCCAAGCGTGCCTGAGGATGTGCGGCAAGCCTGGTCCCAATGGGGCGTGTGCAAAGACGAGTTTCAGGATCACGGCGGCTGGCCGCGCATGTTATACGTGCGCAACGGGAGGCGCATGATTAGCGACTTTGTGCTTACTGAGGCGCATGGACGGAAGGAGAACCAGGTGGCGGTGGAGGACGCTGTCGCGCTGGTCTGGTGGCCGTTTGATCTCCACAACGCCCGCAGGATCGTGAAGGGCGGAGCGGCCTGGAATGAAGGCACGGTGTTTGGTGGGTACAAGTGGGCTCCTTTTGGTGTGAGCTATCGCTCCGTGGTGCCCAAGGCCGCAGAATGCGTGAATCTGCTCACGCCCACCTGCCCCTCCTCCAGCTATGTGGCGTACGGGGCTATCCGCCTGGAGTGGACCTTCATGGTGATGGGTCAGTCTGTGGCCACAGCTGCCGTGCTGGCCATGGACAGCGGGGTGCCGGTGCAGCAGCTGGACTATCAGGAGCTCAAACTGCGCCTTGAGAAGGACGCGCAGGTGTTGGACGTTCCCTGATGCAGGCGACGCACGACCCTGACGGCGGCAAAGGTGACATGGGATTCGAGGGGAACATCGCCCGGTTCACGGGATTCTCCGCCCACTATGATGAGGTGCGCCCTTCGCCTCCGCAGGCACTGGCACCCTTGCTGTGTCGCATGGCGGCCGTCGAGCGGCCCCGGCTTGTGGTCGATCTGGGTTCAGGCACCGGCTTGTCCACCCGCTACTGGTCGGGCAAGGCAGATGCGGTGGTCGGGGTGGAGCCGTCCGACAGCATGCGGGAGCAGGCCGTGCAGACGTCTCTGCCGGGAGTGAGCTATCGCCGGGGCTTCTCCCATGAGACGGGGTTGCCGGGAGGCATCGCGGACTTGGTGACGTGTGCCCAGTCGTTGCATTGGATGGAGCCGGAAGGGACCTTTAAGGAAGCGGCCCGGCTGCTGCGCCCCGGCGGGGTCTTCGCCGCCTTTGACTATGACTGGCCTCCGGCCACAGGAGTCTGGCAGGTGGACCAGGCTTATGAGCAATGCATGAAGACCGCGCGCGATCTGGAGCGACGTCACGGCGTGACGGAGCAACTCCGGCAGTGGGAGAAGGAGGGGCACCTGGGACGCATGAAAGACTCCGGGAACTTTGCCTACGTGCGGGAGGTGCTGGTGCATCACGTGGATGACGGCACGGGGGATCGCCTCTTCGGGCTCGCCACCAGCCAGGGCCATGTGCAGACCCTGCTGAAGCTCGGTGTCGGGGAGGATGAGGTAGGGCTCACCGACTTACGCGAGACCTGCCGGACGATGCTGGGAAACAACGTCCGGCCTTGGTACTGGAGCTGCCGGGTGAGACTGGGCGTGACGCCGCTGGATTGCAAAAGCCATATTGTATTCACTTCCAACAATTGATGAGCGCGGCTTATCCCTGTAAGGGATAGACCCGGACATCCACCCCCGGAGAGCCGACGACGTGGTCGGGCGGGCGACCGGGGCTGGCAAAGCCCTGCATCTGGAGGATGCGGTCGTCCCAGGCATTTACTTGCGCCGGGACAAGGGGGTAGGGCTCGTGATGCACCTGACCGCGGAATATCCCGCGTGGTGTGTGTGCAAAAAGCAGGTAGCGCTCCGCCAGGAAGAACTCCAGTGTGCCCGGCTCGGCAAGGGTGGGGGTGGCTCCCAGCTGATAACGGAATTCAGAGCCCTCGGGAGCGCCGACCCGGTGGCAGCGGTAGTGAATCTCCTTCCCCGTACCAAACTCTGCCGTCATCCGGGCATGCTGGTAGGGCAGGTGGAAGAAAGTCTGCGCCGTCCACACGGCGAGGGGCTGGTTGCAGTCCAGCGAGTAGAACCAGACCCCCGGGCGGCCTTCGTCATCGTGCACATAAGTGCGGACGTTGAGCTCGAGGAAATAGCTCACCCAGGGCACGGCAGGAAGGTATCGAGGGCGGATGTTCCGCATGAAGAACGGCACCAGGCCGACCCAGGCGCTGCCGCCAAAGGTATCCACGTGCAGCCCAGAGGGCAGTGTGCGCTGAATGGCCGCGGCGTCCCACTCCCAGTGGAGGAAGAGCAGGTGACTCCACGTCTGGTACATGACATGGGGGTGCGGCGGTCGTGCGCGCACCCCCAAGCGGTGATCCAATGTCGGCTGACCCATGGAAAACGGAGTGATGGCCGGACATCCTCCGGCCTGGGATCAGGCGTCGATGATGTTGCCGCAGACAGACTGCTTGCTGAGAATCAGCCCGGAATCTGCGCGCTGACGGAACAGCAGGAAATGCGGAGTGGCGCGATGGGCCTCCAGGGCGGCCAGGTCATCGTAGCCTTCTGTGAGCGTGAAGAGGTTGGGCTTGTCCACGCTCTGGCTGATTTCAAAGCGACGGCAGCCGGGCTCCTTGGTGCGGGCATCAGCGGCTTCCTCCGTGATGTACTGGATGAATTCTTCCACGCGCTCGGGGTGGACTTCAACGGTGACAATAAGGGAGATCATAGGGAAGTGGGTGGTGATTGGGAAACGCAGGCAGGTGCGCAGGCGTTCTTTAGCCGGGGGCCAGATAGCGGTAAAGCGCGAATCCCAGCAAGGCTGCTCCGAGCGCGATGGAGCAGGACATCACAAAGGTGCTGGCGCGGCTGTTCACCGGTTCGTCAGGAGGGATCAGGTAAGTATCCGGCGTGGTGCCTGGTATGGTCTGGACCAGTCCGCCAATGCCGCCGCCCAGCGTGATCAAGCCGAACAACACTGCATAGACGATCAGGCGATCTGAGTTGGCGAAGAGATTCGGGCATTGCCAGAGCGCCAGAAATACCCCAGCGCCTGCACCCAAAATGTAGTACATGATGACAACTGCCCAGGAAAAGCCGCCCATGGAGGTCAGGGTACAGTGATTTCGAGATTCAGTTCCGGCGCATCCAGTGGCAGGGAACTGACATTGGGCACCGTGACTTGATGCTCGCCTTCACCTACGACAACGGTGTAACTTCCGGCGTTGAAGATCTTCGGCCGAAACTGGCTGCCCTGAATCCGCAAAGCATAGACGGTCTCGCCTGAAGATTCCTCCACGATGCGAACGACGGGGTCTTTGGCTCCTGAGATTCTCAAAGTGGGTAGCCAGCCCAAGGGTGCGCGACCGTAGTTGTCCTGCTGGCGGATCGTGACCGGCCACCCGGTGACGGGTTTGTCGTTGGTGACGACTGCACCGCGTTTCCAGAGTTCGAAGGTGATTTCGCGGGTGCTTTTGCGGAAGCGGGCGATGCCATAGCCCACGCCCATGTTGTTCTCCGGCACGGCATTGAAGTAGGCGCGCATGGTGAGCTTGTTGCCGAAGCCGTCGTAGTAGTCGCCTGTGGCGGGGAGAGCAGACGTTGCGTCGTGTCGCTTCGGCTTTTCAAGCGGATCCCAAGATCGCGGGTAGATGTTGGCGATGGCTGGGGAGGCGAAGGCCCAGGGCGCATCTCCCCAGGCGTTGATGCCGTACTGGCACACAGTGGAGAGATGCTGGTCTCCGCAGAGGTGCACGGCAAAGCCCCGGCGAATCGCCCGCAGCGCGGCGTTGCGCCCGCTTTGGGGCCAGCCATTGCAATCGAGATCTGCGAGGAGCCGGTCCGCTTTTCCACCATGCAGATGGGCTGTACCCACGAACGGGGTTTGGGAAAGAACGCACTTCATCTCCACACCATTCCAGGAGCTGGTCCAGCTTTCCAGGAACTTGAGCTGGCGGGCACCCAGCAGTTGGGCCTCCGGTACGTCGATGCTCTGGCGGTCATAGTTGGGGTCGTTGATGTGATCCGGGCGGGGGCCCATCTGGGGCACCAGTCCCGCAGGCCCGGTCTTCCACTTGCGATCTTCGAGGATGGCGAAGTCGATGCCACCGAGCTGGAGGGAGGTGTAGTACACGGTGATGCCGTTCTTCACCGGGGTGGGATCCACGGGGTCTGGCAGGTGCCCACACTGGGCCCGCTGGACCATGTTCACGTAGGGCACGGGCATGAAATAACCGCCATCGCTGCCGGTCGGGACCCGGGAGATTTCACCGCCTTCACCCCAGAGGTTCGGGTGGCCCACGTCATGATCGTCCGGAATGGTCACCACGGGGCGGTCCCGGCATATTTCCCCGAACTGCCGGCCAAAGAGCAGCCAGGCGGCATAGTGCTCCTTGTGGTCGTAGCTCTGGTCTCCGGCGAAGAAGAGCAGGTCAGGATTCTGGGCCTTGATGTTGCGGATGATGTCCTCCCGGGGCCCGCGGTCGTTGTTGCCATTACAGGAAAAGTTCGCCACGACAATCTCGTCCTTGTCCACCGGATTGCGCCGGATCAGGCCTTCATAAATGGAACCGCCCGCGTGGGTAATGCGGTAGCGGTGGTCCCCGGCTTCGTCCCAGGGGGAGACGCGGAACTGGGCCATCCACCCCAGCTCCTCCACGGGCGCTTCCGAGAGAGGTTGCCACTTGCCATCCCTTATCACCTCAAGCGTCAGCTTGCGCTCCTCGCCGTCTATCAGGGGGTAGAGGAACGCGGACATCTTGAGGATACCGCTGCTGGTGGTGTAGAGCGCGAAGCAGATGAGCTCGTTTCGTGGAACATTCGGGACGATGAGCGGCTCACGTTTTCTGGGCGGCGGACTCTCAGTTTGAGGTGGAGACTCGGCGGAGAGCAGGAGGGAGGGCAAAAACAGCGTGACGAGGACGGGAAAAAGTCTTTTCATGGCGGGAGCCGGGCGTTGCCTCACGGGTGACTTTCCTGTGTTGGTTGGCGAAAGTTTGCCACGTGTGATCCCGTATTGGCAAGCCACGAATCAGGAACCTCCCATTGTCTTCGCCATGAACTTCCGTCTCCTCACAGGAATCACCGTTTTGTCCATCGTAGGATTGTCGCGTGGTGCAGACAATCCGCCCGCGGTCGCGCCTGCTCCACAGGCACCGGCATCTGCGCCCGCACCCTCGCCTGCTCCTGCTCCTGCGCCCGCAGCGGCTCCAGTTCCAGCCGCCGCGGCTCCGGCGGCGGAGAACAAGCCTGCTGAGCCAGCCAAGAAGCCGGAAGAAAAGAAACCTGCGGAAGCCAAGCCCGCAGAGCCCAAGAAAGACGAAAAGAAGCAGGACGCCCCCAAGGCTGCGGAGGCCAAGCCGACCGAAAAGAAAAAGGATGACAAGCCTGCCGCTCCTCCGCAAGTGCCGGTCTTCAAAGACAGGAATCTGGAAACAGCGGTGCGCAAGCAGGTATTCGCCAAGCGGGACAACAATGAGCCGCTCTATGCCACCGACGTGGAGAACATCTCCTTTGTCCAAGGCAAGGGAATGAAGATCACCGACCTTTCCGGCCTGGAGCAGTGCAAGGCGCTGGCGCAACTGGAACTGGCCAACAATCAGGTGAAAGACGTCACACCGCTCAAAGGCCTGGAGCGTCTGCAGTTTGTGGATCTGGCGGGGAACCAGGTGGAGGACATCACTGCACTGGGCACCCTGAAAGGACTGCAATACCTCGAACTCACCGGCAACAAGGTGAAGGATGTCACGCCGCTGGGGGGCATTCCCGCGCTCACCTCCATCTACCTGTCCGGCAACCAGATCGCTGATGCGAGCCCTCTGTTCAAACTGCCGAAGGCATCCTCCCTTTATCTGGATGACAACAAGCTGACCAGCATCGGCGGCATCGGTGCCTTGAAGTGGCTGGGCATGCTCTCGCTCAAAAACAACCAGATCGTGGATGTGGCCCCCCTGGAGCCTCTGACGGAGTTGCGCTGGATTTTTCTGGATGGGAACAAGGTGGTGGATCTTTTGCCCTTGCAGCGGATGCTTAAAAAAGACCTCGATGGAGCCCGGCGGTTTGCTCCTTACTTGAACCTGTACTTGGGGGGGAACCCGTTGTCCGAAGATTCCAAGAAAGTGGTGGAGGAACTGAAAGCGGCCCATTTGCGGATCAATCCCTGACGAACGGGGCAGTCGGGCCTGTGGCCCATTTCGCCGGGCACATGGGGCTTGTCAGCCCCTGTGCCCTCGCTTATAGATGCGCCGAACTCCCATGAGAAAACTGATACTGTCTTCCCGCTCGATGGCTGCATCCTGGACACTGAAAACCGGTGCTCTGCTGGTTTGGGCTGCCGCATTTGGTCTCTCCTCCTGTGCTACCGGGAATCGGCATCAGAAGCCCGCCGCTGAGCCCGCCAAGTTTGTGATGTACCACTGGGAGGGGGACGGTGTGCAAGGGGAGCCCTCCATCGTCATCTATCTGGATACCCAAAAAGCAGAGTTCTACCGCGGCAAGAAGCTGGTGGGATGGACCTATGTGGCCACCGGGAAGCCTTCGCATCCCACGCCTTCCGGCAAGTTCCGGATCATCGAAAAGACGCCAGACAAGATTTCCAACCTGTACGGCAAGTTGCTGGATGTGGACGGCAAGGTGGTGGACAGCGATTTCAACCTGAGCAAGGAGGAGGTGCCGGAGGGGCACCAGTTTTCCCCCGCACGCATGCCTATGTTCCAGCGCCTTACCAATGATGGCGTAGGACTCCACGTGGGTCCTATCCCGCGCCCTGGTGCGACGGCATCCCACGGCTGCATTCGGGTGCCACGTTACATGGCCCAGAAGTTTTTCGCCAACACGGCGATCGGTACCCCGGTGACGATCTTGGCGAAGTCGCCGGACAAAAAGGATTGATGAGCGAATTCCGGGTTTGGGGGGCGCTCGTCCATTTCGGCCAACACTCCCAGATGATAGGCAACTCGAGGTTGTTTGGGCGCGGGTAGGCCAAGAATGCGCCAGCGAAAGGAGGCGGTTTTTTTCAACCCTGCTCTGTTGTACGTTCCTCGCGCGATGCTTTCACCCCGGGCCAACCAAAGGAGTGAAGGTTGGACGTTGAGGGGCGTAGCGGCTTGAGTTTGTTGCTTGGACACTGCTCCCTCTTGTCACCATCGGCGGTTGTGCTTGAAGGACAAACCGCCGCTCCTTGACCTGTAACAAAAAAGGCGAACCTTACGGTTCGCCTTTTTTCACGAAATCAAAATCAGACCGACAGCTTAGTTGCTCTGCGTGCGGCTGTAGCGGGCTTGGGAGGTGAAGCCGAGCTGAGGGGGGAATTCCTCATAGCCGTACCATGTGTCGAAACGCTCGTCCTTGTTGTAAGGGGGCTTGTAGCCGCCTTTGTAGGCCGGGAAGGGGAAGGTGACCAGTTCGAAGAGGCCATAGCCCACGCGCACCAAGGTGCGGGAGGTGCCTTCAACCACCATGGAGGTGGCGGCAGCATTGACGCCGTCCTGACGCTCCACCTTGCTCCAGGTCGTGGGATACTCCGTCACGCCATAAGCCAAGTTCGCCAGTGAGCGGGAGAGCTTGCGGCTCCAGTTCCATTTAGCCCCGGGAGGAGCCTGAATGTCCGCGAAAGCGAGGCTGCCCAAGGTGAGGGCACCGACAAGCATGAGGGTGATACGATTTTTCATGAAAGAATTAAGTGAAAGTTAGCCAATTTTGCCGTGCTTTGGCAAGAAGGAAAGGATCAAAAAGTCCAGAAAATGAGCAGGTGGCGAATTCTTCAGACTCAAAATCGCCAACGGTGCCTCCCCTGGTCGTCACTACCTATTCCACATCATCGCCCGCTTCGGTGAGACGGACCATGGGGAGCTGCTGTTCCTCGATCTCGATAGGAGGATGGATCAACTCTTCAAGCCGGTACTTGAGTGCCTGAAATTCTGAAGAAGTGCATTGCGCCGGGCTGCGAGGGCGAGGGACGGGGTTCTCGATAAACTCCACAACACGGCCTGGATTGGCACCGAGGACGAGGATGCGGTCGGACAGGTAGCAGGCCTCGTCCAGATCGTGGGTGATGAACAGGATGGTGACGTCCACCTTGCGCCAGATTTGGAGCAGGTAGCTCTGCATCTGAGCCCGGGTCTGGGCGTCCAGGGCGCCGAACGGCTCGTCCATAATCAGGACGCGGGGTTCGTTTGCCAGGGCGCGGGCGATGGCCACCCGTTGCTTCATGCCTCCGGACAGCTCATGAGGATACGAGTTCTCAAACTTGGACAACCCCACCATGTCGAGCCACAGACCCGCCTCGTTCTCGGCCGTGGATTTGTCCTTGCCCCGCATCTCCAGCCCGAACATGACGTTCCGCTTCACCGAGAGCCAGGGGAACAGGGTGTACCCTTGGAAGACCATGCCGCGATCTGGGCCGGGGCCGGAGACGGGTTGACCATCCAGAAGGATCTGCCCCCCGGAGGCATCGTCCAGGCCGGCGGCGATACGGATGAAGGTGGACTTCCCGCATCCTGAGGGGCCAATGACGGTGATGAACTCCCGCCGATGAATGTTGAAGCTGAGGTTGTCGAACACCGTGCGGGTGCTGCCGTTGGACCCGAAGTCCTTGCGCAGGTTGTCCACCGTCAGGATGACCGGCCGCTGGTAGAGCCGCTTGAAGCGATCTGCCACTGCTGGATCCTGAGTGCGGTAGTCAGGAGGAGGTGCCAAAGGGGAGGCGTTCATGCGGATGGCGGAATGTCAGAAGCAGCCGGGGAAGTTTTGGACGGCGGCGCGGGTGCTGAAGCAGTGGAGCCCGCGGTATGGATCGATTTTTTCAGCGGTTTGATGAGACGGGAGATTAGGCTTCCCAAGAAGGAGGGGCCGCGATTGCGCCGCCGCCAGGGGAAGATCATGGTGCCGAGCTTGGCCAGGAGGATGTCCGTACCCAGGCCGATGAAGCCGATCAGGCAGATGGCGGCGTACACGTTGTCGAAATTCCGATAGCGCGCCTGCTGGTTGATGAACCAGGTGAGCCCGGAGGTGGCTCCGATGATTTCGGCGACGATGAGGTAGGTCCATGCCCAACCAAGAAGGATCCGCATGTCCGTAAAAATCTCCGGGATGCTGGAGGGAATGATCACCCGGGTGACCAGTTTCCTCCGGGAGGCACCCAGGGTTTGAGCCGCCTCGATCAGACCGGGATCCACCTTCCTCACCGTGTTCGCAATGACGAGGACCTGTTGGAAAAAGGTGCCGATAAAGATGATCGCCACCTTGGGCGCATCATGGATGCCGAGCATGGCCACACAGAGCGCGCCAAATGCGGGTGCGGGGAGATAGCGGAAGAACTCAATGAAGGGCTCGTGGAGACGGGAGAAGAAGCGGAAGGAGCCGCAGAGGATGCCAAGTGGGACCCCGACGAGTGAAGAAAGCAAAAAGCCAGAGGCAATGACCTTGATGCTGTGCCAGAGGCTCTGGTGAAGCCAGGGCTCGCCTGGAAGACGAGGAGGGGTGGTGAAGGCTGTGTAAAAGGCCCGGGCCACCTCGTGAGGAGCGGGCAGGTAAACGGGATTGACGCGAGTTCCCGAACCAGGTGCCAGGCCCTCGGCAACGGCCTGCGCGTTGGCGCGGTCAAAGTCAGCCCTGGGCAGGTCCATCCCTTCAGAAAACATCTCCACCTCGCCCGCATCAATGACATGCACCAGAGGGTGCCACAGCCAAGGGACGTAGGAGACGATTGCCCAAAGCACGAGGGGGAGGAGAAACGACGCTGCGCCGAGCAGCCAGTTCCGCCGGGGCGGGAGTTCCTTTTTGAGGCCGAGAAAGTCCGAATCGCGCTTGGGGGGAGGTGAGGATAGAGCCATAAGTGCGTCGGGAATTCAATGAGTGAGCAACCGCACAGGACGTGCCAGTCCCGGATTGGAACTGGTCACGTCCGGGCGGTGGTGGTGGCTTACTCCAGACTCTGCAGGAGGCTGGGGGCGACGTAGGAAGCTGGCTTCTGCGACTCTTTGTAAACCTTGTTGTCCACATTGAACTTGTCACCGATCGTGAGTGACCCGTAGAGGGAGCCCAGGCCGTCTCCCTTCTTCATGACCGCCTTGGCTTCCTTCAGAGTGAGGAACTTCGTGCCGGGAATGTTCTTCTTATATTCGACGGGGTCGGCACCGACTTTGGCAGCCATGATTTTCACGGCATCATCCTCGGTTTTGGGATCGAGGATGTAGTCGATGCAGCGAAAGTACACCTTGAGGAACTTGCCCCAGTCGTCCTTGCGATCATTCAAGCTGACGGGATTGACCGCGACCACGTCATAGATGAGACCAGGGGCGTCTGCACTGGTAAACAGCGGCGTGGAGTTCGCCACTTGGGTGAGGGCTTGTCCAGCGATGGGGTACCAAGCTCCAATGGCGTCCACCTGACCAGAGGCCAGGGTCTGGGGAGTGTCGTTGGTGGCAGCATTGACGAGCTCCACATCGCTTTGTTTGAGCCCATTCATCTCCAGCGCTTTCAACAGTAGGAGGTGTTCCACGAGGGTCAGCTCCAGGCCCACCTTCTTGCCTTTGAGATCCTTGATGGACTTGATGCCTGGTTTGCCGATGATCTTGTCGTTGCCGTTGCTGTAGTCTGTCGCGGCGATGATCTTGCTTTTCGCTCCGTTAGCACCAGTGACCAGGGCGTCGGTATGCACGGCCAGGACGGCGTCCACCTTGCCCGCAGCAAAGGCATCCAAGGAAGGCAGGTATTCGAACCAGAGCAATTCCACATCCACCCCGGCCTCTTTGAACCAGCCCTTTTGTTTGGCGACCTCCAGCACGGTCCAGCCCGGCCAGTCAGAGTAGGCCACCTTGAGCGGCTCGGCCTGGAGCTGGAGCGCGCAGCCCAGGGCAGCGAGAAGAGAGAGGATCTTGATCTTCATGATGAGAGGGTCAGTTCGAGTGTGTTACCTTTTTGCTAAAACGTGTGCACTTAAGAGCCTGCACGACGACGGTGGAGTGCTCGGAGTCATATGTGCAAGCAGGTGGCAGGCCAAGCTCCCGCAGGTTTTTACGGCAGGCAGCAAATGCTCATCATGTGCCGGGCTGGCAGCAAAAGGGTGCTGGCGGGCGGCATCTCACCAGATCAAGTCTGGGCATGCTGCACCCGGCCCAGCGCGAAGCGCTTCCTGGCGTAAGCTGGATTGGGGGGCGTGCGGCAGCGGCTTGCGTACCTGCCTTTGCCCTCTCGTCATCAGCGAATTCAAGAACGCGGACGGCGACGACGCGTCAACATCAAGGTGACGGCGAGCGTCAGAAGCAGTGCCCGACTGGGTTCAGGGACGGCTCTCAAGAACTGGTCGCTGGTGAGAACAGAATCCGTGAAGCGAAATTCATCCATCCAACCGTCAAAAGCGCGGCCTCCGCCTCCTTGACCGATAAGCAGCGGATTGTCGTCGTAAACGAGATCGGGCTCACCGCCACTGAGCGTACCAGTGCCGATCGAGACGTAGTCCAGATAGATGGTAAACCTCTTCCCGGTGGCGTCATAAGTGACGGCATAATGATGCCAGTTTCCATCCGCTATGTTTTGAGTGCTGCTGATGGACTGGTTAAACCCGGGAGGAGCGGGGCTGGTCGCGATTCCTATCGCCTGGTGATCGGTGCGCACTCGCAGAGTGTTGTTGCTGTTCGTATCCACGAGCCAGCTTGAGCCACCCCCGTCCACCCTGCTTTTGGAAACGAGAGTGGGGTATTGAATGGAATCTTGAACTTTGATGAAGGCCTCGACGGTGAAGCTGCTGGGTTCGAGGAGTGAATCATTGCCGATGGGATCCTGAACGGTGATTCGTCCGCCATCGCCACTGGTCACCGTCCCCGTGTTGTCAAACTTCAGCGACGAGGTATTGCTGGCGTTGAGGATCTCTCCGCCTATGCCATTGGTAATAACCGGGCCGACAGTCTGGGAGCTGTACTTGGGTGCCTGGCCGGAGCCTGAGGCGCTGGCGGTGCCGTTCAGACCGTAGGTGGAGGAGTCTGTGATTGCGGAAGCAGCCGCTCCATCGGTGCCGTTAAACTGAAAATAAATCAGTGTAGAGGCCGCACAGGGCCGCGATGCGGCCAGAAGCGCTGCTGCTGCCAGAGTGCTGGCCGCGGCAGGAATCAGTCGGGGGATGGAAAAAAAGTGCATTTCTACAAGGTGGCCCAACGCTTACGGTTGGTATTCACCCTGTATTGCAAGCTGATACTGTTTCCTTGTGATCTAGGCCAGCAGATGGTTGTACACCGGGTTGCTCATTTGCTCCCCGATCTTCTGGGCAAGGTTGGCGGCTGGAATCTCCATCTGGTCACGGGTGGCCAGATTCTTCAGCACCACGATGGGGTATTCCCCACCGATGATGGCGGCAAAGCGGGCCTTGGAATTCTCTGCTGCTTGAAACTGCTTGTTCACCTTCTGCGGAGTGAGGCTGTAGTCCACACGCCAGCCCGCGGTGCGGAGCTGGGTGACGGTCTGGAGGGCCTCGCGGCGTCGGGTTTCATCCGCCAACAAGACATAGACATCCACGGATACGGACTGGTCCATGTCCCGCTTCATCTGCTGCTGGGCTGCCGGGGTGGCTTTGATCAGCTCGCCTAGAACGACATCTCCCATGGCAAAGCCGCAGGCAGACATCTGAACTGCCCCATCGCTGAGGTGGCCCACGAGGTTGTCGTAGCGACCACCGCCCGCGATGGCCCGCAGACCGTGTTTGACGTCGAAGGCTTCGAAGACCGTGCCGGTATAGTACGCGAGGCCGCGCACAATGCCGGGATCGATCTTGACATACTGCCAGAGATCACGGGCTTCGAGATTCTCCCGAAGCTCTGCAAATATGGGATGGTCCGCGCTGATGCTGCTGATAAAGGCTTGAACCTTCTCAAGGCTCATTCCCAGTGCCTCAAGCTTGGTATTGGTGACTTCTGCGGGCGTGCGCTCCATCTTGTCGATGATCTGGAGGAACTCACCGCTCTGTGTTTCGTTCAGCTCATAGGTGGACTGGAACTCGGTCCAGAGACGGCGGTCACTGAGGCGGATGATGAAATCACCCGGCTCCAGCGCAAAGGAGCGAAGGCTCTCAATGGCCAGGGCGACCAGCTCCGCATCGGCTGCAGGGGAGGCCTCACCAAGGATGTCCACGTTGAACTGGTAGAACTCCCGCAGACGGCCCCGCTGCTGTCGCTCATAGCGGTAGCAGGGACCGATCTGAAACCACTTGAGGGGCTTGGGGAAATCACGCTGACGGGCTGCTGCCATACGAGCCAGGGTAGGCGTGACTTCAGGACGCATGGAGACTTCCTCCTCGCCCTTGGTCGTGAAGCAAAAAAGCTGCTGGGTGATCTCGTCCCCGCTCTTCTTCTTCAGAAGATCGGTGCTCTCCAGAGTGGGGCCCTCATATTCCACGAACCCGTGACGTGAGGCGACACTGCGCCAGCGTTTGAAGATGGAGTTGCGCAGAGCGCAGTCTTCAGGGAAGAAATCGCGGAAGCCTTTGACGGTCTTGAAGCCAGACATGGAACCCTACTGATGCAGCAGAGCACGGGATCGCGCAAATGGATTGGCGGCTTTCGGCCGATCAAGTGGCCAGCAGGATGCTGCTCAAAAGGCTAGTTGGCCGGAGTGCTGGCCTTCTTGGAGGCTTTTTTTGCAGGTGTCTTGGCGGCCGGCTTGGGTTCCTTGACAGGTTTCGCTTCCTTTACCGCCTTCGCCTTGGGGGCCGCCTTTAGGGTGGTTGGCTTGGGCTCCGGGAGGGAGGACAGGAAGTTGAGAGAGGGCACCCAGGCGCTGCTGCCGTCTTCACGAATGAAGTCCCCGTCCAGAACAATCCCGCGCTTTTTGAAATCAAGGATCTCTGCGACGGTGAAGGCTCCGAATTCGGTGAAGTTGCGGCTGAGGTAAACTTGGGTGCTCATGTGATAGGTGGAATGTTTTGGATTCAGGGGATAGCCCTGAGATTAGGGAACCCCAATCGAACAAATTGTCACTCACTGGGCCTGAATTCGGGCCAGGCCCCTGCAATGAATGTATTTTTAGCATGTTCCATGCCGAATTGTCATGGGGAGGGGTGAAGAGAGCGCTGGACAAGGGCTTGCACCCTCGCATCATCGCTGCACATGTTGCTGGAGTGGATGCAGGTGCGGGATTTTCGTTGCTTTACAGAAGCGCGTCTCGCGCTGCATCCTGAGACTACCCTGCTGGTTGGAAAAAACGGGCAGGGCAAGACATCATTGCTGGAGGCGGCGTGCGTGCTGATGCGTTTGCAATCACCCCGAACTTCCACGCGCTCGGACCTGATCCGATTTGGTGCCCAGACTTGCGTGACCGAGGGGGTGGTAGGGGGGCGGAAGCTGAGAGTGGCCCAGAGCCCGACCGCGCGTCGGGTGGCGGTGAATGACTCCGTCTGCCCTCGGGCTGGGGACTACCTGATTCAGTCCGCCCGGGTGGTGTGGATGGATCACTCTGATATGAATCTTGCCCGCGGCGGGGCAGAGCACCGCCGACGGTACCTCGACTTTGCCGCAGCCCAGCTTTTCCCGGAATACTTGAATGCTCTCAAGAGCTACGAGCGGGCGCTCCGCAGCCGGAATTTTCTCTTGAAGCGGGACGCGGTCATTTCTTGGCGACAGGTGGATGCCTACGGTCGCATCCTGGCCGAGCATGGTGCTGCGATCCGTCGGTGCCGGGATGAACTGGTCCAAAGGGTCCAAGAGCCAGTCACTGAGGCTCACTTGGGCCTCAGCGCTGGCGTGGAGCCTGGGGCGGTGGCTTACGTGCCAGGTTACCCCGGGGAGGATCTAGAGGCTGCCCTCATGGAAGTGCGGGACAGTGAAGCCCGGCTCCGGACCACTCAGGTAGGGGTGCATAGGGATGATCTGGCGCTGACCATTCACGGCCGGCCAGCAGGCGCTTTTGCCTCCGAGGGGCAGCAACGCACGCTCTGCCTGGCTTTGAAGCTGGCCCAGGCCAGAGTGCTGGAGGAGGCGCAGGGGGAACCCCCTCTGCTATTGATCGACGATATTTTTGGCGAGCTGGACAAAACCAGGCGTCAAGCCCTCCTGGCTTACCTGCCGGCGCACGGCCAAAAAATCATCACCACCACCTTCACAGATTGGGCCAGTGAGACTGGCGTAGGCGGAATGGTCTATGAGGTTCAGGATGGACGGCTAAAAGAGGGTGGAATATGATCCGGGTGAAATAAGGTTTTTGGCTGCGTCGGCAAAAAAGGCCCTTCTTTTACAAGACCGTGGATTCCGCTTGCAAACCAAAGAGGGAGAACGATAGGCGGGGGGAAAATTCGTCGCGCAATCCCGTTGCCTGTAGTGGTATCCGCCCTGGAAATCTTTCCCTTGACGAAAATTAGCAGGGTTTTTTACTTGAAGGTCAACGGTTTGGAATTGGGCGTCGTTTTCATTTCCTGATTTTTCGGTTTTCTTTGATATCTTTCTCTCAAGCTAACGCCTGACTGCCTTTTTTAGCTCTTTTCCACCCTTTCTATTTCAACAACCTCATGTCGTTTTTCAGAAGCTTATTCGGATTTGCATCCAGTGACATTGGCATCGACCTCGGCACCGCCAACACCCTTGTGTATGTGAAGGATCACGGCATTGTCCTACGTGAGCCTTCCGTGGTGGCAGTGAAAGCGGGCACCAACGAAGTGGTGGCCGTGGGAGATGATGCCAAGCGCATGCTGGGGCGCACTCCCGGGAATATCGTAGCCATTCGTCCGCTCAAGGATGGCGTTATTGCCGATTTCAAGGTGACGGAGGCCATGCTTCGTCACTTCATTTTGAAGGTTCACAATCGCCGCAGCTTCGTGCGTCCGCGTGTGGTGGTGGCGGTTCCGTCGGGCATCACTGAGGTGGAGAAGCGTGCCGTCAAGGAGAGTGCTGAGCAGGCTGGCGCTCGTGAGGTCTATCTGATCGAAGAACCGATGGCGGCTGCTATCGGCGTGGGCCTGCCCGTGCAAGAAGCGGCTGGGAACATGATTGTGGACATCGGTGGGGGCACCACCGAGGTGGCGATCATCTCGCTGAGCGGCATCGTGTACAGCCGCAGCGTCCGTGTGGCAGGTGACGAGCTGGATGAAGCCGTGATCAACTATATGAAGCGTGCGTACAACCTCATGATCGGTGAGCGCACGGCGGAGGAGATCAAACTTCGTATTGGCTCGGCCTACCCACTGGGCAAGGAGACGACGATGGAGGTAAAGGGCCGTGACATGGTGGCGGGTCTGCCAAAGACGATCACCATCACGAGCCAGGAAGTTCGCGAGGCCATGCTGGAGCCGCTGAACACGATCATTGATGCAGTGCGCACCACGCTGGAGCGCTGCCCCCCTGAACTCTCCGCCGACTTGGTGGACCGCGGCATCATGCTGGCGGGTGGCGGCGCGTTGTTGCGCGGCCTCGACAAGCTTCTACAGGAGGAGACGGCTCTGCCGGTTCACGTGGCCGACGATCCCCTCAGCGCTGTGGCGGAAGGTGCAGGCCGGGTGCTGAGCGAGATTGAGTTTCTCCGCAAAGTCAGCACCAACGAATAGGCGGTCATGGATACCAACGGTCAGACCCGTGAGCGCTGAGACTTCAGCGTTCCCGGGCTGGCGGCTTTACAGGGGAGTGCTGCAAGCATGAAGAAGATCAACGTCATCGCCCTGCTGCTCTTTTTCGTGGCGCTGGTGGCAGTGTTCACGCTCAAGACCCCGCAGACGCGGGCGATCCAAACCTCCGTGATGAATGTGCTCTCGCCGTTCATCCGGATGGGCGCACATGCCCAGAACCAGGTGCATGAGGTGGTGAGCAATCCCGTGGACGCCGAGCGGCTCCAGCAGGAGAATGAGAGCCTGCGCCGGGAAATGAACCGGCTGATGATCTTTGAGCAGAAGTACCACATGACACTTGAGGAGAACAACAAGTTCCGCTCGATGCTCGGGTACCGGCAGCAGTCCGCCTTTAAACTGACTGCCGCCCATGTGCTCCGCCGCTCTGCCTCCAACTGGTGGACGACGGTCATCATCGACAAGGGCTCTCTGGATGGCATCGGCACGGACAGCCCTGTCATCACCGAGTCAGGTTTGGTGGGCAAGACTGGCAAAGTGGCGGCTCACACCTCTGAGGTGATCCTTCTCACTGACGAGGAATGCCGCGTCGCGGCTCGCATCGAGGGGACACAGGCCAAGGGCATTCTCAGCGGTGAGCGTGGCGGATTCGAGACGCGTCCGGATCTTCGTCTGAGGTTTCTGGACCGTACCCTCAAGCTTGAGCCGGGGGCCAATATTTATTCTTCCGGCGACGGTGGCGTGTTTCCCGCTGGTCTGGCGCTGGGAAAGGTCAAGGCGTTTGAATTCAAGGACATTTCTGGTGAGGCTGTCGTTGATCCTGCAGTGAACTTCGGCCTCATCGAAGATGTCTTTGTTGTCCACATGGATTCGCTCGTGCAACCATGAGTTTCTTGTACAACATCATTGTGGTGCTGCTCGTGGCCCTGAGCTTCGGGGCGCAGGAGTTTTTGCCGGCCATTGAGTTTGCCAATAACGCCCGGGTGCTGTTGCCCCCCGTCCTGTTTTTCTCCGCCTCCCTGACCGTGTCATTTCCGATGATGCTGTTCCTCGCGCTCTTCACCGGACTGGTGTGGGACGCCCGGCACCTGCCTTACAAGCCGGAAAAGCCTGTGGCGGTGGAGTCAGCAGACTTGGCGCGGGAACTGCCCGTGGAGAAGCAGCCGCCCAACGGGACCGCGCTGCCGGTTGGCTACTCCATGTTTCTCTTTGGCGTCACGGGTACGCTCATGCAGGGCATCCGGCCGCTTTTCAAACGGGGGCGTTGGGAGTTGCCGGTTATCATGGTTGGCATTGCCACGCTCCTGTGTCTTCTGATAGAGTTTTTAATGATGTCATTCCTGAGGGGCAGTTTTGAATTCCATCCCGGCCTGTGGACGAAGCTGGTGACGGATGCACTGCTGGCCATGTTGGTCTCACCGCTCCTTCTGTTCATGCTTCATACGCTTGCGCGACTCGTCCACTATGAGGTGCGGACAGAAGGGCTAGTTTACCGTTACTATGGTGGTTAAGTATCGCTTCCGTCTGTACCTCTTTACCCTGGTGATCCTGATTGGATTCGGTGCGCTGGCGCAGCGCCTGTGGAATCTCAGCATCGACCACCACGAAGAACTCAAGAACAAGGTTCCGGGAACCAAAAACCTGCGGGCGCGCATTCCGGGCTCGCGCGGGGAGATCCGTGACCGCAACGGCGTAGTGCTGGTTTCCAACAAGCCCTCGTTCGAGGTGCGTGTGAACCTGAAGACACTGGTCGAGGAGTACACCAAGCAGGCAAAGGCTGAGAAACAGCCCATTCCTCAATTCAATTACAAATATACGGAAGGTGGCATTCCACGGAGCAAAGACGAGACGGACATCGTCGCGATAGTTCGGGAGGGCATTATCGAGCCGCTGGATAAGCTCGGCTTGGCTGCGGACTTCAACGCGAACAAGCTTCGCATTCATTTTCGCACGAATCGTGGGGTAGTGCCATGGGTATATCGCAGCGATCTGACGTTTGAGGAATTCAGCCGGTTTGCCGAGCACCGGCTGGGGCTGCCCGGTATCTCAGTGGAAGTGCGGCCAGTGCGGCAATACATCTTTGACTCCTTCGCCTGTCACGTGGTGGGCTACGTGAATCAACCTGATGTGCAGCGTGCCACAAAAGAGGAGATCAACGAGTGGGATTTCTTCGTGCCGGACGACTACGGTGTGTATGGCGTAGAGAAGACCTTTGACCAGGATCTGAGGGGCAAGGCTGGGATGCGCATCTGGTTGCAGAATGAAAAAGGCCGCCTCGTCAAGGAGGTGGACTATCAGGAGCCGCGCAAGGGCCATGACGTTTATCTCTCGATTGATGCACGAATTCAAATGATCGCGGAGAAGGCCCTCCGCGAGGGGACTCCCGCGATCGGCCGAGGTGCGGTGGTGGTGCTGGATCCTTCCACCGGCCAGGTACTGGCCATGGCGTCAGTTCCTTCCTATAACCCGAACAAGTTCATCCCCTCAATCAGCAAGGAGGACTTCGCCGGTTATCTGGAGAATCCCTGTGTGCCGTTGCTGAACCGCTCCGTGCGCGGTTTCGTGCCTGGTTCCACTTACAAGATCATGACCTCGTTCGCCGGCATTCTTGCAGGTGTGGAAGGAGACATGGTCAACTGCCCGGGCGGGATTCAGTTTGGTGGCAAGTTCATGAAGTGCTGGATCGGCCAGAAGGGCGGTGCCCATGGCACGCTTGGGCTGAGCGAGGCCATCATGCGCTCGTGCAACTGTTACTTCTACCGCTACGCGAATCACGCTGGCAACGCAGCCATGACCAAGGCTGGCGACATGTTCGGCCTGGGACAGCGCACTGGCATTGAACTGGAAGAAGAGGCTCCTGGCATCCTGCCTGTGGAGCGCTGGTGGCGCGTGAACAAGACGGCGTCAGAGCGTTTCTCTGAGGCCAGCATTGCGAACATGGCGATCGGTCAGGGTGCAGTGGAGGCCAGTCCGCTGCAGATGGCAGGCGTGGCCGCAGCTGTGGGCAACGGCGGTGTCGCCTACCGTCCGCACCTCCTGAACAAGGTGATGGATGGCACGGAGCTTATCCGCGAGCAGTTGCCGGACGTGCGTGCGAATTTCAAGGACTTCGGTCTCACCCCGCAGAAGCTGGAACTGGTGCGGCGGGGCATGTGGCGTGTGGTCAATGACCAGGGGGGCACCGCCAAGGCTGCCAAGATCAACGGTGTGGATGTGGCCGGGAAGACGGGTACCGCTCAGAACTGGCGCAAGAATGGCAAGGAGTTCGTGAAGGACAACCACACCCTCTTCATTACCTTCGCACCTTATGAGAATCCCAAGTTTGCCGCCTGCATTCTCGTGCAGGGGGGCAAAGGGGGTGGGGTGACGGCGGCCCCCGTGGCCAAACGGATTTTAGAACAGGCTCTGGCGCTCGACAATGGGTATTCCGTCGAGCTCACCAAGGTGAATGAAGTGCAAGGCAACTTCAACCCTGTGGACATTGTCTCGTACGACGGACTCGCGACCGCGTTCCAGCCAGGAACGGAGGAAGAGGAGCCTGCCGTGGACAACGATGATGAACCACGTCGCAGTGCGAAGCGTGAGGAGGCCCCGAAGGCGCGTCCCACCATTCGCGATGAAGCTGACGCGGAAGGAACGAAACAGAACAAAAATCAAGCACCCCCACCTCGCCGGGCCAACTTCCTGAAGAGATTGTTTGGGAGGGATGGTTAGCCTTGTGGGCTCAACTTTAGCAATTTACGATCAATTTTATGGCTTTGGGATTTGTGCAAAGAATTAAGGAGTTTTTCACCGGACACAAAGATGTGAACAGCGGAACGCGAATTGTCATCAACTGTGAAAAACTCGAGAACCGGGTAGCCCTGCTTGAAAACGGAGTGCTCGAGGAGTACTCCGTCGAACGAGTGGGCACGACCCATCTGGTGGGCAGCATCTACAAGGGACGCATCAAGAACATTGAGCAGGGCTTGAAGGCCATGTTCATTGACATTGGGTTGGAGAAAAATGCGTTCCTCCATTTTTGGGACGCCATTCCAGCAGCGCTTGATGCCGGCATGGAGGAGATCAACCGCGGCGGCAGCGGCAAGAAGAAGAAGGCCATCACGGCCAAGGACATTCCTGACCTCTACCCTGTGGGTTCTGAAATCCTGGTGCAGGTGACCAAGGGACCAGTCGGTAACAAAGGGCCGCGTGTGACCACGAACATCTCCCTGGCGGGACGTCTGCTGGTGCTCATGCCCTTGAATGATTCCTGCGGTATTTCCCGCAAGATTGACGATCCCAAGGAGCGCCTCCGTCTGCGCCGGATTATTGAAAAGCTGAGCCTTCCAGAAGGCATGGGCGTGATCCTGCGCACGGAAGCATCCGGCAAGCGGGCCCGCCATATCATCCGGGACCTGAGCATCCTCGTGGAGCAGTGGAAGGACATCGCCGAGCGTCGTGATACCCAAAAGGCTCCCGTGTGCTGCTTTGAGGAGCCGGATGTGTTTGAGCGCACCGTGCGTGACTTCCTCACGGAGGATCTGGACGAGATTGTCTGCGATGACCAGGCTGTGGTGCAGCGGATGAAGGAGCTGGTCGCTCCTATCTCACGCCGTGCCCAACGCCGGATCAATTATTTCCCGGGACCCGGCTCCCTGTTCGAAAAGTACCACATTCAAAGACAGATCGATTCCGCGTTCTACCGCCAGGTGTGGCTGAGGTGTGGTGGTTACATTGTGATCGACCAGACGGAGGCTCTCATCTCGATCGATGTGAACACGGGCCGCAACAAGGGTGCTGGAAACAACGTGGACAAGGTGATCCTTGATACCAACATGGAGGCTGCCGCAGAGGTGGCCCGCCAGCTGCGGCTGCGCAACATGGGTGGTCTGGTCGTTGTGGACTTCATCGACATGAAGGGCCGCAAGGACCAGCAGGCGGTGTACAAGGCGATGATCGACCACACCCAACGGGACAAGGCAAAGACGCAGATCCTGCCAATCTCCCAATTCGGTCTGATGGAGATGACCCGCCAGCGCCTCCACGAGAGCCTGAGCGACGCCATGTATGAAGAGTGCCCGCACTGCAAGGGGCATGGGCAGATCAAGACGCCGCTCACCATGAGCGTTGAACTGCAACGCAGGTTGTCCTCCATCATGTCCCGCCTGCCTGAACACGACCGCGACGTGCTGGTGGTCATTCACCCCGATGTGATGCAGCGCCTGCGCACTTCTGATGACCAGATCCTGGTCGAACTGGAGCGCAAATACCAGGCCCGCATGACCTTCCGCACCGATCCGAACTACACGCGCGAGCAGTTCCTGATCGCCAACGCCAAGACTGGCGACGAGATCAAGTAGGTCCGCCCAGCTCAACGCTGCCAAAGCCCACGCTGTCTCAGCGTGGGCTTTTTTGCCGCTTCAGTCAGTGGAGGCGAAGATGCGCCGAGAACTCTTCATCATCCTCTTGAGCCGAGGAGAATAGTAAGTGCTCCGTAAAAAGAGAGCGGCCCGAAGGCCGCTCCCACCAAACACAATACAAATCAACAATGGTAAATTCAGACGCCGGATGCCCGGCGTGCGTGAATTAGAAGCGGATGGTGATGCCGCCTTCCAGGACGGAGCCCTGGGCGTCGTCAAGGCAGCCTACGGCGTCCTGGCCGTAGTAGTAGCGGTAGCCGACGTTCAGGCTGGCGGCATCGGTGACCTTGAAGGTCAGACCGGCCTTGGCCTGGGCGGCGAAGTTCCACTCGTCGCTGGAAGTGAAGTCGAGGTTGTAGCCAGCGACGGAGTCGATTTCAGCCTCGCTCCACACGATGCCGATACCACCGCCGATGTAAACGCCAAGGCGGTCGGTAAGGTCCACGGTGTAAACGGCGTTTGCGAAGATCGGCACCTGACGGAATTCACCGTCCACGTCGAAGCTGCGACCACGGAATGAGCCTTCACCACCGTCCACGCCGAGGTAGCCAGACTCCAGTTCAACGGCCAGACCGTTGCCGAAGGAGTAGCCGACCGCTCCCAGGACAGAAAATCCGGTGTCGAAGTCGAGATTCACGCCAGAAGCGCCAGAATCCTGGAGCCAGAGGGCACCGCCATTCAGAGAGAAGTAAAGGCCACCAGCGGGGGCGGGCTCGGGTGGTGCGGGGGGCGGGGAGACGGGCGTACCAGCGAAGCTGGATGCCGCGAGGGTCAGGCTGGCCCAGGCAAGGAGGCTATTGCGAACGATTTTCATGTTTCGTTGGGTGTTGTTGTTTCCAGTTTGGTTGTTTCCACTGGAGGCGGTTCACGCCCGCCAGTAACCGCGAACTATGGAGAATTGAAAGATGTGCGCGCTGGCGGGCTGGTGTGCTGGTCTCCACCTATCGGATGCGCTGAGGCGCTAGTCAGTCCTGCGCAGCCTCTGTGATGGGGGCGGGCAGGGGAGCATCAATCTTGCTTGAGGTTCGAGGATCGAGCGCCAGCCCCGCGAGTCGGGGTGAGATGGCGATTGCGGTACTGAAAGGGGAAGGTGTGCTCAAGTGTTGTCGGCGGAAGTATCCGCCTGGCGGACTCCACGGCGGGTTGCACCGTTTAGTTTTGCGTTCCACTTCCAGTCACGAATCTCGGGTACATCATCGCCGTGCTCGCAGATGTACGCGCGGTGGTGGTGAAGTTGCTCATGGACGAACTGGAGAATGTAACCCAAACGGCTGCCTAGTCTTGTGACGCGGCTCAGTGCGTCTCCCATGAGGGTGAAACGGTCCAGCTGATTGAGCACACACATGTCAAAAGGCGTGGTGGTCGTGCCTTCCTCCTTGTAGCCCCGGACATGCAGGTTGCAGTGGTTGGTGCGTCGATACGTGAGGCGGTGTATGAGCCAGGGGTAGCCGTGGAAGGCGAAGATAACCGGCTTGTCCCTGGTGAAGATGGCGTCGAACTCACGGTCGTGCAGACCGTGAGGATGCTCTTCGACAGGCTGTAGTTTCATGAGATCCACGACATTCACCACGCGGACTTTCACGTCCGGCGCATGCTGACGGATGAGCTCGACGGCGGCCAGGGTCTCCAGGGTGGGGACGTCTCCGCAGCAGGCCATAACGACATCGGGTTCGCCACCCTGGTCATTGCTGGCCCAGTCCCAGATGCCGACACCGGCAGCGCAATGTTGGGCGGCGTCCTGCATGGAGAGCCAGACTGGAGCGGGCTGTTTACCTGCGACCACGACGTTCACGTAGTTGCGGCTGCGGAGGCAGTGGTCGGTCACGCTTAACAGGGTGTTGGCATCTGGGGGCAGATACACGCGTATGACCTCCGACTTCTTGTTGATGACGTGATCCAGGAAGCCGGGGTCCTGGTGGCTGAAGCCATTGTGATCCTGTCGCCAGACGTGGGAGCTAAGCAGATAGTTCAATGAAGCAATGGGGCGTCGCCATGGGATGTGCCGGCAGACTTTCAACCACTTTGCATGCTGGTTGAACATGGAGTCAATGATGTGGATGAAAGCCTCGTAGCAACTGAAGAAGCCGTGGCGTCCCGTCAGGAGATAACCCTCCAGCCACCCCTGACACTGGTGCTCGGAGAGGACCTCCATGATCCGTCCGTCCGGGGACAAATGATCGTCCTCCGGGAGGATCTCCGCGGCGTAGGCGCGGCTGGTCACCTGCAGGACATCCTGCCAGCGGTTCGAGTTGTTTTCATCCGGGCTGAAAAGGCGAAAGTTTTGCCTCTCCAGGTTGAGCTTCATCACGTCACGCAGAAACCGTCCCATTTCCCGGGTGGCCTCGGCGAAGTTCTCTCCCGGGGCCGGGCACTTGGTGGCGTAGTCGCGGAAGTCAGGGAGGCGGAGATCGCGCAACAGGAGACCGCCATTGGTGTGCGGATTGGCACTCATGCGACGTGTGCCGCCCGGAGCGAGGCTGGCGATATTTTCATGGAGATGACCGGTGGCATCAAAGAGCTCCTCAGGGCGGTAGCTCTTCATCCAGGCCTCCAGCACTTTTACGTGTTCAGGCTTGTCCATGTCTCCCATGGGCACTTGGTGAGCGCGCCAATAGCCTTCGCACTTGAGCCCATCGATTTCTTTGGGGCAGGTCCATCCTTTGGGCGTGCGGAGCACGATCATGGGCCAGGCAGGGCGGCCTTGGAAACCGTGTGTCCGTGCGTTCTTCCAGATGGAGCGGATCTCCTGCGTCACCTTGTCCAAGGTGGACGCCATTTGCTGGTGAAGGATGGCGGGGTCGTCACCTTCAACGAACCATGGGCGATAGCCCATCCCTTCGAAGAACTTCTGAAGCTCTTCGTGTGGAATGCGGGCGAGGAAACAAGGGTTGGCGATCTTGTAGCCATTGAGGTGAAGGATGGGCAAGACGGCACCGTCGCGCACAGGGTTGATGAACTTGTTGCCATGCCATCCGGTGGCAAGAGGACCGGTCTCAGCTTCGCCATCACCCACGATGGTAGGGATGATGAGGTCGGGATTGTCAAATGCTGCCCCATAGGCGTGAGAAAGGGAGTAACCGAGCTCGCCCCCCTCATGAATGGACCCGGGCGTTTCCGGGGCGACATGGCTGGGAATGCCACCGGGAAAGGAAAACTGCTTGAAGAGGCGTTGCAGCCCCACCTCATCCTCGCTGATCTCTGGATACACCTCGCTGTACGTTCCTTCGAGGTACGTGTTGGCCACAATGCCGGGGCCTCCGTGACCCGGGCCAGTGATGAGGAGCATGTTCAGGTCGTGCTCCTTGATGATCCGGTTGAGGTGAACGTAAATGAAGTTCAAGCCGGGCGTGGTGCCCCAATGGCCCAGAAGGCGAGGTTTAATGTGCTCACGCTTGAGCCGCTTCGTCAGCAGGGGATTGTCCTGCAGATAGATCTGCCCCACGGAGAGGTAGTTGGCCGCACGCCACCATGCATCCATCCTGGCGAGTTGGTCTTCAGACAGTGGTCCTTTAATGGCACCAGAGGTAGGATCCTTCGCGTTGGTGTTTTTCTTGGCAGCCGTGGGGGAACCTGTTTTGGCGGATGAGGATTTGCGGGAATTTTTGCTCATGGTGGGGGAGGGGCTGTTGGGAAGAGGGCATGCTAAACGACGGCATCCTGCCTGAGCAGTTCGTCCACGACCGTGTTCTTGGTCGTGCTTTCCGCCTCCGCTTCGTAGGGAAGGAGCAGACGGTGCCGCAGACAGGCGTGGGCTACGCCGTCCAGCGCCAGGGTGCCGCGGGGCTGTTGCCCTCTCGGATCCAGTCTCCGAACTTTGAGCCCTTGAAACCCGCTGAGCGGCGGGCGTTTCATGGCTCCTTTGGTTTCCCAGCTGAATGAAGTGATCGAGGGGCTATGCCGTATCACGCGGGAAGCGGGTGGCTGTGGCCATGCTTCCGCAGTCTAAGTGCGAACACAGAGAAGATGATCCCCAGGACGACCGAGTAGGCGGCAATCATCCAAACCATGGCGATGGCTCCACCACCGGGGAAGAGAATGACCAGAATGCCGAATGCGATCGAAGCCAGTCCCGAAAGGATGAGAAGCCATTCGTTCGTTATTTCCTTGCGCAGAGCGAGCGCGCCCGTGATCTCAAAGAGGCCTCGCACCACTGCGGTGGCCCCTATGAAGACGAGGAGCGCAAGGGCGGTAAGTCCCGGCCAAAGCAGCACAGCAACCCCTGCCGCAAGGCTCACCATTCCAATGAGGGCGAGCCACCATCTAGGTTGGGTGGAGCCGCCGGTGATTGCGCCAACGAGGGCAAACACCCCATCCACCAGCGCATAGGCACCGTAGAGGAGGACAAGGACGTTCAAGGTGAGCAGCGGCCAGGTAAAGGCCAGCACGCCGAAGATCAACGAGAGGATGCCGCGCAGGAACAGCCAGCCCCAGTTTCGCGAGAGGAGATGCAACAGAGAGGTATTCATGATGTTTTAGTTGGAGTTTGGTGCCCTGTGGTACTACTACCACCAGAAGGTTTTCGGGCCCCAGTCGCAGGCCATTTTGGGATAGGGGTTGCTTGGTTGCGGTGGTGCTCCGCTTCGCCTCCGAGGTGGGCGAGGCCCTTGCCTTCAGCCTTGTAGGCGTAGAAGTCTCTGCGGTCCGTCTGGGCGCGCTGGATGTGGTAAGATGGCGCAGCCATGTGGGGAGAGCGGTGTAGCAGAACAGCGTTCGGTGGTTGGGGGCTGGTTCCGCATTGCGGGTCAGGGGTAAAAAGCTTTCACTGCCTTGAACAGGGCTACTTTGCTGGCTGGGGTTCAGGAAACTGCCAGGAGCCGTCGAGGATCTCCGTACGGGGGCGGTAAAGGCGCACGGTATAGTTCCAGCCCTTGCTGATGGGTATGCAGTTGGGCGTCTTGCCATCGTACCCGCCGAACTGGATGGTCACCGTGCCATCCCCAGCCTTCTGGCCGGTGATGCTGTTAATGGTGTAGGCATCGTGTGGGTTCTTTTCGTAGTAGCCATCGGCATTGTACACGCTCACAGACCAGAAGGCTTCCACGGGCACGTCCTTCACCACCAGCTTGTAGATGGTTGTGCCGTCGTTCAGGGCAGGGGTGACATTGAGATAGACGGCGTCCTTGTCAGGATTTCCTCCCCAGCCGGCCGCACTGCCAATGAGGTGGCGGATCGGGTTCACCTCTTCCTTGGTGCCAAAGGCTTTTTTAAAGTCTGGAATCGCGGAGGCGAGCACCAGCAGGGCCTCGCGTACCTTCTTCTGGTCCGCCTGGTTCCACTCCGGCACCTCGAATTTTCCAGGTCCCCCTGGTTGTTCTACTTTGACGCCATCTTGCAGGGCGTGGACGGCCTTGATATCGGCCGGGTCGGCGGGATTCACCAGGGTGCGGAGCGCCACTGCCACGTAGCGGGTGCCGACCTTTGCTTTCTCCAGCGTGTGGGAACCGGAAGCGTAGATGACCTCGGGTACATAGTGGTCTTCATTGATCACCTGGAGAGAGCGGAACCGCTTTCCCGCATCGGGCAATGTGATGGTGACGGGACCTGCGTCGAGATCGAATACGGCTGAGGAGTAAAGGGTGTCACGATTGAGCCGGATCACGGTTTGATGATCGATGGAGGCTGGCTCGCGTCGGTGGTTGAATTTGCCGAGAACACCACCGCTGTCCTTGATAACGCCGCTGAAATACATGTCCGACTCCGCGCGGACGAAGTTGTCCACGGTGACTGGTGTGGGCTCGGCCCCGGGAGTTGCTGCGACAAGAAAGGCTGATGTGGTGAAAGTCAAGAAACGCAGATAGAGATTCATGGTGGTAAGGAGCTCGTTGAAGTTTAGTGCTTCCGTTCGTGAGCAGGTGCTTTCCATTCCCCAGACGCTCGCGATTTATGCTGCGCAAAAAGGGTGATGCCGCCATCGGTTTCGTTCTGAAGAGTAGGGGTCATGGGTGAATTGATGAGACAGCGATTAAGTGGGTTCGCGGAAAGCAGGCTGCGGAGGCAGAGTTGAACGTGTGCTGGTCAATGAACTGGAGAGAGTAATAGCGTCCCTTCTCCACAACGTGGGAGTGCTGGATGAGGTAACTGTCCACCAACGGGAAGGCATGGAAGTATGCCTCCTTGATGGCCCGTGGCGGGATCTTGGGGGATAAGCAAAGCGAAGGCCAGGACGGTTGAAGTGGTGCGGCCAAGGAATTGAGCGATGGAAGAACATGGCGTACAGGGCTGGCGTGTCCGTTGAGTTCAGAAAATACATCCGCTATTTGCTCTCCGGTGGGTAGATAACCTCCCAGTCATCCTTCATGCTGACAATAGTCCAGCCCTTTGCCACCGCCTCATCCAAGGCCTTGTCGAGCTTGCCGATATGAGTGTTGCGGTCATAGGCCCACTCGCGTTCCGCATCGGTGTGGTGAAGGAGGAGCGCAAACCGTGCGCCGCTGCCGGCCGCAGTCCATCGCAACATCTCCTGGTCGCCGTCCGAATTGCCAAATGCCATCAAGGGGCGACGGCCGATGTGCCTCTGGATGCCGACGGGCTTGCCAGCGTGGTCGTCGATGAGCTCAATCTCCGGGAGCTTCACAAGCACCGGAGTGCCATCCCGCACCTCGTATTTGAGCTTGCCGCTGCTGCCGACCACCTGCTCGGGGGGGATGCCGTAAGCCTTTTCCGTCCAGGGACGCATGAACTCGATGCCGCCACCGGAAACAATGAACGTCTTGAACCCGTTGGTTCGCAGATAGGTGAGCAGCTCCAGCATGGGCTGATAGACCATTTCCGTGTAAGGACGGCCCGTCTTGGGGTGCCTGGCGGTCGCTATCCAGCCCGAGACGCTCTTGTTGAACTCGTCAGTCGTCATGCCCGTGTGGGTGGCGGCGAGCATGGCAAGCGCACCTTTTTCCCCACCAGCGGCAACCCCTTTTAGATCACCTTTGAGCACTGAGGCAAAGGGCTCTTTGTCCTCCCACTCGGGGTGTTGTTGGGCTCTGGCCTTCACCTGGTCGATGACAAACGCGAGCTGCGTGTACATTGGTTGCTCCGCCCAGAGAGTGCCGTCATTGTCAAAGGTGGCGATGCGTTCGGAAGGGGGGACAAAATCGGGTGAGCCATCCGTGGTGACCTTCTCCACGAATGCGATGATCGCTCTTTTCGGACTGCTGTCTTTCCAGGAGGGAAGGGGAGCTCCGGCCGCTCGGCTGTTGCCCAGACTCGCATATTCATAGATGCCACCATCAGCTTTGAGGGAGAGGAATAGTTTGCCCTCCTTCAGCACATAGGAGGTGACGGCTGGCAGGTCGCGTGTGACCAGATTGGAGAGGGACCCCGGTGGGCACATCATCCTGGTGGTGGCCATGGGACCAAACACGATCTTGCCCGGTGCGTCAGAGTTCCATGTGCCTGTCCCGCGATTGCAGTCGATCTGGGCGGTTAGCTTTCCCTCGTCCTTGAACTCCAATGTGTACCGGGTGGGATCCGGCGGGGCGTGCGTTTCATCATTGCTATAGGAGATCTTGTGCAGTTTCCATGAGGTGCCTGCAAGGGTGGCGGCATCTGCCCCCTGCGCAAGGGCGGTGAGAGGCGAAAGCGTGCCAAGGGCAGCCAGAGCGAGGAGGATGATTTTCATGCAATTCAGTTGTTCGCTTGTGTAGTTGCAACCGAGAGGGCGGAAAATAATGGCGACGCGAAGGGTTGGACGGTAGCAGGGTTGTGGGGGGCTTTTCGCGGATGGTCACCTTGCGCCTGTCTTCTCTTCACGCTGGCGCGGGCAAGGCTCTTCCGGCAATCGCTCCCGAATTTCCCGTGACAGGCGCGACAGAGAAAAGCGTGGGCAGCCAGGTGAGGTGGGGGGAGGGCTTCATGGAGTGCAGAAGAGGAGGTCTCTTGGTTTTAGGAGCCAACGGAAGAATGCCGATCAGACCGTTGAGAGGAGTCACACCATGGTCCCCGTCCGGACGGGGCGGCCCGCACTGTGGATGGCTCCGGAGCGAGGGCTTTAGAAATGACTGTGGAATCCCGAGTTGCTGCCTCCCATGACAAGTCCGGCTTTCAGCCGACCATCGCTTGAATACTGTGACAGCTGGCTGGGAGCGGGAAATGAGGATGGTCTAAAACGTGTAAGAAAGCCCGATGACGGGCCCGTAGGAGGTGGTATCGAGCTTGAAGCCGTCCTTCTCGTAGTCCACTCCCAGGGCGCGGTAACCGAGCAGGCCGTTCAACTTCGGGGTGAAGCGATATCCAAATCCCGCAAGGGCCTGCCACGTGAGGTCTGACTCCACACCGAATCCTCCGATGTCTCCCATGAGTTGGAGGAAACATTTGTCATTCAGATCACATACGGAACGGAAGCCGACAATGGGATCGAACCAGTCGCGGGTCAGTCCCAGGTTAACACCGGGTCCGAGGTTGGTGTTGATGTCGATATCCACGTCCACATAATTCCAGCGGAAGCCGGCAAACAGGTCCAGCTTGTAGCGGTTTGTCTTGCAGACTGTGTACTGGAGGCGTGCAGTGATCCATGCCTGCTCTTGCTCGAGGTCAGCACTGCCAGTCACCGGTCCGAAGGTAAAGGTGGCGTCGTCAGAGAGCTTTGCGTAGATGGCGTCCACCCCGAGACTCCAACGTCCCTTGCCCAACTCGAAGTAGGACATGTAGCCAAACTCAAGTTCATCAATCATGTCTGAGATGCTGGTGTCCGCACTCACGGAAGTGGACCCCACTCCCGTGGTCCCATCCACAGCCGACAGCCAGCCATACACCGCAACGGTAAAGTACCATTCATCCTGCTGGGGTGGGGCGGGAGGGATGATGACGGATTTTTCTGAAGTGGCAGGGCTGCCTGCGAAGACAGGCAGTGCAGCGGCCAGTGCCAGAGAAGAGACGAGGAGGAGGGCGGATTTCATGGTGGGATTAAATGGACTGCTGTCAGCTGTTTCCTGGTCCTGACCGAATTCTGGATAGTGCACGTTTCAACTGCCAGAAAGCCCTTGAGAATTAAGGGTATTTATCGTAAACGGGGTGATATTAGCATGTGCCTGGGTTATGCATCTATCCAGATTCCGAAAAAGCACTGGAAAAAATTTGAGAAGCAGTCGCAAATTGAAGGCGATTTCCGTAGGAAGATTCCATTTCCGCCAACACGACGGCTCCCCGTTGATCAACTGAACGGCATTCAGATTCTTTTTGAATTAAGCAGGTGAATGCTCCCAAGGTTGTATGGACACGAGCCGGAAAAATGGCTATTTTTCGACGCGATGGGCGGAACAACACTTTATCGCACCCTCCGGCTGCATCGGTTTGAGCCCGAAATGCTCGCGGACGTGGTGTCGCAGGGCAAGCTGGAGCATTTTCTCATGGGCAGTGAACCTTGCGATGTGCTGCATGAGCACTGGGAGGATGGGGTCGTGCTGCTGGACCACGCGAAGTACAGTTTCAAAGCATGGGTGCGGGGTGAGTTCAGCGATGACCGCCTCTGCATTGGGTTTATTCGGGATCATCTGAGTCCCTGCTGGATCAATGGGACGGAAGTGCGAATTGACCAGATCGTCGTCTTTGCAGAGCACTCGGAGCTTGCCTATCGGGCAGAGCGGGACACCCACTGGGTGGCGACACAGGTATCCCGGGAATACCTGCAAGCCATGACGCTGGAGATGCTGGGGAGGGAGTTGGAACTGCCGACCCAAGGAATGAAAAAGTACGAGCCCCTGCCGGAGACCATGGCGCAACTGCGCAGAGTGTTCGATGATTTTACGATGCTCTTGCGCCGGGATGAGGTCGCGGTGGAGTGTTACAAAGAAATGCTGATTTTCGCGATGGTGGGTGCGCTCGCCAGCGCCCCGAATCGGTCCTCCAATGCCGAACTCGCGAGGCTGCAAGTCGCCCTGCAAACGGTAAAGCGGGCTGAGACATTCATCCTCTCCAATCTGGCGCTGCCCTACTCAAGCCGAGACTTTGCCAGTGTGCTGAGCATGACGGAGCGCAATGTCGAGCTACAGTTCAAGAAGATGTTCGGCATGTCACCGCGCCGCTGGAGGGAGTGCTTTGGCCTGAACATGGCCTACCGTCGGCTGACGCGCGCGAGGTGGAAGGCCGGATTGGTGTCGGACGTGGCGATGGAGTGCGGATTTTCTCATCCCGGTAGATTCTCCGCCAGCTATGGAAAACTGTTTCACGAGCTTCCTCATGAAACCGGGCGGGGAACTGAGTCGCCAGGCACTGGTGACTCCGTTGCAGAAAAGGAAAGGGCACCGGATCCCGGTGCCCCAGAGGTTTGAAAGTGATCCTGCCGGATTCAGGGGGGCAAGGTTCTCACCACCGGATCACAGTGCTGGCCCAGGTGAAGCCACCGCCGAAGGCGACTAGCAGGAGGATATCTCCGCGCTGGATCCGCCCGGAGCGATTCGCTTCGTCGAGACATACGGGGATGGTGGCGGCACTGGTGTTGCCGTACTTGTCCAGGTTGATGAAGGTGCGTTCTTCAGGTACGCCCAGACGCTCCGCAATGGCGGAGATGATGCGTGCGTTGGCCTGGTGGGGGATCACCAACTTCACGTCCTGCGCGGTGAGTCCAGCTTCCTTGAGCGCCTTCTCGCTGGCCTGGCACATCCGGGTGACGGCGTGCTTGAAGGTCTCACGACCTTCCATGTGAATGGTGTTGGGGCGAAGATGGACGTTTTCAGCGGTGATGGGAAGTGCCGTGCCACCGCCTGGGACCTTAAGAAGGTCGGCCAGATTGCCATCGGTTCCCATGAAGCTTGAGATCACCCTGCCAGGTGCGTTGGCTTGATCGTCCCAGCGGATGACGGCTGCACCCGCTCCATCGCCAAACAGAACGCATGTGTTGCGATCTGTCCAGTTGATGAGGCTGCTGAGCTTTTCTGCTCCGATGACGAGGGCCGTTTTACGAGGCCCGCCGTTGAGGAAGTGGCGCGCTGTCTGCAGGGCATAGAGGAAGCCGGAACAGGCGGCACTGATGTCGAAGCCCACCGCATTGGTGGCACCGATCTTCTTCTGTACGAAGCAGGCGGTGGATGGGAAGAACATGTCGGGAGTCACCGTGGCGACGATGATGAGGTCCACCTCCTCGGGCTTGACGCCCGCGGTGTGAAGGGCACGACGGGCGGCTTCTGAGGCCATGTCGCTGGTGGTTTCATCTGGCGCGGCGATGCGACGTTCCTTGATACCGGTGCGGGTGGTGATCCACTCGTCGGAGGTCTCTACGAGCTTCTCCAGGTCGTGGTTGGTCAGCACGCGGGCCGGCATGTAGCTGCCGGTACCGATGATGCTGCATTGGCAATTGTCAGACATGTGCGAAAACGTGTGAAGTAATGGCGTTCTGAATGTGAGGATTCACTTCGTGAGTGACGGCTTCCATGCCGACTCGCAGGGCATTCATGATGGCAGTGGGGGAACTGGAACCGTGGCCGATGATGACGACGCCCCGCACGCCAAGGAGAGGGCTGCCACCGTAGGACTCGTAGCTGCCTTTGCGCTTGACGGTGCGGAAGGCCTGCTGGGCCATCAGGGCACCCATCTTGCGGATGAAGGAGGCTTCGATCTCATGCTTCAGCCACTTGAACATGGCCTTGGCCGTGGCCTCGCAGCTCTTCAGAATGACATTTCCTGTGAAGCCGTCGCAGACGATGACGTCCAGTTCGGTTTCAAAGATGTCATGTCCTTCCACATTGCCTTTGAAGTTGATGGGGGCCAGCTTCAAAAGCGGGAAGGTCTCCTTGGCAAGGGCATTCCCCTTGGAGTCTTCCTCTCCCACGTTCATCAATCCCACCACTGGCGAAGCCTTGCCGTGTACGTACTGGGCGTAAGTGGAGCCCATGATGGCATACTGCACCAGGTGGCCTGGGGTGGCGTCGGGATTGGCACCTGCATCGAGGATATAACATACCCCGTGCTCGTTGGGCATGGGGCTGGCGATGCCGGGGAAGTCCACTCCGTCCAGCCTGCCCAGCATGAGGGTTCCAGCAGCGACTGAGGCTCCCGTGTGGCCGGCACTCACCACTGCCTGGCACTCGCCCTGTTTGACGAGATCCACGGCCATGGAAATGGAGGAGTTCTTCTTCCGGCGCACTGCATCCAGTCCGGAGTCAGACATCTCCACCACTTGCGTGGAGTGTACGATTTCCACGCGTTCGCGCTGGCCGACCTCCTGTCGGTCAAGCTCTGCCTCCAGAACATCCCGCGGACCGGTGAGGTAAAACTTCTTCACCAAAGGGAGACTCTCGAGGGCGAGTTTGAGGCCTCCAATTGGATTCTTCGGGGCTATATCGCCGCCCATGGCATCAAGGGCAAGGTTCATGTCGTCTCAGGACCGTAGAGCATTGTCATGGCGAGGTAGCGCAGTCGGCAGGGGAGTGCAAATGCAAAGCGGTGTGAGGAAGCAGTTGCGGGTGTCATCCTGTCTCCTGGCGGATGAAGGACTTATGCTTGTTGTACTTTGGTGTACGACAACAAAAAATCCCCGCAACGCCGGGCGTTGCAGGGATCGAAGCTGTATGTTGGCAGATGGGTAAGCCGATGGCTTAGCCCGCGTCCACGTCAAGCACCTGGCGGTCGCCGTAATAGCCGCAGGAAGGGCAGGCAACGTGGGAGGGAACAGCCGCTCCGCAGGAGGAACAGGACTTGAGTTTGGGGGCGCGCCAGCGGTTTGCGCCACGGCGCATCTTCTGACGGCTCTTGGATTGTCTGCGCTTCGGGACGGCCATGATTCAGTTGCGTTTAAGGTTGTTCAGTTGATCGAGAGTTCCCCACACATTTCTGTCCGCAGCTTCGTCAAGCTCAGTGCCAAGGGGCTCCGTTTCAGGGCTGAACTTGCCTTCAGCGGGACAATCTCGAAGTGTAACGTTGCCCGTTTCACAGCGAGGGTAGGTCGGAAGGGCCAGCAGGATGTCCTCTCTTAGGTAAATTGTCAAGTCAATTGGATCTTCATTTTCAATCTCTACGTCCAATCCGTAGGTCTGAAGCTCTACACGGGTCTGAAATCGTTCCGCACAGCGACCGCAGGTCAGCTCAAAAGTGGCTCCAAGATGGCCATGGACGAGGATGTCATTCTCATCTCGCATCACGGTCAACTGGTAGTCCAGAGGGCTGACAGGACGGGCGGGATCATCCTCAGACAAGGCAAAGATGGTCACCGGAAGCTGGCCTTCCACGTGCAGGCCTTCGGACGGGATACCGCGGGGGTCTATTTTGAGGTTCATGGCAAAGTTTTCCTTTTCAAGAAGTTACGCTGGCAGGGGCGGAGCGGGCGTTTCCGAGCTTGCGTTTTAGGGCCTCGGCGACATGGGCCGGCACAAAGGCGCGAATGTCTCCACCCAGACGGGCGATTTCTTTGACGATCCGGGAACTGATGTAGGTCAACTCCTCCTGAGGAGTGAGGAACAGCGTCTCCACCCGGTCATCCAGTTTCCGGTTCATGAGTGCCATCTGGAACTCAAACTCGAAGTCAGAAACGGCTCTCAGCCCGCGGATGACGGCGCAGGCTCCCTCACGTGCCGCAAACTCCACCAGCAGGCCCTCGAATGGCTGGACGCTGACGTTGGCAAGCCCGTGGGCCTGGGCGGTCTCCTCGATCATCGCGACCCGCTCGTCCATGGTAAAGAGGGATTGCTTCTGATTGTCTCTTGCCACTGCCACTACCAACTCGTCAAACAGGCGGGCAGCCCGCCGGAGTACGTCCAGATGGCCGTTGGTAATGGGGTCAAAGCTGCCCGGGTAGAGACCTTTGCGCATGGCGGGTGAGGTGATGGTTGACCTTAAGCCGGACCCGGGGTGATGAAAGAGAAATTCTCATGCGGAACAGGCGTGCTGAGAGTTGCACGAAAACGCGTTTTCGATGAATAGTGGATGAGGATATCCATTGAACCCTCCGTGTCTGCATTAGAGCCCCGACTTCTCATCAGTGCGTACTGCAATGGGATATTCCCCATGGGCATGGAGAACGGTCGTCTTTCGTGGTTTTCGCCAGATCCCCGAGGCATTTTGCCCATCCGGGAATATCATGTGCCCCGCAGTCTGAGGGCGGAGTTGCGCAGACGGAAGATCGAGGTGAGGGTGAACACCGCCTTCGGCGAGGTGCTGCGCGGCTGCGGCCAGCGCCGGGAAACGTGGATCTCCAAGGAGATCATCCATAGCTACGAACTCCTGCACAAGCTGGGGTACGCGCATTCAGTCGAGGCCTGGGAGGATGACGAACTCATTGGCGGACTCTACGGGGTGGCCATCGGCGGTGCCTTCTTTGGAGAGTCCATGTTCAGCCGGCGGTCAGGGGGATCCAAGGCGGCGCTGGTCTGGCTCATGGACCGGTTGAGAGAAAAACAGTTTCTGCTGCATGATACGCAGTGGACGACAGCTCATCTGTCGATGTTCGGAGGCCGTGAAATCGCACGGGAGGAGTATCTAGCGATCCTTGAAGAGGCCGTAAAAATGTCCTCCCGTTTCCTGGGCTGACCCGGGACGGCGGTTCCCGGGGTTGTTTCCTCTGTTTCGCTATTTGGGCTCCAGCATCACGTCCACACTGCCCCCTCTCACGGTCAGTGCCGCGACCTTGTCCAGGTCATACTGCTTGGCCACATTGAACTCAAACTCGCCCCTGGCAAGTCCATCCATACTGTACTCTTTGCCGTACCCCAGCTCCCCGAAGTACTGGTCCAGAAACTTGCTCATGTCCTTGGCGCTTTCAAACCGGGCCGTGCCAAAGTTTGGGTCGTAAAAAATGTACGAGTCTTCGCCCTCATGGCGGGTGGCGCCAATCATCATGATATGGCCCGTCACCTCCACGCCATACATGACGGGTTTGCCGCCACCCTGTTCGAATGCGTCCTCCAGATGCTTCACTGTGGAGCGATGGCCAAAGGTCTCAATCTTGGATCCATCAGGTGCCTTAATGCGCTCCCGGGTGTTTCCAGTGGGGCCATGCAGTTGGGCCAGTTGGGAGGCATACTCATTCGGTTCCCGGAGCCCCGCCTTTTGCATGTCATGCACCTCCTGCTCCAGGCGTCGCATCAAGCCATCAGAGCCAGTCGGCCCCGAAGATTCCGCCAGGGCGGTGAGTGCGACCAGCGGGGCGCACCGACCCTTTTGATCTTCCGGCGTGCCGATCTGGCGCAGCAGGATGGTTTGGGGCAGCGCCTTGACGCTGGTGGCTCCGTGACTGACAGCGGAGTGGACCGCTTCACTGGCGCGTTCAAGGGCCGCCACGTCTGAGATATCGCTGCCCTTGTCCTTCGCAAAGGCTCCCAGCGCACCGAGTTGTTTCTTGATCTCAGAGGTGAATGGTTTGGGACTGTTGAGCAACTCGGAATAGAGTTCTACGACGTCAAAAAACTCCATGCCCGGGCTGAAGCCGGGAGTGTCTCGCAGGACATTTCGCATGTCCTTGCGTCCCGCTTCACAATCGGGATCCTTGGCAAACTTCTCCTTGGCATTTTTGTAGGATTCATAGATGGAAACCACCCGGTCAGACTCCACCTTGACTCTGTCGAAGTCGCCTTTTGTCACCACGCCGTTTCCTTCAAAGATGTCCCGCATGTTCTTGCGCACCACACCTTCAAACACTTTGGCTCCAGGGCGGGATTCCAGTTCCTTTTTCAGTGCTGATCCGATGAGCTTGCGTGCATCATCCTGCTTCTTGGTCCTTGACGCTTTGGTGCTGAAACGGCCTTCAGACTTGGTTTTTTCATAGAGCACCTTGCCACCGCTTTTGGCCCGCACCTCCTTGTCGGCACCCACACCCGACTTGTCAAAGGCGGCCGTAATTTCGGTGAGCGAACGTGTTTGAGCAGAGTTGATGTTCATGGCGGGGAGAAGCAAAGACGAAGTCTTCCTCTAGACACGGATTAGCAGCGCAGGGCCAAATGCGGGGTCATCCGTGGCGTCTTCGGAGGCAGATGCATCCGATGCCACCGGACCGTTGATCGTCACCGTCCAGGCCCGGGCGGCCGCGGCAAAGTTTTGCAGCACGTTGCGCAAAGTCACTCCATCCAGCCCGGCAAGGGGAAGGTCGTAGATCATGATGATGTTTCCATCCGGTGGCTCGAGGGCCATCCGCGTGCCGGACGTGTCGCGCCAGAGGTAGTTGTACTGGAGCAGCAGTCTATAGAGCTGAGCCACCCGATCGTCATTGGGGGTGCCCACATGGGTGGTCAGTACCAGCTTGTTCGTCACTTCCTCGTGGAAGGCTTCTACGAGGAGGCTGTCGTCGAACATCAAGTCCCAGGACACACCGTCGTCACCGTCATGCTGGACCAGAGCATCAAGGTCCAGGATGGGGGCTACTTCGGCGAGCAGGGCGGCCGGCAGGGTGTGGGAATTCATGTCGCCATCCTACAAGAGATGGAACAATGTGTCCATAACGACACCTGAAACCACCCCCGGTGGGCAGGAGCTGCTATTCTGTTGTCTGTTTGTCCTTTTCGGAGGGATCAGCGCGGAAGACACCGCTCGCCAGCAGACAGGCAGCAATCACCACGCAGGAATCCGCCACATTGAAGGACGGCCATGGACTGGCCATGGGCAGATGCAGGTCAAAGGACAGGAAGTCCACCACGTGATGGTAAATCAGGCGATCCGTAAAGTTTCCGCATACCCCGGCCACGATCAGGGCGATCGCGACGCGGTTTAACAGCCCCGGGAAGAAACCTTTGCGGTAAGCCCAAATGAAAAATCCGAGGGCTACGAGAGCGATGCCTCCGAAGATGTAGTTGGAATACTCGCCTCCGTTAAAGCTCCCAAAAGCCACCCCCGTATTGTCAATGTAGTGGAGCGTGAAGAAATTTTCAATGACCTCGCGGCCGGGGCCGCGAAGCTCGAAATTCCGGACCACCCACAGCTTGGTGAGCTGGTCGATGATGTAAAGGGGGAGGCTCAGGAGGAGCAGGAGACGGAGCATGCGGGAAGGGAGGGGGGTATTAGGAATCTACATTGCCAGGTGCCTGGGTCAGGCAACGGCCTCGTCGCAGCGATCACACAGATCCGTGTGAGTCTGGTGGCCGACTGTGGGAACGTGCTTCCAGCACCGGGCACACTTCTGGTGCGGAGACTCCAGCACCACGGCAGATGGCTCGGCGGCGTCTGTCCGCTTGATGGTAAGGACGGAGAGAATGAAGAACTCCTCCAGCGTCGGGATGGCCTCGAAAACGGGATGCTGGAAGGCGGACTCGGGGAGGGTGAGTTCTACTGTGGCTTCCAGGTTGGAGCCGATGCGCTTTTCCTGGCGGGCCTTCTCGATGGCCTGCTGGATGACAGTACGCACTTTGAGGAGCTCTTGGACAGCCGCGGTCGCTTCTGGATTGACGTACGAGGGATCGAGCTCGGGGAAGTCCTCCAGATGCACGCTGGTCTCATGACCGAGGTATTCCCAGGCCTCATCCGCGGTGAAGGAGAGGATGGGGGCCAGCAGGCGGCAGAGGGCGTCCGTGATGCGGTGGATGGCCGTCTGGGTGGCGCGGCGGCGCAGGCTGCTCGTGGCGTCGCAGTAGAGACGGTCCTTGGTGATGTCAACGTAGAGGGCGCTGAGATCGACGGCGCAAAACTGGTTGAGAAGGACGAAGACCTTGCGGAAGTCGTATGCATCGTAAGCCTCGCGGCACTCCTGTTTCAGGTTCTCGAGCTGGCTGAGGATCCAGCGGTCCACGAGCGTGAGCTGGTCGGGCTCCACCGCATCTTCTGCGGCGTTGAATCCGTCCAGATTGCCCAGCAGCACGCGCAGCGTGTTGCGGAGGCGGCGGTAACTTTCGGAGGCCTGCTGGAACAGCTCTTCTGAGAAGGGTACCTCATTCTGGTAGTCCACGGAGCTCACCCACAAGCGCACGAGATCGGCCCCGTACTTGTTGTAGTAGTGGTCCGCCGTCATCGGCTTGGCATTCTTGTCGTTGCCCTGGTCGCTCTTGGAAACTTTTTTCCCGCTGGTGTCCACCACGAACCCGTGGGTGATGACGCTCTTGTACGGGGCGGCACCGCGGGCGACCACACTGAGCATGAGGGAGCTCTGGAACCAGCCGCGATGCTGGTCGGTGGCTTCGATGTAAAGGTCGGCCGGGCAGTGAAGCTCGGGGTGACGATCAAGCACCGCGACATGGCTGCAACCGGAGTCGATCCAGACGTCGAGGGTGTCGTTTCCTTTGACCGCGCCATCGGGCAGGCCCACAAGGGTGGCCCACTCCGCGTCGGACTTTTCGAACCAGGCATTGGTGCCCACCTGCTCGATGATGTCCGCGACCTTGCGGGCCACCTCGGCGCTGACGACCGGTGTGCCGTCTGCATGATAGAACACGGGCAGAGGCACGCCCCAGGTACGCTGACGGCTGATGCACCAGTCGGGGCGGGATTCCACGGTGCCATAGATGCGGTTGCGACCCCAGGCTGGCAGCCACTTGACGCGGTCGATTTCCTCAAGCGCTTTCCCACGGATCTGCTCCACGCGGATGAAGTACTGCTCCACGGCGCGGAAGATGATCGGCGTCTTGGAGCGCCAGCAATGCGGATACTGGTGGGCGTAGCTTTCGCGGGCCAGCAACGCGCCCTTCTCAGTCAGAAGGGCGATGATGGGCTCATTGGCCTGGAAGACGTGTTTTCCCACCAGTTCGGGCAGGCCCACTTCTGCGGTGTAGTGGCCGCGGCCATCCACGGGGGAGAGGATCTCCATGCCGTTTTCACGGCCGGCCTGATAGTCGTCTGCACCGTGCCCGGGGGCGATGTGCACCTGACCCGTCCCGGTGTCGGCGGTCACAAAGAGGCCGTTGATGACCTTGGAGGTGCGAGGTAAGAAAGGATGCCGGGCCTCCATTCCCACGAACTCGCGGCCCTTCATCTGGGCCAGTTCCGTGACCAGACTGAACCCAGTCTTGGCAGTAAACTCGTTCAACAGCGACTTCGCAACGACGAAACGGGCGGGCACGTTTTCGACGTTGGTGAACTCACCCACCACGTAGTCGAACTCCGGATGCAGGGCGATGCCGAGGTTCGCGGGCAGTGTCCATGGCGTGGTCGTCCAGATCACGAGGCTGGCCCCTTCCAGGGCGGCAGGCAGGTTGTTCGGTGCCAGGGCGAAGGCTACGTAGATGGCGGGCGAGACCTTGTCTTTGTACTCCACCTCCGCTTCCGCCAGTGCGGTGCCTGCGCCGTAGCTCCAGAGCACCGGCCGCTTCATGCGATAGACCAGATCCTGTTCCACCAGTTTGGCGAAAACGCGGATAATGTCGGCCTCGTAGCCCGGATCGAGCGTGAGATAAGGGTTCTCCCAATCACCGAAGACACCCAGCCTCTTGAAGCTGTTGCGCTGGATGTCGATGTATTTGCGTGCGTACTCTTCCGAACGGCGGCGCACTTCCACTGGCGTAAGGCCGGTGCTCTCTTTCACCACGCGGAATTCGATAGGGAGACCATGACAGTCCCAGCCGGGCACAAACGGAGCATGCCAGCCCAGCATGGTTTTGGACTTCACCACCAAGTCTTTGAGGATCTTGTTCAAGGCGGTGCCCATGTGCACATCACCGTTGGCAAAGGGAGGGCCGTCATGAAGGATGAATTTCCTGGCGCCGCGACGCTTTTCTTGAATCTGCTGATAAAGACCTTCTGCCTCCCATTTGGCGAGCCGCTGGGGCTCCCGTTCGGTCAGGCTCGCCCTCATGGGAAACTCCGTCACCGGCAGGTGCAGGGTCTCTTTGTAGGGGTTGGGGGCGTCTTTTTCTTTTTTCTTGTCGCTCATCGGGCTGAAAATGGTGGACGCGGAGCCTAGCGGAGTTTGCGGGAAAGGCAAATGATGCCAGTCCTGAGCGGTGACAATGCCACCGCCCAAAAGTCCCGGTGACGCGGCCGACCGTACAGAGGTCCGTCCGCCGGAACAGGCGGGAAGGGATCAGTTCCCATCTCGCAGTTGCTCTGCACCCGGCAAGACCTCCACCACCTCCGCCAGACAGGCACCGTTGGCATGTCGCAAGTCATTGCAGCGGCCGAAGAGGGTTTGCCCCTCCCGGGCACCCAGCAGGGTGGCCAGCCGGTGGTCGATTTCGATGCGGAAATAGCCGCTGGGATGGCTGGTGTGGGGCACCCGCTCTTGCTGGAGAATGCCCCCAAGAGGTATCTGACCTTCCAGCACGAGACGTCGGGTGTGATCATCGAACCCATCCAAATGAATGCCGATGGCACCAAACTCAACCGGGATCCTGTCCGTCTGCCGCTTCAGCACGGAAGCTCGTACCAGGTAGTTTCCCAGACGAGACCGGGCATGCACATCCAGGGTGATGTTATCGTGGTGATACTCCGCCAGACGCGGCGTCATGTCCGTGGCATGCACGAGGAGCCAGCGCTCTGCCTCCGGCATGGACTCTGGCTCAAGGAAGGTGACCCGGGGGCTCTCGCTGCCCAGGCCATAGAAAAACCGGAGAGGTGCCAGAATGTCTGTAGGCATTGCCCCGGTTGGAGTTTGGGCTTCCAGAACTTGAGTCATGGCAGGATTTGCATGAAACGCACAGGTCTGATCTGGATGGGAAGGTGGCTCCTAGGTGTAGCGCGCGCTCCGATGGTGGGGCAGGAAGAACTCGTGCAGCAGTCGGTCCACCTGCAGCAAGCCATCTCGCGTGAGGCGGATCTCATCGGGGCCGAGCGTCGCGAAGCCTTCATTCTGCATCCAGCCCAATTGAGGGGCAAAGCGGGTGAGCACATCCTCGCCGAATTTGGTCTGGTAGTAGCTGGGCTTCACGCTGCCGAGCTTGAGTTTCAAGATGAACTCGCGGATGAAGCGCTCGTCGGGACTGGTGGCGTACGCGCGGAAGATGGCGCTTTCACCTCGCTCAATCGTCTCGATGTAGGGGGCGATGTCAGCCTGATTCTGAAGGTGGATGCCGCCCAGGTGGCCGAATGAGGCGACACCGATCGGAAGGAGGTCTGCCCCTTCCCAGAGCGAGTCGCGATAGACGAACTTGATGGTCTCCGGGTTCTTCACCACGGTGTAGGCGCTGGTGACGGTGTAACCCGTCTTCACAAACTCTTCGAATGCGTAGTTGACCCAGGCCCGCTTGGTCTCCCAGTCAGCGACGGGGGCTGTGACCTTGCCGTCGGTTTGCATTTGCTTGTAGATGCCGGTGTTATACGGCACTTCCATCTGGTAGATCGTCACGCAGTCGGGCTGCATCTCCACCGCCTTGGCCACGGCGGCTCTCCAGAGTTCCTCCGTGTCATTCATCATCCCGGCAATCAGATCGATGTTGATATGTTCGAAGCCCAAGCTCCGGGCAAAACGGTAGGCGCGCTCGATCTCCCCACTGCGGTGGGCCCGGCCGTTTGATTCCAGGATGTGATCGTCAAAGTGCTCTACCCCGAGACTGAGCCGCGTGACACCGATCTCGCGGATGGCTTCGAGCTTCTTTTCATTGAGGGTCCCCGGTTCGGCTTCGAATGCCACTTCCTCGGCCTGATCCCACGGCATGAGGTCCTTCATGCGGTTGGTCAGCTCCTGAAGTTGCGGTACGGAGAGGTAGGAAGGGGTGCCGCCGCCAAAGTAAACGAAGTGCGGTTTGCGGCCCTGAAGGTAGGGGCGTGCGGCATAGCGGGCGAACTCCTCCATGCCTGCGTGAATGTATTTGCGGATCTCAGCCGCATTCTTGTCTGTGTAAACGCGGAAATAGCAGAAGTGGCAGCGCTTGCGGCAGAAGGGGATGTGGAAGTAAACGCCCAGAGGGATGTCATGCGGTGCGGGACTGTCGAGCACCTTCTCGACGGCGAAGACCTGCTCCTTTTGCCAGAAGGAGAAGGGCGGATAGTTGGCAACGAAGTAGTTGCCAGCCTCCGTGGCATGGTGCTTGGCCTTGGCGGCATCGCTGACAGGTTCTGTGGCGGAAGACATGGAAGAGGGAAAAGGTAACGAAAAATAGGGGTCGGGCAGGCGAAGAGGGGAGCTTATTTTGGGGTAGACTTGCCGTTCTTGAAGCAATAGACGTTCCCGTCATCCGCTCCAATTAAGACATAGTCACCCGCCACGGCCGGAGCCGTCTTGACAGGTGCACCGACCTCATACCGCCAGACTTCTTCGCCTTTGGACAGGTCGAGCGCGTAAAAATAGCCGTCGTTGCTGCCGGCAATGACATGGACGCCCGCACAGATGACGGGTGAGCTGTCCACATCGCCCCGGGTGCGGAACTGCCATTTTGCCTCACCTTTGGCGCGGTCAAGGCCATAGATTCGTTTGTCACGTCCTCCAGCCACCACCCAGGTATCGTTAACGGCTGGAGCAGCATAGTAGGGGAATTCACGCTCGCCAAACTCCCAGAGCTTGGCCCCATCCCCAAAGGAGAAGGCGGAAACGCGGTTCCCATAGTGGGCGACATAGGCCATGCCTTTGTCTGCGGCGACGTTGTTGCCGATGTAGGCACCCACCTCGATCTTTTTCACTTCTTTACCGGTGGCGATGTCCAGGACGTACAGCACCCCGTCACACCCGCCGAAGACGACCTGGTTCTCATAAATGGCCACGGCACCGTTGACGTAGTTTGTCGTCTCGTAGTCCCAGTGCTTCTGGCCAGTCGCCGCATCCAGGCAATAGAGGCGGTTGTCGTAGCTGCCGATCAAGACCCGCTGCTTTCCATCGGGTCCCGTCCAGTGGTTGACCCCGGCGTGGACCTCGCCGTCCGTCTCAAACTTCCATACCTCTTTGCCGGTCGCGGCGTCAAACGCATAAACAAAGGCATCTCCGCATCCGACGATGACCAGCGCCCCCGCAAAACCTGCGTTGCCCTCGAAAAAGCTGTCCTTTTTGATCTTCCAGACCTCTTTGCCAGTTGTGAGGTCAAGGCATGCAAAATTTCCGCTTTGGGATCCGACATACACCTTGCCGTCGCGCACGACCGGGGTGGCGATGACGCCTTCCCGGCGAGCTTTGTTCCCCAGTTCCGCTGTCCAGGCCAGTTCCAGCGGGAAATTCAGCGCGGTAGGGGACTGGCCGCGCATGGCGGCATCACCTCGCCCCATCTGCCAGTCCTGCGCGGATGCAATGGCGGGCAGCACCAGAAGCGCTCCCGCCAGGCCCGCCAGAACCATCTTCCGGCGAAATCCGGGGAAATTAGCTCTGGCTGAGGTGGTTTTGAAGAGGGCAGAGGTCAGCATTGGGACAAAAGAATATCAATCTAAGACAACAACGGCAGAAAATGAGGCAACATTTTCTACTTTTCTACGATTCCAGCATTGCCTTTGTGGCATACTAATTGTTGCCTTGAAGCATCGCCCTAATCCCGATGCCGGACCACGATCCAGACCTTGACGACGCGCCAGAGCCGGAATCGGAAAAACCGATCCCCCGGGAATTTCATTCTGAGTACGAGGAGCGACCGTTCCAAAACTGCTCCCGGTGTGGAGAGTTGCTGAGCATCTTCGACAACTACCAGATCAACAAAGCCTACAGGAACGGGGAGTGCGTCTTCGAGTATTGCTTCTGCTCTCCATGCCGCGATTCGCTGCTGGAGGAGTTCTCCGAGGAGTCCAAGATCAATATGCTGCGGCACCAGGAGGAGAATCTCCGGGAGGTGCATGGTACAGGAGAATGCGCCTTTTGTGGCAAGTCCAAGGTGGAGACACCCATGAAGGACTACATCATCACGGCCTTGTGCCGGGAGACGAGCCTGATCGACAGCCTGATGATCTGCGAGGGGTGCCAGCTCGGCATGCATGAATTGTTGAGTGAAAAAACGCGCGACGTGCGACGCAGGTTCTTTGAAGAACTCCCCGGGGTGCCGCCCGACTGGGAGGTCTGGACGCCGGAGGAAAGCGAGGCTACAAAGACGGCTGCTGTCTCCAAGAGCGGGGGCAAGCCAGTCATGCCCTCTCCCGTTATGAAAGGGAAAGCTGGAGGCGGCCCCGTGATTAAACTCCAAACTGACCTGCCCACAGCCAAGGGGGTGCGTCATCGCGCTGATGACGGCTGTCTGGAATTGCTCTGGCCTGCGATACGGCTCGCGAAGCGCAAGCTCCCAGGAGAGCCGGCGGATGGCTAGCTGATCGCGGGCAATTTCCAATCGCCGCGAAACGGACGCGCCTCCAAAAGACGTGCCGCCTTGGTGTCGGTGCCAAAGCTTTCGCTCACCGGATCCCACGCGAGTTTTCTCCGACTGCGGAGGGCGATGGAGGCGAGTTGGCAAAGGGTGTCTGACCGCACCGCCGTCTCAATGCCGCAGATCGGAGTGGACCGGGCTTTGATCGCATCCAGGAAATTGCGTGTGTGGTCTGTGCTTACGGGCAACTTGACTGGCATGGTGCCTTCTTTGTTTTGAGGATCGAGCAGCAGCTTTTCATCTGAGGACCAGATCTTTCCTCGCTTCACCTGGAGCCATCCTGCATCGCCGATGAACTTGATGCCGTGAGTGATCTCCTCGCCCTCGCTGGCAAAGGTGATTGGGGCGGCGTTGGCGTACTCATACCGGACTTTCCAGGTTTGCACGGCATTGCAGGTGCCGCTGGCCGGATAGGTGCCCTGACCTTCAACGCTCACCGGCCCCGTGTCATCTGTGCCGTTGCCCCACTGGGCGATGTCAAGGTGATGAATGCCCCAGCATGAGATCATACCCAGGGAGAAATCGGTGATGTTCTCGTGGTACCGGCGGTCCAGCTTCTTGCTGCTGAAGTGGGACTCCGGGGCAGGTCCCATCCACTGGTCCCACTGGATGTAGGTTGGGATCTTCTGAACTGGGAAGACTTCCGTCTGGATGCCGCCCTCCACGCCCACCTGAATCTCCTGCAACTTTCCGATACGTCCATTTCGGACGAGTTCGCAGGCCCAGCGGAACTTGAGATCGCTGCGTTGCTGAGTCCCGAACTGGAAGGTCACCCGGCTGCGGCGTACCGCTTCCCGGACGTGACGGGATTCAGCAAAGGACAGGGCCATCGGCTTTTCATGGTAGATGTGCTTGCCCTTCAAGATGGCGTCGGTGGAGGGGATGCTGTGCCAGTGGACAGGCAGCGCCATCAGGACGGCGTCCACCGAGATGTCGAGATTGAGTTCGCGGAAGTCGGCGAAGGACCGCACGTGGGCACCACCATATTTCTGAGCCAGGATGCCCCTGGCGGCAGCCAGATTGCGCTCATTCACGTCACAGAGCGCCGTGACTCGCACGTCGTCATGGTTCATGAACGCCTGCATATCCACCTGGCCTTGCCGTCCCACGCCGATGACCCCTAGGGAGATCTGGTTGGATGGGGAGACGGCTCCGCCAAGCCCAAGGACGCGGGCTGGCACCCAGAGGGGCGCAGAGGCTGAAGCGAGGATCCCGGCCATGAGAGACCGGCGGGTGAGAAGCGACGGTGACTTCTTCATGCAAGTCTAATACTTCAGATGACTGCGGATCTTCCAGGAAGTCATCGCTGAAATCTGCAATAGCCCGGAAAAAAGCCCCGCCAGGGAGAACCGGGCGGGGCTTCACATAGGAAATAAACGACCCAAGGACTATCTTCCCGCAGCCGCGTTGGAGAGATCCGACTGAAGTCGGGCGATCTCGTTTCTGATGGACAATGTTTGCTGAGAGGCCTGTGCAGCATTCTGTTCGCATTGTGCGGCCTGGGCGTTGAAGGTGTAGCTGGGGCGCCCATTGAATTGGGCGGCGGAAGCCTGGTTCCGAAGTTGGCTAGCCTTGCTCAGCCACTGAGATCGCACTTGCTCAAGCTGGGTAATCTGGTTTTGCTTCTGTTCGATCTCGACCTGGATGCGACTAACCTTTGTCAGGCTTGCAGTCGGGGCAGGGGCCGACTCTGCTGCTGGTAAGATGGCTACTGGGGTCGGCTCGGCACCCGGCTTCAACAACGTGAATGGGATCATGCCATGACGAAACTTCTGGCGGAGGTCAGCAGGCAGGTTTTCCGGGGCGACCTTGGTCACGCCGAGGTTGTGGGTGATGGTTACGTCATCCTCGGTGACTTTTTGGATCTTGGCAGCCTGGAGCCCTTGCCCTGTCGCCAAAGTGATCACGCCCAATTCTGCTCCCTCAGCTCTGCCTCGTGCCTTGATGACTTCACCCGCAAAATCAGACACCAGCTTTTCCTTGGCAGCCTTGAGCTCGGAGACTTCTCGGGTGAGTCTTGACTTCGCGTCGCTGAGTCCTGAGTTGCGTTCCACGAGTTCCCGGGTGACGTCGTATTGAATTCGCAAAGCGTCCAGCTGCGACTGTTTGTTCGCGATGCCGGTTTGATGGGACTCGAGCAGGCTCTTTGCTTGATTGTACTCGGAACGTCGGGAATCAATTTCAAAAAAGTAGCTTACACCGACTGCAAAGAGCACGATGAAGAAGAATGCGGCCAGCATGCCTACGATGCGGTTTTCCATAAAATAATCAGCTGAATTTGCCTGGCGGGGGGTGGCTTAGTTTGCCTTTTTGTAGCTCTCGAAGTCCTCTTTCAACACAGCCAGCGCTTTTTCCGCGTCTGCCTTCTGGTTGGTAAGGGAATCAATCTCGGCTTGCAATTTTCTGGCGCGATCCTCAGGAGTTGTTTTGCCAGACTGCTTGAGAGAAGGGTCGGCTTTCAAGGCGTTGAGATTATCGGCAAGAATCCGATACTCATCGTTGAGATCCTTTAAGCTTTGCTCCGCTTCCTCGAGCTTTTGCCGTATGATCACCGTCTCACTGGCAAGGCGTTTGTGTTCCGTGCAAGCTGGGCTGCAAAGGACCAAAATGCCGAGGATGGCGAGTTTTCCTGGAACTGCTGATTTCCGCATGATTAAACTGGGCGCTTTTTGATGTCCAATAAGGGGAAATCTTAACGTTGGTCAAGGAGCAAAATTGTCGTTTGCGCCTAATAAATCATCTTCGCAGACCACACCCCTGTATGTCCCCCGCCGCCTGGAAAACCATTCTTCTGCTTACCGCCTCGAACGTTTTCATGACTTTCGCGTGGTATGCCCATCTCAAGGACATGAAGTCCAAGCCGTGGATTGTGGCGGCTCTTCTAAGTTGGGGGATTGCCCTGTTTGAGTACCTCCTTCAGGTGCCGGCGAATCGAATCGGCAGCACTGAGTTCAGCCTTCCCCAGCTCAAGATTCTCCAGGAAGTCATCACCCTTTCGGTATTTGTGCCCTTTGCGTTGTTTTACATGAAGCAGCCTCTGAAATGGGATTTCGTGTGGGCCGCGCTTTGCATGTGTGGCGCGGTGTATTTCATGTTCAGAAAATGATGGAGCGGCGGCGGTGATCTCCGGTCCACTATGGCAACTGCACGGTCGCCCAAGATGATCTCAGCCATGCATTGACCTGATCGGCACACTGGATGGTTGCGCCATGCCCGGCATCAGGCAGCGCATGGTACGTGGCACCCGGGATGCTCTCGGCAATGATCCGCCCGGGGGCGATGCCCGCGATGATGTCATGAGCCGCCGTCACGACCATCGTGGGCAGACCGTCAAGTTCACGGAGACGATGCGTGAGATTGCAGCCGCCCATGGCACGAAGCTGCTTCATTTCAACGGGCGGGTGATCGGCCAAGTCGTGGCCAAAGATCGGTTCCAGACGAATGGCGAGGGCATTCAAATCGGGCGTTTGTCTCAGGTGGTGTTTGGGCATGACCATCTGGAGGAATGCCTGACGTCGCATGGCCCGCGTGCCCAGATAGGAACGGAGCCCCACCCAGAGCTTCGGCCAAGTCATGCCAGTGGCCGCACGTCCGTCGGCAAAGGTGCAGAGCAAAGCCAGGCTGGCCACGCGGGCCCTTTCAGTCAGGGCAAGCTGCAGGGCGACCAGACCTCCCAGAGAATGGCCCACCACATGGGCGCTCTCCCACCCGACGTGATCCAGGACTGCTCGGGCATCCATTGCCATTTGAGGGACGCTGATCTCCGCCTGACCAACAGGCAGGCTCCTGCCAATGCCGCGGTTGTCGAAGGTGAGGCATTGGTGATCCTTCGACAGCTCCTCCACTTGGGGCAGCCATCCGTCACCGTGCAACCCTGTGCCTTGGATGAAGAGCACCTTTGGGCCGGTATGACCGGAGATCTTGAAGTGGAGAGGGCAGCCCAATCTTTTGACGACTGAGGAGGTGGATGGGGTGGGAGGCGTCATGGGGTGATTTCAAGGTGGTGCAGCTCGGTCTGGTAATGCACTGCCACCGCGATGAAAAACAAGCTGGTGTACAAGCCGTGCCATTCGTAGGTGCTGAGAAGTTCTGCCACGCGTGAGCGGGTCGCTTCCATCACATCACTGTCTGCACTCAAGCTGATCATCCAGGCTGCAAAGAGCGGTTCTCGCATGCAATCATCTTCCCATTGGCTCCGTGGATTGTGCTCCGCCCACTTGGGAAGCTGGGTGCGGGCGAGTTGGATGGCTGCATCACAATTCCCCTGGGTGATCCAATGCTGGTTCAGGAAACGCCAGTCAATGTCAAAGGGGCTCCTGTCGTCGCGACGGTAATGGTTTCGTCTGGCAAGATGCGGCACTGCAGCTCTGGCCGTGGCGGAAAGCCCTTCTGCATAGGCCTTCTTCCACTGGGGATCTTCCTCCGTCTTCCAGAGGGTGCGAAGGGCTGCCTGAGACATGCTGGAGGTCCAGAGAAATGACTCCCGCACTTCCGGCGGATCGAGGGCAAGTCCTGCGGCACACCACTCCAGCCTGGAGCGGGGGACCTTGCCGACCTTCTCCTGTGCCAGTTCACGGTAGCGGAGCCGCCATCGCTCCTGTCCCGTCAAGGTGTGCATGATGCGATGGATGAAGAGCAGACGGGAGGCATCCGTGGCTTTGGGGCGCAAGAAATCTCCACGAAATCCAAAGGCCGGCGGATCACATGGCACGCGCCACTGGTGCTCCTCCACGGCCCGCACATGCTTCTTTATGAGTGCCTGGACTTCGAGTCTCTCTGTCTCGGTGGGGAGATTCGACGTCACGAAGTGCCAGAGGCCGTAGAGCCATGGGAAGAACTGGTCTTCAGAACTGGCGGGGTAGTGGCTGCGGCCATCAGATGCCAGGCCCCGTGCAACAAAGCCTGGCGTCTCACTGACCTTGGCGAGCTTGACCAATCCTTCGGCAATACGGCGGGCGCTTTTTGCAGCTTCAGGTGTTTTGAGCACCTGCCAGCGCTGGCAGAGTGCGGCGAGATAGAGACCCCCGAAGAATGGGCCGTCCTCAATGGGAGTGGACCAGCTCATCCCGTTGGGACGCGCGGCTCTGCAGTCTTCTGGGGTGGGGAGCACGACTTCGCCATTCAATCCGGCATAATGCAGGAGCGTACCGTGGTCTGCGGTGACGAAGCGACGCCAGATCTCCGCATGGGCTGCCTCGGCGGGTCCTCTGGTCAGACTGGTCCGCTCCGGTGGGAAAGCCATCGTCTGCCCACAAAGCAGCGCTGGGAGGGCCCCGGCACTGGTTCGCAGAAAGCCGCGACGGCATGAAACATCGCGGATCGGGGGATTCATTGCGATGATGGCATCAGACCTGTTCCACCAGGAGGGTGTTTCCTGAGACCACCTGCACCACCTTCACCTGCCGCTGGGGGGAGAGGTCGGTGGTAGCATCCGTGCATGCCTCAAGAGTCTGCAATCGACCCTGTACTAGGATCTGAATCTTTCCGAGTCCGCCTCTGCCCGCTGGGATGCGTTGATAGACCGTACCAGATTGGCCGATGGCGTTTTGCAGGTTCAACGTCCCTTCGCTGCGGAGGGAGTGCATGGCCTTCATGAGCAGACCGAGCACCAAGCCGATGCTCACGCCCAGGGCGCTTCCCAACAAGGTGGCGGCAAAAACCCCGAAGCCGTAGCGCAGGGCAATGATGCCGCCCCAGCCCAGACCGAGCATGTAACCAAACAGCCCACGAATGGACAGCAGGCCCCACGAGTGGCCCGCGTGGCCATCCATGTCGCTGATGTCATAGTCATGATCCACCTCACCCCCCACCAGAGACATCAAGGACTGCAACAGGATCAGCACGATCGCCACGGTGCCGATGGCGGTGAAGATCTTCTCCGCAACGCCAAGTGTGCTCCAGTCAAATAGGAAGTTCATGGTGGGTCAGGAGGGGGAGGGGAGTTCGAGTTGACAACAGCGAATGGCGGGGGGCGCGTCTAGGCGGACGTTCCAGAGGATTTGCCGCCACCCATTTCGCCGGTCTTGCCCAGAATGCTGGGCAGTTCAATGCCGGCGTTCTTTGCCAGTTCATGGATGGGGGGCAGGCTGCCGGCGAGGCCGCTGAGAAAGCTGGCGGTGCTGTTTTTCCCGTCGGCTCCGACCCCGCTGTCCCATACGGTGATCTTGTCCACCTTGATGTTACTGATGGCCTTGACCTGCTCCTCCACCAGGCGGGGCAGCTGCTCGGTGATCAGCAGGTTGATGGCGAGTTCTGGGCGGGAGGCGGTGACTTCCACCAGGGCCCGGAAACCTTCCGCCTTGCTTTTGAGTACCTTTTCCGTGCCTTCCGCTTCGGCGAGGAGTCGGGCGCGCTGGCCATCCGCCTCTGCAAGGAAGCGGGCCTTCTGGCCATCGGCCTCCGCCTGTTGCACGTAGCGGATGGCATCGCCTTTGCCCTTCGCCTCAATCTGGATGCGGGCGGCATCCGCGGCTGCGATGGTCTCCATGCGGAGTTTTTCAACCTCTGCGGGCACGACAACACTGGCGTACTGGGAGGCTTTGTCCTTCTCTGCACGGGCGACTTCCGCCTCCCGCTGGGCGAGGTAGGCTTCCTGCTGGACACGGGCATTGGCGACATTCTGGGCGGCCTCAGCCTGGCGGTTGGCCTCTGCCTCCTGCACAAGTCGGTTGGCATTGGAGTTCGCGATGTCCACAGCGGCTAGGTTTTCACCGGTGGTGGCTTCAGCCTGTGCTTGGGCCACGACAATCTTCTGCTCCTTCTGGGCCTGGGCGCGACCAATCTCCCCATCGCGCTCGGCCTGGGAAACCTTGATTTTTGCGTCGTTGATGGCGCGGGCGGCGGCTTCCTGACCCAGAGCCTCAATGTAGCCGCTCTCATCCGTGATGTCCTGAATGTTCACGTTGATGAGCTGGAGGCCCACTTTCTCCAGTTCCACTTCGACCCCGCGGCTGATGTTCTCTATGAGTTTATCGCGGTCCGCGTTGATCTCCTCAATGGACATCGTCGCGAGAACCACGCGCATCTGGCCGAAGATGATGTCCTTGGCCAGTTCGCGGATGGACTCGTTGGAGAGTCCCAGCATGCGTTCGGCGGCGTTTTCCATCGTGCCAGGCTTGGTGGAGACCCCGACCGTGAAGGTGGAGGGCGTGTTGACGCGGATGTTCTGCTTGGACAGGGCACCAGTCAGCTTGATGTCGATCGGAATAGGGATGAGATCGAGGAACTGGTAGTCCTGGATCATCGGCCAGATGAAGGTGGCGCCGCCATGTATGCACCGGGCGCTCAACCCTTTGCCGACCTTGCCGTACACCACCAGTATCTTGTCCGAGGGGCACCGCTTGAAGCGTGTTGCGAGGATCCACAAGGTGGACAGCACGAGGAAGGCGACACCGCCAACAAGGAACAACAGAGGGAGATCGGCTGTGGAGGGCATGAAAAAGATGTTCGCATGGTGGCATCGTAGAGACAACAAAGAAGGTGCATTTCTGCATGCAAACATTTGCCTTGCCGGAGCCGTTTGGGATTTCGTAGCATGCGTGGTTCCAGCCAGTTACCATCTCCAAAATCAATCATGAAACGCCGCCGCTTTCTGCTTCCCCTGGCCCTCCCTGTTCTGGCAGCTTCTCTCCTCGTGCAATGCGGTCCGTCGTCGAATGGCGCGGACGGCAAAAAGCCTCGCGTGGCGTACATCGGAAACGCCATTGCTCCCTTCTGGACGATCGCGGAGAAGGGGGCCCGCAAGGCAGCCGCCGAGTATGGGGTGGAGGTGGAAGTCCGTATGCCCCAGAACGGTGCCACCGATCAAAAACGGATGGTCGAGGAACTTCTGGCGAGAGGCGTGGCGGGGATTGCCTTCAGCCCGGCCGATCCCAAGAATCAACTGGATCTCATGAAAACCATGGCCCAGCAGACCCATCTCATTACCCAGGACAGTGACGCCCCTGACTCTCCCCGGCTCTGTTTTGTAGGCATGGACAATTATCAAGCCGGTCGCCTGTGCGGCAAGTTGGTGAAGGAAGCGATGCCGGACGGGGGCAGTGTGATGTTTTTTGTGGGACGCGCGGGTCAGCTCAATGCCAAGGAGCGTCGCCAGGGCTGTGTGGACGAGCTCCTGGGAAGGCCTCAAGGGGAGCGGCATGACGATCCGCCTGATGTTGAACTGAAGGGCGAAAAGTACACCATCCTCGGCACCCGGACCGATGAGGTGGACTTTGCCAAGGCCAAGTCCAATGTGCAGGAATCCATCACCCGCCACCCGGACATTGGCTGTCTGGTGGGGCTCTTCTCGTATAACACGCCCAAAATCTACGAGGCGGTCAAAGAGGCCAATCTGTTTGGGAAGGTGAAAATTGTCGGATTTGACGAGGAAGAAGATACCCTGCGCGGCATTCAGGAGGGCCATATCTACGCGACGGTCGTGCAGAATCCCTTTCAATACGGACATGAGAGCGTGCGCATCCTCGCGGCCCTCGCCAAGGGGGACAAGAGCGTTGTGCCTGCCAGCAAATTCGTCGAGGTCCCCGCCAAGGCCGTGAAAAAAGGAGATGTGGACACATTCTGGACGGAACTGAAAAAGCAGGTGGAATAGCCTGGTCCATCATGAGCGATCTGCTGTCAGTTCAGAATCTAAGCAAACAGTTCCCCGGTGTCCGGGCTCTGGACGATGTGAGTCTGGCAGTCGCAAAAGGAGAACTGGTGGCTGTCATCGGGGAGAACGGAGCCGGCAAGAGCACGCTCATGAAGATCCTGGCGGGCATGCAGTCCCCTGACCGCGGACAGATCCAATTTGAAGGTCGCACTGTGGGTCTGTCAGGAGTCCAGCATGCGCAGTCTCTGGGGATCGCTTTGATTCATCAGGAACTGGTGCTGGCGGACAATCTCGATGCCGCTGGCAATGTCTTTCTAGGCAGGGAGCCCCGGCAGAGCATTTTCATCCGCCACGAGGTGATGCGGCAGCGCGCTCAGATCCTGCTGGACCAACTGGGCGCTGGCTTCTTGGCCACCACACCTGTCGCAGATTTGTCCCTTGGCCAGCGTCAGCTGGTTGAGATTGCCAAGGCGCTCTCACTGGACGCGAAGCTGATCATCATGGATGAGCCGACTTCGAGTCTCTCGCTGAGGGAGACAGAGACTCTCTTTCGCGTCATCGCCGACCTCCGGAGTCGCGGATTGAGCATCCTCTACATCTCGCACCGGCTGGGCGAGGTGAAGCTTCTCGCAGACCGGGTGGTTGCGCTGCGGGACGGTCGAAATGTGGGGGCACTTTCGAGGGAGGAAATAACCCACGACGCCATGGTGAGGCTGATGGTGGGCAGGGATCTTTCCGGTGCCCGGCCATTGGATGCAAGACCGCCCGGAGAGAGGGTGCTGGAGGTGAAATCCCTCCGCACGCAGGCCTTTCCCGCCAATCGGTTGACGTTTCATGTGTGTCGTGGTGAGATGGTTGGCCTGGCGGGTTTGGTGGGGGCGGGTCGGACAGAGGTGTTGCGCGCCCTGTTCGGGGTGGTGCCTCCGCTTGCTGGGGAGGTGAGAGTGGCGGGTCAGTTGCTTCCTGCACGTCATCCGGATCAGGCTGTTGCTGCCGGCCTTGCTCTGGTCCCGGAGGACCGGAAGACCTTGGGTGTCTTTTTGGAGGAGTCTGTGCAATGGAATGTCGCCCTGACCACCCTGGCTCGCGATGCCAAGGCTGGAATCTTTGTGAATGAACAGGCCGGTTCCGCCCTGGCTGCGGACCTGGGGCAACAATTGCGAATCAAGGCCGCCTCTCCCGATACCTTGGTCGGCACATTGTCCGGTGGCAATCAGCAGAAGGTTGTCCTGGGCAAGTGGCTGGCTTTGGCTCCCAAGGTGCTGTTGTTGGATGAGCCGACCCGCGGAATCGATGTGGGTGCCAAAGCTGAAATCTATCAACTGATGGAGAGGCTGACTGCTGAAGGCATGGCGGTGCTCTTCGCCAGCAGCGAAATGGAGGAGGTGCTGGCCATGTCTGACCGTGTGCTCGTGATGCACGAAGGGCGGCTGAGCGGGGAGCTCTCCAGGGCCGAAGCGACCGAGGAGAGCATTATGGCACTGGCCACTGGCATCACGGCCCCAAATCAGAGCCTGCATTGACATCTTAGTTCATGATATGAAAAAAAACTTGGGGATCAGCCTGCTTTTGCTGTTTGTCTGCGTGGTCACCTCGCTGGTGAATCCAAATTTCCTGATACCGTACAACGCTGAGAACCTCGTCAACTGGGTGTCCCTCTACGCGATCATCGGCTTGGCGGTGACCTTCGTCATCATCACTGGTGGGATTGACCTCAGCATCGGCAGCGTGGTGGGTCTGGTGGGCACTGTCCTGGGATGGCTGTTGGTTGAGAAGGGCTGGCCCGTGCCAGTGGCGTTGGTGGTCACCGCGGCGCTGTCGGCCTCCATTGGGTTGGTGCACGGGCTTCTCATCACCAAGGTCAAGTTGCAGCCGTTCGTTGTGACTTTGTGCGGCCTGCTAATTTATCGGGGCGTGGCGAGATGGCTCGTGCACGACGGCACTCTCGGTTTTGGTACGGCCTATGATGGGCAGCGCTGGTTCGCCAATGGTCGCATCGCCCTTCCCTTTTTTGGCGACTACCGACTTCCGGCACCCCTGATCATCCTGGCAGTGATCGCAGGTCTTGCAGCGGTATTCTTGAACAAGACCGTCTGGGGGCGTCACTTGTTCGCGCTGGGGCGGAATGAGGAGGCCGCGCGGTACAGCGGCATTCGCACGGACCGCCTGGTGATCTTATCCTACGTGCTGTGCTCTACCCTCGCAGGCATCGGTGGCATTCTCTTCGCGCTGGACGTGAATACGGTGCAGCCCGCCTCGCAGGGAAACTTCTACGAGCTCTATGCCATTGCGGCGGCCGTTCTCGGGGGATGCAGCCTTCGGGGAGGAGAGGGGAGCGTGATCGGAGTCCTCATCGGTACCGCTCTGATTCGGGTTCTACTGAACGCCATCAACATTTTGGGGATTGCCACCCAGCTGGAATTTGTCGTCCTCGGTATGGTGATCCTTTTGGGCGCGATTGCCGACGAGTACCTGCGGCGAAACCGGAGCAGACGCCAGCTGAAAAGAGCAACGCCGACGGGCTGATCGGGGTGTCCCGTAGTCAGGCGTCGGCGACGGAGAGGCAGGAACTTCCTACTTCTGCTCGCGAGTGGCTTCTGCCTCCCGCTTCAATGCCTCAGCCTTGGCCTCAGCTTCCTTCCGGGTGGCGTCCGCATTCAGATCGTTGACCTTCTTGGCGTCTTCGATGGCATCTGCGTGTTGCTCCCCTTCTTTCTTAGTGGCCTTGGCCTGCTCTTCCAGGGCGTCCGCCTTGTTTTCGATACTGCGTTCGCGCGCTTGCTCCTGTTTGGAGTCACAGGACACCAGCAGCGTGGTCAATGCGGCGAGGGAGGCGGTGAGGAGAGTAGGAATGGTTTTCATGCCCATGGATCGGGTCCTGCGAGGCCTCCGGTGGCAAAAAGATGCCTTGAACCGCCTATTTTATGCATTGCTAGCCGTGGACCCCCGAACGTGACGGAATTTCCTGTTAAAACCGGATGCCAACAGGCCGCGGAGGCGTAAGCATGCAGGTCACGCTTGCGGCGTGCTTTTCCGTCCCGTTAGTTCAGATCTCGCCTTCACAATGTCCTACACTGCCCCGACTTCTTTTGACCCCGCCCGTGTTGCCACCCCCGCATACGTGGTGGACCTTGCCCTGCTTAAGAAGAACCTCACCCTGCTGCACGAGGTGCAGGAAGCGTCTGGAGCGAAGATCCTCCTGGCCCTCAAGGGCTTCTCCATGTTCTCCACCTTTGGGTTGGTCCGCGAGTATCTGCATGGATGTTGCGCGAGCGGGCTCAACGAGGCGCTGCTGGCCCATCATGAATTTGGAAAAGAAGTGCACGTCTATTGCCCGGCATTCAAGGAGGCAGAGATGGAACAGATCCTGCCCATAGCCTGCCACATCTCTTTTAACTCTCTTGCCCAGTGGCAGCGATTTAAACCGGTGCTGGAAGGCGCTGAAGGCAATCGCCCGAGCCCCGGGCTGCGCGTGAATCCCGAGCTCTCGACGGTCGAAGTGGCCCTCTACGATCCCTGTTCTCCAGGATGTCGGTTGGGGACCCGAGACGTCGAGTTGGAAGGGGCTGATTTGACCGGTCTCGAAGGGCTCCACTTTCACGCGCTGTGTGAACAGAACTCCGACGTGCTGGAGCGAGTTATCGAATCTGTAGAGCGACGTTTTCCCAAGTTTCTCAAGCAAGTGAAGTGGGTGAACATGGGAGGAGGCCACCACATCACCAAACCTGGCTACGATGTAGAGAGACTCGTGCGAATTGTGAAGGCGTTTCGTGAGCGTCACGATGTGGAAGTGTATCTTGAGCCCGGTGAGGCTATCGCGCTGAATACAGGCTATTTGGTCACCTCGGTGCTGGACATTGTGGGAGCAGAGGAAAAAACCGCCATCCTCGATACCTCCGCCACCTGCCATATGCCGGATGTGCTGGAGATGCCCTATCGACCCCAGATCATTGGGGCCGGTCTGCCTGGCGAGCATGGGTACACCTACAAGCTGGGGGGGACATCCTGCCTGGCAGGTGATGTGATCGGGGCTTACTCGTTCCCCGAGCCCCTGCACCTCGGTCAGAAACTTATCTTCACTGACATGGGCCACTATACGATGGTCAAAACGACCACCTTCAACGGAGTGCCCCACCCAGACATTGATACCTACGATCCTGCCACGGGGGAGCTGCGAGTGGTGCGCCGCTTCGGCTACGAAGACTTCCGGAACCGGTTGTCGTAGAAGGGTCGGGGGACTTGGCCCCGACAAAAAGACCATTGCCAGATTTTCCTCTTCCTGCCAGACTCAACCCACCCGGAGGACTCCCCGGCATTTACCACTATGAGCCTGCTAGGAGATCTGGCGCGCCAGCTAATGAGTGGCGCGCCTGGAGAGGAAAGTGAATCCATGCCCGGAGCAAATGCCCCGGGAAGCCCTAATCTCGTGCAATTGGGCATTGCACTGGTCAGTCAATCTGGAGGACTCGACGGACTGATTGCGAAGTTCCAACAAGGCGGTCTGGGGGATCTGATCTCCTCTTGGGTGGGGCGGGGTGGCAATCTGCCTGTCAGTGGGGAGCAAATACTGCAGGTGCTTGGCCGAGGTCCGGTGCAACAAATTGCCGATGAGTCCGGTACGGACACCGAAACGGCCGCCAGCGGGCTTGCCCAGATCCTCCCGGGTCTGGTTGACCAGCTCACTCCCAATGGCGAATCCGTATCAGGAAGTGCCCTGCAACAGGGGCTGCAAAGCCTGTTGGGAGGTGACCTGAAGAAATTCTTCAGCTAAATGCATGCAAAAGAAATCACGTGGGCGGCGTTGGACAAACTCCGCCCACGAAATTGTACCACCACTCTATGAAATCCACGCTCATCCTCACCCTTCTCGCCACCGCTACGGTAGGGCTCTACGCCGCAAAGGAAGAAGCCGCGAAAGCCATCCCCAAGGAGGCCTTCGGCGTCTATAGCTTTGAAGATGCGCAGAAGCAGTCCGCCAAAAAGAAAGATCCCATCGTGTTCCTTCTTGTGAACGAGCGGGCCGAGGATGCCAAGGTGGAAGCTGCCGGGAAGATCACTTACTGGGGCCTTGAGAAAGACAACACTGTCGTCGTGCTAAGGCCCAACTCTGCCGGGGAGTGGTCCCGCCGTCTGCCGGCTGCATTGCCAGCAGCGATCAACGCCAAGGATCTTGGCAAGGAATACCCCCGGGTCGTCGTCATGGATCACACAGGGAGCGTGGTGTTGACCTCGGTCCCTGCGGCCAAGCTCATCGACGGCGGAGAAGATGCAGTGAAGGCTCTCAACAAAGAAATCAAAGAGCTGGCAAAGAATCCGCCCAAGCCCACGGCTACCACCCCCGCCACTGCTCCAGGAACCGCACCGACCCCTCCAACTGCCACCCCTCCGGCGGTTGCAGCTGGCTCAGTGGCCATTCAAGGGGCCAGTGTGGAAGGGTGGACCAGCTCCGATGGACGCACCATTCAGGCGACTCTGCTGGAGGTCGCTCCGGATAAAGTGGTGCTCCAGCTCGCCAACGGCAACAAGGTGGATGTGCCCCTGACCAAACTGAATGACGCCTCCCAGAAGCGAGCGGCAGAACTGAAGGCGGCCAGCTCAAAGTAGGCCAAACAGACACCAGCCTGGGAATCCCCATTTCGAAGGGCGCGGAGCAATCCGCGCCTTTTTCGTTGTCGGGACTTTCATCCTGCTTTTGCGGGAATCTCAATGGCTTCGCAAACATCGCGCCACCCAGGAAACTGCCAGGAATTGGGAAATCCGCTGCACTGAGCGGGTTTGACCGGCTGAATGAGGCAGGAGTTCTTTCCCTCAAGAAAAAAGCATGAGCCGTCCTCCTTGTCGATGATGGACAGGTGTTTCCGATTCGCGCTGAGCCGCGTACGAGTTTGAATGAACTCATCCACCTCCATGCCCACGTGGCGGGCAATCGCATCCACTTCCTCAGGAGTCACAATCACATCGCCGGGCCAGCGGCAGCAGTTGCCGCAGCGCTGGCACAGATAAGAGACTTTCGAGGTGTCAAGCGACATGCAGTGAAGAGGGACTTTTAGGTTTTCCGCGGTCGTTGGTCCGCTAAAATAGTCAGTCCCCCATGATAGCCCGGTTTCCCCAGCCTTCAACGTCGCGCTCGTCCGGTACCGATCCGAACGGGGAACTGGCGTTGCGCAGCGCGGAATCCCGGGCCGAGCATGACGAGAATCTCTCATGGGTAAGGTGGATGTTTCAGGGGGTGCGCGCCCAGTGTGAGGCGATTCTGTTCCATACTCATGGAGAGGCGGGACGGCACACCATGATCAAGGACTGGGAGGGTTTTCTCGACCGCCCCTGGAAGGACTGGATCGCTCCCTGCCTCTTGGATGCCTGGCGGACGGCGGATGCCGGGGATTTGGACGCGCTCCTTGCGGTGGACGCCAAGTTGGGGAGGCTGCTACCTGCTGAGGGCCGCTCGCGCAGTCTTTTTGCCGGGGAGCTTTTACTGAAGAGCACCCGTGGTGCCAAATATCAAGGGGTGCTCGGTCACCTGCGGCAGCGGATCGATGTCGAGACTCGCGAAGTCCATCTGGCAACGGTTTGGGCTGCAGTGTCCGTAGTATTTCAGCTCCCAGTTGCAGATGTGGTGGGGGAGTATCTGCGTGAGGAGTGGATGACCTCAACGGGGCGTCATGCCCACCATGCCGATCCACAAGGATTGCTCAGTTTTGCTGCCACCGCCCACCGCACGCTCCGGGATGCCGGTTTTCATGACCTACAGATCAGGTCGGCATGACGGGAGGGATCGATTGTAGGGAGCCTTATTTTCCCATTTGTCAGGATTTGGGCGCATGAAGTATGGCCACGATGCACGTATTCCGGTTTCTGATTCAACCATGAAATCCATCCTCGCCCTCCTGCTCTGCACCGCTTCTGTCGCATTGGCCCAGCAATCTCCCACGACTGGCGCGAATCCTGCCAAGGCCTCGGTCGCTGCGACGCCGGTGCCGGTGCCAAATCCCAAGGTGGCGGTAACGCCCGTCGAGCGCCCGGAACCCGGCTGTAAGGCACGCCATTCGCGGTTCAATGAGATCTCCAGCAAAGGGGAGTCCACCCTCGTCTTTCTCGGGGACTCCATCACCCAAGGCTGGGAAGGATCTGGCAAGGTTGCCTGGGAAAAGCACTGGGCCCCTCTTGGTGCCGCAAATTTCGGCATCGGTGGTGATCGCACGGAGCACGTCCTCTGGCGTCTGGAGAACGGGAACTTTGATGGCTTGAAGCCCAAGCTGGTGGTGCTGATGATTGGCACAAACAACACCGGCCATCAGAACCGCAACGGGTACTTGTGCAGTGCGGAACAGACTGCAGAAGGCGTGAAGGCGATCATCAGCAAGGTGCAGCAAAAGTGCCCGGGCGCCAAAGTCCTCCTGCTCGGAATCTTCCCTCGCGGCGCGGACAACAACGATGCCTTCCGCAAGCAAAACGCGGCCACCAACAGCCTGATCAAGACGTACGCCGATGACAAGTCCATCTACTACATGGACCTTGGAGAAAAGTTCCTTGAACCGGACGGAACGCTCTCCCAGGAAATCATGCCCGACCGCCTGCATCTGTCGCCCAAGGGATACGAAATTTGGGCAGAAGCCATCGACGGGAAGGTCAAGGAGCTCATGGGGAGCTAGATTGCCGTCGGCCAAGTCGGTACCATCGCCAGTCCCCGGAACGTAGGATATCCCAACTGTATCATTGAAAATGCCATCCATTCCCCGCCTTCATCTCTGGCAAGACACGGTGCCCCGCGAGGGACCACTCAATATGGCCTTGGACGAGGCCATGCTGCTCCAGGCTGAAGGCGTGTGGATGCGGGTGTATGGCTGGGAGGAGTCGAGTGTCAGCATCGGGTTTTCTCAGCCGATTTCGGTGATTCCGAATGCTCAAGCGGGCTGGCCGATGGTGAGGCGCTGGACGGGTGGGGGAGTGGTGGTCCATGATGGGGACTGGACCTACACCCTGGCGGCTCCCGCTGGGAGTGACCTCAGCGAACAGCGAGCGGTGGAAACCTATCGGGAGATCCACGAGGCGATGATCCGTGCTCTTCATGAGGCGGGCATGGGTGAGTGCTCATTGCAGTCTGAGAACACCTCCGATGGCATGGGGGTTTGCTTTGTTGAGCCTGCGAAGTTCGACGTGGTGTGGCAGGAGCAAAAGATCGCCGGTGCAGCCCAACGTCGGGCGAAGACTGGATTCCTTCATCAGGGCACAATTCAGCCTGTGAAATTACCCGCTGACTTTGGCCTGCTGTTTGCACGTCAACTGGCGATGGATGTCGTCGTGATGGACCAAATGGAAATGGAGGCCCGGCTTCTTCCTAAAGCCCGGGAACTGGCCCGGGACAAGTATGCGACCATGGAATGGACACTTCACCGGAGTGTGGCTGCCTCGAACCCCGGGCCGCGACTTGCGGGTGCTGGATCCAACGTCCTGCCATGAGCGCTCCAGAGCCGGTTGCAGCTTCTTTGCAGCGCATCTTTGTTTACGGGACGCTGAAGCGTGGCCTGAGCAATGCACATTATCTGAACGGTCAGACTTTTGTGGGCACCGCCCGCACCCTGCCGAAATATCGCATGGTGAATGCGGGCGGCTATCCGGGACTCTATGAGGTGCCAGAGGAGGAGGGGGGGCTCAGGGTTCACGGGGAAGTCTGGGAGGTGGATGCCAGCTGCCGCAAGGAGCTGGACCTTCTTGAAGATGTGGCTGTGGGGCTCTATGAACTGGTCCCTGTGGACCTGGAAGAGCCTTTTGTCGGAGGGCAAGTTTTCACCTACCTCTACCGCTGGTCCATCATGGGACGGGATGACGCGGGTGATGACTGGCGTGAGAATTGAGGCCGATTTTTTCCTGCGATACGGGGGCAAGCGGCGCTCATGGCCCCAGTTCCCCGCTCTGCCGGTGCCAGGCTTCGTAGCCCCCTTGCAGGACTAGTACGTCCTTGAACCCGAGCGCATCCAGTCTTGCTGCGGTGCGTGCGGCCCGTCCGCCCAGGGCACAGTACACGAGACAGGGGCGGGTGCGGTCCAGCCCCAGATTCAGAATGGACTGGTCAAAGTTGGACACAAAGAGGTTCACGAACCTTGCTCCGGGAAGGTGATTGCTGTCGGTGACTTCTTCAGGAGTGCGGACGTCCACGATCCCGCCTAGTTTGCCTCCTTTTAAGAGTTCCCTGGCTTCCGCCACGCTCACGTATCTGGCAGTCGCGGGCAGCATCAAGGGAGGTGGGCGCGCGGGAACTGCGGGGTCCTTTGCCAGCACTTGGAGGGCTCCTGCCATGAGCCACACCAGTACGGTGGGGCAGAGAAGAGCGACGGGAGTCTGCATGTGACTTGGGGAGAAGGAGCCTACTTGCGGCTGATGGCCTCGAAGTACACGTCTTCCATGGCTGCGACCTGAGCGGTACTGCCAAAGTTGGCACGTACCGAAGCGGCTGCGTTTGTGGACAGGGAGGTCAGCAGTGCAGGCGCGTTCATCAGGGTCAGCAAGGCTTCAGCCAGTTGCTCTGGACTGCGTTCGGGTACGAGCAGCCCATCAAATCCATTGCTTACAGCTTCGGGGATCCCCCCATGCTGAGTGGCCACCACGGGAAGCCCCGTGGCCATGGCCTCCAGCATGGAGTTGGGAATGCCCTCCTGGTCGGCGTCTTTGGTCGTCTCGCTCGGATGCAAGAAGATGTGAGCTGCTTCATATTCCTGAAGCAGTTGATCCTGGCTCATCCAGCCCCTGAGTTCCAGATGCGAGCTCAGCTCCAGCTCGGCGGCGGTGCGTTGGATTTTGCCGGACAGAGGCCCGACGCCACAGATTACGTATTTGACGTTAGGATGGGTTTCCGTGACGATCTTCAATGCCTTGAGGGCTGTGATGATCCCTTTCTTGGGGATCAAACGGCAGGCTTGCACCAGTCGCCACTGGCCATCGTGCGGCGAGGTCCTGGGAACGGCATTAAGGTGTTCCAACGGGATCGGAGTGCGGTTGAGCCGGAGCTTCTCCTTGGGGCAGCCGAGCAGGACCAGCCGATCCAAGAGGGACTGGCTTCGGGCCATCACCAGCTTCGCGTTCGCGAACACCTTCTTGAGGGTGGCCACATAGGCTGGCCGGTCCAGGAACTTGGAAACATCCACACCGTGAAATGAGACCACGAACGGTCCTCCCCAGGCCCGGATCATCTCATAATAATGCACCGCCTTGTGGCCATAGTACACGTGGACCAGCGCTGGATCATTCCGCCTGAGACGGTCAACCAGGTCATAAGGATAGTAGGGGTGCACATGGCGCTCAATGGGGCGTGGTGGAGGCCATACCTTCAGCACATGCTTGTACCAAAAGCGCTTTAGGAAGTGTCCGCGGGGCCGCGGACGGGGCAGTTTCTTCAGCACCTTGACCGGTTCAAAGGGGAACAGATCCGCGTTTTCGTGGCTCTGCGTATAGACGATGGTGCGGACCCGGTGAAATCCCGTCACTTGCCGGTAGATGCTCTGCATTTCCGGCTTCAGAAAGGTGCCGCATAGAGAGACGACCAGCGGTTTGGATTTGTCTTGGGCGTCAGGGCAACAGGATGGCATGTACGGAGGGAGCAGCGGAGCTGCCCCGGCTGGGAGTGGTGATACTACTGGTGTTTATGATGGCTCAAGGGACAGCCGCTTCAACGTCTTTCCCTGGCTTCGTCGTACGCCTGCTCGAGTTTGGCGATCTGCTCGGAGGATTCAAAGTTTTCCCTCACATCCAGGGCAGCCGCGGCCCCCATACGCTCCCAGGTGGCAGGGCTGTCCGTAAGATCATGCAACGACCGCTCCAAGCCAGCCCGGTCACGCTCCGGGACGAGCAGCCCTGTGACGCCGTTTCTCACCGCCTCCGGGATGCCACCATGAAGTGTTGCCACCACGGGCAATCCCGTTGCCATGGCCTCCAGCATGGCATTGGGCACGCCTTCCTGGTTTTGATCGGCCGTCATGCGGCTGGGATGGATGAAGAGGTGCGCACTGTGGAAGAGGTCACACAGGGCGGGACCCTTCACGAATCCGGGAAAATGGATTTTGTCTCGCAAACCCAGATCATTCCTCAGTTTTTTGAGCGGATCGAGGAGCGGACCTTCACCTGCGATGGTGAACTGACTCTGCGGATGGACCTTGGCGAAGGCGGCAAACGCATGGATGGCATCATCCAAACCCTTCTTTTCGATCAATCGGCACGCCTGCACCAGGTGCCAGGCCCCGTTATCAGGCCAGGAACGGTTGATGGTGGGAAACTGGTCAAGAGGGATGCCGGTGCGGTTCATACGGACCTTGTCCACCGGGCAATCCAGTTCGAGCAGCCTGTCCAGCAAGGACTGGGAGCGCGCCAGCACGAGTCGGGACGCCTTTAACAATTGCCGAAGACGGATTTCATAGGACGGGTCATGCGCCCGCGTCTGAACGTCCATCCCGTGAAATGAGACCACGGTCGGTTTCGGCCACCGTTGGATGAAGGGGAGAAGGTGCACGCCGGTATGACCAAAATAGACGTGCATCAGATCGGCCTCACGCCGGTTCAGCAGACCCGCCAGCACCCCGTACTCTCCCCGATAGACGATCGCGGGCTCGTGTTTGATGTATTTCAGCCAGAATCGTCTCAGAAAGTTGCTCTTCACTCCGGGGGCGACTTCGATGCCCCCCTCTGGCATGGGGTAGAGGTCTTCGCTCTGCCGTTCTTTGCAGATCACAAACGTCTCGTACCGTCGCAAACCTTTGATTTGACGGTAGATATGAAGCATCTCCGGCTTCAGAAATGTCGTGCAATAGCTGGCAACGGTGGGGCGGTTCAAGGGGAGTGAAGTGGGGGCGGGAAATGAAAATGGCGTTCAGTAAGCGTCGCGTTTGGCGAAAGGCAATCCCTTGCAGAATAAAAGTAATTCAACCCGGTGGGGAACCACTGGGATGTTCCGTATCGTTTGCTTGCAATAGACCTGTTCAAGTAGCTCCGTTTATCGTAATCTCCCGTTGCTCCCGAGTTCCCGGGCGGGCGTGGAAATTTCAGCCCCCTGATCTGATGAAAGTGACTTTTTCCTGGCAATCTGCCCGTCGGTACGCTCTGATCTTTACCGTCCTGGCCGGATGGTCCATGAACGGGATGAGCGCACCTCCTCCCGCCCCGGCCACCAAGGAGGAGGATCCGAATTTTTTCAAGAAGATGGGAGGGTTCCTCTTCAGAAAGACACGCGATTTTGAAAAGTCGCAAGAGCCCCCTAAATCGGTACCCCCTCCCTCTGCATCCCGTCCCAAGCAGAGGACGGGCAAAAAAGCTCAGACAGGCGATGGGACGCCGTTGCCTCCCATCCCGGGTGTGAACTCAGGTCGCAGCGGGGAGACCCAGTACCTCCGTGAGGGGCCCTCTAACCCGGGCATGGCATCGAGCGGCGGCGAAGGGGGAAGCAGCAGTGACCCCAAATCCAAGTCGGGCAAGGGATCTGGCGCTACGGAAAAGACTGCTGACTCCTCCGAAGTGATGGGTCCTCCCGCCCCCCTCAGCTACGCGGTTCCCGTGGCTGGCCGGTCTGGCTATGTTTACCCTCCGGGTGCGGAGCGTATCGAGGCCAACATGCTTGATGTGCGGGGGTTGGCTCCTGGCCAAAAAGCCCGGGATCCCCGCACCGGCAACACGTTCCTCGTCCCGTAGGGGCTGGATGAGGAAAGGGGCACAGGCTGGTTTTCAACGATAGGCGAGCGTCCGTATGCACCGATCACGAGGAGCTCGCCCAAACCTCCACGGAAAGGCATCTCGGTCGTCGTCTTGCCGCGTTGGCCCATGATGGGTGATCTCGTACATGCTTGCGAGCAAAGGCGGAGCCGTCGGTTCGGGTTAGTGTTCGAGCATCCTGTCCATGGTGCCGCACTTGTCATGCACGGCAAGACGGTCAACCAAGGTGGCGCTGGCCTCGTTCATTCCGACAATGGTGACATGGGTGCCTTCACGACGAAACTTCAGGACCACTTTGTCCAGGGCGTTGATGGCTGTGATGTCCCAGAAGTGCGCATGAGAAACATCGATCGTGACCTCCTTCAGGGCTTCTCGAAAGTCGAATGACTTGGCAAAAGCTCCGGCAGAAACAAAAAACAACTGTCCCTGAACGAGGTAGGTCCGGCGGCTCTCCTTTTCGTCAAAGAGCGAGGTGACCCGTACAATCTGTGAGATTTTTCGGGCGAAGGTAAGGGCGCTCATCAACACGCCTACAAGCACACCCAATGCGAGGTTGTGTGTGAAAACCACCACCAACACGGTAACGATCATGACCATGCTGGAGCTTTTGGGATAGATGCGTAGGTTCTTCAGTGACGCCCAGTTGAAGGTCCCGATCGATACCATGAGCATGACTGCCACCAAGGCCGCCATGGGGATTCGCTTTACCCATTCCCCCAAAGTCACGATCATCGTCAGAAGCAGCACACCAGCGGAGAACGTGGACAACCTCCCTCGACCGCCCGATTGCACGTTGATCACTGTCTGCCCGATCATGGCGCAACCTGCCATGCCGCCAAAAAGCCCCGCCACGACATTGGCGGCACCCTGGCCTGCACACTCCCGGTTTTTGGCGCTGTCTGTGTCCGTGAGATCGTCCACGATGGATGCTGTCATCAGCGACTCCAGCAGTCCCACGACGGCCAGGGGAAGTGAGTAGGGTAAAATGATCCAGAGAGTTTCAAAATTGAACGGGACATCTGGAAGGAGAAATACGGGAAGGGTGGAAGGGAGTTCTCCCAGATCGCCCACTGTGCGCAGATTCAGCCCAGTGATGATGGAGAAGGCCGTCAAAACAACGATGCACACCAGAGGAGATGGCACTGCCTTCGTCAGGAGAGGCAGCAAATAGATGATGGAAAGCCCGGCGGCCACCATCGCGTACATCTGCCACCCAGCTCCGTGAAACTCGGGCAATTGCGCCAGAAAAATAAGGATGGCGAGCGCATTGACGAAGCCTGTCATCACCGACCGGGAGACAAACTTCAACAGATTTCCCAAATGCAGGGCTCCTGCTATGATCTGGAAAACGCCAGTGAGAAGGGTCGCTGCCAGCAGATACTGAAGGCCGTGCTCCCTGACCAGATTGACCATAAGCAACGCCATGGCCCCGGTGGCCGCAGAAATCATGGCGGGCCGTCCCCCCAGAAATGCGGTGACCACTGCGATGCAGAATGAGGCGTACAATCCGACTTTGGGGTCAACGCCGGCGATGATGGAAAAGGCGATCGCTTCTGGAATGAGGGCCAGCGCGACGACCAGGCCGGCCAGCAGATCCTTGCGGATATTAGGAAACCACTCTTGTTTCGTTCGTTGCCAGTTGATGTCTGTCATGGACTGAAATTGCTCTATCAGATCTTGTTGTTTTACGGCAGGAAAGGCTGCCCCTCAGCCACTGAGAAGGCTCGCTCGATCCCTGTGCAGGCGTCGGAAACCCAGAACTGCGGCGCAGCTCGTGGCTGGAGGGATGCGTGTTCAGAATGCAGCTCTGCTTTCCTGAACGCTATCAGGACTGCGTTCTCAGGTAACACGATGTCTCCGCTGAAGAGACAGGGGAGTGAACAATCATCGCTGTACCAGCGCGTGTGTCACGGCGGGATCACTTGTGTGTTCGCTGAAAATGCTGGAATGGCGGGTGCTTTACGGGTCAAGAGGCAGTAAGTCGAGGTTTGCAAGCTGTAGCGTGGTCGTTTTTCAGCCAGAAATGGGCTGCAAGACGCTGTCGCCTTAATAAGATCGCCATGCGGGACGGGGTGGCTACAGGTTGACGTCGTAGTACACGTTCATCACGGGCTCAAAGATGTCGGTGGACCGGTGCTCTCCGGCGAGCTCCGGGTGGCTGTCGGCCGACTCCAATTCCAGCCGATAGATCTGCCCTTCTTCGCGCTCGGACGAGGCGAGCGGTTGACCTCCCAGAACCACCCATTGCAGAACGATGATCTCAGTGTCCTCCAGTTTCCCGGACAACACGCGTTTCACCTTATAAACGTTCTCCCCCAAGCTCCGTACATAGGGGGCGATGGTGGCGGGCTCATCTGGCTCTGAAGCCTGGAGCAGCTCTGCCTCCACGACCACCTGGGCGACTGGTTGCCGCCCCTGTCGGGTTTTCGCGGACCGTGCATTCAGCGTGGCGACTTCCGCAACGCTCAACTCGCGGTCTAGCAGGCGAATGTTCTCGATAGACCCTTCCCAAGGTCGCCTATGTGAGATGTCGTTGCCAAACACCAGGCTGGAGGCATCCCATTCTGCAGGGTCGCAGGTTGCAGCGATTCGGGCTTTCTCCTTGCCATCACGGTATCCTGCGAGCTGTCCAGACGCGTAGGTGACCGCGATCTGGGTTGGTGCTCCTGGCATGACGTCCCCCAGTAGGAGGTTCACTGGCTTCCTGTCCTTACCGGTGACGGTGACCGACAATGTGCCTTGGTTCTGGATGAGCTCAAGAAATGGCTTCTCTTTGGAGTTTGCCAGGGAAAGTATTGCAGCCTCCTGCTTCCCGGATGCAGAGGCGGGTTCAAGGTCTAACGCAAACGAGAAGGCTCCCGAAGCTGCGGCAGCCCGTCCGAAAGCGGGGGCGGCGTCATCGTCCGGTCGAAGGGATCCCTGGCGGATCAAGGCACCAAACCAGCGGTTTGGACGGGTGGCTCCATCGTAGCGGGCGGACCAGCTACGGAGGACCTTGCCATCTGGTGCGGTGATGACGTTGCGGGAGCGTTCATTTTCCCAGACAAAGACGGTTCCAGGCAATTCGTTCTCGTTTGCCTGCGCCAGGAGTCCTGGGTTGCCCGTTCCAGGCTTGCTGGGGACATTGTGTTTCCTGGAAGCGGCAAACCAGGCATCTCCAAAGAAGTCTGCCGTGTGGTTGTAGGTGAGGCGAAACCAGCTTTCCACTTCGGTGAATCCGGCGTCAAACCTGCCGATATAAAGCTCCGTTTCTGGCATCCATTGGGGTGCCGTGAGGGTGACGAAGCGCACATCATTCGTCCATCTGGGGTGGTACACCTTCCGTCCGGTCCATCCAGGTACGGTGGCAAGGTTGATGGTGCGCGGCGTGGCTTGAGGGGTGTCAAAGAACTGTACGCCGGTGTGCTGACCAATGAAGTAAAACGACCTGTGGCTGCTGTCTGGTGCCACCGCAGGCCAGCATCCTTTGCCCATGACCTTGAATTCGCCCGTGCTGAGATCGGCGAGTCCGCATTGCGGCCAGGGGAAGGCATCGGCCGCGAGTTTCCCATCTCCAGAGAGATGGAACCACGCGGTTTGCGGCTGTCCGGTCCCAGATTTAGTCCAGACCTCTTCAGACACAGAAGGATCATCGAGCCTGAAGCGCCTGACGGGGGCTTTCACGTCCCGCCATCCGGTCCGCACGTACACCCAAGTGGCCCCGGTGGAGGGATCCTCCCAGATGTCGGATGCGTACCCTGCCGACAGTTCACGAAGCCCGGCCCCGTCGAAACCAACCACGTAGCATTTGTGCTTCGTTTGATCCGTAAATACCACATGTTTCCCATCAGGGGTGAGCATCGGGCTCGCGTAACTGCGGAGTTCAGAGAGGATGGCCCTTTCACCTTTGCCATCCTCGGTGTCATAGCCATAGAGCACGCCCGTGCCGCCTTTCAGATAGAAATCCTCTTCATCGTCTGTGCGTGTCCACACCACCCGAGCTGGACCCTCTGCAAAGTCGCGCAATTGCTGCGCCAGATCTGCGGGGGCGCTTGGGCTGGCCAATGGGGGGCGGGTGAGGGGCGCTCCCCTGGGCGCGGGCAGAACTTCGATCCCGCTGAGAAACACATCATCCCCCCTCCCGCGAGTACCGCGAATATCGAGCCCATTGCCATCTTTCACCTGCACCACAGCTTCATAGATGTAAGCGCGGTTCGACGAACCTGCGGCTTCCCTGGGGCTGAAGTTCTGTAGAAGGTGCTCACCTTCGATCCAGAAATCCATGCTCCGCTCGGCTTGTTGCTTACCATCGACGAAGTGCAGTCGCACCCGGTAGGTGCCATCCGCCACGCTGCGTATCCGGTAGTTGAGGTTGGCTCTGCGCACGGACTGGTACACCAGCTCAGGGGCGGGCAGCTGGGCTTCTTTGAGGTTTAGCTTATGACTAAACCGATATTTCTTGCCGCGAACCGCATATTTCTTGTCGGACAGCCAGACATGCCCTGTGAGGCGGTCTTTGACGGTGCCGCCTCCGCAGTTGATGCGAAGGGCTTCAAAAGGTCGCGAGGCTGCTAGTGCAGCATGTGGGGTGCCGACACTAAAAGTCAGCAAAGCCGTGGACAGCGCCACGGAAAAAGCAGTGGAACGGAAAGTCATGAAACTGGCTGGAGATACGAGACGAGATTCCCTTGCCCCGTACCGTCTGGGGACGGAGGGGCACAAGGAGGATCACAGCGTCATGCGCCCACGAGAAAACGTCCGAGGAGTTCTTCCCGGACGCGTGGGGGACGCTGCGGTATGCGTTCTTGCGCCTTCTATGAAAAGCAGCACGAACACGTGCAGAGGGGTCTCGTTAGTCTCAGCCTGGAATGGTCATGAAAATTTAAAGGGAGTGGAGGTCTTAAAATAAAAGCGGCACGCCCTGCTTGGTGTGCCGCCTGTTTTGACATCGCGGAGCGAAATCAGTTCGACTTTGTCGGCGCGGGGGCGGTTTTTGCCTTGGGTGCTGCTGGTTTGCCAGCGGCTTCCGCCGGTTTATGCGTGACGTCCGGCGTCGGGGCGTTCTTTCCGGTGTACTCATTCCACGCCTTCTGAATCACCTCGGCGGTGGGGAGTGCCCCTTCGGCGATCAGGAAGCGGACTTGTAGAGTCAGCGTTTCGTCCTTCTTGATGCTCGTTTTGAAGAAGGCTCCAAAACGGCCATAGTCGCGGTATGCGGAGATGCGCGTGCCGTCGGGATTGGAAGCGTGGTTTAGGTAAACCACACTGTAGGTCTTTCCGTTGAGTGAGTAGGTTTCAGCGAACCAGGGGTAGTCGAGATCCTTGTGGGCGTCTGCCTTGGGCACGGGATAGAGGTAGGCCGTCTTGGAGCGGTCCACTTCCTGGGCGGGACGAAACTGAAGGCCGGCGTGCTCCGGGTCTCCGTCAAAGGTTGTGTCTCCGGCGATTGCTCTCAGTTTGGTCGTGACGTCGATGATTGAGTAAAACTGGCCTGAGGCAGGCAGGAACTTAAAGGTGCGTTCATCCTCCAGGACCGGCTCGGCGGTTTCCCCTTTGCCCTGCCAGCGGACCAGGGAGGTGAACGTGGCCCCGTCCGCACTGGCGGACTGGTTGAGGTATTTCACATGCACCTGCGCCCCGTCCTTCATGTGCCAGCGGTCGTAGGTCTTGTCGCCCACCACTAGCTTGTTCCAGCCTTCAAAGATGCCGCGGTGATGGGTGAAGTCGCCGCCCGGTCCTTTGGTGATCGGCCCACTGCCTTCGGCATCGAAGACGTGCAGGAAGGGTTTGTAAGTATCATGGACCTGCTCCTTGCTGGAGATGTCGTAGGCGGTCATCCAGCGGGCGATGATCTTGCCATCACGTAGGATGTCCAGATGTTTGACTGGCGTTTCCTTGAAGCTGTACTCTGCGCTGAACAACGGAGATGAGCAGGCGAGAAGTCCGGCCAGAAAGGGAAGGTGGTGCAGTTTCATGAGAAGTGATATCAGGCGCGGGCAGTTAACGACGGCCGGAGACGTTCATTTTCACGCCATAGAAGCCAGTTTTGGCGGTAATGTAGAGCATGTTGTCTCGACCAAAGGTGCAGTTGGCCGGGTTTTCCGGGACTTTGATCTTGGCCACTTCTTTGCCAGCCGGGTCAAAGATCCAGACGAACTCCTGGGCCGTGACATAAACATTGCCCAACTGGTCAATGGTCATGCCATCGCCACCGGTGGTCTGGCCTTCTGCCATCTTCGCGAAGTCACGGCCATTGTTCACCGTCCCGTTTTCCTGGATGTCGTAAGCGCGAACCTTGTTGGATCCGTTGTCGCCGACATAGAGCGTCTTCTTGTCAAGCGACAGCACAATGCCATTGGGCTTGAGGCAGTCGTCCACCACCTGGGAAACCTTGCCGCCACGATCAACGTAATACACACACTCTTTCTCCATCTGAATGTCGTCCTTCTGGCCGTAGTTGGGATCGGTGAAATAGTATCCGCCCTTGCCGTCGAGATCCAGGTCATTGGATTGATTGATGCGCTTGCCGCCTGCTTTTTCGACGACTGTTTGAATCTCGCCGTTGGATTCCCGGGTCACTCTGCGGGCCTTCATTTCACAGGCAAGCAAGGCTCCCGTCGGAGTGAACATGAGGCCGTTGGCACCACCGGTGTTCTCCCGATGAACGGTGGTTTGTCCTGTGGCCGGGTCATAGATGTGTATCCGGTTGTTGGGGATGTCGGTGAAGAATATCCGACCATCTGGTGCAAGGGCGGGGCCTTCGGTGAACTTGAATCCACCCTGGAGCAGCATCACCTCGGCCCCGTCAGCCACAAGAGATGCGGGCGCTATGGGGGCGGCGGCTTCAGGGGTGAGGTCTGCCTTGGAGGGGTTTTCCATCAGGCGGATGTTGCGCCAGCGCACCTGCATCTGGGCGTCGTTTTTCTTAATGCCATGCACTTGCAGGGCGATGAATCCTTTCGGGGTCATGCTGTCCTTCAGGCTGGCAGCGGGCACTCCATTGAGGAAGGTGCGCAACTGGTCGCCCACAGCCTCCACCCGGGCCGTGTTCCATTCGTTTTGCTTGAAGGCGTACCGGGCGGTATCGTTGGTAGTCAGAGGTGCCAGCCAGGCGCGGCGGCCCTCGTCATAAATACCTGCCGTCCAGGCGCGATCCGAGGGGTCGATTTCGAACTGATAGCCGTGGACCTGCCCTGACTTGTAGTCAGGCTTTGACTCGCTGCGGAACTGAATTCCGCTGTTCATGCGGGAGTCCACCTTGAACTCCAGCTCAAGGATGAAGTCGCCATAGTCCTTTTCCGTGCAGAGGAAACTGTTGGGCGTGTTGGGTGCAGTGGTGCCCACCACGGCTCCATCTTCCACGGCGTAGGCCGCCTTGCCACCCCGCTGTACGAATCCCGCAAGGTCCTTCCCATTGAAGAGGTTAACCCAATCTCCGGCAAAAAGAGGGGTGGCAGAGAGGAGACAGCAGGCGGCGAAGGGAAGCAGTTTCATGAGGTCAGAAAAATCCAAAACGCAGAGGGAATGATACTGCCCGAAAGCGTGATTTTCTGACAACCGAATTGATAAATTTTCAGCCCACCGTGTTCTGTGGCACCCCGGCCAGGTAAGCTCGCACATTTTCAGTAGCCACCTGGATCAATCGAGCGCGGGCTTCCAGGCTCGCCCAAGCGATGTGCGGGGTGATGAGGCAGTTTCGGGCGGCGATCAAAGGATTGTCCGCCGCAGGAGGCTCGGAAGAAAGCACATCCAGGCCAGCGCCAGCGATGCGACCTGTATTAAGCGCCTCGGCCAGATCGGCCTCATTGATTAACGGGCCGCGCGCGGTGTTGATCAAGAATGCTCCAGGTTTCATCTTCGCAATATTTTCGCGATTGATGATGCCTGAAGTGTTGGGTGTTAAGGGGAAATGTAATGTTAAGACATCTGAATTATTAAAACAGGACTCAAGGTCCACCTTCTCAACGCCTTGAAGGGGTTCCGATGACCAAGTGCGACGATTGGCAATGACCTTCATGCCCATAGCGAGCGCGATACGGGCTACCGCTTCGCCAATCGCTCCATACCCTAGGATGCCCAGCGTGCGACCGCTCAGCTCCACCAAGGAACCGTCCCAGTAGCTGAAGTCCTGGCAAGCACTCCAGCGGCCCTCCCGAACGGTCTGTGCGTGATGGCCGACCCGATGGGTCAATTCCAGGAGAAGGGCAAACACCGTTTGGGCCACTGAAGCGGTGCTGTACCCCGGAACATTGCAGACGGTGATACCGCGTTCCTGAGCGGCGGCGATGTCCACGACATTGTAGCCGGTGGCCAGCACGCCGATGTACTTCAGCTTGGGGAGTGAGCGGATCGCGTCACTGCTGATCACAGTCTTGTTGGTCAGGATCAGCTCGCAGTCTTCGGCTCGATTCACCACCTCGCTGGCTGGGGTGCGATCATGAAAGGTGCACTCCGCCAGCGCATGCAAGCCGTCCCAAGAGAGGTCGCCCGGATTGGCGGTGTGGGCATCAAGAACAGTGAGCTTCATCAGTCAATCAAAAGAGAATTGGCGGGAGGGCGGAGCGAGGATCAGAGCTTCTCCGGGGTCTGAAGGAGTTGTGCCACGCGGGCCAGCAGTCGGCCTGCGCCGCCGCCATCGAGAATGCGGTGGTCGAAGCTCAGCGTCAGCTCGGCTTCGGTCACCGGGATGAAGGTTTTCACCTCTTCACTCCAGACGGGAGCCTTACGGCCCGCGCCGAGTCCCAACACCAAGTTCTGCTCTGGAAGGGGAATGGGTGTGGCCCAGACGATGCCGAAAGTTCCGAAGTTTGTAACGGTGGCGATGCCTGGTCGGCTGGCCTCATTAGGCAGCCGACGGCTGCGGGCCTGCTCGACCAGCTTGTTGTACACTTCGACCAAGGTTGCCAGCGGCTTTTTCTCCACCTCGCGGAGGGTGGGCACGAGCACCCCATCTGCCACTTCCACTGCGAAGCCGATATCGATGGCCCGAGGGTGAACGATCCGGTTGCCTACGAGGCGGCCTGCAACGGCGGTGTCCTCGCTCAGGGCGAGGGCGAGGGCCCGGATGACGTAGAGGGCCGGGCCAGGTTTCGGGTTCGCCTTCTTACGGTGGGCCAGCAGGGGGTCCAGTACAACGGGTGATCCTACGGTAGCCAGCGGCCGACTCCAACTGCGGCGCATGGAGTCCGCCACGGCAATGCGCATGGGGGATGCGTTGGTCATCCGATGGGCGTCCAGGTTGCGCAGGAATTGCTCAAAGTCCTCCACCGTCACGCGCCCCCCCGCGCCCGTTCCGGCCACGGCAGAGAGGTCTGAGGCATTGAGCCCAAGCTCATTCATCCGGGCACGCATGCGCGGGGAGATGTAGTGGGCTCCGGTAGCGCCAGCGGGCACCGGCAGGCCACCTACTACGGGCTCTACGGTGGGCAGTCGCTCTTGAATGGTGTCGGCATCACTGATCTTGAAATGAAGATTGGCGGGCTCCTCGCCGTTGCCATTTTGGTGACCGGATGGTGCAATCTGAGGCTTAGGGGCGGACTTGATGGGGTCCACGCCCATGTCTTTGGCCATCTGGGAGGAGACTTCCAGCGCTCCCAGAGTGGAGCCTACCGGGTAGCTCACATTTACCTGCGCCGTGAGTTCACCCACCTTGCCTTTGCAAGGGGCGGTGACGGTCATTACGGCCTTGTTCGTCTCGACCTCAAAGATCTCCTGGCCCTCATCCACATCCTGCCCGGGTGCGATGAGCACTCTGACAATCGTGGCTTCAGCAATGGACTCCCCAAGTTGGGGCATGAGAATCGGAATGGCGGGCATGAGATGCTGTCGAGGAAGGGGGAGTGAAGGGCGCAGGCGGTCGTCTGTGAGCCGTCCATGGGGACGCGGAAGCTTGCTATCTAGAACTTCAAAAGCTTGCGAAGCTCGGCCACGATGCTGGCAGCTGTGGGCCGATGGGCGCGCCAGAGATTGGGGTGGTAGGGGATGGGTGTGTCTTTGGAGTTCAGCCGCTGCGGAGGGGCGTCCAGGAGGTGGAAGCCATCTGCGACCACGCGGGAGATCACCTCTGCCGTCACGCCACCCCAGGGGAAGGACTCCCCCACGCAGAGCAAACGCCCCGTGCGGGCGACAGACGCCAGAATGGTGCCCGTATCGATCGGCTTCACGCTCCGCATGTCCACCACCTCGATCTGATAGCCATCCTGCTGAAGTTCCTCCGCAGCGCGAATGCTCTCGTGCACCATGGCGGAATATGCGACGACGGTCGCATGGCGTCCTGGGCGTGCGATGCGAGCCTTGCCAATGGGCAAGGTGGAGGTGGGCAGCGCATCGGCCTTCAGGTGATAATAAAGGAACTTGTGTTCACAGAAGACCACCGGATCTTCCAGTTCCACCGCATCGAGCAGGAGATGATAAGCATCTTCCACGGTTGCAGGAGTCAAGATCACGAGCCCGGGGTAGTGGGCGTAGATGCTCTCCATGCTCTGGCTGTGGAACGGTCCGCTCCCTGGCGTGCCGCCACTGGGCAGGCGGATCACGATGGGGCAGGGCACATTGGTCCGCCAGTACAGCGTGGCGGCCTGATTGACGATCTGGTTGAAACCCACGCTGCTGAAATCGGCAAACTGCATCTCCACGATCGGCCGGCTCCCTTCCACCGCTGCTCCAATGGCCATGCCGACCATGGCATCCTCGCTGATGGGGGAGTCCAGCACCCTGCCGGGGAACTCCGCGCTCAGGCGCTTGGTGGCCTTGAAGGCACCGCCAAATTCTCCGATGTCCTGGCCGTAGATGAAGACGCGCGGATCACGGCGCAGGGCTTCGTACTGGGCTTCGCGAATGGCTTCGAGGTAGGTCAGACTCATTTCTCTTCGTCCACCAAAGCCGAGGTTGCGAGGGCGCGCCACGATTCTTTGTAAGGATCGGGCGAGGGTTCACGGCTCGTTTGGGCCAGGGCTCTGTCCACTTCCTTCTGGGAGCTTTCGCGCAGGGCGGCCAGCTCTGTCATGGTGGCCCAACCCCGCTCCAAGGCACACTCTTCGGCCAGTTGCAGGCAATCTCGCCCGTGCTCGGAGTGTTTGACTGTATCTGGAATATAAGAGGCATCATCGTGCTCACCGTGCCCGCCGAGACGGAGCAAGGAGCCAACCACCATCTGCGGGCCGTGCCCGGCGCGCGCACGAGTGATGGCATGCTGAAAGACTTGCAGGCATGCCAGGAGATCCTTGCCGTCCACTTCATAGCCCTCCACACCGTAGCCTTTCGCTCGGTCCACGAGGTTCGCACAAGCAAACTGCCGGTTGTTGGGGGTGGAGTAGGCGTACTGGTTGTTGGCCACCGCCACGACCAGGGGGAGTTTTTCCACGGCGGCGAGGTTCAGCCCCTCGTGAAATGCTCCGGTGGAAGTGCCACCATCGCCGATGGCGGTGCCGCCGACGGCGTCACCCAGACGCCCTTGCAAGCGACGGGACATGAGCATGCCAGCCACCACGCTGACCATGGATCCCAAGTGGGAAATCATGGCGGGCAATCCTTCTTTGGGGCGGCCACGGTGAATGTTCCCATCCCGCCCGCGCATGGGGCCGAGCGCGGAACCGAGGTAGGTTCGTGTGGCGTCAAGCATAGGCTCGCCAAAGGCCAGTTTCCCGGCCTGATCGCGAATCAGCCCGGCAAAAATGTCCCGGCCTTTCGAGAGTTGAAGACCTAGAGCCACGCTGAAGGCTTCCTGGCCTTTGCCCAAATAGACGCCGCCGACGATGCGCCCACCGGCGCGGTAGAGGCTGGCAAGTTTTTCTTCCAACACCCGGGCGGCCGTCATGTGGTGGAGGGCCGCTAGAAATGAGGCTTTCCATGCCTCCCCGGCGGGAGCGAGTTCAACACTGAGTGATGTAGTCACAGGTCGAATGGTTTGGAGTACTGAAACAATGGCACACGAGGACGCGGAAGGGAAGTCCTTTATTGTTCAAGATCTATCAAGTTTTGGCTTTTGCACGCATCATCCTGACCGAGAATGGGAAAAGTCCCAATGAGCTCAATCTCAACGGTGAAATCTTCCCATTCCAGAACGAGGGATGGATCATACTGGGCTTTTGGTGTCTTGTCTGTGACATCCTTGTGACACGCGACAATAACGAACCCGCCTCACCCAGCAATGGGGCGAGGCGGGCTCGTGAAAACCCCCAGAATTTAAAGTTTGGTGTAGCCGACGGATTCGCAGGGCATGTCCCAGAGCTTTTTCAGCTCAGCATCCAGCTTGGTGATGCTGAAGGATACTCCGGCCATCTCCTGGCAGGTAACGATGCTGTCCACGATGGTCTGGTGAATCTTCAAACCCCGGGCTTCAAGCAGCGGGCGGGCTTCCTTGAGGAGGATGAGCAACTCCATCATGTGCGTAGAACCAAGGCTGTTCACAAAGAAGACAATCTCATCGCCAGGATTGAGAGGAAGGTCGTCGCCAAAGATGATGTCGAGCATCTTGGGGGCGAGCTCCTTGGCAGTGCACATGGGGATGAGGGCAACTCCCTTCTCACCGTGAATGCCCATGCCAAGACCAATGACGTCGTCAGCGAGCTCGAAAGTTGGCTGTCCGGTGGCGGGAATGGAGCCTGGCTTGGTGGACACGCCAACCGAACGGGTGTGGTCATTTGCTTTCTGGGCGAGTCGGGCGAGTTCGTCCAGAGAGTCCACCGTAGCGGCCGCTGCGCCAGCGAGCTTGACGATCGGCACGAGGCCAGCCACGCCGCGCCGATTGCCTTTTTGGTCGATGGGAGCCGAGGCGACGTCGTCATTGATGATCACCGTTCTGACTTCGATGCCTTCTTCCAAGGCGAGTTCCGCGCCGATGTCGAAGTTCATGACATCTCCCGCATAGTTGCCATAAAGGAAGAGCACCCCTTTGCCACGGTTGACCGCCTGTGTGGCTTCCAGCACGATATCAGGTGGCGGAGCGGCAAAAATGTCGCCAATCGCAGCCCCATCCGCCATATTCTTGCCTACAAGGCCGTGGTAGATCGGTTCATGTCCCGCACCGCCGCCGATGAGGAGGGCAGGCGCATCAGGACGCAAATCATTCATCACGATCGAGCGGGTGCCCACCTTGCGGGCCTTGCCATCATAGGCGAGCACGAGGCCATCAAAAAGGTCGTCGGCACACTTCAGGGGATCATTGATGATTTTTTTGGCAGGATTCGTGTTCATGGGAGGAGGAAGGGGGGAAGAAAGCGGTTGCTGGAGAAAACGGAAGGTGAGTTTTGCGGAGGGCAGCCCACTGGTCAACTAGGAAGCGAGAAGAGCCGCGTGGACCGTGGCTCTGGGGGTGCCTCACCCGGGGCTAAAAAAGCTGGACGAAGGCATGAAAAAGCCCGTCTGCACAGGTGAAGGTGCAGACGGGCAGAGTGCTCTCTCAATAAACTCAACTATTCACACAACAACATCAGTATTTCGCACATGGTGAGCGCACTGGCGGTGTGGGCAGAAAGATTTTTTGCAGTCCTCGTCCCTTGGAAAGGAGGCCAGCATATGACTGGGGAGACTAGACAGAACAGGAGCACCTGACCGCGGAATGCCAGGAGCCCCTGCGCTGCATCCAACAGCTTCGCTTGGAATTAAGCTTGCGCCTTTTTCCTAACGATAATTCACGTTAGTTAAGAAGTTGCATTTATGCAAGTAGATCTTGCGAATGTTCTTATATTATTGCGATTCGAGAATTATTTAGGGTGGACCGTTGTGGAAAGCAAAAAACCCACCATCCTTCCAAAAGAAAGAATGGTGGGCCGTTGTGTGCTGCAACTAACCCAACATCCACTCGGAAATTGAGCTGTTTATTCCATGCCATTCTTGTCATGGGATTGCAACACGATTGGAGATCTTGCTCAGATATGGAAATCTAATTTGAAGGCAGGAGGGGCGGATACCCTCCGCAGATCGTGTAGGGGCGTCTTTTTGTCCTTGCCGAATCCACGGATCCCTCAATAGAAAGGGGTATGACTTGGACTGCTGATTCGATCTTGGGAGTCTGGGACGCCTGCTGCCGGAAATTCAGTTTTCCGAGCCTGGGCAATGGGCATTTGCATCTGGCTGCGAGCAGGTTGTTTCTCTATCGCTCAGAGGATGACTGGGCCATGACCATTGAGGTGTTTGGGTTCTCCCCCCGTGCTGGTGAGCCGGAAGTGCAGGTGTATTCCTCTGGCAGCAACCTGGTCAATCGACCGGGCCGGGAGGACTTCTATAATGACCATGCGTGGCATCAGCATCTCCTGAACCATCCTCATGACGAGACGCGTTTTGTCTTTCCTATGGAAAGCGGCAGCTGGCAGGACGGCGAACTCGTGGCGTCTGGGGCCCGGGAGGTGGTGGTTCGTGGCAATTACATCAACCTGCCCTCACGAAACGAGTACCAGGAAGCAGGGGTTGAGCCGGAAGATCCAGATCGCATTCAAGTGTATGAACTGTGCCGGTATCTGGCGGCTACCCGCCGTGACCTGGTGCTCTGCACGCCGGAGGAACTGGTGGTGAACCTTCCACCTGGATTGAATCTGGTGCTTAAGCTGGATGAATGGCATCATCCGTATCTCTCCAGTGGAGAGACCGCAAGCTCCACTGGGACCTTCCGTCAAGTGGCAGAAGTGCTCGCAACAGGGAATCTGTCAGCCTATCATCCCAGGGAGTCGCCCAATACCCATTGGAAAAACAGGTGAAGTGGTAGAAGGTGAAGCTCTATCGGTGAGCCAGATGAATACCCACGCGGCAACTCCCTTGAGATTCACGTTCCCGTTGGGGGTGTGGACTTTCTGCCTCTCTGTGGTCACGTTGCTTGCCAGCCTTGGTTTGACGGCCTGGGTGGCATTCTTCGGTGTTCGATCCTTTCTTGCCACTGACCAGGGGCAGGCGGAGTTGCTCGGCAAGCTCGGCGTCATCGGGCTCACTGCAGCGGCGGGACTCCCTGGCCTTTGGATGTGTCTGGGATATGTTCAGGCTGCTAGGCCAGATGGGCGGATCTCGCGAGGGCGTTGGTTTTGGGTGCTCTCCGGGGTCTATCACCTGGCCGCGGCTGTTGTTTCATTTTGGCTGGCTCTCGGATTCCGGAGGTCTTCTGGGGTGGTGTGAAATCCGCCCTAAGCGGAAATTCACCGCCATTTCATCGTTCCTTCAAACTTCCTGCACAGAGGGGTGGGTGGCTGTCCCCGAAGACAGCAACCCACCTTGTTGAGAGGAGCCGAACGATGAACTTCAGCCACTGGATCAATCACTTTCGCGACAATCAATCCCATCGGACGGAGCCTGACTGGTTTGCTCCTGTCACCGTGGACAAGAAGCTGTCACCGCGCCGGTTCGCGCACTTGATCCGATCCCTCCAGCAGTTCCAATTGGGAGACGGCGGCGGACCTGCTTACCTGATCGCCTACGATCGTTCGGAGGTGTTGGAGGGGCAGGGGAACATCAAGGAACTGGTGGATCTATGGTTCAAGGAAGAGGAGGAGCATTCCCGGCTCCTTGGCTGGGCTCTGCGGCGGTTCGGGGCACCGGAGATCAAATCCCATTGGAGCTTCTCACTCTTTTGCGGTCTGAGGAAATGGCTGGGTGTCCAGTTCGAGTTGTACGCATTGCTGCTGACAGAGATCGTCAGCCACCAGTATTACCGCCTGTTGCGGCGTCATTGCGATGATGTGGCCATCCGGGGCATGTGCGATTTGATCAATCGGGACGAATCGGGGCACATTGCGTTTCATCGTGCTCGGCTCGCCAGTGAAGGTGTGCAGCATGATCGCAGCTATGGCAGAATCTGGGAGGCTTGTTTCCGTTTGCGTGGACTGGCCGCAGGAACCGTGCTGTGGGTGAATCACCGGAGTGCACTCATTGGCATGGGTGCCACGGACGGAGCCTTCTATCGCGGTATCTGGCGCGGCATGGACCGGTTCGTCAAAGGACTGCGTGCGGACCTGGCTTGGGAGCGGGCTTCATATCGACTGAGCGTCCAAGGCAATCGGCGTGAGACGGAGAGCAATGAACCGGGGAATGTCCCACCGGTTTTCAAACGTGGAGTCGGTCCTTGCTGATCCGGGGAGGTAATGACGATCAAAGGTCACACCCTGTCTAGGGTGTGGAGGTGGCGCACCCACTCGTTGGGGCGCACCGAGTGTGACGTGGGCAAGTGAATGGTCTGGTGGGGCGGTGCATTGTCCGGTGCCCCCCCCATTTACAGCCAACGCTGCAGAGGTCTTTCGCTCTTACGCGGGGTGCATGCGAGGGCATAGCTTGATAGGGCGTTTTCTCAGCTATTTTGGTCTTGCTCCTGCTTGAATACTCGGCGGCTATTTGGTAGAGGAACTCAACCAACTATCGGGAACCTGGTGACCTCGTGCCTGGAGCCAGTTTTTTTCGCAGTTTTCACTGTACATGGATCAAATAATTCAGTTGCACCAAAAGCGGAGAGTCCAGGGCGTACCCATGGTTTCAGCGCTTCATGGAGGGGTGCGGGAGGCACATCAGCAGTGGATTGTTTCATGGCGGCGTGTCGGGCGGCCGGTGGTCTGCATCGATTCTTTTGAGGAAGGCCGGGTGGCCGCCCAGTGGGTGGGTTGCCTGCTGGACCTGCCTTATCTTCTGCCGTTGTGCATAGCCTTCGTGGCCCAACTGAAGGGAGACGACCTGGAGCAGATGGCGTCCGCTCTAGCGGATAAGACGGAAATGGAGTTGGGGCTGTTTCTGGACCGGGTGACCGCAGGGAAACTGGACGAAATCGAACGGCAGGTTTGCAAAACCATCCTTCGCCATGGTGTGGGTCCCCAGAAGTCAGAGCATCTCCTGAGTGAAGTGTTGCGCTTGACCGGGGACCTGGAGACCTGCGTCAAGATCTTCGGCCGCCTCATGCCTTCTGAAAAGTTGCCCGCCGTGCTCCTGCTGCCGCAGAGTGGAAGAACGGAGGTGGCGGCGGCGGATGTGCAGGCATTGTGCCGGTTTGCGGAAGTCGTGCCGCATCTTCCGGTCGCTGTGACGCTGGGCGAAATGCAGGTGGCTGCGCTGGCTGCTTGTGAGATTGCTACCCGCTGGGAAGTTCTTTTGCGTGAGGGACTGGTGGCGGTGGCGAGTGCAGCCGGCCAACGAGGGTCGAGTTGCACCGCTGCAGAGGGCGCCACATGGAGAGAGAATGGACTTAGACGGGCGTTGGAATTCGTCGCTCGCGAGGGCGGTGAACTGTCGTCGTCAGAGCTTGCCCAACTGCAAATACTGGCGAAGCAAGCTGTGGCGGAACCTGAGAAGGGGGAATCAGCGAGGGAGGGGGACGAGGCTCGCAGCGCCGCCGAGTCCTTTCTCTTTGAGGTGCTGGAACGATTACCCAAAACCCGGGGCAAGTTCCGCCTGAATCAGCGGCTGGCGGTGACTTTCGGGAACCAACGGGCCGAAGTGGATTTGCTGGCAGTGGATGCTGGGCTGGCCATAGAGATCGACGGGTACCATCATTTTGCCGATGCGGATGCCTATCGGCGCGACAGGCGAAAGGATGTGCTGCTGCAAAAACACGACTTTTTTGTGCTTCGCTTTCTGGCTGCGGATGTGGTGACACGTCTGGAAGATATTTTAGATGCAATTGTTAGTGTAATTCGCTATAGGAGCCCGCGTGAACCCCATGAATCCTGACATTCTCTCTGAACTCATTCTGATTCGGCTAGTAGTGGCCGACAGAAGCAAGGGTGAAACCTCAAGCACCGTTAGAAAGGATCTATGGCCTCTTTTCGAGGGCCGGTTGACCAAGGCCGAACTGGCGCTTGCTTTCGAGGTGAAATCCCATGATTTGGTTGAAAGGGAGGTCGCTATTCGCCTGGGGAAGTCGCGTATCGCCCTCACGGAGACAGGGGTGTCTGCGGCGCTGGGTTCTCTTGGAGTACTCGAACTGCCAAAGGGGATGAGGTGGGAGCAGTTGAAAAATAGGATTCTCACCGCCCAAGCCTTGGGGTTGCCGTCCTCTACCAAGGTGCAGGCACATGTCTCTAAATCTGACGGGCTGCGTGCCTGCATTGTCAAGCGAGAGTACAACCTCCCTACTGGTGATCTGCCCACGCCCACACAAGCTCTGGATTTACTGGCCGGGAAAGCCGTGGGGGCTCGTAAAAGCGGTTCTACCGAGATGCGCCTTGCTCTCCTTCGGCGATGGGTGGGGGATCGCATGGTCCAAGCACCTGACCCGGTAGGGCCAGAAGGAAAGCCTGCTTCCGAGGAGATGAGGTCAGCGCCAGACTTCGCTGAAACAGTGCTGGCAGCCGCGCGATCTAGTGAGACCGGCTGGTTCGGAGACAACAAAGTCTTCATCTCCCACCTATGGCGGCGGCTGAAACAACTGGGATCACCCTACGCAGTGGACGAGCAGGAGTTCAAGCGGCGGCTGGTGGAAGCCAATCAGGCCCTTCGCCTGCGCCTGAGCCGGGCCGACCTGGTGGAAGCCATGAATCCAGCGGATGTGGCTGGCTCGGCCACCCATCACCTCGGCGAAACTTTTCACTTTATCCGCACTGATTAATTTTGGGCGCTTCCTCTCATGAACGTCACCGACCCGCGACTCACGGCATTCTGCTCCAACAGCCACCCGGAACTGTTTCACGCTATCGTGCATCGGCATGAGATTTTCCGGCACGACATCATGGACGTACCGGAAGTGCATGAGGAGGCGAGGGCGGCCTTCGCCCGCGTGATGAACAGCGTTGGGGCAGGGCTCCATTACGGGAAAATTCTTCTGCTGTTGGGGGAAGCGGGATCGGGCAAAACCCATCTGATGCGCGCCTTCCGCAGTGAAGTCACCCGGAAGGCCAGCGGGTACTTCACCTACATGCAGATGACCTCCAGTGAGGCCAACTACGAGCAGTATGTGCTGACCAACATCATTGACTCCTTAAACCAGCCCTATGACGACGACATCTCAGAACAGACAGCCCTGCGACGTTTGTCAAACTCGCTCGTGGAAGACAGGGATCTCTTTGAGCCTGGTGCGCTTCAGTTTCTCCGGGAAGGGGAGCTGAACCTGCCGTGGGTGTTTGAGTATTCCGACTATCTGATAGCCAGGCTCAAGGTGCAGAACATTCATCCCGATCTGCTCAGGGTTCTGCTCCTGCTTCAGCGAGATGAGCCCGAATTGAAGAATCTTATTCTACAGTATCTCCGCTGCCGGCCCCTCTCAGACTATGATCTGCGAAAGCTGGGAGGCATTGCGCCTCTGCACGGCGATGGAGGCCCCCGGGAGGTCATCAGGTCTTTGGCCGCACTGGCTTGGGCCCTGGAGCAAAGCACGTTTGTGGTCTGTCTGGACCAGTTGGAGGGCATGTATGAGCTCAACCTGCCCGTCCAGACGAGGTTCCTCTCCGCCATGCGCATCGTATGCGAGCTCACTGATGCTGTGCCGTCCATGGTTGTCGTAGTCTCCTGTCTTGAAGATTTCTACTCCCACCTCAAGCCGTCCCTAACGAATTCACTGCTTGATCGCATTGAAACAAGCCCTGAGCCCGTAAGGCTGGCAGGCAGGCGCTCCGCCGCAGAAGTCGAGAAGATCATTACCCGACGTCTGGAGCATCTCTTTGACGACTCAGATGCGGACATCGTGGCGAGCGAGCCGCTCTATCCCTTCGCGGGCAACTTGCCAGAAAAGCTTCAGGGATTTCGCGCTCGCAAGGTGCTGGACCTTTGTCGGGAGGCGCGCGCGAGAAGCCAGCAGGATGGTCAACGGCCGGTGGTGGCGAACACGGATGCCGGAGACATCGGAGGGGCGACTGGAAAGGTGTCCCCCGTCATATCTGAAGGACTCGTTCTTGAGCAATTGTGGAATGATCACTACACGTCCTATTCCGAGCCGCTCCCTCAGCACGAGGCGGAGATGACAGGGTTGCTGGCGTCGGCACTCACCCACGCCGCCAATGAACTGCCTGGGAAGGGCTGGTTGGTCAAAGCGTCCGCGGGTGGGGACCAGGTCGCGACGCAACTGGAAAACAGCGGTCGTGTGATTTCCCGGACGCTGGTGACCCTCTGCAATCAAAAAGCGCAAGGTGGCGCATTGGGGAATGCTGTAGTTGCTGCAAGAGAGCGAGCCATAAATCAAGATCGGCGTTGTGTCATCGTTCGCACCACGTCATTTCCAGAGAGTCCTCGTACAGTCATTGCCAAGAAACTGGGTGAACTCATTGCTGAAGGTGGAGCTCGCACGATCGTTGAAGATTCTGACTGGCGTGCCATGGCGGCCATGCAGACCTTTGTGGCCAGACATGGCTCCCGCCAGGGATTTGCAGAATGGCTCCTTAGTGAAACGCCACTGACGAAACTCCGGCCGGTCAGCATGATTCTGAACCTCCACAACCTCCCGGCGGCACCTGCGGTCCCGGCTGTCCTGTCTGGAAGCACTGGCCGGGTGGATGCTGAGCCGGATAAAACTACACCTACTGAGCCAGCTCCCGCTAGTCTGGTGATCCAGCCCGCAGGCCGTTCGTGGCTCGGCATGACCAAGGAGCTGTCCCCGTCGCCGGTCACGATTGACAACGCGGAGCTCACCCGTCATACCGCCTTTCTCGGTGGATCGGGGAGTGGCAAGACGACGCTGGCGCTCAACCTCATCGAGAGCCTGCTGCTCTCTGGTGTGCCCGCTGTGCTCATCGACCGCAAGGGAGACCTGTGCAGCTACGCCAGCGAGACTGCCTGGCAACAACCCTTGCCCTCGCCAGAAGCAGAGGCGCGCCGCGCGAAATTGCGCGAGTCGATCGAGGTATCCCTCTATACTCCGGGCCGCGATGACGGACGCCCTCTATGCCTGCCCATGATTCCAGACGGGCTGGCCGACATGAAGCCTGCAGACCGAGACATCGCGGCCAAACATACCGCTGGTGCCCTCGCCGGGATGATGGGCTACAAAGCGAATGGCAATGACGCCGCCAAGACAGTCGTGCTCCAAAAGGCGCTCAGTGTGCTGGCACAGGTGCACCCAGACATGAGTCTGGACAAGCTCCTGGGCATCGTCCATGACGAGGATGCCACGCTGATCAACGCCATCGGATACCTTGACACCAAACACTTCAAAAAGCTGGTGCAGGATCTGGAGACGCTTCGCCTGGGCAATGCCGACCTCGTGGAAGCGCGCGGGGAGAAACTGAGCGCGGAATCGCTCTTTCACTCGCCGCACGGAAAAACGCGGCTGACGATCATCAGCACCAAGTTCTTCGACTCCTCTGTTAAGCTCCTGTTTTGGATTTCGCAGTTTTTGCAGGAGATGAACCGCTACGCGAGCAAGCAGCCTTCAGACAAACTCCAGGCCGTCCTGCTCTTTGATGAGGCTGATCTCTACCTGCCTGCCACGAGCAAGCCCTCCACCAAGGAGCCTATGGAAAACGCCCTGAAGCGCTTTCGTTCCGCAGGGTTGGGGATGTTCCTCGCCACCCAGAGCCCCGGTGATTTCGATTACAAAGCCAAGGACAACATCCGCAACTGGTTTGTAGGGCGTGTGAAAGAGCCCACCGCTCTGGCCAAAATGAAACCCATGCTGAGCGAAGCGCGCATCGATGTGGCCTCGAAATTGCCCGGACAAGGGCCGGGGCAGTTCTACGTCATCCGCGATGGCGCAGTGACCAGCCTGCAAGCGGCACGCTCCCTTGTCAGCCCTTCCCAACTGTCAGACGAGGAAATACTGGCGCTTGCGAGAGCACAGCGCCCCGTATCGTGATTTGTGGGAGTGACGTCCCCCGCCCGCAAGCCTACTTGCGGGCCCGGTCATAGCCTTTGTCGTACCCGGCTGAAAAGCTCTCGTGGGTGTCTTTGTCGAAGAGTTTGTCGTGACGGGTAAAATGCTTGGACAAGCCTTTGTGGGCATCGTCCTGCCCGACCCGGTATCCTATGTCGTAGGCGTGACGCTGGCGGTCCACATTGGGTGACTCCTTGGGGGGTGGAGTGTACGGGTAGTAGCCGGACTTGTAGTGTTCGCTGGGCACGGGAGGCCGAGGTGAGACTCTGGCCTTGTAGTAGTCACGATCCCGCCGGGCGGCGGCCTCCCTTGCGACATCGTAACCCGTGTCGTAACCGTGAGAAAATGCATCGCGCGTGGCGTCGTCAAAAAGCTCCACATGACGGACGAAGTGCTTGGAATGGCCTTGCAGGAAGTCATCCTGCCCGACCCGGTAGCCAACATCATAGGCATGCTGGGCGCGCTGTGGGGGCGGGATGTTCGGAGGTGGTGGGGCGTAGGGGTAATAGCCCGGGCTGTCGTTGTAAGTTGGTGGCGGCTGATAATAGGTGGGGCCGTTCTCTGAGAGCCTGCGCAAAGCTTCGCTAAGGTCGCTTGCATGGGCTACGGTGAGGGCAAAGCCTCCCAATACGGTGCAGCTCAATTTCCAGTTCATAAGTCAGAGGTGGGTTTCTGCCAGTGGTGCGGACGTGAGTCGCGTGCCGCCACAGGGATTTTCCATGGATTGGTGTTTCTGGTCAATGTGTTCTGGGGGAAAATAAGGCAGCCGGGATGGCGGCAATTTGTCTGGACCATGATCATGGTTCGACCTGAAGGGGGGCTATCGTTGAAATGTTCAGCCGTTTCAGAACGTCTTGAGGGCTGCATGAAATCTGAATCTGCTGCTCCTTTCTCCCGCCGTCACTTTCTCCACGCGGCTCTCGGCAGTGCCGCTGTGCCGGCTTTGTCTGCCGCAGATGCAAGAGTGCCGCTGGAAAATGGTGAGGCCCCACCGGCTGGCAAGTTTTCCATTCCGGCTGAAGCGGTGCCGCTGGCGGATGACGCGGATGTGATTGTGTGTGGCGCGGGTCCCGCCGGCGTGGCGGCCGCCATTGCGGCGGCCAGATCTGGGGCAAAGGTGCGCTTGTTTGAGTGGCGTGGCTGCCTGGGCGGGGTGTGGACTGCGGGTCTGCTGGGCTATCTGCTCGATTTTGACAAACCCGGTTTGGCCAAAGAGTTGAAGGTGAAGCTGGATGAGCGAGGAGGCAAGACAGGAGGCGGTGAGAAGGCTTTCTGTTATGATCCGGAAGCCTTGAAGCTGCTGCTGGAAGATTTGTGCGTGGAGGCGGGGGTGCAGTTCCAATATCACACCCGGGTCGCGGCGGCCTTCAAGGAGGGCCGCCGCCTGACCACGATTGTCACCGACTCGAAGTCGGGTCGGGAAGCCTGGCGGGCGCCAGTCTTTATCGACACCACGGGCGATGGCGACCTAGGGGCGCTGGCGGGCTGTGCCTTTGAACTGGGGGAGGCGAAGGATTGCCCCTGTCAACCCATGTCGCTCAATGCCTTGCTCGTGGTAAAGGATGTGGAGGCACTTCGCGAGTTCGTTCGCTTCGGCAAGGCCTTGCCTGATGAGAATACCAATGACGAGAAGAAGAATCGCATTCGGGCTGAAATCGAGAAATTTGGTCACTTCCCATCCTACAGCAAACCGACCCTCTGGCATGTGCGGGGCAACTTGCTTTTCGCCATGATGAACCACGAGTATGGGGTGAAGCCATTTGATGCAGCGGGCATCACCACTGCCACGGTGCGGGCTCGCGCTGAGATGACAAAGATGGTGAATGGCCTGCGGGGTCTGGGTGGTCCTTGGGAAGGTCTGCAACTTGTGGCTACCGCAGAACAGATCGGCGTTAGGGACGGGCGACGCATCTCTGGAAGATTCACGGTGCAAAAGGACGACCTCATTCAAGGTATCCGTCACGAGGACGGTGTTGCCCGGGTCACGTTCGGTGTGGACATTCATGCCACCAGTGCGGATCACAACAAGACAGCAGCCATTCATGCCACGGGCATCAAGGTGAAGCCGTACGACATTCCTCTGCGCGCCTTGATCGCCCGGGATGTGGATGGCCTCATGATGGCTGGCAGGTGCATCAGCGGCGATTTCATCTCCCACGCCAGCTACCGGGTGACCGGTAATGCCGTGGCCATGGGTGAGGCCGCCGGAGTGACCGGAGCCATCGCTGCGAAGTCCCAGCGCCTGCCGCACGAGGTGAACTGGAAGGAGAGCGAGGAAAAACTCCGCCAGCTCGGCTTACGAGCCTGATTCGCAGATCCTCCTGTTCCCGGGTGGCCGGTCAGAATGTCCAGGTGAGCTGCGTGGCCAGCAGGTGGCTGCCATTGGCGTTCAGACCGGGTTCGTGTCCATAACTGTACTGCACCTTGCCCTGTAAATTGCGGGCAAATCGGTATCCCAGAGCCACATCCACCCGGTAGAGATCCCGGTCCCAGCCGGGGGAGCCGCCGTGTCCGTCTGAAATGTCGTCAAACCACTGCTGATTCCAGCGCAGGGCGGCATAGAGGCTGGGGGTGATCTTGTAGCGCCCCTCCACATAGAAAGAGGCCAGGTCGGCGTCGCCAACGCCGGGCACTTCGAAACGGGTGAAAATGAACTCGCTCCAGAGTTCGAAATGGCGGATCGAGTAGCGGAAGTCCATCCCAACGGTATCCTGCTTGAAGTTATCCCGCTCGCTTTCAGCGGGAAGGGTGGCGTCCGCAGCCTCCAGCAAATAGGCACCCGTGCTGCCAGAGAGGCCCAGTGCTAAGGAGGAGTCGGGTCTCCATCCCAGCCGCCCCGTGATGGTGGGGTGGTCCCATTCCAGCTCTCTTGCCTCCCAGGCACTGGGGCGGGAGGAGAGGGCGCTGCTCTTGATTTCGATGGCGTACTCAAACTGGTCCAACCGTCCGGATAGTGAGGTGCCATGGGCATAGGCAGGGCCCCAGATCTGGGGGAGCCAGTCTCTTTTTTTGTCGGCCTGCATCTTGCGTTCCAGGAAAGCGCCCCGGCTGAGAGGGGCGGCGGCATCGGTGATGCCGAACACATTTTCATACGGAGCAGGGGCGGTGATGAACGGGTTCTGGGTGCTGAGCTGACGGGGAATCCAGTTGCCAAATACGGAGGCAAATTTGCCCACCTGGAGGTTCACCATGGAGTCTCCCCAAGGACTCCAGCGGATGGCATACTCGTCGAGACGAATGTCGCCATCAGATCTCACGCCCGGATCAAAACCCCGATCGACGCGGCCCTGTGCAAAGGCGCTCCAGTGCGGACCCCACTGGAGATCCAGAATCAACGAGAGGCGGGGGGCGAAGTAGGTGTCGTCATCTGTGAACAGCAGGCCGGGTGCCGGCTGGTCGATGGAATAGCTCTCCAGGTCAATCGATCCCGTGAGAGTGGCATCCACGGGAGAATCTGGTGAGAGCAGAGGGAAGGCATGAGCCGTTCCAACCGACAGGATGATCGCTCCGCCTGTGGCACAGGCCTGCCAGAGATGCCTGGTTCGGGAGAAAATGGGCTCCAGGGTCATGCGAGCGAAGACCGGGTGGGTGATGCGTGATGTGGGGCCAGCAGCCGTGAGGCGGGAATGGGATCCTGATCGACTCAGTTCATGGAGACAGGGCGGGCTCCGTGGTGGTGTCATTCACTCTGGCCACTACTCGCGAACGCGCTTCAAAACGCACTCCGCCGCCCAATAACCGCACATGCCGTGAACGCCTCCTCCAGGCGGTGTGGATGCCGAGCAGAGGTAGATCTTTGGGTGGGGGGTGGCGTAGGGCTGAAACAAGCTGGCAGGTCGGGTGAAGAGCTGTCGCCAGTCTGTGATGCCGCCCACCACGTCGCCTCCGATGTAGTTGGGATTGTAGCTCTCCATCTGGCTGGTATTGAGCGTAGCCGTGGCAACGATACAATCGCGGAAGCCGGGAGCGAATCGCTCGATCTGGCGCGTGATGACTTCCAGACGGTCATCCGTAGAACCATGCGGGACGTGACAGTAGGCCCAGGCCACGTGCCTGCCAGCGGGAGCGCGGCTGGAGTCGAGCATGGAAGGCTGGGAGACCAGCACAAAGGGATGGTCCGAATGCCGTCCTTCCCAGGCATCCCGCTCACTTTTGGCTATTTCCTCAAGGGTGCCGCCCAAGTGGACAGTGCCAGCGCGATGGCAGTTTTCATTGGACCACGGGATGGGGTGATGGAGGGCATAGTCCACCTTGAATACCCCCGGGCCGTGACGGAAACGTTCCAGCTTGTACCGGTACGCTTGAGGAAGCTCGCGACCGCAGATCCTGGCGAGATTCCTTGGGCTGATGTCAAAGAGATAAGCACGGGCGTCCGGCAGATCGGCAAAAGACTTCACCGGGGTATTGCACCGCACCTCGCCGCCAAGGGAGGTCAGCAGGCTCAACATCGCGTTGGCGATGCTCTGCGAGCCGCCCTCGGGAATGGGCCAGCCCCCCGCATGCGCGGCAGTTTGCAAAACCAGCCCGATAGCCGAGGTTAGCGGTAGATGGAAGGGCATGACCGAGTGACCGGCATTTCCTGCGAAGAGCGCGCGCGCCTCAGGTGTGGAGAAATATCGGGCAAAGATGCTGGCGGGCAAGCCAGCGCCCATGCCGAAACGGGCCATCAACAAGGGATGCCGGGGCAGGCGGGCTGGTGCCAGGAGGTCCCCGTAGAGTTCATGGGAATGAGCTGCTAGAGAATCAAAAAAGAACCGGTACCGACCACCGTCCTTGCCCAGTCCCGCGGCCGTTTCCTGAAGCGAACGGTGCAGCAACACGGCCCGACCACCGTCCATGGGGTGAGCCAGGGGCAGGTCGGGGTGAATCCAACGTAGGCCGTGAGATTCCAGGTCGAGCGACCGGAAGAAAGGGGACGCCACACCCATTGGGTGAATGGCGGAGCAGACGTCGTGCAGGTGGAATGGCTTGGTCAGTTCCTTGGTGCGCATCCCTCCGCCCACGGTATCGGCACCTTCCAGGACCAGGGTCTTCCATCCCTGCTGGGCCAGGCGTATGGCGGCAGCCAGGCCATTCGGGCCGGAACCAATGATGATGGCGTCGTACTGGGGCATACGTGTAGTAGCTCAGCATAGGGGGATGCGGTGGATGCGCCAGTGGCAATGTGCCGCGAGATGGCCCCGGTCACAGGCGAGGGGAATCTGACAAGAAACGCTCAGGGAGGCCGTCATGCCTCTCCAGAGACCTCCCCGCCACCTATGAAAATGATTTTCACCCATAGAGGCACCCGCTTGACGCTGGGGCTTGCCGCACTTCTGGCCGCAACACCCCCGGCACCTGCCCTGTCCTTGTTTGGCGATCCCTATGAGAAGGCTATCGAACGCACCGCGACCATGTCGCGCGAGGGAAAGGCTCAAGAGCTGGCGCGTGCGCGTGGCCTGCAAGTCCTGGACCTGACTTGGGAGGACACGGGGCGTTTCAAGGGCTCATCCGTCGGTCCCAACATCAGTGACATGACCATCCAGGTGGGACGGGAGACCAAAGGGGGATTCAAGACCACCTGCATGCCTGTCATTCGCTTTCCCAACTTCGATGACAAGTCTTGCGACATCGATCCCGCCGCCTTCACCCTGCTGGTTGGCAATGAGCGGGGGCGGGGTCTCCAGCGGGTCTCTCTAAGGGATTTTCTTTCCAGCCCACTGGACTTCCTCAGCCAGCCGAGTTCGTGGAAAAACGACGGCCAAGCCCGGTCCCTGCTGGCGGCACGAGATTCCAAAGTGCTGGTGAGTGCCCAGGCGTGCTTCCTCCCGATTCCCAAGGAGGGCAAGGCGATCTTCAACCCGGTGTTGTTCAACTACCAGTCCATCAGCGGAGATCCCGCGGTGTTGACCATCTTGTGCACCAGGGAAGGCACGAGTGTGACGGTGATCGACAACAAACGCGACGCCTTTGCCAGTGGCAGTGCCTGGGGCCAACGCCTCTTCTTCAATGCGAATGGTCAACGGGCAAGTCTCACCGGTGAACGGGAGTCCGACTCCAAGGTCGCCAAGGAGGCTGGTCCCGAAGGTCAGGCCCCCAAGCTGGGAGAGGAAACCGGGCTGAACATGGTGCTCCTCATTCAAGTGCCCCTGAAACAAAAGGAGCGGCCTCGTCGCTTCTCACTCGGAGCGTCCGAAGGAGCGATGCCCGCGGCTCCGGGGGGCGCGGCTCGGACACGCACCAGTGATGTGGAGAACGCCGTCATCGGCCACGGTGAAATGGAGGGTCCTTTCACAGAGATCGACAACCTTCCGATTCGCCGGGATCCTGACTATCCCGTACGCGTCACGGTCCAGTTCTACAAGGCCACTTCCAACGGGGTGGTGTCGGAAGCCGATGTGGCCGCCATCAAGGCCCAAATTGATCGTGTGTATGCCCAGAGCAGTTATGTGGGCAGCCTGGTCACGGGTGGGGAGACGGGCCGCGTCACGGAATACGCCGGAGTGAAGGTGCAGCCCGAAGGTTGGTGGGAAGAATTCTGGGCCCGCCATGAGAAGAACACGGGCGATGACCGGAAAACGGCGGTGGCCAAGCTGAAGAAGTTGCTGGGTGAAGACTACATGAGCCAGCCCGTGTCTGAGTTGTACGTGCGGGATGTGCTCAAGTAAAGTTGAGCTGGCCTGTCAATGGGATCCCGAAATGGAATGACTTGGGCTGTCTTGTATCGACTCCAAGCTCTGTGTGTGGAGGGGCATCTGAAGGATATCCGAAACCCCTAACTCTGTGAGTCGAATTGTGGGTTGGCCATGGCAGCGTTCTTGTTTTTAATGCGAAACCAAAGGACCAGGAGGAAGGGAATAGCTACCACAAGGGCTGCAGCAAACACCGCTGCAAGTTCATACTCTTTCCAGACTTCGGAAGACGCTGCTAACACTCCGATGACGAATACCATCCAGATCTGGCTTCCAATGACAAATCCATAGGTTGAAATGACCTGAGACCAGCAGAGGCGCTCTTGGGCCAGGACACGGTAACCTATGCCGTTGTCGATCAGTGAATGGCGGTCGGCCTGTGGATTTCTGAGAACCCTGAGGCTCCGTATGGGGAAGACAGGAAAGTAGAAAAAGATCAGCCATTCCGTCGTGACGTATGAGCCGTCAGGTCGAAAATGACGCTGGCCGTAGTAGATCGATCCAATTCCGCTAAAGGAGCTGGGCATGGGGAGATGGAGAGAGGGGGGGAGGGCGTCCGAAGCGAAACCCTCTGAAGACGACAAGAGGTAGGACGGCCGCGATGGCACGTCAATGCTTCCATGCTGACAAAACCGGTCAATCTCGTTCGAGGATTGATTCCACCCGACAAGATGTGTTTACTCTCGAGGGAATGAATCGCCGTCAATTTGTTGCTTCGAGTGCTGCGCTTGGTTCACTCGCCACAGTGGGAAGCCTTTCCTCGGCGGCGGAAGTCTCACCCAAGCTACGCCCTAACCGGATCGGCGTTTCTTCCTATTCCTTCTGGGGCTTCAATCGGGAGGCCCTGCGCCCGATGGATGTTTGTCTGGAGCATGCGGCGCGGATGGGGTTCGATGGTTTCGAAGTGCTACAGCGGCAGTTGACTTCCTATGAGCCCGCAGAGCTGTTCAAGATCAAGCGGCAGGCGTTTGTTCTTGGCCTCGACCTCATGGGTTATTCCACCCACCAGGGTTTTCTCTCGCCAGACAAGGAGAAGCGAAAGAAGAACTACGACCACACGGTGGACTGCCTGGAGCAGGCGTATCAGTTGGGGATTCCCACGATGCGGGTGAATTCTGGCACGTGGGGTACGACCAAGAATTTCGATGAGCTGATGGCGCGGCGGGGCGAGGATGATCCGCTCCCTGGCTATACAAAAGAAAATGCGTTTGAGTGGGTGATCGAAGCTTACGGCGGGCTCGCGGCCGAGGCGGGGAAGCGAGGGGTGATCATGGGACTGGAAAACCACTGGGGTCTGGGCCGCACTCCCCAGGGCGTGAAGCGGGTCGTGGATGCGGTGAATTCCCCCTGGCTCAAAGTTACACTGGATACGGGTTGTTTCCTGGAGGACCCTTATGACCGGCTGGCGCTCCTGGCACCGGACACCGTGCTGCTCCAGGCAAAGACGTACTATGGTGGCGGCACCTGGTACACGCTCGACCTCGACTATGACCGGATCGCCAGCATCATGCAGAAGGCCGGATTTACCGGCTATGTCTCGCTGGAATTTGAAGGGAAGGAAGATCCGCTGAGTGCGATTCCTAAAAGTCTGGCCTTGCTGCGCAAGGCGTTTGGTCAGGTGTGAAGCGGCATTTCGGCCCCCGTCGGCTCGTAAGTGGGCTTTAGCAGGACAAAGATGACCGTGGTCAGAACAGCCAGACCCATCGCGATCCAGGTCCAGTGCCAGTGGATCTGCACGCCCCAGAGCGGACCGCGGGCCGGAATCACCTGCCACTGCCCGTTGGTGTTCTTGTAGCGCCCTTGGTAGAAATTGAAATCAAAAAGCCAGGTTTGCCCTGTGCCAATGCGATACTCGATAAGGGGTGGGGGAGGGCCGCCGGAATCATCCACCGGGATCGAGAAGATGGCGCCGTCCGCTGGAGACCACGAAGTCCAGGTCATGAAGGCGGCGCTGCTGGGCAGACCGCGACGCTGGATGTTCGTCCACTCTTCGTCGTTGATGCCGTGCTTGGCGGCCACGCTCAAGACAGGCAGGATGACCGTCATCAGCAGGAAGAGCGATGAGGCGATGAGAAAAATGCAGTAGAAGCGTGACCTCATGGCAGGGTCAATGGGCAAGACTCAAAGTGGGGGCTGACTTCGAAGTTTCAAGGAGGCGGGTGTAAACTTTTAAGTCACGCGCGGAGAAACAGCAGAAGAGAATCTCCTCGATCCCGGTGTCACGGGTCGATTCCTCCCTGGCGATGTGGAGGGCAATCTCCGCTGCAAGTTCCACGGGATAGCCGTAGATGCCGGTGCTGATGCAGGGGAAGGCAATCGTACGGACACCGTTGGAAGAGGCGAGTCTCAGGGATAGGCGGTAGCAGGAAGCCAGCAACTCAGGTTCCCCTTCCTGCCCGCCGCGCCAGACTGGGCCTACGGTGTGGATGACGAACTTTGCCGGGAGCTGGTAACCCATGGTCAGCTTGGCATCGCCGGTTTTGCAGCCACCCAGCAATCGACATTGGTTCAACAGCTCGGGGCCAGCAGCGCGGTGAATGGCACCATCCACTCCTCCTCCGCCCAGCAGCGAGGAGTTGGCCGCATTGACAATGGCATCCACGGGCAGGGTGGTGATGTTAGCCTGGAGGGCGCGGAGGGAAGGGCTCATGCGGTGCGGCGGCGCAATCGGCAGGTCACGAGGGCGATCAAGCCAGGGAACCTGCTGTTCGATACAGTATGATGGAAAACTCTTGTTTAATCGAATGAAAAGTTGCGGGCACCGCCTTGAAATTCCCAGTCTTTCACGCAGAGCGGTACTTTTTAATATCGAGCGGAGTGCCATTTTTGGACTCCTTCTATTGCCAAACGTTCGGGGCGGAATGGGGTGCCCTGCTGGGTTTCGCCGGAGGGCACAAAAAAGCACCACCTGCCGGGGCAAGTGATGCTTTTAAAGAGTCAACGGGTGGGGATCAGAGGATCAGAGTTTCCGCACCAGGAGGGCCGCATTGTGGCCACCAAATCCGAACGAGTTGCTGAGAGCTGCATTGACCTTGGCTTCACGGGCTACGTTTGGCACCACGTCGAGATCGCATTCCGGATCCTGGTTTTCCACATTGATCGTGGGCGGGATGACCTGGTCGCGGATGGAAAGGATGCTGGCAGCAAGCTCAATACCGCCAGCGGCCCCGAGCAGGTGACCGGTCATGGACTTGGTGGCGCTGACGAGGAGGCCGTTCTTGGCGTAGTCACCGAAGGTGCGCTTGATGGCCTGGACTTCGCAGATGTCACCCACCGGGGTGCTGGTGGCGTGGGCATTCACGTAGCTGACCTCGTTCGCATTCATCTTCGCATGGCCGAGGGCCATGTTCATGCATCGGGCCGCGCCGGACCCGTCGGGAAGCGGGGCGGAGAGGTGGTAGGCATCGGCGCTGAGGCCGTAGCCGACGAGTTCACAATAGATGTGAGCCCCGCGCTTCTTGGCGTGCTCATATTCTTCAAGCACCACGACGCCGGCACCTTCGCCCATGACAAAGCCGTCACGATCACGGTCAAACGGACGGCTGGCTTTTTCCGGAGCATCGTTGCGGGTGCTCAGAGCCTTCATGTTGCCGAAACCAGCCAGACCCATGGGGGCGATGGAGGCTTCGGAGCCGCCGGCAATGATCACATCGGCATCGCCGAATTTCAGAATGCGCCAAGCTTCACCGATGCAGTGGTTGGAGGTGGCACAGGCCGTGGTGATGCACATGTTCGGCCCAAGGAAGCCGTATTCCATCGAGAGCATGCCACTCGCGATGTTGCCGATCATCATCGGGATGGTGAAAGGGGAGACGCGGGAGGGGCTCTTTGTGATGAGAAGCGTGTGGTTGTTCTCCAAAGTGGTCAGGCCGCCGATGCCGCTGCCCAGCATGACGCCGATGCGTTCCGGCGGGGTGCTGGAGGAGTCGATGCCGCTCTCGGCCACAGCCATCTTGGCCGCGCCCACGGAGAGTTGCGTAAATCGGTCAGCGCGACGGGCGTCCTTGAAATCTTTGAAGTACGCCTTGGGATCGAAGTCCACGACTTCGCCACCGAACTTCGTGTCGTACTGCTCCGTATCGAAAGCTTTGATAAAACGGATCCCGCTCTTGCCGGCGACGAGGTTCTTCCAGAAGTCATCCTTGTTGTTTCCGAGAGGGGAAACAACGCCAATGCCGGTGATGACGATACGACGGTCTGTCATGAGGAAATGTGTAGAATAGAAGGGTTGGTGCACCCCGATTAGCCACGGTTTGAAAGGTGGGGCAAGGGGAAAATCGGAATTGGGGTCAGGCCCCCCTTGGGAGGGGGGGTTATGTCCGACTCCCGACCGTGCCGAATGTTGGGAAGTTTTTAGATTCCCAGATAGATGAGGCTCACGCTCAATTACTTCTGCCCGTAGTAGGCTCCAGGGCCATGCTTGCGGGAATGGTGTTTATTGAGAATATGGTCAGGGATGGCCGTCAACTCTGGGTTGAGCGTGAGGCTCCCCAGGGCCATTTGGGCACACATCTCCAGTGCAATGCTATTGTTCAGGGAATCCATCGCGCTTTTTCCCCAACTGAATGGCGCATGATGGATCTGGAGGACAGCGGGCATCTCCATCGGGTTCAAGCCAAGTTCGCGAAAACGCTCGACGATCGCCACGCCAGTATGATGCTCATAGTCGGCTGCGATTTCCTCTGGAGTGAGAGCACGGGCGAGGGGGACGGTCCCGAAGAAATGATCGGCATGGGTCGTGCCATAGCAGGGCAGCGCCCGTCCGGCCTGGGAGAACGTCGTGGCGTAGGGAGAGTGGGTGTGGGTTACACCGCCGATCTCGGCGAACTCGCGATACAGGTGAAGATGGGTCTTGGTATCGGAGGATGGGCGAAGTTTGCCCTCCACCACCTTGCCGTCCAGATCGAGCACTACCAGATCTTCGGGCTTGAGGTCACTGTAGGCCACGCCACTGGGCTTGATGCACCAGAGCCCCAGGCTCCGGTCAATCCCGCTCACATTTCCCCAAGTGAGTTTTACCAGGCCGCTAGGTTCGAGGGCACGGTTGGCGGCGCAGACTTCTTCTTTGAGGGAGGCGAGGGACATTGGGAACGAGGGGACGTGATGCTTTTTGTGACAGGATTAACAAGATGGGAGAAGGGGCGTGATGGCGGGGAATGAGGCTGATTTTTTGGACACAACTAACGGAATTTACAGAATTGAGATTCTGGAGCTTCTCTCTGTGTTCTCTGTGATTAATCCGATGAGAAAGTTGGGGGAGTGGGCTTACTTCCTTTGCAGAGCGCGAATTTCGAGGAGACGCTTCATGACATGGTGCAGTCGGCCGGTCCATTCGGCGGTGCCGAAGGCATCGTGAAGGGTGCGGTAGAGGGTGTAGAGCTCCTCGTAGATGGCTTGGTTCTCTGGGATGGGGTAGTAAACTTTCTCGCGGGTGGCGGTGACCTTCGCCTGGATCTCCGCCACGGTGCCGACGCCAGCGACTGCGGCACCGAAGATGGCTGCCCCCAAGGCACAGGTTTGCTCGCTGCGACTGACCTTCATGGGGCGGCCGATCGCGTCAGCATAGATTTGCATCAGCGTCTCGTTCTTGATGCTGAGTCCACCGGTGTTGATCACTTCCTTCACTGGCACGCCGTATTCCTCGATGCGCTTGATGATCGTGAGGGCGCCGAAGGCGGTGGCCTCAATGTAGGCACGATAGATCTCGTGAGCCTTGGTGTGCAGGGTTTGTCCGATGAGCAGGCCGGTGAGGCGGGCATCGACCAGGACGGTGCGGTTGCCGTTGTTCCAGTCCAGGGCGAGCAAGCCAGATGCACCCGGCTTGTGGCCGGCCAGCGCCTTCTCCATGTTTTGGAACTTTTCACCCACCGTGGTGCCGTAGGATTCAGGAACCAACTGATTCACAAACCACAGGAAGATGTCGCCCACGGCGCTCTGGCCGGCTTCAATGCCGAAGTGGCCGCCCATGACCGAGCCATTCACTATGCCGCATACCCCGGGGATGTCGGCGAGCGGCTGGTCATTGGGGGCTATCATCAGGTCGCAGGTGCTGGTGCCGAGGATCTTGACCAGCGTGCCTTCCTTGATGCCTGCTCCCACGGCTCCCATGTGGGCATCGAAGGCTCCGACGGAGATGGCAATCCCTTCTCTGAGACCCAAGCGTTGGGCCCACTCGGCGCAGAGCGTGCCAGCGGAAGTGTCAGCCACATGGGCCTCGGAGTACAGCCGGTCCCTGAGATCTGCCAGTGCGGGGTCAAGACGGGTGAGGAATTCCTTGTCGGGCAGGCCGCCCCATTCTGTGCTGAACAGGGCCTTGTGGCCCGCTGCGCAGACGCTGCGCTTGAGGGTGAGCGGATTCGTGTCGCCCGCGAGCACGGCGGGAATCCAGTCGCAATGCTCCACCCAGGAGTAGGCCGCTTCAAACACTGCTGGATCCGTCCGGCGAAGGTGGAGAATCTTGCTCCACCACCATTCGCTGGAATAAATGCCGCCGCACTTGGCGATGATGTTGGGCCGGATCTCGTGACCAAGACGGGTGATCTCGGCGGCTTCCTCATGGCTGGTGTGATCCTTCCACAACCACACCATGGCGTTAAGCACGCCCTTGAACTCAGGGAGAAGTCCCAATGGGGTGCCTTGTTGGTTGACCGGGATAGGGGTGCTGCCCGTCGTGTCGATACCAATGCCGACGACTGCGCCGGGGTCAAAGTCGGAAATTTTGGCGTTGGCTTGGGACAACGCTCCACGAATCACGGCTTCGAGTCCGTCCAAGTAGTCCTGTGGATTCTGACGGGCGACATTGGGATCACGGGGATCGGTCAGCACGCCCATATCGCCACTGGGGTAGTTGAAGACGGTCGAACCGACTTCGGACCCGTCATTCAGGTTTACCAAAAGGGAGCGGCAGGAATTCGTACCGTAATCAATACCGAGGGCGTAACGGGTGCTCATGGGTCAAGGGTGAGGGGCGAGGCGTAGGGAGAAAGTTGATAGCGAAATACGAGGCGGTTGAGACATCACAAGGCAAATACTTCGCTGGCGTGGGGAGGCGCATTTTGTCGGACGTGTCCGCAGGAGCAAAGGGAAATCTCTGGCATAAATCGGACGAAATCGCACAATCAGGCCATTGGGCAGCGCCCCAGAGTCTCCTATGAAAACGCCTGCGATATCGATCATCTTCTTCCTCCTCGCCTCGCTCTTGGGTGCCGCCGGACAGTTTTTTTACAGAGAAGGGGCCCGCCGGGCCACCGGAGGGCTGGCTGGATACCTCACGAACGGGCGCATCCTTGTAGGCATTGCCTGCTACATGGGTGTGATGAGTCTTTTCGTAGCTGCCTTCAAGAAGGGCGGCTCTTTGACGGTCTTGTACCCAGTTTATGCCAGTACCTTCATCTGGGCAGCCCTCATCGCACTGTGGGTGGACGGTCAGCCCATTCGACTGGCCAACGTCGCTGGGATGGCGTTGTTGGTGGGGGGCATGTATTTGATGGGGAAGGGGTGAGGGAGAGGAGTTGAGGCGCTGCGCTGGTTGAGACGCTGCGCTGGTTGAGACGCTGCGCTGGTTGGGACGCTGCCGCTGGTTGGGACGCTGCCGCTGGTTGGGACGCTGCCGCTGGTTGAGGCGCTGCCGCTGGTTGAGGCGCTGCCGCTGGTTGAGGCGCTGCCGCTGGTTGAGGCGCTGCCGCTGGTTGAGGCGCTGCTGTGGGTCTGGCTCCGGATCCCCTTCGGGGAAAACTGAGTATGGCTCCTTCGTGGGTTATGTGATGAGGGCGTGTGCAAAACAAGAACCCCGCATTTCTGCGGGGTCCAAAATACCATGTCGTTTGGCGTTGGGCTGCCAAATCAAATCACGCGATCGTTGCCGCCGTCCACCGGGATCTGGGCGCCGGTGGTTTTGGCGAAGAGCGGGGAGGCCATGGCCGAGACCATGTTGCCAATGTCTTTGCTCTTGATTTCTGCCTTGAGAAGGTTGCGGGTCTTGTACTCTTCCACGGTCATGTTGTAGCGCTCCGCACTGCGCTGCAGCGCTTCAGGAGTCCACAGTTTGGTGTCGAAGACCGCATCAGGATGGATGATGTTGCAACGCACGCCGACAGGTGCCAGTTCCAGGGCGGCCACGCGGCAGAGCTGCGTAAGGGCGGCCTTGGAACAGGAATAGCTGGCGGCACCAGGACCCGGTGCTTTGACGTTCCTCGAACCCACCAGGATGATGCTGGAATCAATGCCCTGCTTCAGATAGGGGATGGTGAACTTCAGCAGGCGCTGGTGGCTGGTGAGGTTCACGGCCAGGGCTTTGTCCCAGTTGGATGACTCCAGATCTTCAAGATACTGGCCGGCAGTGAAGATGCCTGCGTTGGAAACGACGATGTCGATCCCACCGTAGTTGCGCACGGTTTCCGCAATGGCGGCCTGCACGGCGGCGTCATCGGTCAGGTTCACCACTTTGCCCACGGCACCGATGCGAGCCATGCCTTCTACGATGTCGGGGTTGAGATCCAGGCCCACGACGGTGGCACCCTGTTCGGCCAGGCTTTCCGCACAAGCAAAGCCGATGCCAGCCGCAGAGCCGGTGACGATGGCCACCTTGCCCTGGTGCACTTTGCGGGCCGGTCCCTTGCGAAGTTTGGCCTGCTCCAGATCCCAGTATTCAATCTCAAAGATGTCTCTCTCCGGAAGGGGCTCCCAACCGCCAACGGCCTGTCCGAGCTGCACGGTGGCGGCGGTGTGCTGGGCGATGTCGGCGACAATGCCCGCATCCTTGAGGGTGTCACCGAAGCTCACGAGACCTTTGCCCTGCCAGATGACAAAGCGCGGTGCGGTGTCCAGCATGGTCTGGCCGTTGGCGTGTCGGGTGAAATAGGACGTGTAGTCTTCCGAGAACTTCTGAATGGCGGCGTCGATGTCCTCGCCCACGAAAGCCGGAGTCCGCTTGGTGCGAATGCTATGGTCGGGGGTGAGGGGCCCCCGGGTGCCGAAGGTGGCGACATTGGGCTGATGCGAATATCCGACGGCGACGGCACTGGCATCCAGCTTGGCCAACTGGGCGTGACCACGCTTTTTTGAAACGGCCTTGCGGAGTTTGGCCAGACCGACCAGATCTTCTTGGGCCTCGACAGTGGCCTCTACGGTGGCACCGGCTTTCTTGGTCAGGTACTCCTCCGCCTGAGTGACCATCTCGATCATGAGCTCGTAGCTGCGACGTGCGTCGTCGTGGAAGGTGAAGAGACCGTGCTTCAGGAGCACAATGCCCTCAATGCCTTCAGCCTTGAGGTCGCGACCTTTGATGAGGTCATAGACAGTCTTGGCCAGGATGAATCCCGGCATCACATACGGGACCGTCAGAACGCGGCTGCCAAAAACCTCTCTGACGCGTGCTTCACCCTCGGCATGGCAGGTGAGGGCGGAGATCGCATTCGCATGCGTGTGATCGACGAAACGGAATGGCAGGATCGCATGCAGGATGGCCTCGATAGAGGCGGCCGGTGCGTTGGGATTGGTCATGGCGGCCCGCTGCTGCAGCACCATGTCCTCATCGGTCATCGAGCGCAGCTCTGCCATCTTCATCAGGGCGTTCATTCGCACAGGGGCGAAACCGCCGCGCTCAATCGTGGCCAGATCCCAGCCTGAGCCCTTCACGTAGCAAAGGCTGACAGGTTCACCGAAGAAGTCGTTTTCCTCAATTTTCACCGAGGTGTTGCCGCCACCATGCAGGACCAGCTGTGGATTGCGGCCCAGCAGACGGGAGGTGTACACACGCTGACCGAGGAGGTCAGCTCCGAAACTAGCGGCTTCTTGATCGTTCCAAAGGCTTTGCATGGCGTGGCGGCGAAAAAATGAGGGGTTAGAGTGGGCGGGGGAGGCGAAAAGTAAAAAGGTAAAAAGGGAAAACTAGGGGGCGGGCATCTTGGGTGCGATTTCCCTGGAAGTCTCTGCCAAGCTTGTCCCGTGTGCACGTGGCAGCGGTTCCATTCTCAATTCGTCTATTTTGGGGTTGTCCCACCGGAGATTCTCGTCTTCGATGCGTCCGGCCATTTCGAGATGGCCTGCCCCATCATGAAGCGATCCCCCCGCGTTTTGTCTGGAGGCCTTGCGCTGGTGCTGCTCATTCTTGTCCTGGCCTTGCTGGGAGGAGCTACGTGGCTGGCGCTAAAGCTTCGTCAACCGAAGAGTCCTTCCGTCCCGGCTCGCGAAATGACTGACGATCCTGTGTCACCGATCCCGGCCTTCTTTGAGAAGGACCTGCCGGTATCCTGCCGACAGGTCGCTCTGGTCGTCTCACCCGGAGACACCTCAGTGACAGCGGAACTTTTTCTGCTGGTGAGGAAAGATGGACATTCGCCATGGATCAGCGATCGGAAGCCGATACCCGTAACCCTGGGGCGGAACGGTTTGGCCTGGGGCGTGGGGGAACACTGCGCCTCGCGTCCGGAAGGGTTTCGCGAAAAGCGGGAGGGGGATGGATGCAGTCCCGCAGGAATCTTCCGGGTGCCCTTTGTCTTTGGCATGGCACCCGAGGCCGATGCCCGGATGGAAGCACCAGGGCTAACCCTGCCCTACACTCATTTGGCGGACAGCATCATCGGCGTCGATGACCCCGACTCCCACTACTACAACCAGGTCGTGGACTCGAACCTCATCCCCCGGGACTGGAACAGCCATGAACCGATGAATCGATTCAAGGTTTTGTACCGATGGGGAGCCTTCATCGCTCACAATCCAGAAGGGGTGCCCCATCTGGGCTCGTGCATCTTCATCCACATCTGGCCGGGTCCGGGGGAGGCTACGGCGGGCTGCACCGGGATGGCGGATGCCGATGTGGTGCGGGTGCTGGCTTGGTTGGATCCCGTCAAGGAACCCCGGCTGGTACAGGGAATCAGGGCTTGGTGTGGACCTTCCAACGTTTTCAACGTCACCCCTCCGACACTGCATGAGGATGATCCCGCTCCAGGCGATAAACACCCTTGAGCGGGTGGACGATGCGCTTGTCCTGATCCAGCACATAAGCCCTCAACGTAACCGGGCCAGACGGGAGCATCTCGTCATGCAAGGTTTGTTGCCAGCCCAGATAGTTCTCTGGATGCATGCGGACCAGCTTCGCCCGGTCGTAGAAATGTTGCTGAAGTTGGGGCGCTGTGAGGGCGACGATTTGCTCGTTCCCTGAACCGTTGGCGGGTTGGGCGGTCACGAGGATCAGATCGGCAGCATTGTCCACCGCCAGCCCACCCAGACCTGAAAGCCGCCACCCTCCTTCTTCCAAGGGCACGGGCGGATCAAGACGCGCCCACTTTCCTCCCATCTCTCTGCCCTGTTGGAACGATTTGATGTTCCGGTCAGCCGCAAAGACGACATCGTGCAACCTCCCGCGGTCTGAGAGAAATGAAGCAAGGCGAAAGGCGGACTTACGGGTGACCCTCGCGTCCATCCATTCCTCGTTGAGCGGCATCACCTTCGCAAACATCAACAAGGCCCGCTCTTGATTCATGCGGCTGTACTTCACCTTCATGAGGTTGTGGCCGTTTGCCCAGTTCACCGCGAGCAGGGCCACAAAGAGGGTCATGGCAGCAGGTGGCAGTACGGCCATGGCTCGGGAATATGCCGGGTGATTGAGACCCGAGTGCCTGATGACAATGGCGAGCAGCAGCAGTGCCCCAAAAACGAAGAACACATCAAACGTCGCGAAACGCTCATCCAGGGCATTGTCCAGAGAGTTATGCATGCGGCCCAAGCTGATGAGCACTGCAGACGAAAGACCGTAGAGGCTGAAAATGATCCAAGGGAACGCTGCCTGTACCAAGGGGCGCTCATCGCGGTGTCGCCACAGATAGATCAAGCTGGTCAGAAAGGCGGTGAGCAATGCCGCACCCGTGATGGCGCAAAGAACCTCGGGTTCGAACGTGGTTCCTTTTCCCAAGATGTTACCCAGCACAATCAACACGAACTGGAGCCTCATCAGAGGGCGTTCGAAAAGGGTCCCTGCATCAAGACCGGAATCTTCACCACCGCTCGCCGTCAGGGCGAGCCAGGCGACTACTCCATGGACCAGCCACCAGCCACCGACCAAGGTGCCAGTTTTGCTCCAAGATTCGCCGACACCCCGCAGTCGCCAGACCAGGATCAGACCGAGGAATGCGGGAACGAAGAACCCCGTGCCAAATGAGCAGATGGCGAGGAGCGAAAGCACGCTGGCGAGCATCAAACATCGGAATCGCAGGTGACCTTCCCGATGCAAAAGCAAGATCCCCAAGGCCAGGCAGGTTCCAGGAATGAAGTTTTGAAAGACAAAATCCCAAATCCAAACCTCTCCTTGAGCCGCGGTAAATATCACCGACGTGACGCAGGTCAGCAGAACGGTGGCATTCAGACGTGAGCGTCCCTGGTGCTCTCCTCCGCAAGGCCAGAGAGGTCTCGCCAACTTGTACACGGAGAAGGCTATCAATGCAGAGAACAGCCAGCTCAAGATTGGCAGGACGGCCACATTTCCCCCGAGACAGTGAAGAACGGCAAAGTAGATTACCTTCCCGACGGTGGAGGGATGCACGTAGTGGGGGGCAAAGAAGGCCTCCCATGAGTAGCGGTCTTCCACCAAATGCTGGTATTGTTGCACAAAGGACCAGGCGTCCAGGCAGGGCACAGGAACCAGGAGAGGGACAATCTCGACCAGCAAAATCACTGCTGGGGCAATGATCATAAGCCAAGGCCAAAGGCGAGAGAGGCGCCGGGGCCGTGGTGTGTGGATTCGTTCGGCGGCAGGAGGGGGATCAACCGGCATGGGACAGCCAAAAGGTGTGGATTGACCCCCACGGCACCTGGATATCGTCCTCGCTGGAACCCGTGGTTGTGCCTTTTGGATGGCCACCTCATGAGTGAGGTCCCAAAACCCACGGTCACGCTGATCCATCCGGATGCCGCATCCCCTCCCTTGGATCTCCGGTAGGCGGGAAGCTGTTCCGGTGTGGGAAGTTTGTGCCTTGTCCGATCAAGCGATTCGGTTCTGCTACTCGCGCCGCACGGCATCCAGCAACTTGCCGCGCAGAGCCAGTAGCGTTGCCATGAAACAGACCGCCAGACCGAACGCGACGATACCCAAGTTCAGCCAGGCAAGGAAGCCAACGGGAAGAGCGCCGCCGCTCTGCCGGACGTTGGGCCAGACGGCAATGGCGGCACTGACGAGTCCGAGGATCAAGCCGGTGATGAGGAGGGTGGCATGCTCACTCACGACCAGCAAGCGGAGGGCTCCGGGCTGGAAGCCCAAAGCTTGCATCAGCCCCAGTTCACCCCGTCGTTCGAGGATGTTCCGGGCTGCGAGCACCCCCAATCCTGCGGTGCCCAGCAGGACTCCAAGCCCACCCAGCACCGTGAAGATGCCGATGTAGGTGTTCTGCACCGCCTGGAAGGCGGCCAGTCGGGCCGAGGTGGTCTCCATCGCTAGCCCGCGGGATTCGAGCTGCTTGGTCAGGTGGCTGCTGATCTTGCTGGCCTCATCAGCCGGCGCATCCACGAGGAAATATTTGTAGCCAGCAGCGTCTGGGAACTTGGCGAGGAAGTTGGCCTCGCTGACGATGATCTTGCCCTGAAGAATCGATCCCGTCACCAGGCCTACCAACTTGACGTTAAACTCCCGGCCCTGGGCATCCGTGTAGGCGATGGTGTCGCCAATGCCTTTGCCGAGGCCCCAGAGCGCGGTGGCCTGGTCGGCAATGCCCGGAATGGCTCCGCCGCCCATCGAAGGGACAAGGGCACTCCAGCCTCCGCCAGCAAAGGTGAATGACCCGCGGTCTTCCAGCAGTTGAGGATTCACGGCCGTGAGGACGGGACGCTGCGCGCGATTGAGATTCAAACAGCTGGCATCATCGCCTTCACGGATGCGGAAGGGGACAACCTTGGCCTTCGTCATGAGTTTCTCGTCGAGCGCGAACGCGTCCCACGCTGCTTCCGTATTGAGATCTTCATAGACAGGCAGGCTGGATTCTCCGAGCAGCACAAATCCGCCCGTGCCTGACTTGCGCTCTGCTGGGGTGGCCGCGCCGCTGAGACGGAAAGCATTCACGGCGATCACCAGGAAGATTCCGCCAGCCATCATGGCGACCACCGCCACACTGCGACCCGGGCGGCGGGTCAGATTGCGCATGCCGATGCGGAACAACGAACTTGCAGGAGGGCCAGACTCAGTAGGACGACGCAACCAACGGCTGATCCATGTTGCCCCTGCCATCAGTAGAAGAAATCCTGCTCCAAAAAAGGCTCCAGACACCGCTTGAGGATCGCTCAAGCGACTGCCCATTGCCGAAATCCCCGCTGCCAGCAGCAGACAGACAAGCGGGATCCACCGTTTCCAAACACTGCCTGCCTTTTGTGGTCCTTTAGTCTTCACATCCGCCCAGGCTTCTCCTACGAGAAGATCCTTGGGCGCGGTCTTAAAGAGGCGGCGGCTGGCCCACCAGAGCGTGCCAATGCCTGCCAAGGCGCTCGATACCCACGCAATGGCCAACGTGGCGGGGTGAGCGTCATAGGTGAGGTTGAACCCGACCGTTGCGCCACTCCATGCACCGTTGAGGCCTGCCAGCGCGAGTTTGGTATAGGCCATCCCGCCCAGTAGTCCCAAGGCAGAGCCGATCAACGCTACCAACCCTGCCTCTGCGAGCACGACCCACCGGGCTTGGCGCTGAGTCCAGCCCAGAGACAAGAGCAGGCCGACTTGGGGAGCGCGCTTCTCAATAGTGAAGAGAAAGAGCAGAGCGGCAAAGATCAGCGCCGCGCCAATGAGGAACATGCTCAGCCCGACAAACAGTCCGCCAAAGTCCACACTGCCTTTGGCGGCGGCACCAGCCTCCGCCTTGAAATTGCGGGGGACCAGACCCACGTCTACGAGGTGCAAATCCTGAAGCAGTTGCCCCCGCAGGGTAGCTTCTTCCTGGCCAGCATCGGGAAACCGGATCGCCGTGAGACTGCCGAAGCGGTTGCTCCAGAGTTGCTGTCCTTCCGCCAGCGGGATGAAGGCTTTGGGGGTGCCCCGGTAGTCATCCCAGTACTTCTCGTCTTTGTCCCGGATGGCATCCAGCTTCACGGGAATGCCCGGTTCCCAGTCGCGGCAGTTGTCCACGTCAGAAACTCCGGGGAAGTTCGGCGTCCACTCGCGTTTCAAGTCGGGATTGTCCATGGGGACAACGCCAGCGACTTTGAAGGTGGCTGTCTGCTCTTTGAGGTCACGCCCAAGCCCCACAGTGAAGAACCGGAACGAGATCTCACCCCCAACCTGCAGTTGGTGATCCTCAGCGAGCCACTGGGAAATCAGAATGGGCGGAGGGGTGCCAGCCAGGTCCGCCGGAGCCTTGAACTTGCTCTCCAAGACGGTCTTGGGCAGGCCCGTGACCATGGAGTAGGGGGTGCGGCCGTTGGCCGAGGAGAAACCGTTGATCAGATAGGTGATGACCCCATAGCTCAGAGGTTGCTTTTCCAACAGCTTCTTGCTCAGCACCTCGTCCATGAAGACGCGGTCGGTGCCCAGTTCCCATTCGCTGCTGCTTCCTTGAACCTTTGTTAGCTTGAGGGAGAAGTCCTCCAGGGACTTGGCCTTCTCAGTGGCTTCTGGAGTCAGGCCGCTGCTCCCGGCGAGGATGGCATTGATGCGGCCAGTCTTCTCCAACTCTGCCTGCATATCCGCCAGGGGCACATAGACCGTGTCACTGCCCGTTTGGGAGGCAGCGAGTTGGAAGCTGCCAAAGTCTTCGCCACCCACCACGGCAGAGATCTTACGCCGCATGGTCACTTCCTGATTGGTGCTGCCAGACAAGGGAGCATCGCGGGAGATTACGCTGGGCAGTTCCATGCGTACCAGGACAGTATCGCCAGCTTTTACACCCAGTTTCCTGCCCAGGGCCTCATTCACCACCAGGCCATTGGGCTCGATGGCGACGGTCTTTCCACTTGGGCTGAGCTTCCAGAAGGCATCGTTGACCCCCAGTACCTGGACCGCATTGGCTCGCACTCCTCCATTCGCCGCGCTTACCGATCCCTGCATGAGGATGACCGGTGCTGCCCCCTGGCTGGTCGCCAGAGCTTCGGTGAACCAGCGGTCGCCACCCAGCAGCCCGGTCTGCACTTTGCCGAGGCGTTGGTCGGCAGCCTTGCGCAGACTGGCCCGGACAGAATCGCCCACCACGAGCGATCCGCTCAGAATCGCCGAAGCAAGAAACGCCCCGAACAACAGACCTACATGGCCCTTCCAATAGTGCTTCAGGCTCCCAATAATGAGCTTTCCCGCTGTCATGATGGTGGAGAAAAGCGGGTTAAACGGACAAGGTGCCTTCGTGAAGGTGGAGGACCCGCTTCATGCGTTGAGCCTGAGTGGGATTGTGGGAAACTAGCACTAAAGAGATTCCGGAATTTTCCACCAAGTTGATCATCAAGTTGGTCAAAGTGTCGGCATTTGCTTCGTCCAGTGCCCCGGTCGGCTCATCAGCGAGAATCAATTTGGGAGCGTTGATCAGCGCTCGCACCACCGCAGCTCGCTGGCGTTCGCCGCCCGAGAGTTCGGCGGGTTTATAGCTGGCCCGGTGATCCAAACCGACCTCCCTCAGAAGGTCCATCGCTCTGTCTTGTGCGGCCTTTTGATCTGGCTTGGGGGTGAGGGCCAAGGTGGGAAGCAGGACGTTCTCCAGGACCGTACACTGCGGCAGGAGGTGATGGAGCTGGAAGATGAACCCGATCTTGGCGCTGCGGAGCTGACCCAGTTTGGTAGGCCCTGCACCCTGAAGGCTGTCACCTTCAAACCGGTACTCACCCGTATCCGGTTCATCGAGCGTTCCGAGGATGTTGAGCAAGGTGCTCTTGCCGCAGCCTGAAGGTCCTACAATAGACACCGACTCTCCGGCTTCGATCTGCAGGTTAATGCCTTTGAGCACGGGAACGGAGTGCCCGCTCACCGGTTCGCGGTAAGCCTTGGAGACGTTGGTGAGCTGGATCAGGGGCATGTGGGGCGCAGGGGGGATGTGATCAGGAGCCACAGGTCAGTGGACCGGTCCCTACGATACGAAATTCAACAGCCGTTTGATGCACCGGTTCTTGGTTAAAGAACCTTGCGCCAGCGCTTGGCCTTGAACTCAAAACGTGGCAGGGAGCCTTGGGGAGCAAGCTTCACAGGGATGCGAAGGGAAAAAGTGTCGCGCAGGCGGTCCTGCAGGCGGTGAAGCAGGGTATCATCCACTCCCGCGGCCAGTTCCACCGTCAGGGTCACTTCGTCCATGTTCTCCACCTTGTGCTGTTCGATCTGGAACTCGGCAATTTCCGGGTACCTGAGCACAATATTCTCGATGGCACTCGGGTAGAGGTTCACGCCGCGTATGACGACCATGTCATCGCACCGGCTCAAGACGCCGCCTTCAAGGTAGAGCCGGTCATTGAAGATCTTCTTGCAGACCCAGTCGCCCGTGCGGTAGCGGAACAACGGACAGGCACTGCGGTCGAGGGTTGTGAGGATGAGTTCGCCTTCGGAACCGTCGGGCACTTCATTCCCCGCTGAGTCCACCACTTCGGCAAAGTAGGAGTCCTCGATGACGCACAGACTTGCGGGCATCTCAGGATCTTCATAGCTGACGGGGCCCACCTCGGACATGCCATGGTGGTCGAACAATTTGGCACCACCCCAGAGCTGGCGGATTCGCTCACGGGTGGTGGGCAGTGAACCACCAGGTTCGCCCGCCACGATGATGCGCTTCACCGAAAGCTGGTCGAGATTGACGCCACTGGGGGCACCGATGCTTTCACCCAAACGCAATGCGTAGGTGGGGGTGCAGCAGAGGGCGGTGGCGTTGTAGCGGGCCATCATCTCCAGGCGGGCCTGACTGGACAGCCCACCGCCAGGCAGCACCAGGCAGTCGCGGGCGGCTGCTTCAAACGCAGTCCAGAAGCCCAGGAAGGGTCCGAAGGAGAAGGCAAAGAAGATGCGGTCTCCCGCCTTGATGCCTGCGGCTCGATACACCTGACGCCAGCAGGCCAGCATGGTTTCCCAGCTCGCCGGAGTGTCCAGCACAGCCATGGGCTGGCCCGTGGCGGTACCTGTGGTCTGACAGAAGCGGGTGTACCGGTCCAGCGGTTCTGTGAAATTGGTGCCAAACGGCGGGTGGGCCAGCCGGTCGTTGAGCAGGTCTCCTTTGGCAGTGAAAGGGATCCTGCGGATGTAGTCCTCCAGCGTGTGGATGGAGAAGGGATCAATCCCATGCTCCTTGAAGCGACGGGTGTTGAAGTTGTCCGTCTTGGCTGTGCGGTACATCAGAGTCCGCAGCTTTTCCCACTGTCGCTGGCGCAAATTCAAGGCGTTCCCCGGAAGGTGAACGCGCATGGTTTGGTCCAGTGGGGACGACATGGGAAAAATGCCAGTATCCAGACTTCAAATGTCAAACCCCCACATCCGCTGAGTCAGGGGCTGGATGGAGCTCGCTAGTGTTGGGCTCCGGGGGCGACAGCGGCAGCGGGTTTTTTCGCTGCGGCATTGGACGGGCTGAACTTGGCCACCAGGAAGCCCCCGCACGCAGCCATCAGGATGCCAATGAAGAAGGGCACCGGGATGGCTTTAAATCCGCCTTCTGGCGGATGAATGGACAGAGCCACGATGGAATTGATGATGGGTGCACCGCCAAAGACGATCGACATCACCGCCGCTGGGGACGAGCCCATGCGGTTCGCGGCCGCCAGCGCCAAAATCAGCGTGAATGCTCCAATCGCGCCAGCCGTGCCGGCAATAAAGCTCCAGGTGACGCCTTTGCCGGTGAAGCTCCAGTTCGTGTTGTTCCTGGCGAGGACAATGAGGGGGCCTACGATCGCGACGACGAAGTACGCGGCACCGACCAGCAGGAAGGCCTTCATGGAGGCGTTGGCTACATCGGCCTTGCCTGCCTCGCTTGCGATCATGCCCAGACGTCCAGTGTGAAGTAGAACTCCGTACACGCCCCAGAAGAGCATTGTGGTCACTGCGAATATCTGCCAGCTCATGCGTTTATTGCTGCCTTTCTCGTTCACTTGATGGTTTGGTGGAGCGTTGACTGAGGAATTTGGGCGGGGAGAGAAGACGTCAGCCGAGGCGGGTTCTGGACAAGAACTTCGTATTACGATGCAATTTGCGGCCGGATGCTTCTGCGCACCTCTTCTGAGGCGACCTCGATCTTCTCCAAAATGTGGGCAGGAATGGCCACCGCTTTCATCTGTCGGGTCTCGGGATCTTTCCGCACGCATACGACCGCGATCTTGCCTTCGGCAGCGAGGGTACCATCCGTCTTGCGGACACGGAAGATGTACTTGAGCGAACGGGTGCGGATCTCATCGACCAGCACTTCCACCTCCACCTCGTCCTCGAACCGGAGGGGCGAGACATAGTCGCACGAGGCGTGCACCCGGGGCCATCCTACGCGCTGATCAGCCGGAAATCTCTCCCGGCGCTCCATGATGCTGTAGCCGAGGGATCGGAAGAAGGCGTGCTCCGCTCGCTCCATGAAGCGGAAGAAATTGGCGAAGTGCATGATTCCCGCCATGTCCGTATCTGAGAACTGAACAATATCGCGGTGTACAAAGCGGGAGGCCATTGACCGGAACAAAGGCGGGAGCAACGGCGGATGCAACTGCAAAGAGTCCCAACAGGTCAGAACAGCGCCTCCTGTTCAGACATTTCTGCGAGGGTGCCACGTCAACTAGGCAGCGCTGCCAAGGCTGCTGCCGGGTGGCGCTACTCCAGATACCCACGCTGGTAGGGCCAGAGGGGCTCAAAGGCGGCATTTTGCACCCAGCCCCGGCGGTTCTGGTCTTCGCCGGGGATTTCCACGTAGCTCCAAATGCCCCGATCTTCCAGCCTCCGGATTTCGCTGCCCGGAGGCAGGGCGGAAACGGTTCCTGCTGTAACGGTGGCGGCCGTATAGGCCTTGGTGTCTGGGACGGTGATGATGGCCACTTTCTCGATGCGTTCAAAGCTCGGCCGCCAGTACCAGCCGAATCCTGCAAGCACAGCCACGATCACCGCCAGCACCCGCACGAAAGCAAGGCCCACTCTGAGAGGGCTATGACGGCGGAGGAAGATGGCCAGGACGAAGGAACCAATGGCCACCCACGCGGCGGACACTGCGGTGATGAACCACTGCGTTCGCCCCAAAAACCCGGCGTACTGTTCACGAAAGGCACTCCGAGGGAACGACACGTGACCGGTCCGGTCGCGAATGTGGGCAAGGTTTTGCCTCACCTCTGGCTCAACGGGGGGGAATAGGTTCGCGCGCCTGAAGAAAAGGGAGGCCTCTCCCAGGTGACCGAGACGGTAGTGGGCATTTCCCAGCAACTGAAAGGCCTCACGGCTGAGCTGCCCCTGCGAAAGCATCTTCTCCGCCATCTTCCGGGCTCCCTGGAAGTCGCCCTTGTCGAAGGCATCCTTGGCATCGGCGTATCGCGCTTGGGCCGACTCCTCCTGTGCGGGGGCCGTGGAGGCGATGACGAAGGCGGCGAGAAGGAAGAGGAAATGTCGAAACATGGATCACGGGAAAAACGTCAGGCCTGGAGGACAGGGGCGGAGCGGAGGGTGGCCAATACGGTGGACTTCTCCACCGGTGTCACTGGCTCGCGGCCCGCTTCTGCGGCACCTGGAGAGAACGAGTACTTCTCATGGTGCTCCAGAATGGGGTGAATCTGCTCGCCTGTTAGCTGGCGGGCTTCTGCATACCGGGCAGCGAGCGTGTAGAATTGCTCGCGAGAGAGGCCCTGGGCATGGAGGTCACGCCAGAGCTTGCGGGTGGCGGCGTCCGTCAGATTGCAGCGTTCACGAAGATATTGGGTGAGGATTTTGCCGATGATGAGCAAGGCAAGCAGGCCGAACGCGGCGGCATTCGCCACTAGGAATCGCTGGCTGCGCCACAGGGCGGGGCGCGCGGCCAGCAGGCTCGCTTGGGAGGGCATGACGGTGAGGATGTCCGTGACGAGGGGTTTCACGGTGGGGATCTTTTCGAGCTCGTCCGGCAGCTTGCCAACCGAAGGGACTCCTCCAGGGGAGCCCGCAGAAGCGGTCGCTGCAGCAGGGTTGGAAGGAGCCACGCCTTTGACCTGAATGGCGACCGGCTTGGTGCGAAGGGTCACGTACTGCTTCTTGATGGGACTGAAGAAGCTGAACTCAAACGGAGGGATGTTCGTCAACGGAGCCTTGGGAACGATGACCTGGCTGAAGCCAATGTGCTGGCCGGAGGTGTCGGAAGGTTCGTTGGGGGACTCCGTGTTGTAGCGCTTCGGAGGATAGAGTTTCCAGTCGTTCTGCTCCACCATGTTTGGCATCATGAGGGCGTCAAAGTTGCCAGTGCCGGTGATGGTGATGTCCACCGAAATGGGGTCTCCCACGTTGAGGTTCTTGGGATCGGCCGTCATGGTGATTTCAAAATCGCCCACCACGCCTTTGAAGTCTTTGGGGCGGCCCTCTTCGGGCAGGGGGATGACTTGGATCTCAATCTCGTTGCAGGAAGGGCGCAGCTTCCGGGGTTCCATCTGATTGAGCAATGGATGAAGAAATGGCTCGCGAGCGCTGGAGGGAATGTCGAGGATCACCTCCGCAGTCGCGGGACCAAGCTTGAATTTGCCCGGCTTTAGTGCCGAGAGGGTGCTCTGGTATGCATAGGCCCGGTAAGGGACATTGCCGATGGTGATGACGGATTCGTTGGGCTGTGTGGGAAAGCGCTGGATGGCGAAGTTGTCCTTGGGCAGCTCGATGAGCCCGATGCGACGGACAAAGGTCTGCCGGTGGGCGTAGAGGTTGACGGTGACAGGAATGACTTCTCCCACATAGATCTGACGTTTGGCGGTCTCCAGGGTCATCAAGGGCTCCAGTTGATTGCCCGCATCCGGATCATCACGCACGACCAGCTTGGTGGCGTTGGTCTTGAAAGGGACGCCGTTGATATGCAGCTCCTGGGCAGGGATGGTATGGGTTCCGGGCACGTCCGACGTGATTTGCCAGGTGATGGTGGAAGCGTATTGGAACCGGCCTCCGCTCTGGGGTCTGCCTGTCGAGGGCAGGGGATGGGCCAGCTCCACATTGGAGGGGAGCACCAAGGGGGTCGCTTCATCGGCATTGCCCTCTTCAATGGTGATGACAAAAAGGGCAAAGCCACCCGGCTGGATCGCATCAGGTTCAATGGTGGCGCTCACCTTGGGTCCCTTGGCATGGGCACCCGCGGCCAGGAAGACCATGAGTCCCGCCAACAAAAGACAGAAGGCCGGCAAGCGATGGGGAGTAGGCTTCAAATTCATGGTGACGTTGGGGCAGCTAGTAGTCCTTGCCGCCATGAGGCTGCTCACGGCGCTGCAGATACTGGACGGACTGCTGGTCGTTGGCGTAGTTGCGCAGCTGGTTGCGAGCTTCCTGGGGGCTGAAGCCGGTCTTGTCATTCACCTTGCTTTCATCACCGGGCTCCTGCTGCTGCCCTTGTTTTTTGTCATCGGGCTTGCCAGCTTCGCCAGCGCGGAGTTCTCCTTCAGGCAGATCACCGGACTTCTTCTCCATGGCGTCCGTCTGCTTCTTTTGGTCAGACTGCCCGTCTTGCGGTTGGTCAGGTTTTCCTTCTTCTTCACTTTCCTTGGGTTCGCCCTCACCTTTGCCTTTGCCGTTCTGCTTGTCTTTGTCGGGCTTGGGCTGCTGCTTTTGCATCTCGATTTGCTTCTTCAGCTCATCGAGGCGTTGTTGCACAAAATCGCGGTTCGTCTTGAGCTCGATATTGTCCTTTTCGAGGTCCAGCGCCGTGTCGAAATGGTTCAGCGAATCTGTCCAAGCCCGTACCGTGTAGTCTGGTTGTTTGCTCAGGGACAGATCCCCCTGATTGTACAAGGCTGAGGCCAGACCGCGCAGGGCCTGCTTCTGCAGACCCTTGTTTCGCGATTTGGCGGCGTCGCTGAAGGCCTTCACGGCATGGTCGTAGTCCTTGAGCTGGAAGTCTGAGGCACCCAGGCCATAGGACAGATCTTCCTTGGAGATCGGAGGCTTCTCATCTGCCAGCAGCAGCTGGTAAGAATCGCGGGCGGCCTCATAGCGCCCGCTTTCGTAAGCACGGCGGGCGCGTTGCAGATCCATGGGAGAGGCGGCCTGCAAAGACCCTCCCAACAACAGGAGGCTTCCAGCCAACAAGGCGGTGGGCGCGGCGGATTGGGCCATGGCGGGCAGGGGTGGAGGGGTGGTAGGGTGGTGAATGGTGGCCTGAGCTTCCACCGGCAGCGGTGCTGCCTTGATCCGACGCCGGGAAGAGGGGCGCATCATTAGGGAGAGGCAGATGCAGGCGATGCCCAATGCCAGGGGCCATTGGTATCGCTCGATCGGACGCGTATCCTTTTGAGAGTCCAGTTTCTGGCGTTCCAACTGGCCCAGCAGGCGTTCCACAAGGTTTTGAGTGAGCGCCTGGGTGCCGAGTGGCACAAACTCCCCGCCTGTGATCTTGGCAACCTCCAGCAAGAGGGGGGCCTCCAGACGGGAGTTGATGACGTTGCCGTTTTCATCCCGCAGATAGCCCCCTGTGTTCTGCTCGTCCGGATCAGGGATGAGTGCCCCTTCCGTCGTCCCCACACCGACGGGGATCACAATCAGGCCTTTCTGCGCGGCCATCCGGGCAGCCGTGAGAGTGGCTTCATCGGTCTCCTGGCCGTCGGTGAACAGCACCATGCCGTGCTCCCGTCCTTTCACCTTGTCAATGGTCTCCACGGCAAGCTGAATGGCGGAGGCGATGCTGCTGCCACCCCGGGGAATGGTCGTGTGATCCAGAGACTGGATGCACTCGATGACCGCTTCGTGGTCGTTGGTCAACGGGGCCTGGAGGTACGAGCGACCCGCAAAGGCGATGACCCCCACCCGGTCATTGGGCAGCCTTTCCAGTAGATCTTGAGCGGCCAGTTTGGCGCGCCCCAGCCGGTTGGGAGACACATCGTCCGCGAGCATGGACTTCGAGGTGTCGATGGCGATGAAGATGTTGCGCCCCGAACGCTCATCCACGCGGGTTTCCAGGCCGTACTGGGGGCGGGTCAAGGCGATGAAAAAGAAACCGAGGCCCAGCAGTTGCAGGCCGAAATGGAGGCTGGACCACATGCGGGAAGCGCCACCCAGCAGTTGATTGCGCAGCCTTTCTGAGAGGGCAAAGGCCTGAACGGCCTTCTGCCCCTTGGCGTCCGCCACGATCTTCAGCAGCGCCAGCAAGGGCAGCAGAAAGAGCAGGTAGGCAAAACTGGGCGCTCCAAAGTTCATGGGTAAAACTGGCGGGTCTCAGGCAATGGACGGGGCAGTGTGACCAGCCGACTGCTTCCAGATGAGATAGACTCCACCCAGTACAGCCGCTGTCAGAAGAAACCAAAAATAGACGTCCGCAGTTTCGACAATTTTGCGTCGCTCAATCTCCGTACGTTCCATTTCATCAACCGTCTTGAAAATGCGTTCCAGGGTGGAGAGGTCTTCCGCACGGAAGAAGCTGCCGCTTCCGATGTTGGCGACCTCCTGCAACGTCTCGGGGTCGAACTCCTGGCGACCCGAATTGATGGGGGGGCCGTTTGGCATGTAAATAGGATGCATGCCGGGCGTGCCGATGGAGATGGCATGGATGCGAATGCCGAGGGTGGCGGCCAGGCGCGCTGCGTCTTGAGGGCTGAGCTTGCCGCTGTTGTTGGCCCCGTCGGTCATGAGGAGGATGACCTTGCTCTTGACCTCCAGCTGATCCAGACGACGGGCGGCGGCAGCGATGCCTGACCCGATGGCTGTGCCGTCCTCCATGATGCCGGTCTGAATCCGGTCCATGTTGTTCAACAGCCAGTCATGATCCAGAGTGGGCGGGCAGGGGTTGTAGGGGGCACCACCGAACGCCACAATGCCGATGCGATCGTTCGGGCGTCCCTTGATGAAGTCCACCAGCACCCGCTTGGCGGCGGTCATCCGGTCCACCTGGCGGTTTCCGATGTAGAAGTCCCGGATCCGCATGGACAGCGACACGTCAAACGCCACGACAATGCCGATGCCTTCCGACTTCAATTCGTCGTACGAGATCACCTTCTGGGGCCGGGCGAGGGCTATGATGGCGGGGACCATGGCCAGGTGGAGAAGGTTGAACGCGAATCCCCGCGGGCGGCTTCGCGTGGGGTGCCCCAACTCGGCCAACAACCCCGTCATGGGGAAAGACATGGCGGGCGCGTCCCCCGCCCGACCACGCAGCCAGGCCAGAACTGGCAGGGCCAGCAGCAACAGCAGCCACCAGGGACTGGCAAGCTGATGTTCAGGCATGAAGGGGATGCGCATAGTTCGGGATGGATGGATCAGCTCAAGCTGGCGGGCTTTTCTTCGCGATTGGGGGCGGGCTTCGCCAATGGCACCGGTGGGGGCTGGAGCAGGGGTTCTGGTGCAGCGGGGGATTCCACCTCGGGACCTGCAAGCGACGATGTGCTGGCTGCTGGAAGATAGATACGTTCCTCCTGCAAGGCGGCGGTGGCATCTTGCACAAGCTTCTCCGCCTCGGCTTGAGTGGCTGGAATCCGGCCAAAGGACAGCCTGTCGTAGATTTTCGCGAGCGGGCTGAAGCGGCTCCGGACGTCTTCACGGGAATCCAGCACGTTGCTCCCGTAAAGCTCCTCTGACGTCAGATAAGGAGCAGGCACCCGGTATCTCGCCTGCTGGTAGTCCCTCAGGATCACGGAAACTTCATGCCCCACCGCATCGGGGTTCAAGGAGTCAAGTGAAGCCCGGAGTGTCTCCAGCCGCTGCAGGGCATGCTTCAGCGGGTGAGGTGGTGGAGTGGGAGGACGGGTGCCCCTGGTGCGCAGAAGCAGGAGCACCAGCAGGGCCACAAGTGCGACAAGAAGAACTGCTCCGCCAGTGATGACCCACCAGGGCATGCCCGGCTCAGGGAGGTGGGGCGTGTCAATCTCCGGAAAGGGCAGGGGGGTGAGATTCACCGGCTCGCGCTGCTGCGCAAACGCCGTGCCTCCCCAGGCTGCGGAAAGCAGCCCGCCCAGGATCGCCATGCTGGAAAGACGGTGGATCATGGGGCGGAATCAGCGACGATGGCGGGAGCGGAAATAACTCCGCAGGGCCGGGAGATAGTCGGAATCGGTGTGAATGACGATGTTCTCTATGTTGTTCCGATGGAACATTCCGGTCAGGTTTTCCCGCATGGCCTGGGCGCGTGCGGCAAATTCGCGACGCACCCGCGGGTTGGAGGTGTTAACAATGACCTGTTGCATGGTCTCGGGATCCTCCAGACAGACCCGCCCCACGCTGGGGAGCTCCATTTCCCGTGGGTCCACCACTTCCACCGCCACCACGTCGTGCTTGCTGGAGGCGGCCCGCAGGGCCTTCTCCCAGGACGCGGGGCCACCCGGGGAGATGAAATCAGAAATCATGAACACCAATGCCCGGTGCGGGATGCGCTGGACGGCCAGGTTCAGCGCGGGTTCGAGGTCAGTGCCCCGGCGGGTGGGTTGGAAGTTGAGGATCTCCCGGACAATGCGCAACGCCTGGCCGGTACCCTTGCGGGCGGGGAGGTAGAACTCGACCTCGCTGGAGAACATGGCCAGCCCCACCTTGTCCTGATTCTGCAAGGCGCTGAAGGCAAAGACGGCAGCTACTTCCGCTGCCCGCTCCCGCTTGCTGTCCTCTCCGCTGCCGTAGTCGCCGCTCCGGCTCACATCCACGAGGAGGAGAACGGTCATCTCCCGTTCTTCCACGTACTTGCGTACATAGGGCTCATTCAGGCGGGCAGTGACGTTCCAGTCCAGAAAACGAACATCATCTCCCGGCTGGTATTCCCGAAAGTCATCGAACTCAATCCCCTGGCCTTTGAAGCGGCTGTGGTAGGCGCCGCCGAGTGTTTCTTTTACCAGCCCACGCGTGATCAACTCAATCTTCCGCACTCGTTTGAGGATGCGATTGATGCGAGCTTCGTTGTCGGGGGGCGGCAGCATGAAGGAGGGTGGGACCAGAATCAAGGAACAGGCATTTTGCTCAGCAACTGGCCGACGATGTCCTCCGTAGTCACGCCTTCAGCCTCCGCCTCGTAAGTGAGGAGAATACGGTGACGGAGGATGTCCGGTGCCAGAGCTTTGATATCGTGCGGCGTTACGTAGTCTCGACCCGCGAGGAAGGCGTTGGCCTTGGCGGCCAGGGCGAGATTGATGGTGCCGCGTGGAGATGCTCCGCAGCGAATCAAATTGCGCAGATGGCTTATCACCCCTTCCGGGTGGCGCGTGGCAGAGATGAGGCCGACAATGTAGTCCTTGATCTTGTCATCCATGTGAATGGCATTGACCAACGCACGACTGTTGGCGATCTGCTGGATCTGAATGACGGGAGAGACTTCGAGATTGGGCTTGGACGTGGCCATGCGGTCCAGAACGAGCCGCTCCTCCGCCATGGTGGGATAGTCCACCCGGATCTTGAGCAGGAAACGGTCGAGCTGGGCCTCCGGCAGGGTGTAGGTACCTTCCTGGTCGATGGGGTTCTGCGTGGCCAAGACCACGAAGGGGTTCGGCAGACTGTAGGTGGTGTCTCCAATGGTGACCTGCCGCTCCTGCATGGCTTCCAGCAGGGCGCTCTGCACCTTGGCAGGGGCGCGGTTGATCTCATCCGCGAGCACCAGGTTGGCAAACACCGGGCCCAAGCGAGGGGAGAAGGTGCCTTCCCGAGGGTTGAAGATCATGGTGCCGACGACGTCGGCTGGCAAAAGGTCCGGTGTGAACTGGATCCGCTGAAAGCGTGCGTGCAAGCAGGAGGCGAGCGTACGCACGGTCAGGGTCTTGGCCAGGCCGGGTACGCCTTCCAGCAGCACGTGACCGTTGGTCAGCAGAGCAATGAGAAGCCGGTCCACCAGGTCGTTCTGGCCCACCAGAACCCGGGCAATCTCCTCCCGCAACGGCTCCACCCAAGAGGATGCAGCGCGAATGTCATCGGCGGTTACGGAGCTTTCGGACGGAGCGGGAGAAAGTGAGGCTGAATCCATGTGACAATTTAGGAACGCTAGTGAGACAACGTCTCCAACGCCAGTGTTAGTTTAGATTGAGCAGGAATTTGCTGGAATTGAAGAGTATGCACACGTCAGAGCCCTTCTGGCTCCACGCGGCCGGCAATCATCGCCCGTTGCCAGACGTAGCGTTGAAACAACACCTTGACTGCGGCCGTCATGGGCACCGCCAGAATCGCGCCAAGCAGCCCGCCCATGACCAGGGACCAGGCGAACACGGATACGATCACGGTCATGGGGTGGAGGCCGACTGATTCGCCGACGATCTTCGGGGTGATAAAGAGGCCGTCAATCTGTTGAACGACGGCGAAGATGGCGGTGACGACGAGCGGAAACACCCACCAGGGACTGGAGGCTGGAATCAGGTAGCTGCCCCCCTGGACCGAGGCGATGATGACGGCTGGGATCCAGCACACCACGATGCCCAGGTAAGGGATGATGCCGAGCACACAGAGCGACAGGCCAATCAGCCAGCCGAACTTAACGCCCACAATAACCAGCCCAAGGCCCGTGGCGACCCCGTTGATCAGACTCACCACCAGCTGCCCTCGGAAGAAGGCGATGAGGTATCCATTGATCTCTGCCAGGGTGCTGACGACCTCGTCCTTGAACTGGGAAGCCCTGAGAGGGACGTAGTGGGACCAGCTCTCGGCGATTTTCGGACTCTCGGTAAGGAAGTAGTAGAGGTACAGGGGCACAATGACAAGCGACAGCAGGAAGCCGAATCCTCCCAGGAATCCGCCGACGCCAGCCCGTATGAAGTTCCAGGCATTTTGACCCACTTTGGGAAGGGTGCTCTTCAACCAGTCTCCGCTGAGGAGGTCTTGGAGCGTGAAGTAAGAAGCCTCTGCGGCGGCTGCATCACGAGCGGCTGTCCCGGCAGTGGCGTCCGTGCCTTCTTGCACTGCGGTGGCTGGGGTGGGGAGGCCAGCGCCTGCATCGTTGGACGTCGGATGAGTCTGGGGCACGCTCCAGTGCAGGATGTCCACCCCGTAGTCGTTCATAAGACGGGTGTTCAGGGAAGTGGCCCAGCCCAACACCTGGGTGCGTACTTTTTCAGCGTATCCCGGGACTTCCTTGGCAAAATCAACGCTCTGCCGGGCAAAGGCGGGAACGATTACCAGGGAGACGCCCACGATGGAGGCTGTGGCGAGGACAAACACGAGCATGACCGCGCGCTGCCGGTTCAGCCCCCACTTGATGAGACGGGAGACCAGCGGCTCTAGCAAGTAGGCCAGAACGCCAGCGACCGCGAACGGAATGAGCAGGGGTTGCAGGAAGGAGATCACCCTGGTGAACAACCAGATGAGCCCGATGGAGAGGCTGCCAATCACCGCTATCGAAAGCGCCGTGATGGCGGCCCAAAGGGTGGCACGCTGAAAGGCGTTGGGGATTTTCGTCACGGGCACGGAGTAAAGCGTTTTCCTGCCCAAGTGACAAGTGGATTGGAGAAAGCAATTCAGCCCGGGCAATTCCCTTTTCAGGCGTCCGGCACAGGGCTTGGAAACGTTTAAACATGAAACGGAAGGAGGTGATTAACCATGCCGTCACGCTACGCAACGTCAGAACTTGAAGAACAGGCTGCGAAGTTCCGGAACACGGACCAGCTTCACCAGCCGGACCAGAGTCAGCATCAGGTCGAGATCGCCAAAGTGCTCGAGAAGGGGAAAGCCCGTCACGAGGCTCCAGCCAACAAGGGCCGCGACAAGAAGCACTAGTGCGGATACCTCCTGATGCCCAATCGAAGCCGCCACTGGGCCGCTTCTTTAATGAACTGAATCGGCGGACCTTTGTCCGCCGATTTTAATTTGGAGTGAGTCAGTTAGTTGGAGTCGCCTGGCAAGCCCATGAGGGGCCTGACTGCGCTATTGGGTATCGTGGAATCGAGATTGGCACCTGTACCATTGCCGGTGGCGGCGGCAGGAATAGGCATGGTCGGTTCCGGCTCTGGGACCGGAATGGCCATGGGAACCGTGGAGGTGACGGGGTACTTGTCGCCCAGATTCAGGAGCTGGCTGACTGTCACAAAGTGGTAGCCTTGGGCCAGGAGGGTGTCGAGGGTGTCTGGCATCGCATCGATGGTCGCGGCATGGATATCGTGAACGAGGATGATGGCACCCGAGTGTGTCCCAGCCACAATGTGCTGGGCAACGATGGCGGACCCGGGCTGCTTCCAGTCCAGCGGGTCCACCGTCCAGATAATGCTGGGGTAGTGGAACTCTTGGAAGCAGATCTGTTTCACCCGCAGATTGGTCGCCCCGTAAGGGGGCCGCATGAGGCGCATCTGGTAGCCAGCAGCTTGGAGGACCGCATCATGGGTCTTGCTCAGCTCCTGCCGCACCTTGTCCGGGGTCAGGGTGGAGAGGGCCATGTGGCTCCAGGTGTGATTCCCCACCTCGTGCCCTTCTGCGATGATCCGGCGCAGGATCGCGGGGTACTCCCGTACATTCTTGCCCACCACGAAGAAGGTTGCTTTGATGTTGCGCTCAGCGAGGATGTCCAGCAATCGCGGGGTGTTGGTGGCGTGCGGCCCATCGTCAAAAGTGATCGCAACGTAGGGTTGCGTCATGTGTACCGTCGAATAGCTGGCCTTGACCGAGGGCGGTGGCACTTTGGCAATCTCAAAATGGTCGGTGTCTCTGAGTCCGGGAAGAATCTCCACCCCGGGCAGCATGGCGGAGGGTCTGGCTGTAGCAGCGGAGACGGGCGAGGAGGCCACCAAATCTGGGAACCGGCGTATGGCGGGGTTTCCGTTCAGTCCAACTGAGAGTACAATGCCGAGCCAGAGAGAGGGTATCATGAGCGATGTGGGGGCCTGCGGCGTCAGCCGGAACCTCCGGTGAGACGGGCCGCAAGGTAGCCACAATCCTGCCCAATGCCAGCGCGGAAGCGCTTTGTGAACGCAAAGAAATCCGGTCCCCAAGACAAGGGCGGACGATGCTTTACCCCCACTTTTCTTCCAGGTGACCACGCAGGAAGATCAGGCCCTGGCGGATCATCGTTTTCACGGTTCCCAAGGGCAGACGCATGGCCAGGGCAATCTCTGAATGACTGTGACCCGAAAAGTAGGCCAACTCGAGGGCTTTGCGCTGGAGTTCAGGGATGCCCGCCATGGCTTCCCGTGCCTTTTGACCCAGTTCGCGCAACTGTACGGAGGCCTCGACTAAATCGGACTGCGGTTCTTTGCCAGCGGGATTGGAATTATTCACTGCCGTCATGAGCTTCTCCCGACGATGGCGGGATCGGAGGCGGTCCAGGCAGCGATTTCTAAGGATCAGACACATCCACGTGCTCGGCTGAGCCAGATCCGGATTGTAGGCCGATGCCTTCTTCCAAATGTAAAGGAATGTCTCCTGCACCACATCCTCGGTCTCAGCAGGATCCTGCAAAATTCGCATTGCCACCGCCCACAGGAGGGCTGAGAAGCGGTCATAAAGCTGAACGAATGCCTCCTCGCTGCCCGTTGCGACTGCGGCGAGAATCTGTCGATCTTCGTCTGCTGCAATGGAGGGGTGGGGTGACATGATCGGGCGAAGGGAATCGCACGTTGCTCACGATGAGTCGGCCCAAACTTGTCGGAGAAAGTAGAAGGTTTTTCAACCGAGCCTCCGAGAGTCTAGCTATTACGTAAAATCATGCAAATGCAAAATAGTACAATGGGTGGAGGTGCCCCATCTTTTTTCACATTCAACAGCGGTGAGTGCGCTAGGCGGCGCGGTCAGCATTCTGTGCTGCAATCGCGAAGGGCACCCGCGAGGTTCCTTTAGAGCGGGCCTTGACGGGCTTGATGGGGGAGCTTCCTGGCAGGGTTGCTTGTTGCCAGGGGGAGTGCACCTTGTTCCACTGCCAGGCGATGCCTTCCCATTGGGCATGACCGGCGAGTCCCGCCTGGTGGAGGCGGGCGAAGAATCCATCCCGACTCCAACGGCGAAAGGCAATCGCCGCCGTGCCGTAGGAGAGCCCGAAGGACGACTCAGGCAGTTCATACCACGAGATCCGGTTCACGATGACATGGATGATAGCGCGGAAAATATGCCGGGGATGGACAGGCTTGCGTCCGCGCCCGGGCCCGGAGTGGGTGATTTTTTGCAGATTCTCCAGGGCCACAGAGGGCAGAAGAGGCTCCACCTGGTTCCAGTACTCATCCGTCACCGCCTCCACGCTAAGCGTGGGGACGTCTGACGGTGGGCTGGAAGTGTTGAGCGGATGGGTCTCGGAGAGATTTGCCGGGGAGTTGGATCCGGGCGGAGCTAAAGGGCACATGGGCGAAGAGGAGGAGTCACCCTCCTTCTTCGCCAATGGCCCCAATCTGGATTCACATTAGCAAAAATAACCAGAAATCCTTTTGGTGCATTCTGATCCCCAAGTAGGATCTCTTATGAGATCAAAAGTCGATCTCGTGTCCGATTTTTTCGGAGAGGAAGGCTCTGAGTTTATCCATGCCGATGCCTTCATTGGCTGAGATGGGGATCACTTTTACCCGCTTGAAGCGATCCTTGAGGAGGGCGAGATTTTCTTCTGCCTGGGGAAGGTCCATCTTGTTTGCCAGGATGCACCAGGGGCGTTTTGCCAGCTCACTGCTGTAGAGGGAGATTTCCTCACGGAGCGTAGAGATGTCTGCGATGGGATCGCGACCTTCACTGCCGGGTGTGTCCACCACGAAGAGGAGGATGCGGCAACGCATGATGTGGCGCAAGAAATCGTGGCCCAGGCCGACGTTGGCGTGAGCACCCTCAATAAGCCCCGGAATGTCAGCCACCGTGCCACGGCGGGTCTCGGTGAATTCCACCACACCCACGTGCGGCTGTAGAGTGGTGAAGGGATAGTTGGCAATCTTGGGCTTGGCGTGGGACAGCTTGGTCAGAAGGGTGGACTTACCCGCATTGGGGAAGCCAACCAAGCCAGCGTCAGCGATGCTGCGCAGCTCGAAATGGTAGAAGCCGGATTCGCCATCAGTCCCCGGCGTGAATTCCTTGGGGGCCTGGTTCGTCGGGCTCTTGAAGTGCACGTTGCCCTTGCCGCCTTTGCCCCCCTTGCACAGGACATACTCCTGCCCCGTTTCGGTGAGGTCGGCCACTGGGGTGGTCTCTGTGACCATCTCTCCGGTTTCCTCGTCGAAGCGCTCCTCGATCCGGCTGACCAGGAGGCCTGGGGGCACCTTGTACACACCGTGACTGCCTGAGCGTCCGGTACATTGGGCTCCTGCACCGGGTTTGCCATCTTCGGCAACCATCTTGGCATTGTAAAAAAAGGTGCGCAGGCTGTCCGTGCTGGGATCCACTTGCAAGATCACATTGCCGCCATTACCTCCGTCGCCGCCGTCAGGGCCGCCTTTGGGGCGGAACTTGCCGCGGTGGAAGTGTGCGCTGCCGTCGCCGCCTCTACCGGCACGGGCAAATACTCGGATCTGATCTACAAACATGGGAAGGTGGACTATCCCGAGATTTGAGAAAGGAACAAGGAAAAAAGGGCAGGGCCGGAGCAGACGTTCAAGGAAGTTCAGCGAGCAGGTCCCGATCTTCGAGCGGGTATTGCTGCCAGCCTGGGGCGTCGAAGTGCCACCACTCGCTCGGCAACGGGCTGAAATCCTGCCGTCTCATGGCCTGATGCAGCAACTCGCGATGCTTGATCGCCAGGGGAGGAAGGAGCGGGAAATCTGAGGCAGCCTTGGGGCTGAAGTCATCGAATCCGGTGGGCATGGAAAGTTCCAAGCCCGTGGTGAGATCCACCAAAGTGACATCCACGGCGGCACCGCGATTATGACGAGAACCTTCCTTAGGGTCGGCGACATAGCGAGGATCTGGGAGCACTTTCCAGAACTCCCACTGCACCCGGCGGGGACGGTAGCCATCCCAGAGCTTCAGGCCGAGGCCTTTCGCATTGAGCGACTTTTGGACCTCTGCGAGACGCTCTGCTACGCCGCGCCGGAGAAAACAGCGGTTGGCGGAGTAGAAGCGCTTCTTGAAAAAGTTCTGCTCGGAGGCATAGGGCAGATCCACGACGAGGTTGGGGATGAACTTGATGACTTCCACAAACTCGAGGTCCTCCTTGGTAGGAACGGAGGGAACCTTCGTTTCTGCGGGCAGCTTGTGCAGCATTGCCGTCGTGAAGACAAGCAATAGGGCGGGCAGGACGTTGAGAGACCTCATGCTGCAAAAGTTCATTTACGGTGGGCGTTGCCTGAAATCGAGAACGTGAGCAGAAAGCGTTCACGGGACGCTTGCCACTGGCACTTCCTCTTCCTATACATATTTCACATGTCAAAATTCTGGCGTATTCTCATTTGGTTTGCCATTTCTGTGCTGGGCGCAGTGGCCGTGGCGGTGTCAGCTTTCCAACGCGGGGAGCCGGTGAACGCTCTCTGGCTGGTCGTGGCCGGGGTCTGTGCATTCGCGGTAAGCTACCGGTTCTACAGCGCCTGGCTGATGGCAAAGGTGCTGGTCTTGGATGACCATCGGGCTCCTCCCGCGGTCACGAAGGCCGACGGCAAAGACTTTGTGCCCACCAACAAGTGGGTGGTGTTCGGCCATCACTTCGCCGCCATCGCCGGTCCGGGGCCGCTGGTGGGGCCGGTACTTGCCGCCCAGTTTGGCTACCTTCCCGGGACGCTTTGGATTCTGATCGGGGCCACGCTGGGAGGCGGTGTGCACGATGCGGTCGTTTTGTTCAGTTCGATGCGACGCGAGGGCAAGTCGCTGGGCCAGATGTTGAAGGACGAAATCAACCCGTTCATCGGTCTGGTGGCGATGATCAGCCTGCTGGCGATCATGGTCATCATCCTGGCGGTGCTTGGTCTGGTGGTCGTCAAGGCCCTGGCGCACAGCCCTTGGGGCCTGTTCACCATCGCCATGACCATTCCTCTGGCCATGATCATGGGGCTGGCGATCCGGGCCGGGATGAAGGTCGGGACGGTCTCCGCATTTGGTGTGATTGGCCTGCTCGGGTGCGTGTGGGGCGGACGCCTTCTCACGCCGGAGATGAACGCCATGCTCACCTGGAGCGATACGTCGCTGGCCTGGGCGATCATGATCTACGGTTTCTGTGCCTCGGTGCTTCCGGTGTGGTTGCTCCTCGCTCCACGTGACTACCTCAGCACCTTCATGAAGCTGGGCACGGTGGCCCTGCTGGGCATCTTCATCGTGCTGGTGGCGCCGCCGCTGCACATGCCGCCCGTGACAAAGTTTGTGAACGGAGGCGGTTGGGTGGTGGCTGGCCCGGTGTTTCCTTTCGTGTGTATCACGATCGCTTGCGGAGCCATCTCTGGTTTCCATTCGCTCATCTCATCCGGCACCACGCCGAAACTGATGAGTCGGGAGAAGGAGATTCGCATGGTGGGATACGGTGCCATGGTGACGGAGATGCTTGTCGCCCTGATGGCGATCATTGCCGCCTGCGCCCTTCAACCTGGCCAGTATTTCGCCATCAACAGCCCAGTGAAGTATGACAAGCCAGGTGCCATTGAGAAAGCCATTCAGGACGTCAACGCTGCTGGTTTTCCTGTGACGGTGGCGGAGATGCAACAGCTCTCCAAGGACATGGGGGAACCGAATTTGGTGGGCAAGGTAGGGGGGGCTCCAACTTTCGCTGTTGGGATGGCTGCGATGTTTGATTCCGTGTTCAAGAAATTCAACACGGGCCATGGCCTCCTCGACCTTTGGTATCACTTCGCCATCATGTTCGAGGCGCTCTTTATTTTGACGACGCTCGATGCTGGCACGCGTGTTGGGAGGTTTATCTTGCAGGACTTGCTAGGCACATTTTACAAACCGTTGGGAGATACGAGTTCCTGGCTGGGCAACATTGTTGCAAGCGCAGCCCTCGTGGCGGCTTGGGGGTACTTTCTCTACAATGGTGCCATAGATCCATCGGGTATCGCAAAGAGCCTTTGGCCAATCTTCGGCATTGCCAACCAGTTGCTGTCGGTGATCGCGTTTTGCCTGGGCACGACCATCATTATCAAGATGGGCCGGGCCAAATATGCTTGGTGTACCATGGTGCCACTGGTCTTCCTGCTCTGTGTGACGTTCAGTGCCGGGTACATGAAGATCTTCTCGCCCAATGCGGCCGGATTCCTTCCTGAAATTGCAAAACATCAGGCAGTGCTTGCTGCGGGTTCCATAGACAACGTCCCTTTGACAGCTATTCAAATCAAGGAGGCTCATACAGCGATCTTTAACGCAAAGGTGGACGTGGGCATCACTTCGCTCTTCCTCCTATTTGTGGCGGTTATCGTGATTGGCTGCGTTCTGGAGTGGGTGAAGATCCTCCGCGGTCTGAAGCCTTCCGTTCTCAAGGAAGGTCCGTATGTCCGGTTGCCGGATGCGGTCTGAGTGGATTGAGTTGAGATTCCAATGAAAAGGGCGGTCTTCACGACCGCCCTTTTTTGTGCTGGAGATAGTCTCCTGAACCGCTCGTCCTGCATCAACCAGGAGGCCAGGTCAGATCACGACCCGCCAGCAGGTGCACGTGCATGTGAGGCACCGTCTCACCGGCATCGCGCCCGTGATTGATCACCAAGCGGAAGCCCTTGTCTGTGGCGTTGACTCCCAACTGGGTGGCGATCTTGCCAGCGGCGAGGAGGAGGGTGCCCAGAGTGCCCTGATCCGCAGGCACGGCGTCACCGACGCGGGGAATGACCGTCTTGGGGATCACCAGCACATGGACGGGTGCCTGGGGATTGATGTCCTTGATCGCGAAGCAGTCGTCGTCTTCGTAAATAAAGGTGGCAGGGATCTCGCGGGCCAGAATCTTTTGGAACAGCGTCATGCCCGCCATTGGAGCAGGGAAGGGGCGGTCCCGCACCTACATTTTGCGGAAGAGCTCCGGTTGCTTCACGTCACGTGGCACCCGGGTTTCCAAGGAGTTGATTTCGCTTATGAACTCACCCAATTCCTGGAATTCGCGGTAGATGGAGGCATACCGCACATAGGAGATGTGGTCGATGGCCTCCAAGTGCTGCATCACCTTCACGCCGAGCACGCGGGAGGGTACCTCACGGTAACCAGCGGCGCTGATCTCGGTGATGATGGCGTCTGCGGCATGCTCCAGCAGCTCAATGCCGACAGGTCGCTTGCCGCAGGCTTTCTTCATGCTGTCGATCAGTTTTGCCCTGCTGAAAGGCTGCCGCGATTCGTTGCGCTTGATCACCCGCAGCTCTTCGTGTTCCACCTGCTCATACGTGGTAAACCGATGGTTGCAGGAAAGACACTCCCTGCGACGGCGCACCGAGCTGCCATCCTTCGCTTCACGCGAATCGATGACTTTGTCTTCGAGAGTTCCGCACTTGGGGCAGCGCATAAGGGTTCGTTTCCCCGGAGTGTGTCATGTGGAATGGCGGGCGCAAATGGATTCGTCAACGCCGGGTCAACCTTTCGGTGAACCTGGAGATGATTTCCGTGACATCATCATGTCTGGCCAGAGCCCGGGTCCATTGTGCAGGGACCGCTTCGATGCCGTAAGTCAGGCCCGCAAGGGCACCGGCCACGCAGCCAGTGGTGTCCGTGTCTTCACCGAGATTGACGGCTCGCAGGACGCACTCTTCGAAGTTGGTGGTGTGCAGCAGGGTCCAGACAGCGGCCTCCAGGGTATGGACGCAGTAGCCGCTGCTGGGTACCTCCGACTCACTCATGTGGGGGAGGATGTCTGGGTGCATCTTGTGCAGTGCGGGCCATTCGTTGTGGAACTCCTCATCGGTGGAGTACAGAGCCTCGGCTTGTGACCAGGCTTGCTTCAAGGCTTCCAAGGGTGATAGCTGCTGGTACAGGCCCCGGACGATAATGGTGAAAAAGCCGCACACCATCTGTGAGCGTGGGTGGGCGTGGGTGATGATGGACGCCAGGTGGGAGGATGCGACGGCCTCCTCTGGGGTCGTGTTGCAGACCCAGAGTGAGACGGGAATGAGGCGCATGATTGAGCCGTTGCCATTGTCGAACTCTTCCCGACCGCCACAGCGTGCCACGGGGCGCCCCTCCGCAAACCGGGCCAGCGCCTGACGGGTGGCGATGCCCAGGTCGAAAACCTCTCCGTAGGGCGTCCAGTAGCCGCGGCGCAACCAGCGCAGGAAGCGCTCGGCCATGTCTTGGGCGACCAGATGGTTGCACTCCAGCAGAGACTCCACCGTGCAGAAGATCAGAGAGGAATCGTCCGACCAGGTGCCGGGTGGTTGGTGGTGGGTGCCGTTGCCGGTCATCGTGACGATCGGATTCTGTGCCAGGTCCTGGCGACTGCGGAACTCTGCCGGCACTCCCAAGGCGTCTCCCACCACGGCTCCCCACAGGGAGCCCGCAATTTGACTTTCCAACCCTGGCGTCTTCTCCATCATGTTCGTATGATCGTACCAGGATGCCAGTTTGCGAGTGACAACACCGCAGGAATTTGTCCCGAGGCTTGGGAGGCGCTCCAAGAGGCCAATGAGGGGCATCAACCCTCCTATGGGGACGATCACCTGACCCGGGAGGCCTGCGATGCTTTCCGTGAACTGTTTGAGACCGATTGTGACGTGTACTTTGTCTTCACTGGCACGGCCGCCAACTCGCTCTCCCTGGCGTCTCTTTGCCAGAGCTATCACAGTGTGATCGCCCACCAGGTGGCACACGTGGAGACGGATGAGTGCGGGGCTCCAGAGTTCTTCTCCAACGGCTCCAAAATCCTCCTGGCCCAGGGGGAGATGGGGAAGTGTCATCCTGCTGATGTGTCCCGGCTTATCACCCACCGGCAGGATCTGCACTATCCCAAGGCGAGGGCCCTGAGCGTCAGCCAGAGCACAGAGTTTGGCACGGTTTACCGGCCTGAGGAGTTGAAGGAATTATGGGGCGTGACCCGGAGCAAGGGAGTGGCCATTCACATGGATGGAGCGCGGTTTTCGAATGCCGTGGCGTCTCTGAGCTGCTCTCCCGCGGACATCACCTGGCGCGCGGGGGTGGACGTGTTGTGCTTTGGCGGTACGAAAAATGGCATGGCAATGACCGAGGCGGTGGTCTTCTTCGACAAAAATCTGAGCCGCGACTTCGCCTGGCGCTGCAAGCAGGCGGGGCAGTTGGCCAGCAAGATGAGATTCATTTCTGCCCAATGGCGGCGCCTGATCAAAGGCGGTGCTTGGTTGAAGTATGGCCGCCAGGCGAATGACCACGCCCGGACTCTGGCTGAAGGACTCCGTCAAATTGAAGGAATAGAGCTTCTCCATCCGGTGGAGGCGAATGCCGTCTTCGCTAAATTGCCGGAGGCGGTGGATCAAAAGCTCAAGAAGGCTGGATGGAAGTACTACAGCTTCATCGGTGGCGGAGCGAGATTCATGTGCTCGTGGAAGACAACCTCGGCAGAGGTCGAGGCAGTTTTGCGGGATGCGTCCTGATACGTGATGCCTCAACGTGCGAACCTGCCGTAGTTGGCCAGTGACAGCACGTTGCCAGCTGACTCATCCACCAAACCAAGCTCGCCGATCTCGATCGCAGGAGAGGGAAGGGCGAAGACCTGGCGAAGCAGGTTGTGCACGGAATAGGCGGAGATGGAGAGGTTGTAGAGCGTCAGGATGAACAGGGCATCTTTCTCCCGCAGCAGGGACTTGCAGGTGGTGAGGAGTTCGTGGAGTTGCTCCTCAGCTTTCCAAATCTGGCCCTTGGGTCCCTTCCCATAGCTGGGAGGATCGAGCAGGATGCCAGCGTACTGGTTCCCTCGCCGGACTTCCCGTTGCACGAATGCGAAAGCATCGTCCAGCATCCATCGGACGGTGCTGCTGTGGGTTGTCTTGGGATTCATTTCGAGATTTTCTCGCGCCCAATCCAGAGAGGGGCGGGAGGCGTCCACATGGACCACCTCTGCTCCGGCGGCTGCGGCCATCACAGAGGCAATGCCGGTGTAGCCAAAGAGGTTGAGGACCTTGGGCTTGGGATCCTTCATGGCCCGGATCTTCTGCTGAAGCCAGAGCCACTGGGGTGCCATCTCAGGAAACGCCCCCACGTGACGGGAGCCGGGGGTCAGGCGGAGGCGTATCTGTAGATCCTGAAGGGGCAGGGTCCAGGAAATCTCCTTCCCGCCGACGGTGACACCCGTCTTCGCATCCAGTTGGTTCACCGCCCTCTGCCATTCTGATTTGGGCAGAGTGGGCTTCCACCAGGCTTTGGGTTCATCCCTCTGAATGATGTGGGTACCCCATTGCTCCAGCTTTCTGCCTGCACCCGTGTCCAGCAACCGGTAGGCGGGCCAGTGGGCGGTGAGCAACTGGTGCGGGGGTGGGGGCGTGCTGGCAGACTTCATTCCTGAGAAATTGGGCTTTCCAGCAGAAGCCAGTCTGCTCCAATGTCAATGAAGATTGGCTCATGCGGTCTTGATCTGGTACGAAGTTGATCTACACCTGTGCCCTGCCACCGCATGAAGCTCCTTATCACCGCGGACCTGCACTACAATCTGAAGCAGTTCGACTGGCTGCTCCGGCAGGTGGCAGAGGTGGACGCCATGGTCCTGGCGGGTGATTTCCTGGACATCGGATCGTATGTCACTGTGGATGTGCAGAGTCAGGTGGTGGAGAAATATCTCACCCGACTGGTACGAGACACCCGGGTGATGGTGTCTTCAGGCAACCACGATGTGGACCAGCCCGAAGAAGGGGCCGCATATGCGGCCGCCTGGATGCAGGACTTGCGCGACTCGGGGATTGAGGTGGACGGCGACTGCGTGGAAATGGGGGATGTGACGGTCAGCATCTGTCCATGGACAATGCATCCTGACCAGCGTGCGGCGGCTCTATCTGGCCTGCGGGCTGCGGGTGCGAAACGACTAGGCACCTGGATATGGGTTCACCATGCTCCGCCAGATCACACGCCCCTGAGTTGGACGGGCAAGGTGCATTTCGGGTCTCCTGAGCTACAGGAATGGATTGAGGAGCTTAAACCGGATCTGGTCTTCAGCGGCCATGTCCACCAAGCGCCTTTCCAGGCGGAGGGCGCATGGCAGGCGAAGGTGGGGTCGACTCTGGCCTTCAATGCGGGGTACGAGATGTCCTCCACGCCGCCGCATCTTTGGGTGGATCTGGAGAACCGGACGGTGCGCTGGTGCAGCAGCGGCGGGGCGGAGACGGTGGCGTTTTAAATCGCGATTTTGACTCGCGTCGGTCCCTGCAAACGGGGCGCTTGCCCCACCGCGTTACTTGGCTTCGCCCCAGACGTTGTAGAGCAGGCATCCCGCTTTGCCACGCGACACCCCTGGCGTGGCAGACCTGATCATGGTCAGACGCCCAACGCGCTGCAACCCAGCTAAGATGAAGCCTTCGGCTGATGGTGCATCAAGGTATCGAGCACGTCGCCGATCATGCCCATGTGGCCTTCCTGCCCTTCGAATTGGCGTTTCACATCCACCAGGTAGCGATTGAGAGCGTCGATCCTGCGGGCGAGCAGGCGGCAGAGCTCCATGGCCGCCTCTGGATGAGTGCGGAGAAATTCCGTTGGATCATCCAGTACGTAAAATGAGGAAGACTGGGTGGTGCGGACCGTGGCGGTATGAGGGCCGCCTAGAAGCAGTGACAGTTCACCAAAGACCGCGCCGGGCTCCCGCGAGCGAGCCACGCGGACGTCATCCTTGATCACTTCCACCGCGCCCTCAATCAACACCAGCAAGCGACAATGAGGCTCACCTTGGGTCATGACGATCTCCCCGGCTGGCAGACTGTGAATCTCCAGGTGCTGAAACGGCGCGAGAATGGATTTCACGGTGCAGGAAGATACTCCCGATGCCGGAAATGACACCTGAATTGTCACCAGTCCCTATTGAATCTCCAATCTGATGCCTGCTGACGTCTGCCATACGTGGCAGTTCAAGATGCAATGACGGCGCAGGGCTAGCCGCGCGGGGGAGCCTTGGCCATCATCAGGAACTGTTTTTCCTCAGGCAGCATCTGGGTGTCATCTGGGATTCTGCCAGCGAGGGAGCGGGCCTGGTCATCGTAGCCTGCGGCCTGCATGATGCCGCAAAGGACTGCGCCCTGACCGGGAGTGAGATCTCCCAGATCAATCCGTTGCAACGCCGTGGCGGCGGATTTGGGGTTGGCCATCCGGATCTCACCCAAGGCGACGAGCAACTTCCGCATAGAGTCGGCGGGGCGGGAGGAGAGGAGCCGGGTGGCGCGTCCGATGGCTTGCTCCATGTCCACGCCGGAGATCAGCGCGCTGTAGAGGTAGCGTTCCTCAAAGACCTCTTTTTCGGGCCAGCGCTGCACCGTTTCCTGTGCCGCGGCCAGGAACCCTGCAGTGTTTCCGTTCCGGTAGGTGAGCCGGAGCAGGCCCTCGTAACCAGCTAGATCCGCCCGATTACTCCGGGAAGCCAGCTTGTAGGCTTCTTCTGCGATCTTCAGGTGACCCCTCTTCTCGGCATAGTCTGCAAGAGTCAGAAGCATGGGTTGCCGACCCTCGCTCTGGATCGCTGCCAAGGCTTCCTTGAGCAGTTCGTTCACCTTTTCCCAGGGCGCTTTCGTCACGTAGGCCAGGTGGGCTTTGTGAAAGGCGCGAATGGCGGTGGTGAGACGTGTGCGGGGGTCGTTGATCAATGCGGCCAGTTCTTCGTTTTTCCCCAGGAGTGTGAGAGCATTGAGGTAATTCTCCAGGAGCGGGGGATAGTCCCGGACCATGTCTGCATCCAGGTAGGACAGGAGCTTTTCGTTCTCGCCTTCCGTGGTCAGCCAGCGGGCTAGGGGCACGAGGTCCTCGCGTTTGGCCCCGCGTCGATCTTCCATGGCTTTGGCAATGATCTCCTGTTTGCGGCCAGGTTCCAGTTCCACCTGACGGCGCAAGGCGGCGATCCGGTGCTCCTCTTTGACCTGGGGATGGCTGTCCAGCAGTTCGATGAGTCTCTGTTTTTCCTCACTGCTGATGGTTTTGACGCGGTCGAGAAACTCCAGGGCGGCAAGACCGTTTGTCCCCTTGTCCGACGCGAGTTCCCAGAGCAGCCTCAGACCTTTCTCGATCTCATCAGAAGTGCCATACTCCACCAACCGGCGGCCATAGAGCAGCTTGATCTCCATGTTGTCGGGCTCCTGGACGACAAAGTTGTCCAGGATCTGGAGGAGCTGGCGGCTGCGTTGGTTCTTCCTCAGCACCACATCAGCAAGTTCCACGACCTTCTGGGTGGGCTTCGAGGTCCGCAGAACCTGCTCGATCTGGTCCTGTGCCTGCTTGTTCTCAGCAATGGAAGCAAGGGCCTCAATCTCAAAGGTCGTGTCCTCGTCTGTCATGGCCCCTTTCTGACGAAGGCGGTCGAAGAACCAACCTGCCTCCTTTTTCTGCATGTAAGTGTAGAATTGAGCCATGACGCGGAGCACCCTTACGTTGTCCGCGTCTTTGGCATACGCCTCGTGGGCTTTGAGCCATGCATCTACAAACTTGTCCTGCTCCTTGAGCTTGATGGCCTCGTCAATCAGACGGTTGGACTGCCATGTCTGGAAGGCATCGTGCCATTTACGGGCGTTCATGACGGTGAAAACCATCAGCCCGATGGAAAAGAGCAGGATCAAGGAGCCCGCCGCGATCCGGGCGGTCCGGGACTGCCGGTCCATATGAGCCTGGGTCGGGGGAAAAAACCAGTGCCAGGCGGCAATCAGCGGGCGCAGAAGGACAAACGGCCGGGACGCAGTAGGATCTGGGTTCTGGGAGGTCAGCATTGGGGGCAGGAGCGGGGCAGAAAAGACACCCAGCATACGAACTGACGCATTCGGAGGCAAGGATGTTGAATTTCCGTTTTGCCAGGGGAGGACATTAATTTGGCAAAAGGGGCGAAGAGACCCGCATTTTAGGCCGATTTGGACAGGTATTTTTCAGGGAAGTTGAATGAAAGAAAATTCTTGCGCGGAGAGGTCTTTTTGCTTTGAAAGTTGTGGTTCCCAACGCTTGAACATGAGAACAATAATCCTGTCTGATCGGCGTTAGTAACCCCCGCTCGAATTGCACATTTCAGGAAGAGACCAGAATCCCTAAAGTATGATCCAGGTAAAAGACCTCCGCAAAGTGTTCGGTCCGAAGGTGGCCGTCGATGGAATCACCTTCAACGTGGAAAAAGGCGAGGTGCTCGGCTTTCTCGGGCCAAACGGTGCCGGCAAGTCCACGACGATGCGTATGGTGACGGGCTACTTTCAGCCGACGGCTGGAACGATCAGCGTGGGTGGCGTTGACATGCTTGAGAAACCCGAGATCGCCAAGAGGGCCCTCGGGTACCTTCCGGAGAACGCACCCCTGTATTCGGACATGAGCGTGGTCGGCTTCCTCGGTTTCTGCGCGGAGATGCGCGGGCTGTATGGTTCCGCCCGCTCCAAGGCGATCGACAAAGCCCTGGAGACCTGCTTCCTGGAGCCGGTGCGCAATCAGAGCGTGGATACGCTGTCGAAGGGTTACCGTCACCGCACCTGCCTCGCCCAGAGCATCATCCATGATCCGGAAGTGCTGATTCTCGACGAGCCCACGGACGGCCTGGATCCCAACCAGAAGCATGAAGTGCGCAATCTGATCAAGCGCATGGGCCAGAACAAGGCGATCGTCTTCTCCACGCACATTCTTGAAGAGGTGGAAGCGGTCTGCTCCCGCGCCATCATCATTGACCACGGCAAGGTGGTGGCAGACGGCACACCGGATTCCCTGAAAACCCGTGCGCCTGGCGCGGATGCCGTTCGGGTCACGGTGCGGGGCTTCGCGGGATCGGGCGTGCGTGCCGAGCTGGAGAAACTCGCCGGGGTGGACAAGGTGGAGGCGGCGGTGATGGATGAACTTGGTTTTTCCGGCCGGGTGTTTCCCTCCCGCAAGGCCAAGCCAGAGGACCTGGTACGCGAGATCGGCACGCTGCTGGCTGCTAAGTCCTGGAGGGTAGAGGAGCTGCACCGTGAGGAAGGTCGTCTGGACGAGGTGTTCCGTACCATCACACGCTCCGACACGGCCTCCTGACCGGCCCAAGAGTCTACCAGAACCAAAGACGGGTGCCCTCTCGAGTGGCGGATGCCCCCGAATCGATTTTTTAAAGCTGATCTGAATTGCTCACCATGAGTCCAACGAAAAACATCATTGCGGTTTTTAAGCGGGAATTCTTCTCGTATTTCAACTCGCCCCTGGCCTACATCATCCTGTTCATCTTCGTGATCGCCGCCATGGGTTTCACGTTCATCGTGGGAGGCTTCCTCTCCTCCAACAACGCCACGTTGTCGGGACAGGGCAGCTTCTTCATGTGGCATCCCTGGATCTACCTTGTGCTCGTCCCGGCGGTGGGGATGAGACTGTGGTCTGAGGAGCAACGCCTCGGCACCATGGAACTCCTGGCCACCATGCCCATCTCCCCGTGGCATGCCGTACTGGGCAAGTACCTTGCTGCAGCCTCGGTCTGGGCCATCGGTCTGGCACTGACTTTTCCGATCATCCTCACCGTCTCGTACTTGGGCGAACCTGATCCGGGCCCGATCATCAGCGGCTACATTGCCAGCTACCTGTATGCTCTGGCCTGCCTGGCCATCACCAGCGCGGTGAGTGCTTTCACACGGAGCCAGGTCATCTGCTTCATCATCTCGGTGGCCATCTGTCTGCTGCTCTTCCTCTTCGGATTCCAGCAGGTGGTGGATTTCCTCCTCAAGGTCACGCCAGCCAGTCTCGATGGCTTGGTGCGCTTCATCGCCGAGTTGTGTTTCATGACCCATTTCTATGAAATGTCCAAGGGCCTGCTCGTCTTCGACGACGTGCTTTACTTCCTCAGCGTCGTCGGCGTCTGCCTCGGCATCACCCACTATGCGATCCAGGCCAAGCGTGCCTGATGCGCCCCTGACACCCAATAGCCCAAACTTTTTTCGCGCATGAAATCGAAAACTACTCTCAGCGCCCTCGTGTTGCTGCTTGTGATCGCCATCGTTGTGGTGGTGAACATCCTTGTCAGTGGCCTTGGCTTCCTCAACTTCCGCATGGATCTCACGGAGAAGGGGATCTTCACGCTCTCAGACGGCACCCGCCGTATTGTTGAGGGCTTGAACCCGGACAAGCCGGTTGCCATCCGCTTCTACGCCACTTCAGACAGCCGGCTGATGCCCCAGTGGGGACAGACCTACGGGAACACCGTGCGTGACCTGCTGCTGGAAATCACCAAGGCCAGCGGCGGCAAGATCACCCTGGAAAACATCGACCCGCGTCCCAACACGGAGGAGGAAGACAAGGCGGTGGCAGATGACATTCAGGGCTACACTGTGAACGAAGAAGGCGACAAGGCCTACTTCGGCCTCGCCATCCAGTCGCTCGATAAAAAGGAGATCATCCCAACGCTGACACCTGCGGAAGAGGGCACTCTGGAGTATCAAATCGCACGGGCGCTCTCCCAGGTCACACGCACCAAGCGCAGTGTGATCGGCGTGATGAGCCCGATGCCCATTTCTGGACCGGCCTTCAACTTCCCGCCAGGGATGCAGCAGAACCAGCAACGCCCCTGGATTGCGATCCAGCAACTGCGCCTGGACTACGATGTGCGTGAAGTGCCGATGTCCAGCGAAGCAGTGGACTCCGACATCAACATCCTTCTGGTGATCCATCCTGCGGACATCTCGCCACGTGCAGAATTCGCCATCGACCAGTTCCTGCTCAAGGGTGGGAAGGTGATCGCCTTTGTGGATCCGCACTGCCTGGTGAGCCGGGCCTACAACAACCCCGGACAGATGGGCCGCGCACCCACGACGTTTGTTTCTCCGAACTCCGATTTGCCGACGCTCTTCAAGGAATGGGGCGTGGGTTACGACAAGAACCTTGTCGTGGCTGACATGACCTTCCGTACGGCCAACAATCGCCGGGCGGTCCCGACCTTCCTGAGCATTCCCAAAGAGGGGATCAATGACAAGGAGCCGATGACGGAGCCCTTGCAGCTCATCCAGATGTTCTCCGCAGGGTCCTTCAATGTGGCGGCCAAGGGCAACGTGACTGCCACGACTCTGGTGCATTCATCTGAGAAATCCCAGCTGATCGACACCACCGACGCTGAGAAGGCGATGCGTGAAGACTTGAAGAACTTCCAGGCCAGCGGCAAATCCCAGGTCATGGGCGTGCGGCTGACTGGCCGGTTCAAGACGGCGTTCCCTGATGGGCAGCCGAAAGCGACCGCACCGGCCGCCGAAGGTCCGGGTGGGATTCCCGGCATGCCCGGTGGTTTCCCCGGCGGATTGCCCCCGGGCATGCTGCCTGGCGGTACAGGTGGTGAAAATGACAAGCCCGCAGGGGCACCTGCCGGTGAAAAGAAGGAGGAGGCCAAGCCTTCTCTCAAAGAGTCTGCCAACAATGATGGCGTCGTGTTCCTCTTCAGCGATGTGGACATGGAGTTCGATGAGTTCGTCGTCGAGCGTGACCCGATGGGCGGCGCTTCCATGCGAATGAGCAACTCGAACCTGCCCCTGTTGCTCAACACCGTTGAACTGCTCTCCGGTGGTGCTGATCTTATCGCCGTCCGCAGCCGTTCCTCCGCGAACCGCCCCTTCACCAAGCTTCAGGAACTGAACGCCAACATTGAGGAGCAGTATCGTCCTCGGATGCAGAAGATCGAGCAGGACCTCAATGACGTGGTGCAGGAGATCGCCAAGGGCGGCGGCGTGAAAGCGACGCAGGGCCTGATCATGCTGAACCCCAACGAAGCCCAGGCAAAACAGCTTCAGGACAAGCAGGTGGAGCTCATGGCGAAAAGACGTGAGCTCATCAAGGAGCAGACTCGCATGAAAGATCGTCGCGAGTTTCTGATCACCTTGCTCAACATGGCAGCGGTTCCGCTGCTGATCATCGCCGTCGGAGTCACCATCGCCGCCCGCCGTCGCTCCCTGCAGGCCGCTCACTAACCCCCGTCCACGTGACTTGGTATCATTTCTCTTGAATCACTGACCATGAAAAAGCCAGTTGTATTGTTGATTGTCCTCGGCGGACTCGTCGGTTTTGCCTTTTTTTACGGCAAGCTGCGCGACAAAAGCTTGAACTCCGCCAGGCTGGTGGGGGTGAAGGACCGCGCCACTTTGTTCACGGATCTCCCCTCCAAGGACATCCGTCAGGTGGTGATCCGTGAAGGCAAAAGCACCGTTACGCTTGTCGTTGAAGGCGACAAGTGGGTGGTAAATGAACGCGAGAACTATCCTGCAGCCTATGAGAAGCTCTCCAAGGCGGTGGCGGACATCGCGGGTCTGAAACTCCTCAGTAAACAAACCGTCGGGAAGTCCGTGCTGGGCGAAGTGGGCTTGCTGCCTCCGGGAGAGGCAGGTCCGGAGTCCACTGGCCTCCAGGTGGAGTTGAAGGATGAGAAGGGCGAGGTGCTCGGCTCCTTCGTGGCCGGGAAGTCTGTCGAAAGCACCGGTGGGGCGTCCAGCGGAAACTTCATGGGCGGCGCAGGGCAGCAGCGATGGATCCGCAACCCCAAAGATGGGGACACGGTGTGGCTGACGGGGGAGAGCCTCTACGAACTCCAGGCTGATCCCAAGGCGTGGCTCGACAAGGCCTTCATCGACGTGCAGGAGATCAAGGCCGTCACGATCACGCCTCCAAACACTGCCGACGGCTGGAGTGCTTCCCGCAAGGACTTGCAGAATCCTTTCCTTCTCACCGACGCGAAGCCGGGTGAAGAACTGGACACGGCCAAGGCTGACGTGCTCAACCGTGCGCTTTCGGCGGTGGTCTTCAATGATGTGCTGACCAAAGAACAGGCTACTCCCGAGTTCATGAAGGGGGCGACCAAGGTGAAACTGGAAACCTTCAAGGGCTTCAGCTACGAGGTGCAGCTTCTTGAAAAGAAGGAAGGCGATGCGGAGCCCAAGTATTTCCTCACCGTGCAGGTATCTGGCAACTTCCCGAAAGAGCGCAAGCCTGCGGCGGATGAGAAGCCCGAAGACAAGAAGCGTCTCGACGACGAGTTCGCTGCGGCAGGCAAACTGCTGGAAGCGAAGCTTGCCAAAGAGAAGGCTACAGAGGGCAAGGTGTTTGAAGTGAGCAGCTACGGCGTATCGGATCTGCTCAAGAAGCGCTCCGAGGTCCTTCGTGACAAGTCCGCAGAGGGTACACCTGGAAGTGCAGGATCTCCGGCAGAAGGATCCCTGGGGGCTGCGCCGCCTCCGCTCCTGAAGGCTCCCGCCGCGCCGATGATTCCGGCTGCACCCGCGCCGGCTCCTACAGCCGCCCCTGTGCCGGCCGCTCCCGCGCCGACTCCTGCCGCAGAAGAGGTGAAACCCCAAGCCAAAGAGGCAGCCAAGCCCGCCGAGAAGCCCGCTGAAGCTCCCAAGGCTGCCGAAAAGCCTGCGGCATCTCCCGAAGCCAAACCCGCTTCCGCTGCGGCTCCCAAGGTCGAGGCCCCAAAGGCACCTGAGGAGGCCAAGCCCGCGGAAGCTCCCAAGGCTCCTTAGGGCTTCATTCGCGTCTCAAGGGTCACTTAAAAGCACGGCAACCCGCCGTGCTTTTTTGTTGCACTACCTCCGGACGTCCTCGGAGCGATTGGCTTCTGGGGGGCTGGTTGGGGAAGGATTGACTGCGCTGATGGCCTACCGCTCCGCAGTAGAGTTTCCGCAGTACGATTTCACTGGGTTTCAGTCGCTATGCTCGTTTCATCGGATGGCTGTTCATGTTGAACCCTCGAGTGCGAGTAGGGCGCGGAGTGCTGAGGTGTAGCGCACGCGGGGCGTGTTTGAACAATGCCATGCTCTTCACTTTCCGCACAGGGCGCTGGAGGTTCGGTTTTTGCCCTCCGCGTGGGCAATTGTTGAGTTTCCGCTGGTTGCGTGATGGGCAAAAAGAGGTGAAAGACACGGTGCATGATTTTGACTCGTTTTCTGCACCCCTTCGGCACGACTGGTGCGGTCTTTACCCTTTCACTTCTTGCCTTGGGCGGTGGTGGCGACGCGGTGGCGCAGTCAACGCTTGGTTCGTCCAGGCTGAAACTCCACAAGTGGTCTGGAGACATCAATGTGCCGGATCCCGTGGCCTGCACGGTGGATCCTCAGGGGCGGGTTTATGTCACTCAAACGACCCGTCGTAAGGTGGCGGATCTCGACATCCGGGAGCACACACAGTGGATCCCGCGTGATGTGCGCCTTGAGAGCATCGAGCAGAAAGAGGCCTTCTACCATGACGTGCTGGCTCCGGGGAAGATGCTCAAGCCTGAAGGGAGCCTCAAAGACCACAATGGAGACGGCTCGATCGACTGGAAGGACCTGACCGTGCATTCCGAGAGGATTTACCGGCTGGAAGACAGCGATGGAGACGGCGTGGCCGACAAGCGGACGTTGTTTGCCGAGGGCTTTAATACGGAGGTGACGGGGATTGCGGCTGGCATCCTCTGGCATGACGGCTGGGTGTATTGCACCATCGCGCCGGATCTCTGGCGCCTGCGGGATACCAATGACGATGGCGTGGCGGATGAACGCGAAATCGTAGCTCACGGGTTTGGTCACCACATCGCCTACGCCGGGCATGACATGCACGGTCTGTGCGTTGGACCGGATGGGCGCATTTACTGGACGATCGGTGACAAGGGCACGAACGTCATTACCAAGGAAGGCAGGAGAGCATCAGCCCCGCATCAAGGGGCGGTGTTGCGGTGCGAACCTGATGGGAGCGGGTTTGAGATCTTTGCCCATGGCCTGCGCAACGTGCAGGAAGTGGCGTTCGATGACTACGGCAATCTCTTTGGCGTGGACAACGATGCGGACAAGCCGGACGAAAAGGAACGCCTGGTGTACATCACCGAGCAGAGTGATTCCGGATGGCGCTGTAGCTTTCAATACATGAAGGGGTATTGCCCCTGGGTGGATGAGGGCTTGTGGCAGCCTCTACACGCCTCCCAGCCGGAGTACATCACCCCGCCTCTGGCGAGCTCCCATGATGGCCCCTCGGGCTTCGCGTACAATCCGGGCACGGCCCTGGCTCGGGGGTGGAAGGATACGTTTTTCCTGAACCAATTCCCCTCCGGGAAGATGAATGCCATGAGGGTGACGCCGGAAGGCGCGTCCTTCGGGCTGAAGGAAGACAAGATGGTGGCCAGTGGCGTCATGGGAATCGGCATGAGCTGGGGCCCCTCCGGCAAGTTGTTCATGGTGGATTGGGGTGGGGACTATGCGCTGAATGAAATCGGTGCGGTATGGACGGTGGATGATCCTGCCGGAGAGGGGCAGGCGGATCGCCAGGAGACTGCCACCCTGTTGAAAGCTGGCTTTGAGACCCGCGAAGTCCCGGCGCTCGCCGCGCTGCTGGGGCACGCTGACCAGCGGGTGCGCCGTGGGGCGCAGTTTGAGCTGGCAAAGCGAGGCGCTTACGAGGCCCTGGAATCCGTCGTGTTGGATAGGAAGCAGCCCCAGTTGGGGCGCCTGCACGCCCTCTGGGGATTGGGACAGCTCATGCGGGCTGGCAAGTATGCGGCCACCACGATTCTCGACGATCTCACCCAGGATTCCGACCCAGAGATCCGTGCGCTGACGGCCCGAATGATGGGAGATGCTGCAGGCCATGACGTCCAAAGCGGGCATCTGGTGCCGCTTCTTTCCGATCCGCATCCCCGCGTCCGCTTCCACGCCGCGATTGCGCTCGGTAAATGCAAGACCAGCGTGGCCACTCTGCCGCTGATCCAACTGGCCGCTTCAAACGGTGACCTGGACCCATGGATTCGCCACGCTTGTGTAGTCGGTCTTCTGGGTTGCACTTCGCCGGATGCTCTGGCGGGATCGGCCGCCCATCCCAACCGTGCGGTACGAATGGCCAGCCTCCTGGCCCTGCGACGGTTGAATCATCCGGGAGTGGCCGGATTTCTCAAAGATCCTGATCCCAAGATCGCCTCCGAAGCCGCCCGGGCCATCTACGATGACGAGTCCATCGTGGCTGCCTTGCCCCAGTTGATTGTGCTGTTGGACAAAAGCTCTGCTTTGCCTGACGCGGTGGCCCGCCGGGCGCTCAATGCCTGCCTGCGGACCGGAGGCAAGGAGAACGCTGAACGTCTGATCACTTACGCCCTTCGTCAGGATTCGCCCCTTCCCCTGCGAATGGAAGCTTTGGAATTGGCCATGCTCTGGAATGACCCGCCAGTTCTAGACCGTGTGGACGGGCGATATCGGGTGATCGTTGGCTCCGCGGATCCGAAAACCCTGGCAATGGTGGCGCTTGCCAAGATTGACGCCCTCATGGGGCTTCCTGAGAAAGAGCTCAAGGCCAAGGTGGTTCAGCTGCTCACGATCCATCGCGTGCCGGTAGAGTCTCGCGTAGCGCGTGCCGCGGTGATGGAGGAAAGCGCCAGTCCTGAGGTGCGGGTGGAGGCCCTCCGGTTGCTTGCGGATCAGCATCCAGGTTCTGACGATTTGGTGGCGGCGCTAGACGCCATCCTGGGGGCGAAAGCACCGGAACTTCTTCGGGTCGCGGCGTTGGACAATGTGCTCTTGCGTGACCGGGCCCAGGCCGCGGCAGAAGCGAAGAAGCTATACAAAAGCGGGACCACATTGGAGAAGCAGAAGGCTCTGGCCATGTTGGGTCGTGTGCAGATGGAGGCTGGGGACGAGGCACTCGTCGAGCAGTGGGATGCCTGGAAGTCCGGCAAACTTGGCAAGGTTCCCGCGGCAGTGCTGCTTGAGCTGATCGAGGCCTGCCAGGCTCGCCGCAGCAGTGCTCCGGCGCTGGAGGAGAGGCTCGCGACCCATGACAAGGCGCTGGCGGAGAAGGCGGGCACTGCGGCTGCCTTTGAGGAGTGCCTGGAAGGGGGAGACGCGAAGTTGGGCAAGGAAATTGCCCTGCAGAATCTCACGGCGAACTGTACCGCCTGTCACAAGTTCGAGAGCAAGGAAGGCAGCACTGTCGGCCCCGCGCTGAACCTCATCGGCAAGCAAAAGGATCGGATCTACCTGCTGGAGGCATTGATCACGCCCTCCAAAGCCGTGGCCCCAGGCTTTGGGATCATGACGGTGACATTGAAGGATGGCAAAATGTTGACTGGGACGCTGGTGGCCAACACTTCCTCGACTCTCCAGTTGCGACTGGCGGATGGAGCGTTGGAGAAGGTGGACACAGCCCAGATTGAGTCGAAGACTGATCCGATCTCGGTGATGCCGCCCATGGGTGCCATGCTCAACAAGCGTCAGGTTCGCGATCTGGTCGCCTATCTGGCCAGTTTGGACGGGGGGGCATCCAAGAAGAGCTCCAAGTCCGGCAACTCACCCAAGTGAAAACCTGTTTTCACAGGTGATGGAACGTCACCAAAGCATTTACTTCCCAGCCCGGACATTGTATTTCATGCGCATGTATTTCCGAGTTATTCTCATGCTTCTTCTGGCCAGCATCGCCCTCACCTCCTGCTCCTCCACGCAGGATGATACGGAGTACTATTACAAGCTGAAGCAGAGGAACGAGAAGTACCAGTCCAAGATGGACCGGAGAAAGGCACGGATTCAAGCCCGTCAGGAGCGCACGGACATGTGGTTCGAGAGCATCCTGAATTAAGGGGCAATGTGTCATCTGATGCTGGAGGCATCGAAGCCATCAGACCGGATGGGTTGAAGGTATGTGTGGCGGCTGATGCCTCAGTTTGCGCGTCTCCAGAGCGGACACTGATTTTGGCTGTTGGCGGGGGCTCGGGCCTTCAGCTTCTTGGGAAGAGTGTTCCGAGTTTGATCAGCCATCAACGCTACAGGCGGGAGAGATTTTTGCCGCCTCAGATATGAATGCTCATCCTACCACCGGCGAACGTTCATCAACAGTGCGGGCGCCTCTCTCTTGGCACCTTCAGGCCCGAACCATCAATTTTTTGAGGGTTCAGCGCCGGGCAACGCAACCTTGTTTCCAATCTCCGAGACCCATCCAAGATCAAGCTGTTGACTCCTTACAGCTGGTTTTCGGAATACTTTGGTTACGTTGCCCGTGCTGAAATGATGCGCACCGTACCGGAGTCTCATTGGCTTCCCATGCCCAAGCAGAGACCGGAGCCGTTGTGGCGGCGGAAGCTTGCGGCATACAGGGAAGGGGACATCAGGCGGTGAATGGCTTCTGTTTCTCTCAAACTGATGCCACATCCTAGCCCATTAGCCAGTTTAATGATATTGGACCAAAGTCCAATGCCGAGTCAACTGACTGAAAAAAGTGGGGGTGGACCGCAGTTGAAACCGGGAGATGCCCTAGTTTGCAGGATGTGGCCAGCCTCTCAGGCGCGGCGTTCGCCCAAGTATGAAGCGCGCTGTTGCTCCAGCACGCTCAGGAACTGCTCGCCCTTCCAATGGGGGGAGGCATCTTCTGCTGCGAGCTGCATTTCCTCCCACTCGGAGAAGGGGGCAAAGAGCTCAATCTCGGATGAGTCCTCGGAATCGATGTCCAAAGCGGCCAGCCAGCGGGTGTGAGCCGCAAAGACAGCCAGTGGATCATTTTGTGAGCAGGCATCCCGGAGTTCTCTGAAAACAACCTCTTCATGCCCGGGACGCGGGGCTTTAAGCAGCCAAGCTCCGGTACCCAGGGCCGAAGCAAGTCCGGCAAGGCCAAACGTCCAGGCGGTGTTGGGCAATATTGCGTCCAAGGGGAGTACGGCCAGCTTGGGAGCCATGGTCAGCACGGTGGCGGCTGAAAGTACACCGATGCCGACCCCCAGACAGGTGAGAGGGATGCGGAGTAAAGACGACGATGGAAGGATCCGCTTCAACGGCCACAATATGCGACGACGTCTCGCCCGTCGCTATTGGACCTTGGTCCAACGTCAGCCGGACTTTACGGCACTCTGGCCGGCTTCCGCCTGCCTACCATGGCGGCAATGGCCTGGACGAAAGAGTCCGTGTCGAAGGGTTTGACGAAGAATGCGGCAACGCCTCCCGCTTCGGCCTGGGACCGCGTAGCAGGGTCTGCATTGGCTGTCATGATGATGACCTTGGTGGTCGGAGAGATGGCCCGGAGACGGGTCTGGACCTCCAGGCCGCTCATCCCTTCCATCCACACATCCAGCACGACTAGCGGCACGTTGTTCGTGCTCACATGCGTGAGAAACTCCTGCGGCAGACTGAAGCCAAGGATGTCATACCCTTCAGCAGCGAGCAGCCAGGAAATGGCCCTCAATACGGTGGGGTCATCTTCGACGACACAGATCGGAGTATCGGGAGGCTGGTCACGGTTGGGGAAGTGGGTCGTCATAGGGACCGTTGCTTGGTGTCTGGCAGGGTGAGCCGGCTATGTGGAGACAGCCTCTTCACGACCGGCCCCAGCCGATCCCGGTTCAAGCCCTATCATGGCGCACATGCGGACGAGTTCTGCGACAGAGTGGACTTCCAGTTTTTCCATCACCCTGCCGCGATGCACCTTGATGGTCTTTTCGCTAGTGCCCAGATCTGCTGCGATTTGCTTGTTCAGGTAGCCGGCGATCACCCCGCGCAGTACTTCCATTTCCCGCGGGGTGAGGGTGGCCAGCAACTCCTGCACGCCCTGCCTGCTCAACGCCTGCTTCAGAGTGCGCTCGGAGTAGGCGAGTGCTTCCTCCACAGATGCCAGCAGCCTGTCATCCCCAAAGGGTTTCATCAAAAAATCCACCGCCCCTTTTTTCAAGGCGCGGGCACAGGCTGGCACGTCGCCGTGACCACTGATGAAGACGATGCCCTCATGGGAGCCGCGGGCTGTCAGTTCATCTTGCAGGGCGAAGCCGTTGAGTCCCGGCATCTGAAGGTCGAGGACCAGACAGGCTGGCCGGGTGGGCAGTACCTGCTGGAGATAGCTCTCTGCGCTGGAGAAGGTGAAGGCATCATGACCGGCCGACAGGAACAACCGCTGCAAGCTTCGGCGGACGAGTTCGTCGTCATCCACCACATACACAACGGGCGGGGAAGAGGTGGCTTTCATGCAGGCCTGGAACTGGGCGGTGCGAATTTTCGAACGGGTAGGATGATGGTAAACTTGGCACCGCCTTCGGGATGGTCACTGGCCTCCAATGTGCCGCCGTGACCTTCCACGATCGAGCGGGCAATGGCAAGGCCCATGCCCATGCCATCTGGTTTGGTGGAGAAAAACTGATCAAAGAGCCGCCGGGTAGGAACGTCCGTGGGCAGGCCCGTGCCCAGATCACGGACTGAGATGTGCACCGCCTCTCCGGAGGGACTGCTGGAGGAGACCGTGAGCCGCCGACTGGTTGCCGGCAGGTGCTGCATGGCCTCCAGAGCGTTCATCAAGAGATTCATGAGCACCTGTTGTACCTGGACGGCGATGGCGTGAACCTGGGGGAGTTGTGGTGCGAGATCCAAGTCCACCGAGCTGGACTTGGCCATGATGTCTGTCTTCATGAGGCTCAGCACCTCGGAGATGAGACTGTTCACATCGAGCGCCTCTCTGCCAGCTCCACCTGGCTTTACCATGCTGCGAATGCCACGGATGATCTCCCCGGCCCGCTGCCCTGCGGTGGTGATGTCCTGGAGGAGGTCGTTCATCATCTCAGGATCGGGATTGTCCCGGTTCATGAAACGACGTGCAGCCGAGGCATTTGTGACGATTGCAGTGAGGGGCTGGTTCAGTTCATGGGCCAGCGAGGCTGTCATTTCACCCAACACCGCCACCCGGCCGAGGCGGGCCATTTCCTCGTGCTGCCGGTGCATGCGCAGTTCCTGCTCACGGTCTTTGGTGACGTCGATGCTCACGCCCACGATCTCCTGTAGCCGGCCGTTGGGCTTGCGCACCAGGCGGGCTCTTACGACCACCCAACGGATGTCATCGTCGGGGAAGAGGAGGCGGTACTCGTGCTCGAAGTTCTCGTCCACCTTGATGGCGCGAGCAAACCGGGTCAATGCTGCCGCCCGGTCTTCAGGATGGATGCGTTTTAGGTAATCCGCGTGAGTGCCCCGGGTGTCCTTCTCGAATCCGTAGATGGCCCGGGCTTGATCGGTAAGCCAGGAGCGGTTCTCATCGGGATACCATCGCCAGAAGCCGAGCATGGCAGACTCCGCTGCCAGCGTCATGCTGGTCTCGGTGTGGCGGAGGGCTGTTTCTGCCTGTTTGGCTGAGAGGGAGGAGAGCAGCACGTCCCCAATCAGCTGTAGGCTTGAAGCGAGGTCATCTGACCATTGCCGGGCGTCTCTCGTGGTGGCGTAGGCGACGCCCCGCACCTCTGCATCCGTCATCCGCAGAGGGATGATCAAGGCAGACCGCACGCCGAGTTCAATACACGCTGCCCGCTCGGCAAGTGCATCGAGGGGGAGATCCTGTGAGGTGTCGTTCAGGCGGACGGTTCCTTTTTCCGTCAGATGGGATAGCACCCAGGGGAACTTAGAGCCATTGATTTGGGACAGCGGGGGGCGTGGGGGATCGTCGGCCTCGTGGGTGATTACCAGGGCCTCTGCTCGTAGCGAATAGGTAAAAAGGACGCAATGCTCGATGGACATCACGCTCTGGATCCTCTCCAGCGCGCGAATGACTTCCTGATCGATCTGATCGGCAGAAACGTTGATCAGAGAGACGGATAGTTCGGAGATGAACTTCTCTGTGCGGAGGCGTCCCTCCAGGGCGATTTCGAAACGCTTTCTGCGATCCCGGTGAACGAGATACCCGGCGATGGCCCCAGCTCCCAGTGCCGCCACCAGACCCGTAGCCCAGGGGGTGTCTGATCTGGCTTGCCAGACGAAGGCTGTCGCGGGCTCTGCTGACGGAGATTCGGCTCGGTACAGCTGACTTTGTGCAGACGAGGCCCCTGGCACGGCAGCGGCAAGCGCAACCAGCCCGCACGACTGGCTCAAGAAGCCCGCCCATCGGAACCCATTGGAAGCAAAACTGGCCAAGGTAACACCCATCGTCACAGGCCTCTAAACAACAAATTCCTCATCTCGGGAATGATAAAAATCACTGCGACAATGGCAGATTACCGAAAGTTACCGGACAACTGACCTTCCGTCGAGGAAAGCATCTTGCAATCTGCACTCGGCATCGTGCCAATTGCTTCGTCCTGAGACCAATTGATCGAGGATGAATGGGGTGTCAAAAGGTGGTAATGCGTTCATTGTGAGATCATTGAATGTTATGGAGCAAGGCTGGCATGTGCTTTGCACATAAGAATGCATGCGATTCATCAGATCCGTACACCGTGAGTTCCCCAGCTTCCTTCCTGACTACGTGCGTCCTGATACCTCTGCCAAAGAAATCAAAACGTTCCCGTCGGAACAGAACCCCACCTCGGCCAGCGGAGGAAATCCCCATGCGAACCACGCCGATCACGGAATTGATTCCAGTCATCTCAATTCAAACCCCGACTAGTCATGAAAAATCCCTCCATTCTTAATCGGCTCTTTCATCGTATCCCCGTCCTCAGCGCAGCTGCTCTGGCGGCGGTGATGATGAGTTCATGCGCCTCAGGTCCGAACGCCAGAACGGGCACGGTCGTTGGTGGTCTGGGCGGTGCTGCCGTAGGGGGCATTGTCGGTCACCAAAGTGGTCGCGGCCTTGAAGGCGCAGCCATTGGCGGTGCCTTGGGTGCCTTGGGCGGCAACATGATCGGTGATTCGCAGGACCAGCGGAACTATGACCGCCGCCGCTACTATGCGAACCGTGGGTACTACTCCGACCGTGGGTACTACGGCAACCGCGGATACTCCTATTGAGGCCGAGTGCTCAGCCCCTTTCAGTTGTTAGCTTAAAGTTGTTGTTGTGTTGTTGGAAAACCGGTGCCCTTAACAGGCATCGGTTTTCTTTTTATCAGGGCAGGATCAAGCCGAAGTCAGTGCCACGGTGTGGCGAAAGGCTTTCCAGCCAATGGATGCGTCGCTGTAGCTTGTTCTGACGGTCTGCGTTGGGATTGGGATAGAGCACCGGATACCAGGCCGTGATGACGGCGGCGCGCGCAATCAGGCATTGGTTCATCGCCTCGAGATCAAGGCGGCCACCGGCCTTGCAGTAGGCGGCGACAATTTGGTTCGCGGTGCTGACATCGTTGTCCAGGAGCAGGGGATTCCAGATGAAGGAGGCCACATCCCATTCCACCGGGCCGGCAAAGGCATCCTCCCAGTCGGTCCAGCGGAGGCCTCCGGTGGTGTTCAGCAGGTTGCCAGGATGGGCATCGCCATGGAGCGCCTGCTGGGGATGATGGGCCAGGACCTGAAGGGCTTCCTCAAGGTGGGCGCCGAGCATCTCAATGGTGGGTGAGGGGAGTAGCGACTTGTCACGGAGTGTCTGCAGCAGATCGATGCTCTCCCGGACGATGGCGAGGCTGGGCAGGGGTTCGGGGAAGCTGCTCAAGATCGCATGACATTGCTGTAGCGTGCGGCCTGCGGCCGCGTTGGCGGGCGGGTCTTCTGTGATGGTGACAAACTGCCAGAAGTTCAGTGTATAACCCAGGTGCTCGTGGGGCCCTGGGGGCAGGTCTGGATGGAGCGGGATGGCCGGTGCCCCGTGACGGGTCAGGTGGGCGGCGATGGCATTCTCCCTCGCGAACCATTCTGTGCCTTTGCGCGGGCCGTCCACATCCGTCACCACCCGGGCCACGAGGTTCTCGGTCAACCGAAGGACCAGGGTGCTGGCATTTTGCAGGATGTCACAGCGATCAGGTTGAATGCCGTGGCGGACGGCAGTTTCGGTAGCAGCGCGGATGGGAAGGTCGAGTGACGACATGAGGATGATGGGGCAGAGGCGCGTCAGACCTTTTGGGGCCGATTTCTGCGTTTGGGCGGACACTTGACCACCACCGTCCCCGCCAGCCAGTCGTGAATGGCGCGACGCCGGAAGTTGGCGGAGAGGACCATGCCCTCGGCGAACCACCACGTGATGTAGCTGAGATCAATCATCTGGGCAAAGGTGCTCCGGTCGGGTTGGTCTGGTTGATACTGGCCCAGTTGCACCAGTTCAATGGTATGATAGGCCGTCAAGGTGGCGACCAGGTACTCCGGCAGGTCCCGCACCAGGCATTGCCAGAACGAGGGACCCCGCGACTCTGAGGCATCGAGAATCTTCACCCGCGCGACCATCTTCCCGACGGTCTGGCCAAAGCGGGCATGCATGAGCGTGCGGTAGCAGATGGGTAGAAAAGTAGCGAGAGCCAGACCCGAGATCACCGACGACTGCCCCCGCTCTGGATGCAGGAGGAATTCCCCCAGACTGATGAAGGGGAGGACGATCACGACGTCCACCACCAGGGCCCACAGGCGGGGCCAGAAGGTGTGGTACTTCGTCGTCTCGGGGGTAGAGGCTACTGCCTGCCGCGCCAGGCCGCGTGGGGTGTCACTCATCGGGTGGTCACCTTACTTGGGCACGTGAGGCACCAGCAGATCGGGCGACTGGGATCTGGAGCGATGTCGGCGAGCGGCCTGTTTGGCAAAGTATTCCTGGGAGCGCAGCGGCTTGCGTTTGAGCGTTTTCACCGGGAGATACACCCCATCCTTGTCCAGTTCACGAGCCTGGACGGTGTCTGCGAACTGCGTGTCCAGAAGCTCTTCCAGACGCTTGCGGGCATCGGCGTCCTCAATTGGGGTGAGCAGTTCCACGCGCTTGCTGAGATTCCGGTTCATGAAATCCGCACTGGCGATGAAGACGACGGGATTGCCGCCCTGGCGGAACCAGAAAATGCGACCGTGCTCCAGATAACGGTCGATGATACTGACGACGCGGATGTTTTCGCTCAGGCCTTTGATGCCTGGGCGGAGGCAGCAGATGCCGCGGACGCAAAGATGCACCTTCACGCCGGCCTTGGAGGCGGCATAGAGTTCCTGGATCATCTGGGGATCCTCCAGGGAGTTCATTTTTAGCTTCATCTCGGCAGCCTCGCCCTGGCGGGCGCGTTCGGTCTCGCTTTGGATCATCTCCACCAGACGCTCCCGCAGGCCAAAGGGGGCCATGCTGATGCGCTGGAAGTGGACGAAGCGGGAGCGGCCGGTGACGGTGTGGAAGAAGGATGTGGCATCTGCTCCATATTCCGGCCGGCAGGTGAGGTAGCTGATGTCTGTGTAGAGGCGGGAGGTGGCCTCGTTGTAGTTGCCGGTGCCGAAGTGGCAGTAGCGCATCATGCGCCCGGCCTCACGCCGCAGGACGAGGCAGATTTTGGCATGCGTCTTGAGACCTCGCACGCCGTAGATGATCTGGGCACCGGCATTGAGCAGGTCCTCAGCGCGCTCCAGGTTGCGTGCTTCATCGAACCGCGCTTTGAGCTCCACCAGCACCGTCACGTGCTTGCCGGCCTGGGCTGCCTTGATGAGGGCGCTGATGATGCGGCTGTTTTTGGCTGTGCGGTAGAGGATCTGCTTGATGGCGATCACATTCGGGTCTGTGGCGGCCTGCTCAACAAGCTGCAGAACGGGTTCGAAGGACTCGTAGGGGTGGTGAAGAAGCAAGTCGTCCTCACGGATGAGATCGAAGATGCTCACTGCGTCCTCGACCTCCTGGATCTCCGAGGTCGGCCAGGGGGCGACCTTGAGATTTTCGAAGCCTGGCAGGGAGGCCAGCCCAAAGCAGGAGCGCAGGTCCAGCTCACCGGGGATCATGTAGGTCTGGCTGGAATTGACATCGCAGAGCCTCTGAATGGATTTGACCAGGCTGGGGGTGACGTCACTCTCTTCTTCGATTTCCAGCCGTATGGTGCTGGATGACTGCCGGGCCACCAGGATTTGCTCCATTTCCGTTGCGAGATCCTGGGCGCTTTCATCATCCAGGGTGATGTCGCTGTTGCGGCTGATGCGGAACCGGGCCGTGCCATGCACCTGCTCCTGAGGGAAGTACTGGTGGATGAACATCTCAACCAGGTCCTCCACATTGATGTAGGAATGGGTGGCACCTTCGACGTCTGGGATGACTACATGGCGCGGCAGGCTGGGGGGCACGGTGAAGACCACATAGCGGACGGTCTCCGGGGCCTTCTCTTCCTCGCGAGAGCGCACCTCGCTCATGAGGAGAATGTGGAGAGCGGGCAGGGCGATGCGCTCCTCATCGGGATCCACGGCGATGGGGGAGAGGACCGGGAAGATCTGCTCGTTGAAGTAGTCGTGCAGATAGGTGCGCTGGCCGGGAGTCAATTCATCCGGCATCATGCGACGGATGCCCTTGTCACGCAGCAGGGGGCGCAGATGGAGGTTGAGGATCTCGTACTGGGTGTCGATGAAGTGGAGGGTGCGCTCGCGGATCTGGGCAAGCTGCTGGGTGGGGGTGAGGCCCGCGAGGTCCCGCACCCGCTTGTTGGCATCCTTCAGGAACTGCAGCCCACCCACCCGGACCATGAAGAATTCATCCAGGTTGGATGCGGTGATGGCGATGAATTTGACGCGCTCAAGGACAGGCAGCGTGTCCTTGGCAGCCTCTTCCAACACGCGTTCATTGAACGCAAGCCAGCTCAGTTCACGATTGAAGAATTGGTCGGTTTTCATGCTCACACTGGCAAAATGGGGTCTCGTTTAGACAGGGGTGGAACGCAGCATCACCTCGAACCCGTAGATCTCCTGGAAGATGTCGCACTTGGAGCTGATCGCGAGCTGCTCCACGGTTGTGTCCTCGACGCCCGGGGTCTCGATAATGAAGGAGTCGGCCTCACGACGGAAGCGGGCGGCCTTGATACGCTGGGAGTGGCTGCGGTCCAGTGAATCTGCCACGCGCAGGATGCCGGCCAGCTTGAAGATGGTCATGCGGTCGGCGCGCGAGAGATCCGAGAAGTGCGGGTGGTTGTTGTCCGGGTTGTACCGGCGGTGGTAGCGGGCGAGAAGGGCCACGATGGTGCGATCCTTGGCACTGAGACCGAAGATCTCCGTGTTCATGATCAGGTAGAGGCTGTGCTTGTGGTGCTCCCGCGCACTGACGAACATGCCGGTCTCGTGGAGGATGGCAGCCACACGAAGCAGCAGCTCGTACTTGGCATCCAGACCGTGCAGGTCCTTCAGCTCGGCAAAGATCTGCTGGGCAAACCTGCCGACATGCTCAGCGTGCTTGTGGTCGGTCTTGTACTTTTTGGCGATCTCCCGGGCCGCCTGGAGCACCTCGTCCTGGAAGGTCTTGGTCTGCGGGTTGTTGGCCAGCAGGTCCATGAGCAGGTCCTTTTGAAAATCTCCCTCAGGGACGACGATCACCTTGTCATTGAAACGGCGGGCCAGGGCGAGGTTGGTCTGGAGCGCTGCGGTCATGCCCTCACTGCCGGTGTAGTGCAGGTGGAGCTTGCGCACCATCTCATCCGCAGACATGGCGGCGATGCCCTCAGTGAACTTCTCCAGCTGCTTGAGCGTGATCTGGGAGGCACCCTGTTCCGGTTTGACGATCAAGGGCGCGGCTGACTGAATCTCCGAGCCGATGGCCACATGGAAGTCCGGAGTGGATTCGGTGTAGTCGGTGGCAAGATGGTCCACCACACCACGGATCTGTTCTTCGATATGCGCCAGATGCCGGGCGGCACCCGCTTCGCTCCGTGACACAGCCTCACGGGTACGGAAGATGCCCAGGCGATAGCTGCTGTAGGCGATGATACGTCCCTTGATGAAGTGTAGAGCGCGGGTGTTGCCGGGTCCGATGTGGGACACCAGGGTGTTGGCATTCGCAATCGCCGGATTGCTCTTCAGCAGACGCACAGCGGTCTGGTAGATGAGGCGGGTCATGTCGCCATCATCGATGAGGTCCACCGGAGTGCCGCTGGTGACCTGCATGCGGTTCAGGAAGATCTCATGGTTGGCCGCTTCCGCCAGGATGTTCGTGGTGAAGCAGCGCAACGTGGAGGCGGGCACTCCGTACTCCTCTAGCGTGAGCTGGTACTCCTTGAGGATGGAGGCAGCCTGTTCCATGACCGGGCGGGAGACCAGGCCGGTGCGGAAAATGTCCCTGGCGAGAGGCAGGGGCTTCTCCAGATAATCGAGAATGGATACGACCCCCGACCCGTCTTTTTCGCCGACGAGGAGAGTTACCGAAGTGGCACCAAAGTGCACGACAGCCGATGTCTCCGCGGCGACCGGGGAGGCGGAGGGAGACTTGACTTGGGACATGAATCAGGACGGTTGATTGCGTAGCCAGGCGACCGAGCCGATGGCGACAGCGTTGCCACCGAGCTTGGCGACGGAGAACTTCACACCCTGGAAGAGCTCGGGCATGGTGTAGTGGGCCACGTGTTCACGCAGCTTTTTGAGATACAGGGCGGGCATCTCTTCCACCAGACCTCCGCCCAGAGTGATGTGGTCCGGGCCGAGGAGGTTGACGACCATGGCTATGCCCATGCCCAGGAAGTGAAGGGAATTGTCAAAGACGGCCACGGTGCCGGGTTCGCCCGCTTTGTAGGAGGTGGTGAGGGCCTTGCTCTTCATCTCCTTGAGGGCGGCCCCCGTTTTGGTCTCAAGGCCCGGAGCCTTGCCGCGGTAGCACTCTACGCTGGCGGCGGCGGCTATGCCGAGGCGGCTGGTGAGGTCTTCCAGCAGTACAGCCCCTGGTTTCTCCGAACCCAGATGGGTCCCAGGTAGCCAGAGGTTGCCCAGCTCCATGCAGGAGACGTTCCGCCCCTGGACGATGCGACCGTCATAGACGAAGCCAGCCCCCAGTCCGGTTCCGGGAAATACACCCAGCAAGGAGCGGGAGCCGCGACCTGCTCCGAGCGTGTACTCGCCGTAGGTGCCGGCATCCACGTCATTGAGGATGATCACCGGGCAGCCCAGGGCCCTGCCCAGAGCGGGACCGAGAGAGACTTTATTCCAGCCCAGATTGGGGGCGTGAATGAGGATGCCTCTCGCCGAGTTTACTGTGCCAGGACAGCCGATGCCGATGCCTTTGAGATTGGCGGGATCCACCCCGGCAGCCTGGATGGCCTCCTGAATAGTGGCAACGATGCGCTTGATGCCTTTGGCGGCACCTTGCGATCCCTGCGTGGACTTGCGGGCGGTTCCCAGCACCTGGTAGTTCTCATCCAGCACACAGGCCAGCATCTTCGTTCCTCCGAGGTCAAATCCGATCCAAAATGGCTTGGACGTGGGACTGGCGGGACGGGCAGAGACTTTCTTTGGCATGTGGTGGTATTCCCAAAGGGAAACACAAATGGCAAGTGACAATGTGAACCAAGTGAATCCCGCCGGGGTCGATCATGGGACTCCGGCAGGAAACAGAAGAGCTGAATCAAGCAATGAGCTTGGCGTCCATTGTGATCTTGGCGTTCAAGAGCTTGGAAATGGGGCAGTTGGCTTTTGCCGTTTCTGCCGCTTCCTGGAACTGGGTCGCATCGGCACCCGGAATGGTCACGAAGACATCAAGATGACTCGCAGTCACGGAGAACCCGCCCGCAACCTGCTCCAAGGTGATGGTGGCAGTGGTCTCGATTTTCTCAGGGGTGAGGCCAGCCTGACCCAGGATCATGGAGAGGGCCATGGAGAAGCAGCCGGCATGAGACGCTCCAATCAGTTCCTCAGGGTTGGTGCCTTTCTCTCCTTCAAACCGGGTGGAGAACGAGTAGGGCGTGGCGTCGAGGACGCCGGATTCCGTCGTGAGGGTGCCTTTGCCGTCTTTGAGGCCGCCGTTCCAGATCGCAGATGCTTTACGCTTCATAAGGTGATTCTGAAACGCATTCCAATGGGGGATCAAGTGCAACTTTTTGCAGATCGTGTTGCACGGGCAACGGCGGAATCTTCGTAACTCTGGCGGGCAAACGGGGAGTGATAGGATTGTTGGCGGTTCGTCCGTTTCTTTCGTTTCAATCTTGATCCTCTTCGTGTCATGCCTTCGATGCCCACTGTCATTGGTCAGTTCAATGCCACCCCGCTGAACACCGGATTCGGTGATCACGCCTTGGGCAAACTTGGGAAACGGCGGGTGGAGTTGGCACAGCCACAGGCACCGCGATCCTTTGGAGTGACCCTCCAGAAGTTTGCGCACAAGGTGAGCAATCTGGCGAGCCGGGTGCTGAATGCGATCACGCCCAGCGGGGTGAGAAGCGAAGACAAGTTTCGCCGTGGGCTTGCCGCGACCAGCAAACAAGTGGGCAACTTGCTCGGGGCACTGAGTCAGGCCAATGATCATCCGGTGGATCAAGCCCGGGTGCGCAGCGCACTGGCCAAACTGCCGGAGGTGATGGGGCCGGTGCTGCGCCGGGGAGGCGAGTACAATGAGGTCTTGGCGCATCGCCTTGCCGTGAACCTGGAGAACATGACGCCGGCAGAGCTGGCCGGGCTGCGTGATGGGGTGGCACAGGCTCAACTGAGCGAGCTCGCAGGCGATGAGGGCATCAAGTCCCATCTGGACCTGATTCAACAGGCGGTCACGCAGGAGATTCAGTCCCGGGTGATGGAGAGGACGAAGACCGCATTCGCTCCCGTGTTGGAAGAGTTGCGTCAACTGGTGATCACCGAGGGCGTGACAAGGGATCCTGTGGAGGAGGAATTCGCCAAAATGAAGTCCTTTGCCGAAGACGCGCTGCGCCAGTATGGCGAAAATACAGATCTGGCGCTCGCGCTTGTGACAGAGACGGTGAGTGAGATGGTTAACACGCCTGAGCATGGGCCGGTGCCGCTGGCCCAGTTCAAACATGCGCTCACCTTCCTGAGCAGCGAGACTTTGTTGGAGCTGCGCAAGGCTCCTGACACCTGGAATGGCGCATCCACGTTTGAGGTGCGCCACACGATTGGCCGTGTGGTTGAGAGCAGGCAGATCGATGCTGAACAGGGGTTCATCGCTGGAGCCACCAGCATCCTCGGCCGCGAGGATGTGGGGACCCCAGAACTCGGGGAACTGATCCAGGACCTGGACTCCACCATGCGCCATCTAGGAGTGCTCAAGTCTCATGGCGAAATCCACGACCTGGTGGAGGATGGGCAGGTGGAGACCCGCCTTCAGGAACTGAAGCCGCATCTGGAAAAGCTGCTCACAGAAGGAGCGCATGACCTCTCCGGCCTGACGAACCGCGAGCTCCATCAACTGAAGTCATCTCTGAAGGCGCTGGGAGTGACCGGCCCTGAGAAAACGTTGACGGCAGAAATCCGGAAACGCGAGGTGGAGTTGGAGAAGCAATACACCGCAGGGTTGCTTCTGGTCACCAAGGTGGTGAACTCTGGTGACTACGCGGAGGTGATCGCAGCGCTCACGGATTTCGCCACCATGGAGGATGAGGTGCGGAATGGATGGATGCAACTGGGTCGCAAGCTGGATGATCCGGATGCGATCTATCGCTGGCGGGCTGAAGCGGGTGCCGCAGCTCTGGCTGGGGCTTCCGATGAGGAACTCGCGGAGATCTTTAATGCGTTCCAGGCAAAAGGCATGCAGTCATTTGGCGAATGTCTGGTGGACGCGGGATCACGTTTTGCCGGTTACCATGAGGCGGACCTTCGCCATGAGGCACTCTCCAAGGAGCTGACCAATCTGGGGACGAATCTGACCCGGATTAAGGAGAAAGTAGAGATCGAAGCGGAGCGCCGCGGGCTGCCCGACTTGCAGAAGGTGGATGAAATCCCGTTGCAGAGAGACCTCCCCGAAGACGCACGTCAGGCGATCAAGGGCATGTTGGGCGTAGAAATGGGGCTGGAAAAGGGTGTCCGTCTGGTCAAAGGCTCTGTGCCTGATGGGGCGCTGGAACGTCTTCAGACTTCCCTGAGTGAGCCCCGCTCCGGGACGGAGGTCGAGAAGGGCACACTCTTCAGCGGCGAGGAGTTGGAGATCTCCACGATCTTCAAGCGTGACATGGAACGCGGGGTCTTCAAGATCAAGACTGCGGAAGGCGTGGAGAACGTTTACAAGTACCCTGTGATCCCGAAAGATGCGCCGGAATCCGAGGTGACCCGGCTTAAGGACGAGGCCACAAAGGAGGCTCTGACCCGGCTCAAAGAGTTCTTTGGGGATGATGCCGAGATGCTCTGGGCGGTGTCGCAATATGTGCACCAGGGCACCGTGGCGTGCTTCCAGCTGGCCATGGGCTCACCCGTTGACGGTTTTATCCGCCTGGAAGATGGCACGCCCGTAATGCTTAGCGGGGAGGAGCACAAAAGCTTCACCTTCGAGAAGAAGCCCGAGGGGGGCTTCCGTGCGCTGTATCATCAGTCCGTTGACGAAGCCAGCCACTACTATGCGCTGGATGGCTCCACCCCCAAGGAGCTGGAGCAGGACCAGAGCCACTTCAGCCTGGGGTTCACCATGGATATCGCGCCGGACAAATCAGTCTCTACGGTCGGCCGCCCCGAGTTTGAGTACAACCTCAGGCCCAAAGACTGAGCCTCTCTGTCGTGTCCCACCATTAGCCCGTATATTTTTCATTCCTTTCATATGAACGCAGTCTCGTTACTTTCAGAACTCGGCTCCCAGATGGGGATCTCCGGCCTTCAGTTCGACGATCAAGGATGTGCTCGTCTGGTTTTCGACGGGTCAGTGACCCTCAACCTCGAGCATGAGCCAAGCAGTTCCAAGCTCCAGATTTACTCAGTGCTTGGCAAGGTGCCGGTGGAAAACAAGGAGCACGTGTTCCAGATCCTCCTGGAAGGCAATCTGTTCGGCGCGGAAACAGGTGGTGCGGTCCTTTCACTTGATCCGCTGGAGCGGGAGATTGTCTTGTTTAGAACCTTTGAAGGAGACGGGCTCACAGGGGCCGCCTTTGGCGAGGCGGTGGGAAGTTTCGTGGATGCAGCGGAGGATTGGACGGCTCGTCTGGCGAACTCGGCCCAGACGGCACCGGTGGGGCGTGCGGCTCCCGGGAATGAGGACGTGGCAGCGAGCATGATTCGGGCTTGAGACAGTCCCAACCCGGGCTGCGAGGTCATTCGAAGACAAGCCGGAAGTCACGACGGTGGGAGGGAGGAAGTTCGGTTCTCTGAACTTCCGGCACCTTCCGTCCTTGTGGAGCCGTACTTCCTGCGTACGATCACCATTGCAATGACGCCCAAGATTGACCCTGCGCTGCACACAGAAAAGAAGCCTGACTGGATTCGTGTGAAGCTCCCGCGTGACCCCGTGTTCTGGAGCACGAAGTCCCTGATTTCCGACTTGCGCCTGCACACCGTCTGCGAAGAGGCCCAATGCCCCAACCGCTGGGAGTGCTGGAGCCAGGGCACAGCAACTTTCATGATCGCGGGCGACCGCTGCACACGGGCCTGTGGATTCTGTGCGGTGAAGACGGCCAAGCCCTTTGCGCTGGAGGCAGACGAGCCCCAGCGGGTCGCCCAGGCCGTTCAGCGGATGAAACTGAACCACATCGTGATCACGGCCGTGGCCCGAGATGACGTGCCAGACGGTGGTGCGGAACACTTTGCCAGGACGATCGAGGCGGTTCGTGAAGTCCAGCCGGGCATCACGATTGAGATTCTCGTGCCGGATTTCAATGACAAGGACGACGCCCTCATGACCGTGATGAAGGCGAAGCCGGAGATCTTCAACCACAATCTGGAGACGGTGGAGCGTCTGACTCCGCTGGTGCGTTCCCGCGCCAAGTACCATCGCAGCCTGAACGTGCTGAAGCGCGCCAAGGAAATGGCAGTGGAACTGGGTGGCAAGGTGGCCACCAAGAGCGGCCTGATGCTGGGCCTCGGTGAGACAGAGCCGGAACTCTTCCAGGCCATGGACGATCTGCTGGAGCACGGCGTGACCGTGCTGACCCTGGGGCAGTACCTGCGCCCGTCTGCCAATCACCTGCCAGTGGTGGAGTACGTTCACCCCGACACGTTTGAGAACTACAAGCAGATCGCGCTGAAGAAAGGCTTCCGCCATGTTGCCAGTGCGCCGCTGGTACGCAGTTCTTATCACGCTGCGGACTTCAAGCCGGAGCTGGATCTGGACTGAGTTTCCAGGGTCATGGAAGGGCGTCTGGACGTCTCAATGCCATGGAGAAGGTGAATGTAAACTCGGTGCCGGTGGAACACCGCCGGTCGCCGGGAGGTCGCTTTGAAGTTAGGCGTCAGAATGTCTCCCTGGCGCTGGGTGGCATCAAAGACACGGGTCCGTGGGGCGGGGGCCATCCGTTTGATGTGGAGCTGGTGACGGTGCCACCGGGCAAGACCAATTTCCCGTTGCATGCGCATGCCGCTCAGACGGAATACTACCTCGTCATTTCCGGTCGCGGCCGCCTGATTGGAGTGGGCGGCGAGGAGATGATCGGGCCGGGAGATCATGTGATCTGTCATCCCGGGGAGTTTCATCAGATCACTGCCGACGAGGGTGCGGAGGCGCTGGTTTACTACGTTTTGGCGGACCATCATCGGGCGGATGTGATCACTTACCCCCGGTCCGGGAGGAAAATGCTCAAGCCGGATAACCGTGTGGTGCAGGTCTCGGATGCCGATTATTACGAAGGCGAAGAATAGCTGGGGCTTGCGCATGGGCGGGACGTTTGCGACCTTTAATGGATGCCGTCTCCCGAGGATACCCTGCTCAATGACACCATTGCCCGATGCCGGGAGGTTGGCCTGCGGAGAACTTGGGCGCTTGAGGAACTGCTCAATCTGTTGATCGCCACCGCCAAGCCGCTTACGTTGGCGGATCTGGCGGATTCTCCCACGCTGAAGGACCGCTGTGACCGGGCTACCGTGTTCCGGTTGCTGGTGCGGCTGGAGAAGCAGGGCATTCTGCGGCGTTTGGGGCTGCACGACCGCTCCGCGTATTACACACTGAACGTACCGGGGAAGCACAGTGACTATCTGATCTGCACCGAGTGCGGAGTGATTGAGAAGCTCGATATCGCTTGCCCAGTGGAAGCGCTGGAGGCGAAGATTTCGAAACAGTCGGGGTTCAAGAAGCTCTATCACGAGCTGGAGTTTTTTGGGGTCTGCCCACTTTGCGCGTGATGCGCGGGGGAGTCACGGGCGAGGAGGCGCTGGTGAGGGCGAGTAGGTGTGAGGAGATCACAAAGGGAGCGAAAGCGGTGATGCTCACCGCTGTCCCCAAAGCGCTGCGCGCTCAGGTGTTGTTCCTAGGGGTGAGGGGGCTGTCCATCTGGGCCAGCGACATCGGAGGTTCGTGCGACGCCCCTGATGTAAGGTGCTTGAACCTTTGCCTCCCCCCCAATAAAAAAGGCCGGGGCACTTTGCAGTGCCCCGGCCAGATAGGGAGAGTGTGGTTGATGAAACGAACGCTGTCTTAGTGCAGCTCGTAACCAGCCTCGCCGTGCTCGGGGATGTCGAGACCTTCTTCTTCCACTTCAGGAGTCGGGCGGAGGCCCACCACCACTTTAACCACGAGGGCGATGATGGTCGTGGCAACCACGCTCCAGACGATGGTGAGAGCGACGGCTTTGAGCTGGGCAACCAGAAGGCCTTCCTTAAGAGGACCCACGATGGCGTTCGCCTTTTCGTCAGCGAAGACACCGGTCAGGATGGCACCAAGGGTACCGCCGATGCCATGCACACCGAAGGTGTCCAGAGCGTCGTCGTAGCCAAGAGCCTTCTTGAGGACGGACACACCGAAGTAGGGAACCACACCGGCGAGGACGCCCATGATGACTGCGGAGTTCATGGTCACGAAACCAGCAGCAGGGGTGATAACCACCAGGCCGCCCACGATGCCGGAGCAGAAGCCAAGCACGCTCGGCTTGCCACGCAGCACCCACTCAAGCATGCCCCACACAAAGCCAGCAACCGCTGCTGCAAGGGTGGTGGTAGCGAAGGCGTTGGAAGCGATGGCGTCAGCGCCAAGAGCGGAGCCAGCGTTGAAGCCGTACCAGCCAACCCAGAGCATGCCAGTACCAACCATGCAAAGCACCATGCTGTGCGGTGCCATCGGCTCTTTGCCGTAGCCTTTGCGCTTGCCGAGGATGATGCAGAGCACCAGGGCGCTCCAACCGGAGGTCATGTGAACGACGGTACCACCGGCGAAGTCGATGGCCTTGATGCCAGCGTCCGGGTTAAGCGGACCGCACATGAAGCCCGTGCCGCCCCATACCATGTGGGCGAATGGGAAGTACACCGCGAACATCCAGAGGGTGACGAAGAGCATCACGGAGATGAACTTCATGCGCTCGGCGATGGCACCGATGATAAGAGCCGGGGTGATGATCGCGAAGGTGAGCTGGAACATGCACCACATGGCATCCGAGATCCAGGCGAAGCCGGCACCGGTCTTGGTAGCGTCCACGCCTTCAAGGAACTTGAAGCTCAAGTCGCCAATGAAAGGTTTGGTTGCGCCTTCGCCAGCACCGAAGGAGAGGCTGTAGCCAACTGCCCACCAAAGAATGGTGACCAAACCGGCGATGCCAAGGCACTGGGCCAGCACGCTCAACACGTTCTTTTTACGAACAAGGCCGCCGTAGAAGAGGGCCAGACCCGGGAGGGTCATGAAAAGCACCAGCGCGGTGCTCGTCATCTGCCAGGCGTTGTGACCAGGGCCGGGGCCGGGAACCAGGGACCCTTCCGTGGTGACGCGGGGCACGTTGTTCATGTACGCCTCAATATCCGCAATACGCTGCTCAAGAGTGGGACCGGCAGGTGCAGCTTCCGCGGCAGGCGCAGGGGCGGCTTCAGCAGCAGCGGCAGGCGCTGGAGCGGGAGCCGGGGCTTCAACGGCCGGGGCGGGAGCAGGAGCGGCAGGAGCTTCAGCCGGAGCAGGTGCAGGGGCTGGAGCATCCTGGGCCAACGCCCGCCCGGAGTTGACGGTCATACAGGCGAGGCCTGCCACCGCGACAACGGTTTCTAGTATGGTCCACTTCTTCTTCTTTGTGAGCATGGTGTCGTTTGGGTTGAGTTGCATGAATCAGGCAAGTGCCGCCTTCGTCACGCAATTCAGCAATCGCCGTGCCAACTTTTCCCAGTCGAAGAAGTATGTATGCCGCATGCACCTTTTTTAGTTCGAAGGTGCAAGGAAAGCCCTGGAAAATTGGGGCTTTTACTATTTCTGATAAATCGGCAAAAAGTGGTAGTGCACGGACAAACTGAGGAGCCCCAGAGCCGTCGCATAGATGGGGCCGGCACTGCGCTCGTTCCCATTTCTTGGTTGCCAGGCCCCATCAGGCTGCTGGAGTCCAACCAAAAGCTGTTCAGTCTTCTGCCGGGCCACGGCGGCGAAGTCTCCACCACGCTGGTACATGGCCTGCGCGTAGTAGTAGTTTCCGTAATAGAACCAGGGCTCCGTGGGCGACGGGGGATTCTTCATCAGGTAGTTCCCGCCGCCGATGACTTCGGGGGCTTCATACTGCGAACATACCTGGAGGGATAGCATGCCGGCCGCAGTAGTGGAGAAGGTCTGACGACCGCCGTAGGGCTCGTAGCTGAAGGCGGCTTCCATGTCCACTGGGAGGCCCTGGGGGTTGCGCTCGGATCGATAACTGCGCTTCATGTATTCCACCGCGCGGTCAATGGTGCTCTTGGGTACCTTGACCCCGGCGTTGTTGGCGGCACGGAGGGCCATGACCTGCCAGACGCTCACGGAAATGTCGGAATCGCTGCTGCCGGGCTCGTAGCGCCACCCGCCGCGGTTGGCTTCGCTTTTGACCACGTCCTGGGAGCGCATAATGAGCTCCACCGCGCGCTCCACACGGGTGCGAAGCTTGCGATCCATCTCTTCATCCTGGGTCTGCCCTACCATTTCCGCATACATCAGGGTCATGATGCCGTGGCCGTACATGCGGGACCGGTCGCTCTGGCCCAGATAGCCTTCTTCATTGGGGACGATGTTGTCCGTCATGAAGCGCAGGCCCTTGGCAACAGCGCGGCCTTCAGGGGTGGGATCAGTGGGCATATGGCCTACGCTGGTGAGACCCATGATGGCCATGGCGGTGAGTGCTCCGCTGTGCTGGGGCACGGGATCACCGCGGTTTTCATCAAGGAAACAACCCTGGGCGCGCTGCTGGCCGATCAGCCAGCGGCAGGCCTTGTCCACGGCCTGCTTGACCGCAGGGGAGACTGCGGTGGAAGAGGGGGCTGACTGACCGAATGAGAGCGCGAACGGCAGGGTGCACAAACCCCAGAGCGCGAACTTGAAAACGGGCATGAGCGGTCTGCGGTGCGGCATCATTTTTTGGCCTTCTCTGCAATGGCCTTGTAATAGCTTTCGATGGCGGCGCGATACTCCGGCGAAGGCTCCTGACGGGAGGCTTCGCTAAGGTCCTTGGCCATGCGGGTGGGGAGGTGGCCCCAGTCTCCGGCCTGGGTCGCTCCCAGCACGGGAACAACGAGATTTGTCTGACCCTGGGCCATGTTGCCGGCGGCATCTGGCGCGGGCTCCTGGTTGGGTCCTTTGGCGGTCTGGCTGTCGCGTTGCGCGGCTTGGGGGGGCTTCTGACCGGGGACCATGCCCTGGGCACGAGCTTGAGCCATCTGTTGGGCCTGGGCTTGATTGGCTTGGGCCAGACTCTGCTGGGCGTTTTGTTGCGCGCTCTGTTGGGGGTTCTGCCCCTGGCCTTGTTGTTGCTGGGGTTGGCCTTGCTGCTGACCTTGTTGTGTGCTGGCTTGTGCCTGTTGTCCTTCCTGGGACTGCTGGGGGCTGCCGCCCTCCATCGGGTTCACGGCCTGATCCAGCTCATCCAAGGCCTGGGCGAGCATGGAGCCCTTCGCGGCATCGGAAAAAGAGGTGGGCGGCGGGGTGTTTTCAGACTGGGCAGAGGCGGTTTCCGCGGCGGCTTGGTGCGCTTGCTGACCCGTCTGGGAGGCTTGCTCTGCCGTCTGAGGGGTCATTTGCGAGGGATTGGCCTTCACTGCGTCGGCCAGCTCTTTCAGTTTCGCACTGGCTTGAGCGACCTTTTGCGCTGCGGCCTTCTGGTCGAGGCGCTCCTGATGGCGGGCGACACGGGCGAGATCATGTGCGCCTTGGGCTGTGGCGAGCGGGGCCATCTGGGGCTGGCTTTGCGCGAGTTCCAGGTTCGACTGAGATTCCTGGGCGGTCTTTTCTGAGAGCTCGCCCAGAGCGCGCTGCATCTGGGGGTTCTTCTTCAGTTCCTGTTCGAGGGCGGCCAGAGCCTTCTTGGGATCCTGTTGAGCCTGCTCCATGATTTTGGCGATCTGCTGGGCTTCCTGATAACTCTGATCCAGAGGTTGCTTGATGCCGAGGGCTTCCTCCACAGCCTGCTGTGCGGCGAGAGCATCTTCCGGAAGAGCCTGGCCCTGCTCCATTTTCTGGAGGTTCTGGGCGAGCTGATCCAGTGCCTGGGCCGTTTGTTTTTGGGCCTGGGCGGCGTTCTTCAACGCCTGCGCCTGCTGCCGCGGAGCTTGTTGGGCCTGAGCGGCTTGTTGGAGGTTTTGCGCAATTTGCGGTGTTTGCTGGCGGATCTGGGCCATGCCGACATCGGCAGCGCGCGCCATCTGGCGGTCCGCTTCCTTCTGGAGGTCTGCGGCATTGGCCTCCTGGCGGAGGGCGGCCTGAAGGTCCGAGAGTTTCTTGGCGTCCTCCCTGGCCTGAGGCATCAGGGCATTGGCCTGTTGGGCGGTCTGTTCCGCCGGCTGGTTGTTCTCTGCTGCCTGCGCGGTCTGCTGGGTCTGTTCCTGGGATCGCTGGAGCGCGTCGGAGGTGTTTTTGGCCAGCTCGCTCAGCTTGGGCGTCATGGCTTCCACCTGCTCGCGGGCGGCTGTGACCTTGGGTGCAAACTGGCTGATGGCCTCGGCGAGTTTGGCGTCGGCCCTGGCATTTGCTTCCAGAGCCCGGTTTTGCCCGGGGGCCATCGGTTGGGGCTGCCGCCCGTTCTGCTTCTGGTCGGCCAGTTGGCGGAGCTGGTTCTGGGTCTCATCCCGCTGCCATTGAGCGTTGTTCGCCGCCTCCTGAGCCGCATTCGCAGCTTCCTGATTGGATTGGGCGCGACGCAGGGTGTCAGGCAGTTGCTTGAGCTGGCTGGCCGCGGCTTGGGCCGCAGGCAGTTGTTCTGCGGGCGTTTTTTGAGACAGGGCGGCGTCCTTGGCCTGCTGGAGGGCGGAGGCGGCGTCCTGGGCCATCGCGTCTGATTCCAGCGCGCGGGCGGATTCGATCAGTTGGCGGGCTTTGTCCGACACGGCCTTGATCTGCTCCGGGCTTTCTGTACGACGGAGTTCCTCCGCAAGATTCTGCAAAGCGCGGCCCATCCGGTTCTTGTCCAGGGCGGCCTGGTTGTTGGTCTGGTGGTTTTGCTCCCGGAGTTCGCTCTGATCCTTGAACTGGCGGGCGGCGGCTTCGAGACGATCAGCGGCTTGCTCTTTGGGGGGCTCGCTCTGATTCTTCTGTTCCTTTTTCTCGTTGGCGGCCTTGGCCATCTGGTCTCGCGCTTGATCCACGGCAGCCAGGGCGGGGTTTTGATCCCTCAGAAGGCGTTCCCGCATTTCCTGAGCCTTCTGGGCGGTTTCGTCCGCGAACCAGCGGCTGGCGTCGCGCGCCTGGTTGGCGGCGTTGCGCAGTTCATGCGCCTGACCATAGAGATACTCGGGGGCCTGATGCTGCTTGTCGGTATCGAGGGAGTTTTGAACTGCGGGCATCTTCTTGTCGAAGTTCTCGAGGTGCTGGTTCACGTCCCGTTTGCGATGGTCCTGAATGGCAGACTTGAGGTCTTCCAGATCCTTTGTCGCACTGGCAGCGGCGGCCAGGGCGGCACGTTGTTGCTCCTGCCATTTGCCGCGTTCTTCGGGATTGCGATTGGCATCGATGGCCTTCTCCGCAAGCTTCGTCTGCTGGGGGGCAAGGTGCTCCATGGCCTCGCGCACGGCCTTGGCGGAGTCGGCGGCGGCAAAGGCCTCCATTGCCTGCGAGACGGTCTCGGCATCATTGGCCATCTGGTTGGCTGCGTCCTTCAACTGACGCTCATCCATGTCCTCCGCCTGGCTCTGTTCCTGCAATTCCTTGAGGTGCTGGCCACGCAGTTCGGCGAGGCGCTGTCCGGCAAGGTTCAGCTCCATGGCCTTGAGAGGGTTGTCCGATTTTTGCGCGGTCTCCTTGAGATTGTTCCAGAGCTCCTCAGACTTTTCGTCCACCGCAGCCAGGTGTTGTTTCATCTTGGCCAGTGCGGCCTCCGCCTGCATCTCCTGCTCGTCGTTCTTGCGCTGCTTTTTGTCAAAGGCACGAACCTTCTCCGACTCCTTGCGGAGATCGCGCACTTCCTCTGCCAGGGTCTTCGCGCTGGCGGCCAGGCGACGTTGGTCGGCAGCAAGTTCACGCTGGGCGAGGTTGAGTTTGTCCTCCACAATGAGGAGGCGGATGGGGTAGGACTCGGCCTTCTGGCCCTTGAGATCCACCGCGATGAGCTTGACGATGACGGAGTCTCCCGTCTTGACCGGGAGCGGGGTCAGCTTGATGGAGGAGTGAATTTCTGCCCGCTTGCCGGCCTTCTCCTGGACGACGGTTTCCTTCCAGTCGGCACCGTTGATGGCGTGGGCCACCAGGATCCTGGCGAGGCCGATGTCGTCCTCCGCGATGCCCACCAGCTCGACGGTGTCATCCGTGCGGCATTCGAGCTGTTCACGAGGTTGAGTGAGGCCGATGGACGGCGGATGGTCGATCAACGTCTGGACGCGCCATGGGGAGGCTTCTTCGTTGGTGAATCCCGTGCCCCGGGCGGTGAGGGTGATCTGCCAGGCGTCTGACTTGCCGTCCACGGGGATGGCGAGCGTCAGCGAGTCTGCGGAATTCTGGTTCACCCCCACGAGGCTGGCATTAGGCTGGAGAGAGGCGGTGGATTTTTCCACCGGCTGGTTTGTCTTCATGGTCACCTGCACCACGGAGCCATCCAGGGCGCTTAGATCGCCGTGGTCTTCCGTGAGGGTCTGGGGTGGCAGACCCGTGTAGGCGGGCGGCGTGATGGTCTTGGCGAACTCCAGAACGCGAGGGCGGGGGCGGGCGTGGAAGGTGTGCCAGGCGGTGACGGCATCTCCGGCGAGGATCCGATACTGGACGCTGCTCTGGCCAATGCCGACGGAGCCTTCGTAGCGCTGGGCCCCGTTGTGGGTCAGCTCCTTCTTGGAGGACTTGGCGTCACTGGTACGGGTCTCGACCAGAACGCGGCGGGGGATCTTGCCGTCGATCTGGACAGCGAGCGGTACGCTGGAGGCCAGGGGCACGACGACGTCTGCGCGCACTGGGGTGACGATCTTGACCTTGGTGCTGGAGGGGCGGGAGAGATTGGCAAAGGGCAGGGCGGCGCGGGCAATGAAGCCGGGCAGGTGCAGGCCGGGTACAAAGGAGAGGCCGATGATGAGAAACAGCACCCCGCCAAGGACCTTGAACCAGGGGATGAGTAGGCTGGTGGGGAGGATGCGCTCTGCCTTGAAGTCCTGGAGGTCTCCGGCCACCTCGTCCTGAAGGCGGGCGCGGAACTCTGGAGAGTCGGGCAGGTTCTCCTGGGCGCCCTGCGCAAGCTCTACCGCCGAAAGGAGCTTTTCGTGCATGCGCTTGTCCGCCACCTCCATCAGGCGAGCTGCGCCGTAGAGCCCACGGGCTTCTTTGACAAAGCGTACGCCCAGGCGCCAGGCGGCGATGACGGCGATGAAGTAGCCGGTGTAGCTGAGTCCCTGGCGGAGGGAGTCAGGCATAAAGGTGGCCCAGTCCAAGACGGCCACGATGAGTAGCAGGCCCAGCAACACGACAGCGGCGGCGATGCCGGCCTTCATCATGAGGAGCCGAGTGCGCCGATCCCGGAAGCTGGCCAGTGCGTCCACTGTGGCAGGTCGCAGGGTCGTGTTCATTAGGAGTAATACGATTGGATGGGCTTGGTTCTTGGAGTGTTCGTCCTGCTCAGACCAGACGCCACACCTTGCGCAGGATCCATTCCGCTGTGAGCAGGAGCATGATGGCACCGAACCACCACCAGCTGTACCAGAGAGGGGTCTCGGTGGCGCGGGTTTCCATCCGGTCGAGTTGCTGGAGCAGGTCTGGCAGCTGGGCGATGTCTCCCTCACGAAGAAAGCGCCCCTGACTGACGCGGGCCATGCCTTCCAGCAGGGGGCGGTTGAGGGTGAGATGGCTCCATTCCTTGTTGGCCTGGCTTTCTACGCGAAAACTCAGTTTCAGATCACTGGCGGGAGCGGTGCCTTCGCTGACGGTGATGTGGTAGTCCCCGGCGGGCAGGGTCCCGGTGATGGCACGAAAGACGCCCCCATGAGAGGGGTCGGGCGTGAGGTCCAGGCTGGCGATTTCCAGGCCGTTGCGGAAGACATGCGCGCGGGGGCTGCCTGTGGAGACGATGGCTCCGGTTTCGTTGCGGAGGCGGACGCGAAGCTCAGCGGTGTCCCCCTCCTGATAACGCAACTGGTCCGTGCCGAGACTGAGGCGGTCGTTCTGGACCATGAAGGGCGGGGCGGCGACCCAGGCTGCGACCTGCATCCAGAAGCGCTGATGGTGCTGGTCTGCCACCTCATAACGCCAGCGCCAGAGCTCATCCGTGCCGAGCCAGAGGACGCTGCCTGCCCCGAGGCGACGCCAGACCAAGGCGGGTGAGGGCGTGACGGTGCTGTTGCCCAGACGGGCGAGGACTGCGGCATCGGGGAGCGGTTCCGCCGGGGCCACCCAGAAGGGCTTGGGCAGACGGGCCCAGAGAGCAGAATTCGTGCTGGGGGAATCGCTCAGGCGCAGTGCCTCCATCGTCTCACCTTGAGGCGTCAGATCGTACGCCAGGGCTGCGGAGGGAGCTCCGTCATTCTTCCATTTCACCGGGATGAGGCTGCCCGCCTTGGTTTGCGGCCAGGCTTGGAGGTGATTCCGGCGGCCATCCACGAGGATGAGGCCGCCGCCGCGCTTTTCCACGAACTCGACCAACTGGGCCTGCTGCTCCTCGCTGAGGGCGTCTGGACGGAGGTCTCCCAGGATGACGAGGTCGTAGTTCATGAGATCCTCCCTGGTCTTGGGGAAGGCTTCCTGAACCTGGCCGCCCTGGCCACGGGTGAAGGTGTCGTAGCCGACCATCACCTCCCAGCGCTCGTCGCGGTCGAAGTGATTGTGCAGGTAGCGGGTTTCCCAGCGGGGTCGGCCGTCCAGCACGAGGACCCGGCGCTTGCGGCTGAGCAGATGCAAGGAAACGGTCTGGCTGTTGTTGTTCGCGATCTTGTCCAACGTGGCGTTGTTTCCCGTAAGCTCAACGCGCGCGGCCAGGGTGCGGAGGGACTGTTGGGGGTCTCCCGTGAGCCCACGCACCGGAAAGCTGAAGTCAAAGCGGCGTTCCCCGGCACCCGTGGTGGTGAAGCTCTGCTGCCAGAGCACCTTGGCACCCTGGGCAACATTCACGCTGGCAGCCAGTCCGGGCGGCAGGGTGTCGCTGATGACGAGTGTGCCCTCGGCACGGTCTTCAGCAAAGACGGCCTCTGGCATGAGCACATTCACCACGGCGAGGTCGGGTGGCGGCACCTCGCTGCCGTAACCAACGGTGAAGACGGGGATGCCGCTTTCCTTGAGGCCTGCGGCCATCTCCTCTGGGGAGCCGGGACCGTTGTGCTGACCGTCCGTGAGGATCACGAGCGCCGTGCCGGCAGGGTTCGGGCCCAGGGCATCGCGCAGGGGCTGATCCAGGTTTGTGGCGGTGGCCTCCGGCTTGAACTCAAAGTGATGAGGAAGATCGCCGGAGACATCCCGCCCGCCCTGGCGATGCCACCAGAGGCGCTCACTGCGATAGCCCCGCAGGGCAAAAAGCTCAACATCGTGCTTTTCCGCGAGGGTTTTGACGAGGGAGTGGTTGGGATCGAGGAGTGCGCTCTCCATGCGGGCAAAGCGGGAGCCGGAGTGCAAGGAATCAACGGCACCAGCCGGAGGGGGCGTGGGACGTGGCGCAGGGGTGTTGCCGCCAGCGATGTCGTCTGTGAAACTCATGCTGGCCGAGGCATCTGCCACCAGCAACACGCGGCCGAGCTGGCGGAAGGTGGCGATGTGGCGCAGGATGGGACCCGCAAGGCACACGAGGGCCAGAAATACGGCCAAAGAACGGAGCAGGGGCAGGAGCCAGCGGGCCGTGCCGGTGTGAAAGCGCAGCTCCCTGCGGTAGAAGAAGAACATGACCAGCCCCAGCCCCAACGCGACCGCGAGGACGGGCATGGCGGGCCAGTCACCGGTGAAGCGCAGTTGGGTTTCTGTTTGCTGGGGAGTCACTGAGAAAGGGAGTCGGGAAGAGGGTCAGGCGCGGGAAATGCGTTGCTGGAGGAAGACTTCAGCAAAGAGGAAGATGATGAGGGCGAAGAGCAGGGGCTGCCACGCCTCTGCCCCGTGACGGCGGGTGCGATCCAGACGGGCATATTCGTCCTGGCTGGCGGCGTAGGTGACCCCCAGACGCTGCGCCAGGGTGCGAAGGGCCTCCTCCGGCATGGGCTCGAGGTTGGACTCTGCCGGGTTGAGATTGAAGGCGAAGCGGCGCACCAGGGCACCCGGGGAGTCTTTGGCCTTCAGTTCGTAGATGCCGGGTACGAGGGTGTCGGCATAATCCACAAAGATGACGCCATCGCGGTCGGCCCGGGGGGTAAGTTCCTTGACCTGGCTGGCGGGGTCCTTGAGTTCATAGTTGGACTTGGCCTGCTGGGTGCCGAGGGAGGCGCGGAGGACGGAGCCGCAGAGCTGACTCTGCGGGGCGGCATTCTGGGTGGCCAGGTAGGTGACCACACGCTGCATGAGGGGGACAAAGGCGGGCTGCAGGGGGAGATTGCTCCATTGGGCATTCGCGGTGGAAGCCACGGCGATGACGCGCCCCTTCCCCAGCGGTTTCTCGACCATCAGGGCATCACCGCGATCGAGGTTCAAGACGGGGCGGGCTTCCCCTTCGATCTTGTCAAACTTCAGCCAGTGGGTGAAGGCGGCGTCCTCCAGCCGCATGCCGCGGGCGTCGTTGAAATAGGTGATGGCGGGATGGGTGTGTCGCTGATTGAGGATGCGGGCGGGGGCCTGCCCTTCGTCCACATGGCCAAAACCGTTCAATGCGCAGGGCAGCAGGCCTTTGCCCTTGTTGTAGAGTTTTTCCTGATACCAGCGCAGATCCATGTCCGGGCCTGCAAAGATGACGAGACCGCCGCCGCGCTGGACGAACTCCTCCAACTCCTGCACCTGACGGTCGTTGAGGCGTTCCACATTCGCCAGGATGGCCACCTCACTGCCTTCAAAAGACTTGTCGCGGATGGAGTGATGCTCGATGACACCAGCCCGGATCACGTCCTTGAGCGTAGTCGCAGCGCTCTGGTGCGGAGTGAGGGCAATCTCCAGGAAATCGGTGGCTCCCTCCAGGGGACCGCTGCGGGACTTCCCGCGGACGAGCAGGCAGTTGACCTGCTCACGCACGGGGATGATGACGGAGAAGGCGTTGTCATCCGGAAGCGAGTCGCCCTCGACCCGCACGGTCACGGCTTGATCGCCGGCGGTCTCCAGCGTATGGCTCAGGGTGAGGACAGACTCCGAATTGGGAGCGATCGAGACCCGGGTGGAGCGCATGCGGGCACCGTTGGCCTCCAGATGCACGGCGACATCCTGATAGGCGCGGGGGCCGTGATTCTGAATACGGGCCCGCAGGGCGATGGCCTGGCCGCGGGCGACCACAAACGCGGATGGTTCCACGGAAACAACCGCGAGGTTCGACTCGGTGTCGCTGGGGGCGCGGAGGAAGGTGACGAGGGGAGGTTGCTGCTGTTTCAGCATCCCCTCGAGAGCGGGCAGCGTGCCGCCTTCTGAGAGGTGCCGCCAGTCGCTCCATTTGAAGTCGGAGACGACCAGCACCTCGCGGGCGGCGGTGGCCATCTTGGGCAGCTCCGCTTGGGCGAGTTGAAACGCGTCTTGCAGTGCCAGCGGGCCGCTCATGCTGGGCTCGCCCTCCAAGCGGGTAGGAAGGGAGTCGAGGTCAGTCGTGGACTGGGGTATGAGCCTGCGGGCGGGAGCCCCGGCGAGAATGACGGAAGCATCCGACCCACGGGACAGGCCGGTGAGGGTCTGGCGCAGGTCGTTGCGTGCTTTGTCCCGCGGAGTGCCGCCGGTGCCCGGGGCCCGCATGGAGAAGCTGTTGTCCAGCAGCACGAGCAGGGATGTCTTGTCGAAGCCGGGGAGCTGGCTGAGGGCGCTGAGAACGGGCAGGGCGAGGCAGAGCGCGAGCAGGATGGGGATGCTGATGCGCACGGCCAGCAGGAGCTTCTGCTCCACTTTTACATTGCGCTTCTTTTGCCGCAGAGCCTCGTGAAGCAGGTGCATGGGGCCCCAACGCACGGTCACCACCTTGCGTTTGTTCAGCAGGTGGATGATGAGCGGGATCAGGAAAGCTGCCAGACCCGCCAGGAGGATGGGGTTCAGGAAACTCATGGCGGGAGCCTGCGGCCGTCCAGCGTGGACGGCGCGGTGAGGCGGAGGCAGCAGATGGGGGGAGAAGCCGGCATCATTGGCGCATGCGCAGGGCCAGGTAGGCCTTGACGGCTTCAGTAAGGGGTTCGTCGGTGATGATCGGCACGAGGTCGGCGTGATGGCGGCGCAAGCCCTCGACAAGGTCCTCGCGGAAGGTCTTCAGCACCTGCAGATAGCGCTGGCGGATGGCGGCCGGATCGAGCAGGAGGCCGTCGTCCGTTCTCTCCATGTTCTCAAAGCGGGCCCAGCGGGAAAAGGGGAAGTCCAGTTCATCCCGGTCCCAGAGTTGGAAAACGATGATCTCATGCCCTTGTTTGCGAAGCACCCCGACCGCCTGCAGGAGTCTCTCCGCATCGTCAAAACAGTCTGAGATCAGGAGCAGGAGCCCACGGCGTTTGAGCCGGGAGGCGAGGTTTTTGAGCACGGAGGCGAGGGAGGTTTCCCCACCTGGCTGGCTGCGCTGGAGTGTATCCAGGATGTGGTGCAGGTGGCTCGTCTTGGTCCGGCAGGGGATGAAGTCCCGGATCTTGTCGTCAAAGGTGACAAGGCCCACAGCATCCTGCTGGCCGGTGAGGACATAGGCCAGGGCGGCCGCCAGTTTGCGGGCGTGCTCGTACTTGGCCGTGCCCTTCGTGCCGCGGTAGCCCATGCTGCCGCTGGAATCGAGCAGGATGGTGGCGCGCAGGTTCGTCTCCTCATCGAACTCGCGGATGTAGAAGCGGTCACTGCGGCCAAAGATCTTCCAGTCCAGCCGTTTGATCTCATCTCCCTGGACGTAGGGGCGGTGCTGGCGGAACTCGACGCTGGACCCTTTGTGCGGGGAGGCGTGCAGGCCGGTGGAGAAGCCCTCCATGACCGTCCTGGCAAACAGCGGCAGCCCCGTGAGTTGCACGAGGTCTTCTGCGGTCAGGAGATCTGAGAGTTTGGCCATGATGGGCGGAAGAGGTACGAGGAAACCCCGGAGCGGCGGCGGAAGGGGCGCAGCCGGCGCTGGGAAAACCTGCGCGAGTGCGAACTACAGCACGCGGGAGCCCTGGGGACGGCGCGTGTTTTCCAACAGGTGCTTCACGATGTGGTCCACGGTGACGCCCTCCGCCTCAGCATGGAAGGTGGGCACGATGCGATGGCGCAGCACCGGGTAGGCGAGCGCTTCGACATCGTCCACGGTCATATGGGTGCGGCCCCGCAGGAGCGCCCGCACCTTGCCTGCGAGGATGAGGTGCTGGCTGGCACGGGGACCTGCGCCCCAGCCGACCATCTGCTTCACGTAGGCGGACACGCCGTCCTCGGTGGTGCGGGTGGCGCGGACGAGATCCAGGACAAAGTCCGTGACATGATCCGGCACCGGGACGCGCCGGGCGAGGGTCTGCGCCTGTTGCAGCTCTTCGCCGCTGAGGACGGGCTCTATGACGCTGGAGACGGTGCCGGTCGTGCGGGCGAGGATCTCGCGTTCGTCATCCCGGGTGGGGTAGGCGACCTTGATGAGGAAGAGGAAACGATCCTTCTGGGCCTCGGGGAGCGGGTACGTGCCTTCCTGCTCGATGGGGTTCTGCGTGGCCAGAACAAAAAACGGGCGGGGCAGGGCAAAGGTCTCCTGGCCGACGGTGACGGAGTGCTCCTGCATGGCTTCCAACAGAGCGGCCTGGGTCTTGGGCGGGGTACGGTTGATCTCATCCGCCAGGATGATCTGGGAGAAGATCGGCCCGCGCATGAAGATGAGCTTGCGGCGTCCGGTATCGGCGTCCTCCTGGATGATCTCCGTGCCGGTGATGTCTGCAGGCATGAGGTCCGGCGTGAACTGGATACGCCGGAAGCCTAGATGCATTGCGTCTGCGAAGGACTTCACCAGCAGGGTTTTGGCCAGTCCGGGGACTCCTTCCAGCAGGGCGTGACCGCCTGCGGCCATCGCGATGAACACCTGCTCGATCACGTCGTCCTGACCGACGATCCTTTTGCTCAGCTCTGTCTTGAGTTTTTGATAACCGTTGACCAGGATTTGCGCGGCTTCAGTATCGGTAGGGGTGGACATGGGTGGGTGGACAGGAGCGAGGTCAGCAAGTAGGAGAAAACGATCTGGAAGGGTGACAACTTGCACATGCAGGGCCAATTGCGCAGGGTGTTTGGACAAGAAATATCCCAAAACCGGGTCAACGTGTGCCGCAACTGTCATGCCCCGAAGCACTAGAATCCACCCGGGCCGTTCTGTCACTCTATAGCGACGTTGCGGTGGGATGCGGAATCGGGGCCGGGATGGGTCTTCTTTCCTCCGATGGGGGTGTGATTTCCCCGTCCTGTGCATCGGCAGATGGCGGCGACCAGCTCGACGGGATCCACGGGCTTGGACAAGAAGTGATCAAAACCCGCCGCAAGGGCCCGGTCCCCGTCTTCCTGGCGGGCGAAGGCGGTGAGGGCAATGGCGGGGAGGTGGCCGCAATGTTGCGCATCGAGCCGACGGGTGGCAGCGATGAGGTCGAAGCCGTCCATTTCCGGCATGGCGATATCGCTCACCAGCACGTGGTATTTCGTGGTCTCCAGGGTCTTGATCGCCTCAGCAGCGGAGAGGGCCGTGGTGACGGTGGCCCCGCGGTTCCGTAGCACCCGGGCAATGACCTCCAGGTTGTCCGGCACATCATCCACCGCCAGGACCGATGTCCCAGTCAGGTCAACGCACTCTTCCAGAGCGGCGGAGAGATCGGCAAAGAGCTCGCCATCCGTCTCTGCGGGGGAGCGTAAGAGGGGCAGGGTGACCTTGAACGTGGCTCCCTTTCCGACACCCGGACTGAAGACCTGGACTGTGCCGTGGTGCATCTCTGTGAGGTGTTTGACGATGGAGAGCCCGAGGCCCAGACCGCCGTATTTGCGAGTGGAGGAGGCGTCCGCCTGACGGAAGCGGTCGAATACGTGTGGCAGGAACTGGGGATCAATGCCTGTCCCTGTATCGGTGACAACGAGTTCGGCCCGGTCCTGCCCGCAGATGATGGAGAGATCCAGGGAGCCGCCCGGCGGGGTGAATTTGACGCCGTTGGTCAGGAGGTTCCAGATGATCTGCTGAAGACGGGCGCTGTCCCCACTCACCATCACAGGTGGGGCGTCCCCGGGCGTGGTCACGGTGATGCGCTTCTCCTCGGCCATGATGCGGATGGTCTCCACCCCTTCTCTGGCCAGGGAGAGGAGGTTGGTGGGCTTGAGATCAAGGTGGACCTTCCCGCTCAAGATGCGGCTCATATCCAGCAGGTCGGCGATGAGCTTGGCCTGGAGCTGGGTGTTGCGCTCGATGACATCCAGCCCGGCGGCGAGCTCGTCTGGGTCAGACGATTCGGTACGGAGGATGCTGGCCCAACCCAAGATGGCGTTCAGGGGATTGCGCAGTTCATGAGAGAGGGTGGCCAGGAATTCATCTTTGATGCGGTTGGCACGATCCGCCTCGGCGCGAGCTTCGCGTTCTTTGACAAGGAGCACCTCGCGTTCCCGATCACGGTGCTTGCGACTGGTCGCATCCCCTATGGTGCCCACCACGGAGATAATGTTGCCCCGGCTGTCATACACCCCGCGCCCTTTGGCGTGGACCCAGATTTCCGTGCCGTCATTGGGGCGGATGACACGGTACTCCACATCATAGTTGGTCTGGGTCCGGATGGCCGCATCTACAATGAGCTTGGTAGGCTCCCGGTCGTCTGGGTGAATGTCCGTGCGGAGAGACTCCCGACTGTGGCGACCGTCTGGCGCCACTCCCAAAATCTCCGTGGCGCGCCGGGAAAAGGCGACGATGTTGTTGGCGGCATCCCAGCTCCAGTCGCCCAATTGGGAATGCTCCAGCGCCAGGGCCAGGCGGATGGACGACTCCTGGAGCGCCGCCTCGGAGGCCTTGCGGTCCGACACTTCCTTCGTGAGCGCCTGGTTTAATCGGGCCATGCCGGGCAGGTTCATGGCCGTGGGCAGGATCTTGATGAGGGCGACGACGGTCGCCCAGGAGACTATGGCGGTGACCAGCTTCATCATGCCAGAGAAACGGTACCAAGGATGCCAGAAGATGGTGGCCTCTATAAGATGGGTGAGGCCGCAGGAAAGGATGAAGCAGGCGAAGAGCAAATAGAGCTTCGGGAACGCGACCTCGCGCCGCTTGGCTCTGACAAAACAGGCGATGGAGGTGGGGATGGCGGCATAAGCCCCAAAGATGGCGAGGTCTGAGAGAATGTGGAGCCAGCCATGAAGATCACTCCAGTCCCCGCAATGCCAGCGTGCGGGAAAGTCTGAGGTGTCAAAAAGCTGTCGGAGGGGCTCGATCACTCGAATGACGGGGGCGCGATGTCTGCGTGAGGGTTTAGCGCATGGGACTCCCAAAAGCAAATTAATGCGAGATCCAAAATATGGGGAGCGGTGGAGGGTTAGGAGTTATGGGTTATGAGTTGTAGGGTAGATGGGAACGTCGGCAGGGGTGATGGAGTGGAGGGCTTCCTGTTTTCGATTCTCATACGAAGGGGCAAAGGCACGAAGATTTTGAAGGTGCGGGTGAATGTGAGGGTGTGGCAGCCGGAGGAATGTTGTTCTATTGAGGCTGCAAGCCGTGATGGGGCGTTGAATGGCGATGGGAAGTTTTGGGGTCACTCGCTCCGCTTCTGCTCGGCGGTTGTGCTTGAAGCACAAACCGCCGCTCCTTGCACATTCTTGAGCTGACGAGATGGCTGGCTGCGGAGTCCATTGGGGGACATGTTGGGCTCTGCTGGAGGGCGAGGGGTTCAAGACCGTCACAAGGGGCGCGAAAGTGGCGGTTCCCTCACGCACCCAAAGATGCTGCGCATCCAGGGGGTGGATGTGGTGGGTGGCGCGGAGGGCACAAGCGCCCTGTGACGTCCCATGAATGAGGCAACCGAGGCGGTCGCCCTACAACCCAAGGTCACTTGGTCGCGAGGTGCGCGGCGCGATCTCATGGGATGTTTGCCGTGAAACGCGGCAGGAGGAGAACGCGAACTCCAATGCGTGAACTCAGTTCAGGTCTTTCGTCTTCTGTCTCCCGACCGCCGCAAGCACGAGGCCTGTGGCGGTTTGGATCTGGGAAGGGAATTGGGGCACCATCTGGCCTTACTTGGGAGGGGTGCCGTACACCTGCACCTCGATGTAATGGTTCATCTCGTTTGAGGTATTGCCATTGCTATAGAGCCGGACATAGCGGGCATTGGTACCCTTGCCATCGATCAGGCGACCGTGGTGGGTTTCGACATACGCCATGTCTTCGCCTTTGCCGAGTTTGGAACTGTCGTCGTGGTCGTTGTTGTAGAGCGTGGTGACGCCGGTCTCGAACTTGGGGACGTTGCTGACCTGAATGTTCACATCAAAGTACACGGCTCTGGCCCTGTGGAGATGCCATACGAGCAGTTTCCAGACATCGTACTTTTGCCCGAGGTCGATCTGGACCCATTGATGTCCGGGGGCGAACTCTGCGTAACGGCCGTCGCCGGTTTGGGCATCTCCATCGGTGAGGAGCTCCAGTCCCCCCAGGAGCGGTTCGAGGTCAGACCCGGAGACGGGCTTGCCCAAGGCGACGTTTTTTGCATCGCGGGGCAAGTTGAAGGCCGGGGGCTTGGTGGGGGCGGCGTTCGGATTAAATTTTTCCAGGTTGGGTATGTCATCGATCGGCACGGGGGTCCCGATGATCTCCGCAGGCGGATACTGGGGGAGAAACTCAACCATGTCAGAGCCTGCTTGCGAAACATCCTTGCCAGTCTCTGAAACGGAGTTGGGCGTCGCACCGCCACTCTCTCCGCAGGATGATATGATGAGGGTGGAGGCAACGAGGCAGGCGAGCTGTAGAAGTGGAGGCTTCGATTTCATGGAGACATGGTGGGGGTTCCGGCCTGGACTGGGTTCAGGGTCATCCTGCAAATGTACAAAGGGTGGTGTGGGTTACCCGATGACGAAAAAAACCGCCGCAAGCACGGAGGCTGCGGCGGTTTGGATCCTGTTCTGAACAGGAAAGTGAAGCGTAATCTGGTCTTACTTGGCCGGGGTGGCGTACACCTGCACTTCGATGTAGTGGTTCATCTCGTTCGCGGTGTTGCCGTTGCTGGAGAGGCGAACGTAGCGGGCCTTGGTGCCCTTGCCGTCGATCAGGCGGCCGTGGTTGGTTTCCACATAGGCTTTGTCTTCGCCCTTGCCGAGCTTGGAGCTGTCGTCGTGGTCGTTGTTGTAGAGGGTGGTGACGCCGGTCTTGAACTCGGGGTCATTGCTCACCTGAACGTTCACATCGAAGTAGATGGAGGTCTGCTTGTGGAAGTGCCAGGCGAGGATCTTCCAGATGTCGTACTCCTTCTCAAGGTCGATCTGGACCCACTGGGCACCAGGAGCGAGCTCCACGTAGCAGCCATCGGAACCGTCGGCGTCGCCGTCGGTGACGAGGTCAAGCGTGCCGATGATCGGAAGGGGGTCGGAGCTGGTGACCTTCTTGCCTTTGGCCACGTTTTCGGTGCCCTTGGGCACTTTCAGCGTGAGGCGGGCTTTGACTGCCTCTGGATCAGGCTTCTCGAGGTTCGGGATGTCGCCGGTGGGGACCGGGGTGCCGATGAACATTGGCTTGGGATACTCGGGGGTCAGGTCCACGAGATCGCCAGCGGGGACGGAGGCAGGAGCGGCGGCCGGGGAGGCTGCACCGGAAGCGCTGGAGGAGCCTTCAGCGGTGGCGCTGTCTCCGCTCTTGCCGCAGGAGGACATCATGATCGAGGTGGCCAGCAGGCCGCCCAGGAGGAGGGTGTTTGACTTCAGTTTCATGTTGGGTTCAGGGATCGTTGAGGAAATGAGGAGGGCGAACGGCGGGGCGTTGCCCCCCCGCCGTCCAAAGGGGCATCAGGCCACGAAGTCCTCGGGTTTGAAATTGATTTTGGCACCTTGTTCAATGGACTTCAGGGCGGTGAGCACGGTGACGCAGGACTCAAACGCCATCTGCACAGGGCAGGTGAGCTTGTCCGGGGTCTTGGCACGGGTGCACTCGATGAAGTTCTGAATGTGGGGAGAGTGGGGGTAGCGGCCGAGTACCACGGGGATCTCCCAGCGGGCCAGCGGCTTGCTCTCGCGCACGTCGGCCAGGGCCTTGGCCAGCGGGCCGAGGTCGTAGGACGGGGGCTTGGGCTTGTCCCAGTTGCGTGACTGTTCCCAGAATTTGTTCTTCACGTCGTCGCCAGCCTGCACCACGGCCGGATTGGGGCCGGTGGAGTACTGGGTCCAGTCGTTGTCTGGCTCTGCGTAAACCTGGTTGTAGGTGGGGCTCTCAGAGATGATGGCGCTGCCGTTGATGCCCATGAACTTCTCGTAGTAGCCCTGGGATCCGGTGGTGGTGAGCACCTGGTAGTAGGCGCGCGCCGTGCCGGTCGGGAGCTGATACTCATAGATGGTCATCACGTTGTCCGGGTACTCGAACATCGCGCGGCCTTCCTTGCCGTCGTAGTAGTCGATGCCGCCTGCCGCGTACACGGAGGTGGGCTTGGTCTGGAAGACCCAGTTGAACATGTCAATCTGGTGGGCACCAAGGTCAGAGATGGCACCGCCGCCGTACTTCTTGTACCAGCGCCAGTTGAGGAAGGCCTCCATGCTGTCGTAGCCGTACTTGGCCAGGATGTCCGTGGGGATTTCCTGGTTCTTGGGCGGGGTGAGGGGCTTGGAGGCGGAGACGCCGCGGTTCCACTGGCCATAGGCGTGCGTGACGCGACCGAGGAGATGTGGCCCCTGGTAGATGTTGTCGCGGAAGTGGATGTAGCGCGGGTTGCTGTGGCGCTGGTGACCGATCTGGAAGATGCCACCGGTTTCCTGCTGGGCTTTGACCATGTCGCGGGCACCTTCGATGGTGTTGGACATCATCTTCTCGCAGTACACGGCCTTTTTGGCCTCCAGGCACTGGCGGCTGAAGGGGGCGTGCAGGAAGTCGGGCGTAGCGATGAAAACGGCCTCGATGTCGGTCTGCTTGGACAGCATTTCACCCACGTCGGCGTATTCTGCCACGGCAGCGTCGTAGCCGCGCTTCTTGTTGTCATAGCCCATCTTGCGCCCCATGGGGGTGCGGGGGTAGGGCCAGATGTCGCACACGGCCACCCACTGGACGCCGGGGACGTCTGCGGCGGAGGCGCGAAGGCGCTCACCTTGCGCGCCGCAACCGATGAGGGCGCATTTGATGACACGATCTGGGGAGGTCTGCTGGGCGATGGCACTCTTGCTCGTGAGCAGAAGGGCACCGGCCCCGGCGTGCACGGAGGTGCGGACGAATCCGCGGCGGTCCATGAACCGGTTCAGCCCGGAGGCAGGTTGAGAGGAGGGAAGGGAGGAATTCATACTTCAACGAATCAGAATGCCGGCAGGACAACGGGCCTGCCCGGAGGATTAGTCGTCGTTGCGCTTGCGGAAGAGCAGGCCATCGAGGGAAATCTTGTTCGCCTTGTTGGTGACGAGGGCGGCGGCCACGATGAGGATGTGCACCCCGATGAGCACGACTTCTGTGTCGTCTGGGAGGGTGGCCAGGCCGATGGCCAGAGAAAGGAAGGTGAGACCAGCAGCGAGGAGGCCGAGTTCGGTAAAGAGGCCGAGGAGCACCCAGACGCCGACTACGATGAGGATGTAACCAAGTGGCTTGGCGTACAGACCACAGAGTTTCTCAGGAAGGAAGCCTTTTTCATAGGTGAGCTTCGCGATGTTGGCCATCTTGGTCTCGTAGTTCTGGAGACTGAAGGTGGCATCTTTGCCTGATCCCGCGCGGAACTTGTCCACACCAGCGGCGATCAAACGGAGGGCAATCCAAAGGCGGAGCAGCAGGTTGGCAAAAATAAGGGCAAAGTTGCTTTTCTCTTGGTTGTTGTCGGACATGGCTCGGTGTGAGTTGGTTTGGCTATACTAGGGTCACTGGACTTGAGTTCGGCGGCGGGACTGTGAATAGGTTCACGTCGAAATCCAGAAGAATTTCGGCGACCACCCGTTCAATGTCGAGTGGGGTGGCACCAAAGTCGCTGGATAATCAGACATCTGCCGGAGACCGGCGCTGAAATGGCCGGAAAATACCTACTCTTCCGCAGGGGGCGGTATTTCAGCAGAACCAAATCTTTTCTTTTCTTGCCTGTCTGGAACTTCCACTGCAAAAATACCGCCGGTTTTCATTCAATTCCAACACCATGAGCACCGATTTTTCCCGTCCCGAACTCCCCGCAAAAGGCATTATTGAACCCTTGGGCGATGATGATCGCCTCCTTCTCAGCAGCTATGGGGAGTTTCTTCCGGTGCATGAGCGCCAGATCCTCATTGAAGAGGGCCGCCAGCAGAACTCCCTCTATTTTGTGATCGGTGGCACCCTGCACGCCTCCACGGTGCGCTCCGGCCGACAGGTGCTGCTGGGTCGCATCGGCGTCGGTGAGACGATCGGGGAGATCAACATCTTCCACCCCGGTCTGGCCAGCGCCACGGTGACCGCCATCGAATTCTCCCAGGTGTGGCGGATCGACCGCCAGAGCCTGGAGGACTTCATGAACGTGAGCCCGCTGCCAGCCTCCCACCTGCTGATCGGCATTGCCAGCACGCTGAGCCGCCGCCTGCGTGAGACCAACGAAAAGGTCTCCATGATGAGCCAGATCTAGGCGGTGCCCTCCGTCATCAGTTGATTTGCGGAGGCGGGCAGTTTGTCCGCCTCTTTTTTAATCTAGTTCTCCGTGAGGGACGGATGGAGATTGTGGTTGCCAGGAAATGCTGCCGGTGAAATGAATGGGCTCATGCTGGATCTTGCGCAGTCTCCCGCCACGTTGGGCGGGGGTTTGAATCTGTTCTTCGCTCTCCTCGTAGGACATGCGCTGGCGGACTATCCCCTCCAGGGGGAGTATTTGGCGCTGCACAAGAGCCGGCATTTCCGTGCCACCGGAGGGCAACCGCAGCCAGCGGGGTTGTGGATCCATTGCCTGCTGGCGCACTGCCTCATTCACGCGGGCTTCGTGTGGCTGATTACCGGGCGGGTGGTATTTGCCGCAGCAGAGCTGGTTCTGCACTTCGCGCTGGATGCCGCCAAGTGTGAGCGGAAGATCAACTTTCATACGGATCAGGCTCTGCATGCGGTTTGCAAGTTGGGGTATGTGGCGGTGCTGCTGGTGGGCTGGGTGAAGTAGGGGGGTGAGGGGAAAATCGGGCTCCCAGCGGTTGGGCTCGTGCATGATCGCTTGCACTCTCGCCCGGGAGGTTTGAAGTTTCCCGTTCATCTGCCGCCTGTGGCTCCTGGCGGTCCTCCCTATCACACATGCAGCGCACGGCCATTCTCAACGTTGTCGGTCTCACCCCGCGTCTGATCTGTGATGCCACCCCGGAGATCCGGGCCTTTATGGAGCGCAACCGGATCGCCCGGGTACAGCCTACTCTGCCTGCGGTGACGTGCACCGCCCAGAGCACCTACCTCACTGGGCGACTGCCCCGCGATCACGGGGTGGTGGCGAACGGGTGGTATGACCGCGAGTACGCGGAGCACCGGTTTTGGAAACAGAGCAACCGCCTGGTGGCAGGGGAGAAGCTCTGGGACTCCCTGCGCCGGGTGGACCCGGAGTTCACCTGTGCCAAGCTCTTCTGGTGGTACAACATGTACTCCACGGCAGACTACTCGATCACACCGCGGCCGCTCTATCCGGCGGACGGTCGGAAGGTCTTCGACATCCATACGCAACCGATGGGCATGCGGGACCGGATCAAGAAGGACCTGGGGGCGTTTCCCTTCCCGCATTTCTGGGGCCCGGCCTCCAGCATCCGCAGCACGGCCTGGATTGCCGAGTCGGCGAAGTGGGTGGAGGAGAAATGCTGGCCGAGCCTTTCCCTGGTGTATCTGCCGCACCTGGACTATGACCTGCAGCGCTACGGGCTGGACATGACCAAGATCACGAAGGCCCTGCACGAGATTGATGATGTGGTGGGGGGGCTGATCCGGTTCTATGAACAGCGCAACATCAAGGTGCTGCTGCTCTCCGAGTACGGCATCACGGATGTGGAGCGGCCCGTGCATCTGAACCGGGTGTTTCGCGAGAAGGGCTGGCTTTCCATCAAGGACGAGTTGGGCACGGAGACGCTGGATCTGGGGGGCAGCAAGGTGTTTGCGATCGCGGACCACCAGCTCGCGCATATCTATGTGAATGACCCCGCGATGATCTCAGAGGTGCGGACGCTTCTGGAGGGCACCACCGGAGTGCAGCAGGTGTTGGGCAAGCAGGAGAAGTTCTTTGCAGGGCTGGACCACGAGCGCAGCGGTGATCTCGTGGCGGTGGCGGATTTCCGGAGCTGGTTCACCTACTACTACTGGATGGACGACAAGCTCGCGCCGGACTTCGCCCGGTGCGTGGACATTCATCGCAAGTGCGGCTATGACCCGGTCGAGTTGTTCCTCGATCCGGCGATCAAGTTCCCGAAGCTGAAGCTGGGCTCGAAGCTGGCGCTCAAGTCGCTGAGGATGCGCACGCTTTTCGACGTGATCCCGCTGGATGCGACGCTGGTGAAGGGTTCGCACGGTCGCGTGCCGGAAGATCCCCAGGACTGGCCGGTGCTGATCGGAGACCTGCCCAAACTGCCGCGCTCCAGCAGCGTCGCCGCGCACGAGGTGGCGGGGCATTTGTTTGAGCACTGCTCCCGAGGCAGTGGGTATGGGGCGGTGGGAGTGTAGGAGGGCAAGGGAAGAGGGATAAGGGGCAAGGGAACGGGGGGAGGGGCGCGGGGCTGATCGGCATCTGGTAGAGCGGAGGAAATGGGGGTGAATAAGGGGGCGGTCGGGAACGACTAAGGGAGAAGGATGCGGTCGCTGGGCTTCTTTTGGGAGATCCAGTTGAGGCGCACCAGTATTGTCCAAACTCCCAAGTACTCTGACTCTATGAAAACGATGCTTACTTATGCCGCGGTGGCTTTGACCGCCGTGCTCGCCCAGGCCAGCCCGACTGCGACGGCCGATGCCCATTCCAAGGCCGACAAGAAGGATCCCGCTGCGGTGAAGAGCAGGATGGAAAAGCGGTTCGGGAAGCTGGATGGAAACAACGACGGCTTCGTGACCAAGGATGAATTCAAGGTGACGAAGTTCGCCAAGAAGAACGAGGCCAAAGCGGAGAAGCGGTTTGCCCGCTGGGACAAGGACCACGACGGGAAGCTGAGCAAGGAGGAATGGACGAACCGCCCGGTGGGGAAAGGGAAGGGAGACGGGAGTGGGAAGAAGGGGAAGAGTGCGGTGTAGGTGGCGGGTGAGAGGTGAGAGGTGAGTGGCGCAGATTGGTAATCGGCACGGGCATCGGTATCGGCATCAGGCGGAGTGAAGGGCGTGAGCGGCCGACGTTCTCGGCAAGATGCCGAGAACAGCCCGCAGGATGCGGGCGCTCCCCGGGCTGCAGGCTTGGGGGCAGTGGGCGCTGCTGAGAGCGGGAGAGTGTAAGGAGATCACAAGGGGCGCGAAAGCGGTGATGCTCACCGCAGTCCCAAAAGCGCTGCGCGCTCAGGTGGAGGGCGGTGATGGGTGGCTCGGCTGTGCGTGGGGCTTTCGATGTCGGAGGGCGGAGGGAAGAATTTAAAGCGATCTTGGAAACAACACCTGGATGCGAAGCATCTTTGGGAGTGCGCGCGAGAATCGCCGCTTTCGGAAGCTCTGTGACGAGTTCGAACCGGAGCAGGTGAGCGGAGGCGGACGTCCCTTCCATCCCTTCAGGATGGAGTTTCTTTTTTGAGTGGTCCAGGGGCATGGGCTCGTGAGACTCGCCCGGCCCCTGGATACCTTCTGGGATGCCTTCGGCATGGGGAGGGGTGCGGTTGGCTGCTTAATGTAGTGCAGAGTCCCGCATGCGGGATCGGTATTGGCTGCTGTGGGTGGCGCGACTGATGCGCAGGGGAGTTGGGTAGTTTCCTGATTATGCCCTATCGATCACTCCGCTCTCCAGCCGGTTGGGACAACCGGACTACGCCCCCGGAGGATGCTGTAGAAGGTGCGGCCTTTGTGGTCGGGTTGGAATGGGGGTGAGGAGCTCACATCGGGAGCGAAAGCGGTGACGCGTAGGTTGGGGGTATCAGAGCCTTCGATGTCGGAGGGCGGCCTGCAACGCCCGCACGCGCAGATCATTGAACCCTTTGTGCCTTCGTGCCTTTGTGTGAGGATTTTCAGTTCACCTCACCCCGCCTAACTCAGCTTAAACTGCTCCAGCAAACCTTCGGGCACGGTCACATCTCCGGACTTGGGATCGCGTTTCACGTCCATCAGCAGGATGATCCGGTCTTCTTCGGTGTCGTTCCAGGCTTCGTGCTCAGTGGTGTCGTCGAAGACCAGACAACGCCCGGGTTGCCAGGAACGGATGTCGTGACCCACGCGCAGTTCGCACCTGCCCAGAGCGGGTACTTTAAGGGGGAGATGGCAGCGGAGCACCTGGTTGGTGTAGCCGCAATGGGCGCGGATGTGGGTGCGGGGTTCGAGCCTGGAGAAGCCTGCGGTGACGAGGCCGTCGATCTGCTCGATGAGGGCGGTGGTTTCTGGGCAGAGTTCACAGTTGCGCTCCAGCTTGCGGCCAAAGCCATAGAGGCCGAAGACGCGCCAACCGGAGTCGTAGAGGAATTTCTCTGGCCAGCTCGTGAAGTGGTCGAGGTCGAGTTGCAAGGCTTCTGCCTGAACGGCCTGCCAGTGCGCCTCCAGCAGGCTCACGTACTCATAGTCCTCAGGGTGCTGGAACATGGGAGTATGAGTGTATCAGACTCCCGGTGTGGTGGCACCGAAATCTCTGCTGAAGTTCTGTCCTGCCAAGGTGCCGACTCAGGAGACGGAGCATCTACACAACGCTTTCAGCGTTGAAAGCTTCTCTGACGTTACCCAACGTTGACTCGCTTAGGGCTCGTCCAACGTTGGGCTGTGCTAGAGATCCCCGCTGGGGATCAGCTTCGAACTGAGGCGGGCACCTCTCCGGGTCAGGCGATCAACTGCTTCACCACACGAGCGGGCTCTACACCGGTAAGCTTGGAGTCGAGACCCTGAAACTTGAAGGTGAACCGGTCGTGGTTGTAGCCCAGGAGGTTCAGGATGGTGGCGTGGAAGTCGCGGATGTGGAGCGGATCCTTGACGATGTTGTAGCTGAACTCGTCTGTCTCCCCGTGAATGTGGCCACCTGCGGCACCGCCCCCGGCCATCCACATGCTGAAGCAGCGGGGATGATGGTCGCGACCGTAGTTGGTCTTGGTGAGACCGCCCTGGCTGTAGATGGTGCGGCCGAACTCGCCGCCCCAGATGATGAGGGTGTCATCGAACATGCCGCGCTGCTTGAGATCGCGGATGAGGGCGGCGCAGGGCTGGTCAACGTCCTTGCACTGGGCGGGCATGCGGCCGTTTACGTTGGAGTGGTGATCCCAGTTGTTGTGGTAGATCTGGACGAAGCGCACGCCGCGCTCGGCAAGGCGGCGCGCCATGAGGACGCTGTTGGCAAAGGTTCCGGGCTTGCGGGCCTCTTCTCCATAGAGCTTGTAGATGTGCTCAGGCTCCTTGCTGATGTCGGTGAGCTCGGGCACGCTGGCCTGCATGCGGAAGGCCATTTCATACTGCTTGATGCGGGTGTGCGTCTCTGGATCCCCTACGAGGTTGTAGTTGAGCTCGTTCAGCGCATTCAGGCCGTCCAGCGTGCGACGCCGGACAGACGAAGGCACCCCGGGCGGGTTGTTGATGAAGAGAATGGGATCGCCCTTGCTGCGGAAGGAGACGCCTGCGTGCTCCCCAGGGAGGAAGCCGCTGGACCAGAGCCGGGAGGAGATGGCCTGCTCCTGCTCGCGATTGGTCGGGGTGGCGACCATCACGACGAAGGAGGGCAGGTTCTGGTTCATGCTACCCAGGCCGTAAGAAGCCCAAGAGCCGAGGCAGGGGCGCCCTGTGATCTGGTTGCCAGTCTGCATGGCGGTGATGGCGGGCTCGTGGTTGATGGCCTCCGTGTGGAGGCTGCGCATCCAGCAGATGTCATCCGCGCAGGTGCCAAGGTGGGGCAGCAGCTCCGTGTTCAGCCACATGCCGCACTGTCCCACTTGGGAGAACTCGTACTTGGACGGGGCAATGGGGAAGCGGGCCTGACCGCTGGTCATGGTGGTGAGACGCTGCCCATTGCGAATGCTGGCGGGCAGATCCTTGTCATACCACTCCTTCATGCCCGGCTTGTAGTCGAAGAGGTCCATCTGGGAGGGCCCTCCCACCATGTGGAGATAGATCACGCGCTTGGCCTTGGGCGCGAAGTGCGGCCCCAGCCCGCTGGCTGCCCCGGAGCTGCTGGCCGCCGCCTGCCGCGCCAGACCTTCACCCAGCAGGCTGGTCAGAGCCGCGTAGCCCAGGGCGTTCTTTCCTCGAGCGAAGAACTGGCGGCGGGTTTCGAAGAGGTTGTGGTCTGCGAGAAGGGACATAGGATGAAAGAGGGAAAAGGGATGAGGGAGAAGGGAAAAGCTAAGAGAGGGATGAGTTCGCGGAACAACTTTTCACTTTTTACTCTTAACTTTTTACTGGCTACTTATTCAGCACCTCATCAAGGTTCATCATCTGGTTGCAGAGCATGGTCCAGGCGGCGAGGGCAGTGGGGTCGAGGGCGGGGTCCGGTTTGGATTCGCCGACTTCGAGGAGGGCTTTGGCATCGGCAGGGTTGGCTTTGTAGTGGGCGGTGAGGTCCTCCAGGCTGGCGATGACGATGGCGGATTCCTCGGGCCGGAGTTCGCGGCTGAGGAGGCGGGTGGAGATGTAGCGCAGGGCGGCATCGCGATCGGTGCCCGTGGTGGCGAGCGTGTGCTGGGCGAGGCTGCGGGCGGCTTCGACGAACTGCGGATCGTTGAGCGTGACGAGCGCCTGGAGCGGGGTGTTCGTGCGGTCGCGGCGCACGCAGCTCACTTCGCGGTTGGGCGCGTTGAAGGTCTCCATGTTGGGAGAGGGGGCCATGCGCTTCCAGAAGTTGTAGATCGTACGGCGGTAGAGGTTCTCTCCTTTATCCTGGGAGTATTTCTCTGTGCCGAGGCCGACGACTTCCCAGATGTTTTCCGGCTGATACGGCTTGGTGCCGGGGCCGCCCATGCGGGGTGAGAGGGTGCTGCTGGCGGCGAGGGCGTAGTCACGGACCATCTCAGCATCCATGCGGAAGCGGGGGCCGCGGGAGAGCAGGGCGTTGTCGCGATCTTTCTCCAGCTTTTCCGGTGTGGTGAGCGCGGCCTGGCGATAGGTCGAGGAGGTGAGCATCTGGCGATAGAAGCGTTTCACATCCCAGCCGTGCTCGCGGAAATCGACGGCCAGCCAGTCGAGCAGTTCCGGGTGGGTGGGGGCGGCGCCCATGATGCCGAAGTCATCGGGTGTCTTCACCAGGCCCTGGCCAAAGAGCTCCTGCCAGAAGCGGTTCACCGTGACACGGGCGGTGAGTGGGTTGTCGGCGCGAACCAACCATTCGGCGAGGCCGAGCCGGTTCTTGGGGGAGTTCTCTCCCAGCTTGCCAAGAGCGACCGGGACGGCGGCCTCGACGGGCGCGCCCACTTGATCGTACTGGCCGCGCATGAGGATGTTGGCCATGGCGGGGCTGTTCTTCTTCTCCTCCTGAATGTGCGTGACGGCGCTGCGTCCGCGGATGGCGGTGCGCTCCGCATCCAGCTTCTGGAGGGTGGTGGAGGCAAGCTTGTACTCCGCATCACGCGTGTTCAGGTAGTAGTCGTACAGGGCGTTCTGCTGGGCCGGGGTGCGTTTGGTCGCGGTGGCGGCCAGGGTGGCGCGAAGGGGCCCAGTGCTGTGCAGGGCTTGCACCTCCTGCACGGTGAGGGTGCGCTTGTACACGCGCACGTCCTGGAGGCTGCCGCCGTCAAAGACCTGGTTCCCGCTGCGCTGGCCCACCCGGAGGTTGGTGGCGGTACGGATGCTGCCCTGCAGACCGTCGGTGTCTGTCTTGACGGGCTCAATGACGCCATCAATGTAGATCTTCACGCCGCCGGGCTTGCTGCTGCCATCATAGGTGACCATGACGTGCTGCCACTGGCCGGGCTTGAGCACGGGCTTCTTCGTGGAGACTTTCAGCGCGTCATTGGGCCACTTGCTCACGATGTGGACGGCGAGGTTGCGGTCTGCCTGGAAGAGATCCCAGCCCTTGTAGGCGTCCTTCTCATCCATCTTGGCAATGATGCCGCCATAGACCCCGGCGCGGTCGGCGCGGATCCAGCCGCCGTAGCTGAAGCCGTCTGTCTTCTCGAAGTCGCCTTCTGGGCCGAGGTCGAAGGTGCCCCCGAGCTTCATCACCGGAGCGGGGCCGATCTTGCCATCGGGACGCCAGGACACTTCGCCGGTGGCGCGGAACTTGGTGGAGGCTCCGCAGATGCCAGTGACCTCGCTGCCAACGCCTTCATTGAGCGGGACATGGGCGATGAGGCCCTCTGCCGGGATGTCGGCGTCGAGCGACTCTGGTTTTGCAGAGGCCAGCCAGGTGTTGAATTCAGGCTTGGCCGCGATCTTGCGGGAGTCTCGCTTGATGGTGGCGCTGGCGATCTCCTGGGGCAGGACGTCCCAGCGCGGGCGGTCCTTGGCCTCTGGCAGCACGAGGATGGGGCCGCTGTCCTTGATGTTGCCGTCCTTGGGGCCCTGCGTGGTGTTGCGGAAGAACGCGGCGAGGGCGTAGTAGTCCTTCTGAGTTATCGGATCGAACTTGTGGTCATGGCACTGGCTGCAGTTGGCGGTGAGGCCCATGTAGATCCAGCCCAGCGTCTGCACGCGGTCGGCGGCGTAGTTGGCGAGGTTTTCCTCATCGATGGTGCCGCCTTCGTTGGTGGTGATGTTGCAGCGCTGCAGGCCGGTGGCGATGAGCTGGCTCTCCGTGGGATGGGGCAGGAGGTCGCCTGCGAGCTGCTCCACGGTGAACTGGTCGAAGGGCTGGTTGCGGTTAAAGGCTTGAACCACCCAGTCCCGGTAGGGCCACATCTCGCGGTACTTGTCGAAGTGCAGGCCGTGCGTGTCGGCATAGCGGGCGGCATCCAGCCAGTAGCGGGCGCGGTGCTCGCCGTACCGCTCGGACTTCATGAGCCGGTCCACGTACTGCTCATAGGCATCCGGGGCCGTGTCTTTGAGAAAGGCTTCCAGCTCGGCGGGCTCGGGCGGCAGGCCGGTGATGTCCAACGCGGCGCGGCGGGCCAGCGTATGGCGGTCTGCTTCCGGGGCGGGGGTGAGGCCTTTTTTCTCCAGGGCGGCGAGCACGAATGTGTCGATGGGATTGCGCACCCAGGCCTTCTGCTGCACCTCCGGCTGGGCGGGCAGGCTGGGGGTGATGAAGGCCCAGTGCGGCTGCCAGGGGGCACCTTCTGCGATCCACTGGCGGACGAGGGCGATCTGCTCCGGCTTCAGCGTCTTGTGCGACTCCGGCGGCGGCATGACGTCATCCGTGTCCGTGGTGATGAGGCGCTGGTAGAGCGGGCTCTTTTCCGGGTCGTTCTTGACGATGGTGGGGCTGGCCCCTGGCTCGGAGGGAGTGAAGAAGCCGGCCTCGGTATCCAGGCGAAGTCCCGCCTTGCGCGTGCCGGGGTCGGGCCCATGGCAGTGGAAACAGGCGTCGGCGAGGAGCGGCCGGATGTCCCGGTTGAACTCCACCTTGACCGGAGGGAAGGTGGCAGCGGAGAGCTGGGAACCGAGGGCGGCTCCGGCTAGCAACAGGGCGGTGTGAGTACGCAGCATGATCGTCGGAAAGGGGCGAAACTCTTTCTCTGTGAAGGGATTGGCAATCACCCCGAGCGGGTGATGGGCTGTCCTGGTTTCACAGAGTCATCATCTTGAATGTGTCCAGTACGGGAAATTGAGACCAAAAATGTCCAAGAACGTGGAAAAGGAATGTGCGGAAGGGGCGCGAGGGCTGGAGGATGTTGCTCTGGGGAAGGGGGAAGGCGGAAAGGGGAATGTAAAAGGGGGAATGCGGAATTGAAGGGCGGGGTGGGTGGTTTGATTTTGCTCACACGAAGGCACGAAGGCACGAAGGCACGAAGGCGCGAAGGCGCGAAGAGGGAGATCGGGGGGGGTGGGAGTTCCTTGGACTGGATCAGGGGGTGGGGGCAGCGAAATCCAAGGGGGAAGGTTCGCAGCAGGGTTGGAGTACCGCCTTTAGGCGGCTCAGTCGTCTGAGCGAATTCTCGTGCTCCGCGTTAGTGGACTGGATGACCAGTGGGGGCGTTTTCAATGCGCCGCCTAAAGGCGGAACTCCAACCACGGTGCGGAGGCTTTTTGGGTGGTTGGATGTGCTGGGCGCTGCTTTTGGTTGAGAAGGCAACGCGAGAGCGATTGGACCTGCGTATTCCATCGGAGGGGTTCGCGGCAGGGTTGGAGTACCGCCTTTAGGCGGTCAGTCGCCGGAGCGAATCCTCGTGCTCCGCGTTAGTGGACTGGATGACCAGTGGGGGCGTTTTCAATGCGCCGCCTAAAGGCGGTACTCCAACCACGGCGCGGAGGTTTTTGGGTGATTGGGTATGGTGGGCGCTGCTTTTGGTTGAGAAGGCAACGCGAGAGTGGTGCCTTTGTGCCTTCGTGTGAGGCCAACTCCGCTCCAAAACAACAACCCCCGACGCCTTGCGGTCGTCGGGGGTTGCTGAAGGTAAGATGTGATCGAATGAGATCTAACTCATCGCATCACTTGGGCGCAGCGCCGGTGCCGGAGTTTCTGCCGGAGGCACCGATGCCTTCCCAACCGCCGCCGAGGGCCTTGTAGATGGCGACCTGGGAGGTGGCGGTGGCGGTCTGGCTTTCGGCCAGGAGGCTCTGGGCTTCCAGGAGCACGCGCTCGGCGTCGAGCACGGTCAGGAAGTCAGCCACACCGTTCTGATAGCGCTCGCGGGCGAGGTTGGCGGCCTGCTCTGAGGCAGTGGCGGATTCGCTGAGGTAGTTGCGGCGGGCGCGCTGGCGACCGAAGGTGACCAGGGCGTTTTCCGTTTCCTCAAGCGCACCGAGCACCGTCTTGTAATAGGTGGATACCTGGGCATCCACACGGGCATTGGCGGCATTGATCTGCGCTTTCACGCGACCAAGGTCGAAGGCTGCCCACGAGATGCGGGGGCCGAAGGAGTTGGCTCCAGACCAGGGACCGCTGAAGCTGTCTGCCTGGAGAGAGGCGGTGCCGTTGAAGGTCACGCGGGGGAAGAGGTCGGCGGTGGCGACTCCCACCCGGTGAGTGGCGGCCTCGAGATCGGCCTCCACGGCACGGATGTCTGGGCGGCGGCGGAGCAGCTCAGAGGGGTTGCCAATGCGGACGATGCTGGGCAGCGTGGGGATCGGCCTGGGCTTGATGAGCTCCGGCTTGAGCGTGGACGGCGTGGTGCCGATGAGGACGCTCAGGCGGTGGATGTCCTGCGCGATGAGACCCTCAATGAGGGGGATCGCGGCGAGGGTGGAGTTCAGTTGGGCACGGGCACGGGAGGTGTCGAGCTCGGTGCCGCGGCCGCCTTGGAGGAGGCTCTCGGTGAGCTTCAGCGTCTGCTGCTGGTTGTCGGCGTTGCGGCGGCGTACGGCAAGCTGGTGCTGCAGGCCGCGGAGTTCGAGGTAGGTGCTGGCGACCTCTGCGGTGACGAGCACGAGACCGTCTTCCACGGCGGCTTCTGCGGCGCGCACATCTGCCCTGGCGGCCCAGTTGCTGCGGCGCACGCGGCCCCAGAAGTCGAGCTCCCAGGAGGCGTCCAGACCGGCGTCATACAGCTCAGAGGTGCGGTCCAGTCCCGGGGAGCTGGCGGCCTTGCTCTGGCGCTGGTTCGTGTAGCTGGCGGCGGAGGTGACGGTGGGGAAGTAGTCGTAGCGGACGGCGGCACGCAGGGCGCGGGCTTCTTCCACACGGGCGGCGGCAATCTTCAGGTCCAGGTTGCTGGCGATGGCACGATCGACCAGGCTGTTGAGCTTGGGATCGTTGTAGCGACGCCACCACTGGGCCACGGTGGGAGCGGTGACATAACCGCCCTGGTTCTTGTTGTCGAACTGGGCTCCGACCTGTGTTTCCGGAGTCTTGGGGTTGGGGCCGACGGCGCAGGCTGAAAGCAGGCACAAGGAAAGCATGTGCCAGGCAGGGTGGAGGCGTAGGTTCATGAGCGAGTGTCTTGGGAGTCGAGGTCGAGGTCTTCTTGGGTCTTGGGGGCGACGAGTGTCATTACGAATCCGATGGCGATGCCGAGCGTGTAATACGCGAGTCCGCCGACAATCGCAGCGCTGGCATAATGAAATTTTTCATAGTGGTCCCATCGCGTGAGGGTGGGGACTTTGTCAGAGGCATGATCAGCAAGGCGGGTGATGAGGGACTCTACCGGGTAGTCAAAAAACTGCTGGATGAGCTTGATCTCCCACGGTCCGCCGCGGCTGGTGCCCGCATAGACCATGGCGATGATGATGGTGTGCAGCACCAGGAAGCTCAGTCCGTACCATTGGACTTTGGAAAGCGATTGCATGCACGCACACCATAAGCAGATTCGTCAGTGGCTGGCGACAACTTCCTTGACCGGATGGGCAGGTTCTGCCTCCACCACCTTCTTCTTCTTGCTGCCGGTGAGTTTCCGGATCACGAGGTAGAAGACGGGGGTGAGGATGAGGCCGAAGATGGTGACGCCGATCATGCCGGCAAACACGGCCGTGCCCAGGGTGCGGCGCATCTCTGCACCGGCCCCCTGTGAGAGCACGAGCGGAAGCACGCCGAGGATGAAGGCGAAGCTGGTCATCAAGATGGGGCGCAGACGGAGGCGGGCGGCCTCCACCGTGGCCTCAAAGAGCGGCTTGCCCTGATCCTCAAGCTGCTTGGCGAACTCGACGATGAGGATGGCGTTTTTCGACGCCAGGCCCACCAACACCACGAGCCCGATCTGGGTGAAGATGTTGTTGTCCAGCATCTGATGGGGCAGGCCCAACATGGCAAACAGGGAGGGCAGGTACGTGATCCCCAGCAGCGCGGAGAGGATGCACATGGGCACGATGAGGATGATGGCCAGTGGCAGGGTCCAGCTTTCATACTGGGCGGCCAGTGCCAGGAAGACGAAGATCACGCACAGCGGGAAGATGTACACGGCGGCGTTGCCAGCCAGGATCTCCTGCAGGGTGAGTTCCGTCCAGTCGATGGAGAAGCCCGGCGGGAGCTGCTCTTTGGCGAGCTTTTCAATCGCAGCGATGGCCTGCCCGGAAGAGGTGCCTGGCAGGACGTTCCCGGTGAGGTCGGCACTGGCGGCGGTATTGAAGCGGGAGGCGACATCCAGCCCGGTGACTTCTGAGACCTTGACCAGGGTGCCGAGCGGGACCATGCCGCCCTTGTCATTGCGCACTTTCAGCCGGGTGATGTCTGACGGCACGAGACGGAACTTGGCATCCGCCTGCGCCGTCACCTGATACACGCGACCGAAGCGGTTGAAGTCATTCACGTACAGGGAGCCCAGGCAGATCTGCAGGGTGTCGAACACATCGCTCAACTGCACGCCCATGCTCTTCGCCTTCACACGGTCCACCTCTACGTGCACCTGGGGCACATTCGGGCGGATGGTGGTGAAGACCCCGGCCAGACCGGGGACTTCAGCGGCCTTGAACATCATGTTGAAGGCGGCCCCGGCGAGCGCGTCCTTGCCCTGGGCGAGGTTGTCTTTGATCTGGAGCTTGAAGCCGCCGACCATCCCGATGCCGTCCACGGAGGGGGAGGGGAAGCAAAGGGCGAGTGCTTCCTCGATCCCGGCGAACTGGCCCATCATCTGGCCCAGGATGGACTCGAGGCTCTTGGACGGATCGCCCTTGCGTTTCTCGAAGTCCTCCAGACCGATGAAGGCCACGCCGGAGTTGGGCATGTTCCCCCCGACCAGCGGGTTGAAGCCGGGGAACTCCACGCTGTTCACCACGCCGGGGATGCTGCGGGCGATCCTGCCCATGCGCAGCGTGACCTCACGAGTACGCTCCAGCGAGGCACCGTCTGGAAGCTGGGCGAAGGCGATGATGAAGCCCTTGTCTGCAGGCGGCACGAAGCCGGTGGGCACCTTGTTGAAGAGATCCACCGTGAGGTAGAGGAGGCCACCGTAGAGGAGCAGGGCGACGAGAGCGAGTCTCAAGGTGCCTTTCACCACGCCGGAGTAGGCGGCGGTGAGCTTGTCGAAGGTCCAGTTGAAGAGCTTGAAGAACCAGCCGAAGAAGAAGTTCAGCAGGCGCTGGAAGAAGTCCGGCTTCGCGTGGTGGGGCTTCAGCAGGATGGCGCTGAGGGCGGGGGAGAGCGTGAGGGAGTTGAACGCGGAGATGATGGTGGAGACGGCGATCGTCAACGCGAACTGCTTGTAGAACTGGCCGGTCAGACCGGTCATGAAGGCGGTGGGGACGAACACGGCGGTGAGCACCACGGCCACGGCGACGACCGGGCCGCTCACCTCCTCCATGGCGCGTCGGGCGGCCTGGAGCGGGGAGAGGCCGAGGGCCATGTTGCGTTCCACGTTCTCCACCACCACGATGGCGTCATCCACGACGATGCCGATGGCGAGCACGAGGCCGAAGAGCGTGAGGTTGTTCAGCGAGAAGCCGAACAGTTTCATCACCAGGAAGGTGCCCACGATGGAGACCGGCACGGCGAGCAGCGGGATCAAGGAAGCGCGCCAGTTCTGCAGGAAGACGATGACCACGAGCACCACGAGCAGGAGGGCCTCGATAAAGGTGTGTACCACGGCGTCGATGGACTTCTGCGTGAAGATGGTGGTGTCATACACGATGTCGTACTTCAGCCCGGGTGGGAAGGCGGAGGAGAGCTCGTCCATCTTCTTACCCACGGCCTGGCGGGTCTCCAGCGCATTGGAGCCGGGGAGCTGGAAGAGCACGAGCGCGGCGGCTGGCTTGCCATTGAGAAAGGAGTCGAGGTTATAATCACGGGCGGCCAGCTCCACACGGGCCACGTCTTTCACCCGCGTCACCTGGCCGTTCTCGCCGCGCTTGACGATGATGTTCTCAAACTGGGAGGGCTCAGTAAGGCGGCCCTGGGTGGTGACGGTGAGCTGGTACGGCGTGCCAGCGGGGGCGGGCTGGGCCCCGAGCACCCCGGCGGCCACCTGCACGTTCTGCTCACGGATGGCGGCGACCACCTCAGAGGGGGTCATGCTGCGGGAGGAGATCTTGTCCGGGTCCAGCCAGATGCGCATGGCGTAGTCCCGCGCGCCGAAGACCTGCACGGAGCCTACGCCGGGGAGACGGGCCAGGTGGTCCTTCACGTTCAGGAAGGCGTAGTTTCCTACGTACAGGCTGTCATAGGTGTCATTGGGGGAGAGCAGGTGCACCACCATGGCGAGGTTGGGCGACTGCTTGATGGTCGTGATGCCGAGACGCCGCACTTCCTCAGGCAGCTTCGCGGTGGCGATGGACACGCGGTTCTGCACCTGCACCTGGGCCATGTCCAGGTCTGTGCCCAGCTTAAAGGTCACGGTGATGGTACACACGCCGTCTGCCGTGCAGGCGGAGGACATGTAGAGCATGTTTTCCACCCCGTTGATCTCCTGCTCAATGGGGTTGGCCACCGTCTCAGACACCACCTGGGGGTTCGCACCGGGGTAGGAGGCGGTCACCACCACGGTGGGCGGGGCCACCTCCGGGTACTGCTCAATGGGGAGGGTGAAGAGGGAGATGCCTCCCACCAGGGTGATCAGAATCGAGAGCACGGCCGCGAAGATGGGCCGGTCGATGAAGAATTTGGCAAAGTTCATGTCTGGGAGTGAGACAACTACCCGGGCAACGCGCCGGGCATGCGGGAGGTTGAGGAAGGGGGAGCGTCAACTCCCCCCAAGGCGGGAATCAGGACTGAGGACTGAAGAACGAGGAAACGAGGGGGGCGGGCGGTCCCGGGATCAATGACCAGCGGCAGCGGCAGGCGCGGCCTGGGCCTGGAGCTTGGCGGCCTCCTCCGGCGTCTTGGGATCCACCGGCATGCCGGGGCGGATCTTGGCGACGAAGCCGTGGGAGATGACGCGATCTTTCTCGGTGAGCCCCTTGCGGATCACGCGCTTGCCATCGATGACGGGGCCGACCTCCACCGGGCGGGGTGTAACGATATTGTTGTCATCCACGACCATGACGACCTTCTGCGCGAGATCCGCCCCGATGGCCTTGTCATCGACGAGCAGAGCTTCCTGGGTGCCGTTGCCAGGTACCCGCACACGGGCGAAGTAGCCGGGCTGGAGCACGCGCTGGCCGCGCTCTGGGCGGGGGTTGGCGATGAGCATGCGCACCTGGATGGTGCCGGTGTTCGGGTCCAGGCGGTTGTCCATGAAGTCGATCACCCCCTTGTGCGGGAAGCCTACATCATCGGCCAGGGCCATCTCGCACTGGATGCGGTCTTCCTCCTTGGCCGCGCCGCCGCCGGTGCGGTTGAGCCGCTGGTAGCGCAGCACGGTGAGTTCATCCGCATCAATATAGCAGTACATGGGGTCCAGGCTCACAATGGAGCCCAGGAGGGAGGCCCCCATCGGGCCGCCCACGACGAGTCCGCCCGGGTCCATGAGGCGACGGCCAATGCGGCCGTCCACCGGGGCCTTGATCTCTGTGTACTCGACGTCGAGCTTGGCTTTCTCCACCGTCGCATCCGCTACCTGGAGCCCGGCTTCAGCCTCACGCACGGCTTTGGCGCGGGTGTCGTAGTCTTCAGCAGAGATGGCCTTGGCGGCCAGGAGCTTCGTAGCGCGGTCGAACTCGTTCCGGGTGAGCTCCAGCTTCACGCGGGCCTGCACCTGCTGGGCCACCGTCATGTCCAGGGTGGCCTTGAAGGGGCGGGGATCCACGGTGAAGAGCAGGTCGCCCTTTTTCACCTCGCTGCCGTCTTGGAAGTGGACGCTCTTCAGATAGCCGGTCACCTGGGAGTAGAGATTCACAGACGCGGAGGCATCCAGACGACCGGTGAACTCATCCCACTCGGTGATCTGCTTTTTGACCGGGTGCTCCACGCTCACCACGGTGGGCGGCATGGCAGGCGGGGGGCCAGCAGCCTCTTTCTTGGGCAGGCACGAGGCGAGGCCCAGGCAGATGAGGGTGGAAAAGGCAATAGGGGCGGGGCTTAACTTCATGAGAGATGAGTGGGACGGAAGGTCTGCCTGGATGATCGTCAGTAATGCTGATGATTTCCCGGGTTGTCAAGGATCGGTAGAATTCAGACGCTGAAGGGGGCGGGGGGGTTGAGGAAGCCTGGGAGGGCTGGCGATACTTTGACGCAATGGGCACTACGCCCGCGATTCGGAGCTGGGTGCGGCGAATTTTTCGATCAGGATCATTTTTTGGGTCCGATGCACCCAGATGGGGCAGGCGGGATGGCGCAACGGGAGCGGAGGCTGTGCACCATAGGGAGGGCCAGGGTGGCCTCTCTGAAAATGGGACAAGCGGTCGGGAAAATGGGAACATCGGCACACGCGGCAGGATGAACGGAAACCGTCTCGGTGGACGAATGGAGGCGGCGTGAATCGACGAACAACGCCGGGCAAAGAAGACAAACTTTTGCAGTTTACATTGTGCAAGCAACCACTTACACTCGCTGCAAGTAACTACTTGCATGCAGACTGTGGCCTCTAAAAAGAACGAACCCTCTGTCACCCGCGAGCGCTTGATCGAGGCCGCGCTGAAGGTGTATGCCCGGGACGGACTGGCCCGGGCGACGACCCGCGTGATCGCTGAGGAGGCGGGGGTGAATGAGGTGACCCTGTTCCGGCACTTCCAGAACAAGGAGGGGCTGCTCTCAGAGGCGATGCGGCACTTCGTCGAGTCCATGGGGAGCCAGGACATTGGCGAGCAGGAGGCCTGGACGAGCAATCTGAAAGAGAACCTGCGACGCTTTGCCACCGGCCTGTATGACAAGATGGTGCAGGATGAGGCCTTCGTCCGCACGATGGTGGGAGAGGCGCACCGGCACCCGGAGCACGCCCGCACGATCATCCTGGATACCGTGCGCCCCATCCGCGCCCGCTTTGTGCAGAACCTGGAGGCCGCCCGCACGGCCGGGCATGTCCGGCCGGATGTGGACCTGACCATCGCGGTGGAGGCCTTCACCAGCATGCTGCTGGGCGGCATGCTCAAGATCACGGCCAACTGCTCTGAGGGCTACACCGGCGAGGACTACGTGGCGGTGTGTGCGGACCTCTTCCACGCCGGGATCGCCAGCCCGCAGAGCGTTGGCTGAACCCGGTTATTTCCCATTTCCCCCCCCAAGACCAGACCAAAAAAAAGCCCCAACATGAATCCTCTCCCTTATCTGTGCCTGGCCGCGCTCGCGCTCGCGCTCGTGGGATGCTCCCACCAGGCCGCTGAGCCGCCCGTGGGCTCCACCGTGAAGCCGGTGGAAGAAGCGCCGCCGCTGGAAGTGACGGTGCAGCCCGCCGAGCCCCAGGCAATGCCGCGCTTCCTCCGGGTGACGGGCGAGCTGAAAGGGGATCACGAGGCCCTGGTGGCCTCCAATGCGGCAGGCAAGGTGGTGGAGGCTGCCGTGGAGCGCGGCATGGCAGTGAAGAAGGGCAGCGTGCTCATCAAGCTGGATGACCGCAGTGCCCGGCTCTCCCTCCAGGAGGCAGAGGCCACCCTGGCAGAGACCAAGCTCAAGACAGAGTGGCAGAACCGGGAACTGGCCCGCAATGAACCGCTGGCGAGGACGAAGGCGATCTCTGATGCGGACTACCAGCGCTTCAAGGTGGATGTGGCTGCGGCAGAGGCCGGGCTGGCGGCGGCGGTGGCACGGCGGGACCAGGCGCAGAAGGCGCTGGATGACACGCAGATCCGCGCGCCCTTCGACGGCACGGTGGCGGAGCGCCTGACTGAGGCGGGCGAATATGTCAGCACCAGCTCTCAGGTGGTGAACCTGGTGGCCACGCAGACCCTGCGGCTGCAGTTGTACATTCCTGAAACTGCGGTCGGCGGCATCCAGCAAGGGCAGAAGGTGGAGTTCATGGTGCCTGCCAGACCGGGCCGGAACTTCACCGGCGTGGTGAAGCACGTGGGGGCATCCGTGCGGGAGTCGGCGCGGGATTTGATCATCGAGGCCGAGGTGGCCAATGAGGACCAGCAGCTCAAGCCGGGCATGTTTGCCGAAGGCCGCCTGCTGCTCCCGGAGGAGAAGGTGCTGACGGTGCCGCTCACGGCCGTGAAGACGGAGGGGCCCACGCGCCGCGTCTTTGTGGTGAAGGACGGCCAGGTGGTGGAGCGCCTGGTGGAGGTGGGCGAGACCCGCGGGGATCGTGTGGAGATCCGCCAGGGTGTGGTGGCCGGGGACATGGTGATCGTCTCCCCCGGACCGGGCGCTGCGGATGGCGCGAAGGTGAAGCTGACCGCCCAGCTTTGATGTGATTTCTGTGGTTTCCTAGATCGCGCTCACCGGGGCCCTGCGGGTGCACCGGGTGATGATTCCGCGAACCCCCCAACGCTGAACCTACTCTTATTATGCAGTGGCTTGCCGCCATCTCAGTGAAACGCCCGGTCTTCGCGACCGTGCTCGTGCTCGTCTTCGTGGTGGTGGGAGCCCTGGGCTACACCCGCCTGCCCGTGGACCGCTTCCCCAAGGTGGATTTTCCCACCGTGTCCGTCGTGACCCGCCTGGACGGGGCGACGCCCAAGGAGATCGAGACCGAGATCACGGACAAGATCGAGGAGGCCGTGAACACCGTGAGCGGCATCGATGAGCTGCGCTCCGTCTCGACCGAGGGCATCAGCCAGGTGCTGGTGGCCTTTAACCTGGACAAGAAGGTGGACGTGGCCGCACAGGAGGTGCGGGACCGTGTGAACCGCATCCTGCCCAACCTGCCGGAGGACGTGGACACGCCCATTGTGGAGAAGCTGGACCCGGATGCGGAGCCCATCATGAGCATCTCCCTGGTGGCGGAGAAGCCCGTGCGTGAGATCAGCGAGCTGGCGGACAAGGTGGTGCGCCGGCAACTGGAGAGCGTGGCCGGGGTGGGGCAGGTGACCCTGCTGGGTGCGAGGAAACGCCAGATCAACATCTGGATGGATCCCGTGCGCCTGAAGGCCTTCGACCTCGCCGCAGTGGATGTGGAGCGCGCCCTGCGCCAGCAGAACGTGCAGATCCCCAGTGGCAACGTGAAGGGCAACGGCGTGGAGGCCGGTCTGCGTGTGCTGGGCAAGGCCCAGAGCGTGGATGACATCGGGCGCATCGTCGTGCGGGAGAAGGACGGCGGCCTGGTGCGCCTGGCGGATGTGGCGCGTGTGGAGGACGGCGCAGAAGATCTGCAAACGGTCGCACGTCGCAATGGCCAGCCCACCGTGACGCTTTCCATCCGCAAGCAGTCGGGGGAGAACACCATCGCGGTGGTGGATGCGGTGAAGGAACGTCTGGAGGAGATCCGTCCCACGCTGCCAGAGGGGTACAAGATCGAGATCGTGCGGGACAACTCGCTCATCATCCGCACCAGCACGCATGCGGTGAAGGAGCACTTGGTGCTGGGCTCCATCTTCGCAGCGCTCATCGTCCTTTTTTTCTTGGGAAACGGCCGCGCTACACTCATCTCCGCGCTGGCCATCCCGACCTCGATCATTGCCAGCTTCGGCGTGATGTGGGTGGGGAATGTGACCTTGAACTCGATCAGCCTCGTGGCCCTGGCCCTGGCGGTGGGCATCGTGATCGATGACGCCATCATCGTGGTGGAGAACATCTTCCGCCACCTGCATGAGAAGAACGAGAGCCCGCATGACGCGGCGATCAATGGCACGAAGGAGATCGGCCTGGCGGTGATGGCCACCACCTTGTCCCTGCTGGCGGTCTTCATCCCCGTGGCCTTCCTCAGCGGCATCGTGGGCAAATTCCTCAGCAGCTTCGGCCTCACCATGGCCTTCGCTATCGCCGTGTCCCTGCTGGTGAGTTTTACCCTCGCACCCAGCATGTCCGCGCGCATGCTGAAGATCACCAAGCCCAACTGGATCGAGCGGGGCATGACCTACCTGGTGAACATCTTCTACACGCCGCTGGAGGGGCTGTACATGTGGATGCTGCGTCTTTCCATGCGGCACCGCTGGATCGTCGTGCTGGCCTGCGTCGGCGCGCTGTATTCCGTCGGCCCGATGATGGGGAAGGTGCAAAAAGCCCTGCTGCCCCCGGCGGAGGAGGCGGAGTTCCTGGTGAACCTGCGCACCGCAGAAGGCACCACGCTGGAGGCGACCGACCTGGTCGCCGAGCGCGTGGCGCGGGACATCCGCACCATTCCGGGTGTGGAGTACACGCTGCTGACGATTGGCGACAACGACCAGCGCACGCCGAACAAGGCGGGCATCTATGTGCGGCTCATTGATCCTGCCAAGCGCAACGACTCGCAGGAACAGATCATGGACCGCGTGCGTCAGCAGATCGTGCCCAAGTATCCCAAGGAACTGCGCATGACGGTGCTGCAGGTGCCGCCCTTCAGCACCGGGCAATCCAGCGCGACGGTGCAGTTCATCATCGCAGGCTCGGATCTGGATCGCATCAACCAGGCCGCAGAGAATGCGCTCAAGGAGATCCCCAACATCCCCGGCATTCGCGATGTGGACTCCACCCTGGTGAGCGGCAAGCCGGAGATCGTCGCCTCTGTGGACCGCGCCAAGGCGGGTCAGTTGGGCGTGAACATTGCGGATCTTTCCTCGACCCTCCGCCTCCTGGTGGGCGGGGCGGATGTCTCCACCTACAATGAAGGCGGGGAGCAGTATGACATACACCTGCGCTCTGAGGCGCCGTATCGCAACAGTCAGGAAGCGCTCAGCCTGCTCAGCGTGCCCTCCGGCAGAGGCGGCACCGTGTCGCTCTCCAACGTGGTCAAACTGGAGCGTCGTGAAGGCCCGGCGGAGATCAACCGCGCGGATCGCCGCCGCCAGGTCACCATCATGGCCAACCCCGCACCCGGGGTGGGGGAGAGCCAGATCGCGGATGCCATCGAGACCATTGTGAAGAAGCAGAACCTGCCCCCGGACTATGAGGTGGGCCCGACGGGTCGATCCAAGGAGCTGAAGAAGGCCGGGCTCGCCTTCGTCACCGCCTTCGGCATGGCGTTCATCTTCATGTACCTCATTCTGGCCGCGCAGTTCGAGTCCTGGCTGCACCCCTTTACCATCCTGCTGGCGCTGCCGCTCACACTGCCCTTTGCCATCCTCTCGCTGCTGCTCTTCAACCAGTCGCTCAACATCTTCTCCGTGCTGGGGATCCTGGTGCTGTTCGGCATGGTAAAGAAGAACGGCATCTTGCAGATCGATCACACGAACCAGCTCCGGGAGCGCGGCATGAACCGGCTGGAGGCCATCCTGCAGGCGAACAAGGATCGTCTGCGCCCCATCCTCATGACCACCCTGGCCTTCGTGGCGGGCATGGTGCCCCTCATGTTCTCCAAGGGCGTGGGCGCTGCCTTCAACAACGCCACTGCCGGGGTCATCATCGGCGGTCAGATGATGTCCCTCCTGCTCACCCTGCTGGCAACGCCGGTCTTCTACTCGCTCTTTGACGATGTCATTGGTTGGAGGAAACGACGGGCCGACCGCCGCGAGGCGAAACGCGCCGCCCGGGAGGCTGCCGCCCATCCCGCCCCACAGCCTGCTCATTGATCTGGTTGATCGTCTGACTCCGTTTTCGCTCTCCTCATGAAATCGCTCCCCCTGGCAGTCTGCTCCGGACTCCTCCCGATCCTCGCCTTCACCGGCTGCACCGTAGGCCCCAAGTATGAGAAGCCAGACGTGAGCGCCCTCACGCCCGCCACGTGGAAGTGGCAGCCCGCCAGCCCCAAGGATGCGGAGCCCCGCGGTGAGTGGTGGCGCATCTTCAAGGATGCGGAGCTGAACCGCCTGGAGGCGATGGCTCTGGGAAACAACCAGGAGATCCGCATGGCGATGGCCCGCATCGACCAGGCGCGTGCCGCCGCGGGGCTGAGTGCTGCGGCGTATGTGCCCCAGGTGAGCGTGGACGGCCTGGCCCAGCGGGAGCGCACCTCGGGCAATCCGCCGTCACCCGTGCCCATCGCGATCCCCGCCGCGCACATCAACACCTTCAACGTGCCCTTGCAACTCAGCTATGAGATCGATCTCTGGGGCCGCGTGCGGCGCTCGATCGAGTCCGCCAATGCCCAGGTGGATGCCAGTGTGGGCGACTTCCACAGCGTGCTGCTCTCCCTCACCGGTGATGTGGCCAGCCAGTATTTCCTCATCCGCAGCCTGGATTCCCAGATGGCCGCGCTCCAGCGCACCCTTGCCAGCCAGGAGAAGACGTTTGGCCTGATCGACCAGCGTTTCGCCGCCGGGACCATCCCCGAGGCGGATCACGCCCGTGCGAAGAGCGAGGTCGCCACCGTGCGGGCCGACATGGCCGATGTGAAGCGTCAGCGTGAGGAGACCGTCAATGTGCTCGCGCTCCTCTGCGGCCAGCCCGCCAGCCGGTTCAGTGTGTCCAAGGCGGAGATCCAGGGCACCCCGCCCAAGATCCCTGCCGGCATCCCCGCCGAGGTCCTGGAGCGCCGCCCCGATGTCGCCGCCGCCGAGCGCCTCGTGGCCGCGCGCAATGCTGAGATCGGCGTGGAGATTGCCGGTTATTTCCCAACAGTCAGCCTCACCGGGCAGGCAGGCTATTTGAGCAAGGACACCTCCTCGCTCTTCAACGCCGACAGCCGTGTCTGGTCCTTCGGCCCCAGCGTGAGCGTTCCCATCACCGGCATCTTCGTCACCAAGGCCAAGGTCGCCCGCGCCCGCGCCGTGCATGAGGAAAGCACCGCCAAGTTCCGCCAGTCCGTCCTGGCCGCCGTGAAGGACGTGGAGACCTCCTTGATCCAGATCCGGTACCGCAAAGAGCAGGCCGTCGCCCAGAAGGAAGCGCTGGATGCTGCGTTGAAGGCTACTGCGTTAACCCGCCAGCTCTATGAAGGCGGCAGCATCAGTTATTTGGAACTTCTGGACGCCGAGCGCACCAGCCTGCTGCGTGAGCGCCAGTACGCGTTACTGAAGGCCCAGGGGCATATCGCGACCGTGGGGTTGATCCGGGCGCTGGGGGGAAGTTGGTGAGGAGAGAGAATGTAGTGCAGAGCTTAGCTCGTCAGTCGCCCTACCTACGCCATCCAATACCGAGCTAAAGCTCTGGACTACTTTCAGCTGCCGCCACGGGCGTAGTCCGGTTGTGCCAACCGGCTTGAGAACGGAGTGGTTGACGGAGCGTTATGGGAAACAACCTGAAGCCCCAGACGCCAATGTCGCCAGCCTGTACTCGCGACCATGCCCTCCCACCCACGCCAGCGAGGCTCTGTTTGTACTACGAACAGCTTCCAACTCCGCGAAGCTGCTTGCGATCCCCCGACCGATCGCCGCAATATCTCAGGCGCATCCAAACGAGCGCCAGCAAAGTAGTGCAGAGCTTTAGCTCGTCAGTCGCCCTACCTACGCCATCCAATACCGAGCTAAAGCTCTGGACTACTTTCAGCTGCCGCCACGGGCGTAGTCCGGTTGTGCCAACCGGCTTGAGAACGGAGTGGTTGACGGAGCGTTATGGGAAACAACCTGACGCCCCAGACGCCAACGTCGCCAGCCTGTGCTCGCGACCATGCCCTCCCACCCACGCCAGCGAGGCTCTGTTTGTACTACGAACAGCTTCCAACTCCGCGAAGCTGCTTGCGATCCCCCGACCGGTCGCCGCAATATCTCAGGCGCATCCAAACGAGCGCCAGCAAAGTAGTGCAGAGCTTTAGCTCGTCAGTCGCCCTACCCACGTCATCCAATACCGAGCGAAAGCTCTGGACTACTTTCAGCTTCCTCCCCACCTCAACCAACACCTCCACGTCGGTTGGACATGATGTCATGCGCTGACTGACGTTCGCGGCAAGATGCCGCAAACAGTACGCAGGATGCGTGCGCTCCCCGAGCATCCCTGGCTCCTTCGTCCCCAACGCCCCCCACACATCCACCCAATTCCAATCAACTTCTGACAACTTCCTGTTGATTGTGCGCCAAGCTTAGCGCACATTGTCTTCATGCAGGGAGACGTGGAAGTAGCAGTGCATGCGGTGGAGTCGGCCAGAGCAAACCCAATTGCTCAGCCCGCCCCAGGCCGGGCACCGAGCTACATCAACACGCCGCTGACCCTCAAAGAACGGTCGGTCATCGAGTCCCTCGCACGGCGGGAGAATCGCAGTCGGGGGCAGCAACTGCGCCATCTGGCGATGCTGAAACTGCAGGAAATGGGCCTGCTCTCCGCAGACGACTCCGGCAGCGGGCCGAGGGCAAACGCGTTTGCGGAATAGCCCTATCCGCCCAATGGCCGCTCATGCCAGAGGCCAGCGGTGGGGGGGTGGGTTGCAGGAAATAGAGAGTCAGAACGGGTGAGGTGGCGGTAGAGGAGCAATACAAGGAGGAGAAAAACGATGAACTACTGGAACGTGGACGTGAGAAACATTCGGTCGGGGAAGCTGGCGGATCTGGGCTTGGATGAGGTGGGTGCCTGGACCCGGGTCAGCAGCTTTTGTGTGGACCAGGAGAATCAGGGGCTGATCAAAGGGGCCCGGACGTGGAGTGAGACGAGGTGGTTGCAGACCACCGGCGTGCCCCGGGAGATGATCCTCCGCTGCACGGAGCTGTTCGAGTGGGAGGGGGACGATCTGCGCGTCTGGATGTACCCTGTCAGCCAGGAAGAAGTCTGCCAGGAGAAGAGAAGAATCGCTGCAGCCGCGGGAGTGGCCAGCGGCATTGCCAGAAGAAAACTCGCAGAGGAAAGAAAAGCGAAGGAGCTGGAATCGGCCTGCGATAAGGAAAGAACTGCTGAACGTCCGTTCAACGGAAACAGCGAAGTCGTTGAACAAAAGAGAAAGGAAATAGGAACAGAAAAAGAAAGAGTAAAAGAAAAGGAAAGCAAAACACAAACGCTCGAACAAGCCCAAGGCCAACCCCCAACCCCCGCAAAGCCAGCCGGGGCTGCGCCCCTGAGCGTGTCTGTTTCCAACTTCTCTCAGATTCAGAATCAGACTCTGAACCAGACCCCGGCCCCCAGCTCCCCGCCTCTGGAGAAAGACGCCGCCTGGCTGGCGGGGTTCGAGGAGTTCTGGACCAACTACCCGCGCAAAGACGCCCGGCGCAAGGCGGAGCAGGCCTGGCGCAATGTGAAGGGCAAGGAACGTCCGCGGCTCGTCGAGCTCATGCAGGCTCTGGGACGGCAATCCAGCTGCCCGGCGTGGCGTGAGCAGGATGGCCGCTTCATCCCGCTGCCTGCGACTTGGATCAACGGCCGACGTTGGGAAGACGGCGGCACCTCTGCCTCAGCACCGGTCCAGCAGACCGCGCCGCTGCTGCCGTCCTTGCCCGTACCGTTGCCTTTGCCCATGTCCTCGCCCTTCGGCGTGAAAGACGCGGACGGCCTCTCGCCCCTCCAGCGGGCTTTGGCGCAGAGTCAGCCCTCGGCTTCTCCAGTCCCGGCGCTGGCGCTTGAGGGAGCCGCGGATTGGACGTCGCAGAACCGCGGCGGCTTGCCCTGGTGAGGCAGAGTGAGTCACAACGCTACAGCATCGGCATCATCATCATCGCCAACATGATCAACTTGCGACATTCAGCACAAGAGGTTTCCCGCCGTCTGGCGGACAGGGTGGAATCGGTCTGCCTGCGACTGCTTCCCGGGGGCACCCGGAAGGGCGCGGAGTGGCTGTCCGGAGACGTCCAGGGCGGGCAGGGGCAGAGCCTCAAGGTGCAGCTCAGTGGCGAACACGCAGGCCGCTGGCGGGACTGGGCGGAAGAAGGTCGCCACGGGGACTTGCTGGACCTCTGGGCCGCCGCACGCGGCATCCCGCTGGCGGAGGCCTTTCGCGAGGCGAAGGAGTACCTGGGCATGTTGGGGCCGGAGCCCGCCACGGCGAGTCCGAGGAAATATCAAGCGCCGCCGGTGCGTGAGCAGGCCGGGGTGATCCCGGTGGCAGAGGAGGGTGTGGTCATGCGGTACCTGCAGCTCCAGCGCGGGCTGGATCCGGCGGTGGTGCGTCGCTTCGGCGTGGAGGGGCTGCCTTCCGCCGGGGCGCTGGTCTTTCCCTGTCATGCGCCGGATGGCACGCTGGTGAACCGCTCCTACCGGACGGTTCCTGGACCCGGTGAAAGCGGTCTGGGTGCGAGGAAACGCGTCTGGCAGGATGCAGGATGCGCCCCGAGCCTCTTCGGCTGGCAGGCCCTGCCGAAGTCCGCCTGGGAGAAGCGCACGGTTCTGCTGTGCGAGGGCCAGATCGACGCGATGACCTGGACGCAATGGGGCGTGCCAGCGCTGAGCGTGCCCAACGGCACCGGAGCGGCCTGGATTGACCACGAGTGGGATCAACTGGAGCTGTTCGACCACATTTACCTCTCGTTCGACATGGACGGCGCGGGCGCGGAGAACGCGAACCGCGTGATGCAGCGTCTGGGGCGGCATCGCTGCCTGCTGGTGAAACTCCCGCACAAGGACGCCAACGAGTGCCTGCTGGAAGGCTGCACCGCCGACGATGCGGAGCACTGGATCGCCCAGGCCCGGCCACCGCAGATCCACAAGCTCCTCCTGGGGCAGGAACTGCACCAGCGCCTCATGAGCGAACTGGAGCCCAAGCCCGAGCCCTTCACGCTGGACTTCCTGCGCGTCGCCTGGCCCCACCAGGGCTTCTACTTCCGCCCGCACGAGCTCACCGTCTGGACCGGCGCCTACGGGCAGGGGAAGAGCACCTTCCTCAACTTCGTGGCGCTCAACCTCCTCAGCCAGCTCAGCCACACCGGCGTCTTCATGGCCTCGATGGAAATGCGGGCAGAGTCCACCTTGCGCCGTCTCACGACCACCTATTTCCAAGAACCCGCCACGCCATCAAATGCGATGACGTTTCTGGAGAAGTTCGGCACCCGCCTCGTCTTCGCCGACGTGGTGGGCTACATCAGTCAGGACCTGCTGCTGGAGATGATGATGTTCTCCTTCCAGCGCCACGGCGTGCAGCACTTCATTGTGGACAGCCTCATGCGCGTGGACGGGCTGGAGGAGGAGTTCGCCGAACAGGGCCGCTTCATGAACCGGCTCCAGGAGTTCGCCAAGGAAACCGGCGCCCACATCCACCTCGTGGCCCACCCGAGAAAGAGCCCCTCCGGCCAACGGCAGGACCGGCTGGAGATCAAAGGCAGCTCGCTCATCGCCAACAACGCGGACAACATCGTCGCCATCTCCAGAAATCCCGAGAAAGACGCCCTGCGCCGCGACAACAAGCTCACGCCGCTACAGGACGCGAGCCTGCACGACACCGAGATCCGCGTGGAGAAACAACGCGAGAACGGCTGGCTGGGCATGGTGCCGCTGAAGTTCTTCCCGCGGAGCAGTTGGTATGAGAAGGTGGGGTAGGGGGGAGGCGGAGTGCTGGAGTGCTGGAGTGCTGGAGTGAGGGAGTGAGGGAGTGCTGGAGTGAGGGAGTGAGGGAGTGAGGGAGTGAGGGAGTGTTGGGGGGATGGGCAATGCCATCAGGAAAAATGAATATGCCCTGAGCGCGAATGAGACACGCTGGGGCGCATCCACTTCACGATCGGCTGATTGTGCAGGCTCATGAGGGCCGAAGGTCCGGCGTGATACCAGCCTTGGGCAACGCCCAAGGAATAGGTGACCAAATATCCCTTGAGGGCTGAAAGCCCGGCCTCTGGAGCCGAGGCCAGCGGATGCGAGGTTGCGGGAATTGCCGCGGTAAAGGGAGATGGTGGGGTTGCGTTGGGCGTTGGCCCCTGCTGGACAGCGAAGGGTGAGCGGAGATCACGAGGGGCGCGAAAGCGGTGATGCTCACCGCAGTCCCAAAAGCGCTGCGCGCTCAGGTGTTGGGAGCGGGAGAAAGAGGGGGAGTTCGGAGAGCCTTCGATATCGGAGGCTCATTTGCGTTGGAGCCTGGGAATCGGGTACAGCATCTGGCGACGAAGTCGCTGTGGAGTGCGGCGAGAATCGCCGCTTTCGCGGGGCCTTGTGAGGTGGTGAGTCCTCTAACCGTGCGCTGGGTTTGGGATGGGAGACGGGGAAAGATCGTCGAGGGACGCTTGGGGCATGAGCCGGTTAGGACAACCGGACTACGCCCGTGGAGGAAGCTCAAAGTAGTGCTGAGCTTTAGCTCGGTATTGGATGACGGGAGCCGCGCGACTGACGCACTAAAGTGCCGGACTACTTTGCCTGATGAGGAGGCGATAGGGATTAGCGGCTGTCGAGGGACGTTTGGGGCGTGAGCGGGGCTGGGAACCCCCGCCTCCTTTATGCACGAACAAGCTACGATGGGACTTGGCCGCGGAGTACAGGAGGCGGGGTCTCCGGCCCCGCGGTAGGTGGGATGGGCGGAGCGAAAAGATCGTCGAGGGACGCTTGGGGCATGAGCCGGTTGGGACAACCGGACTACGCCCGTGGAGGAAGCTCAAAGTAGTGCAGAGCTTTAGCTCGGTATTGGATGACAGGAGCCGCGCGACTGACGCACTAAAGTGCTGGACTACTTTGCCTGATGAGGAGGCGATAGGGATTAGCGGCTGTCGAGGGACGTTTGAGGAGTGAGCGGGGCTGGGAACCCCCGCCTCCTTTGTGCACGAACAAGCTGCGGGATGCCTTGGCTGCGGAGTACAGGAGGCGGGGTCTCCGGCCCCGCGGTATGTGGGATGGGCGGAGCGAAAAGATCGGCAAGGGACGCTCGGGGCGTGAGCCGGTTGGCACAACCGGACTACGCCTGTGGAGGAAGCTCAAATTAGTGCAGAGCTTTAGCTCGGTATTGGATGACAGGAGCCGCGCGACTGACGCACTAAAGTGCTGGACTACTTTGCCTGATGAGGAGGCGATAGGGATTAGCGGCTGTCGAGGGACGTTTGAGGAGTGAGCGGGGCTGGGAACCCCCGCCTCCTTTGTGCACGAACAAGCTGCGGGATGCCTTGGCTGCGGAGTACAGGAGGCGGGGTCTCCGGCCCCGCGGTATGTGGGATGGGCGGAGCGAAAAGATCGGCAAGGGACGCTCGGGGCGTGAGCCGGTTGGCACAACCGGACTACGCCTGTGGAGGAAGCTCAAAGTAGTGAAGAGCTTTAGCTCGGTATTGGATGACAGGAGCCGCGCGACTGACGCACTAAAGTGCTGGACTACTTTGCTTCGCCCCGGCGCGCGGCCCCTCTGAACATTCTGCATTCCCCGTCAGCCTGCCTGTGGCGCGGGGAGTTCCGGAACCGCCTCAACAGTCGCCCCCGCCGCCTTGCCGCCCTTGGGCTTCACTGGCTTCACGCGGAACATCTTCAGCACCACCACGTAGTACAGCGGGACGAAGAACAGCCCGAGCAGGGTCGTGGTCACAGCACCGCCGACGACGCCGGTGCCAATGGCGTTCTGGCTGCCAGCACCGGGGCCGGTGCTAAAGGCAAGAGGCAGTACGCCGAGACCAAAGGCGATGGAGGTCATCAAAATGGGGCGGAGGCGCTGCCTCACGGCAAACACGGCGCTGTCGATGAGGCTCTCGCCCGCATCGAACCGCTCCTTGGCGAACTCGACCACGAGGATGGCGTTTTTGGCGGAGAGACCGATGATCGTGATGAGACCGATCTGGAAATACACGTCATTGGGCAGACCTCGTATCGACACCGCGGCAAGCACGCCCAGCGCGCCCAGCGGCATGTCCATCATGACGGAGATGGGGATGGCCCAGCTCTCATAGAGGGCGGCCAGACACAGGAACACCATGAGCAACGCGAGCCCATACAGCGCGGCGGAGTTGGAGCCGGAGAGGCGCTCCTCATACGAGATGCCTGCCCAGGTGTAGCCGATGCCTGCGGGCAGTTGCTTGGCGAGGTCCTCCATGATCTTCATTGCCTCACCCGAGCTGTGCCCCTTGGCGGCCTCACCGCTGATGGCCACGGAGGGCGCGCCGTTGAAGCGCTCGAGCTTGGGCGAGCCCATAATCCAGCGCGCGGAGGCAAAGGCGGAGTACGGGACCATGTCGCCGCGGTTGTTTCTGATGAACCAGCGGCCGATGTCCTCCGGTGTCATGCGGAAGGGGGCATCGCCCTGAATGAAGACCTTCTTCACGCGGCCTTTGTCCAGGAAGTCGTTCACATAACCGGAGCCCCAGATGTTGGCGAGCTCGGAGTTGATGCTGGCAATCGAGAGGCCCAGGGCGCTTGCTTTCTCTTCATCGATATCCAACTGGAACTGCGGCGTATCGCTGAGGCCGTTTGGCCGTACGCCAAAGAGCGCCGGATTCTGCGAGGCCATGCCAACGAGCTGCATACGGGCATTCATGAGCGCATCATGCCCGAGACCGGCCTGGTCCAGCAGGCGGAGGTCGAAGCCGCTCACATTGCCCAGCTCCTGCACGGCAGGCGGGGCGAAGGCGACGGCCATGGCCTCTTTGATCTGCATGAAGACGCCCATCGTCTGGCCCTGGATGGCCTTCACGCCCTGGTTTGGCCCCTGGCGCTCCTTCCAGTCCTTCAGGTGGGAGAAGGTGATGACCTGGTTCTGCCCGGCACCGAAGAAGCTGAAGCCTGCCACACCAAACACCCCGGCCACAGAGTCGCCTTGTTTATCGAGGAGATAGTCTTCCATCCTCTGCACTACCGCGAGCGACTGCTCGCGCGTGGATCCAGGAGGCAACTGGGCGGCGGTGAAGATGACGCCTTTGTCTTCATCCGGGAGGAAGCCGGTCTGCAGATGCTTGAAGAGATAGAACACGCCCGCGGCGATGAACCCGTACACGATGAGCAGGTAGGCACTGCGTCTCAGGAGATGGCCCACGGTCCAGGCATAGGCATCTGCGGTGCGGTCAAAAACGCGGTTGAACCAGCCGAAGAAACCGCGCTGCTTGTGATGCGCGCCTTTGGTCACTGGCTTCAGCATGGTGGCACACAGGGCAGGTGTGAGGATCAACGCAACCACCACGGAGAGCACCACGGCAGAGACGATGGTGATGGCGAACTGGCGGTAGATGACACCGGTGGAGTTCCCAAAAAAGGCCATCGGCACGAAGGCGGCGCAGAGTACGAGGCCGATGCCGACCAGTGCGCCGGAGATCTGGTCCATCGACTTCTGCGTGGCCTCACGAGGGGCCAGGCCTTCCTCCTCCATGACGCGCTCCACGTTCTCCACCACCACGATGGCGTCATCCACCAGCAGACCGATGGCGAGCACGAGGCCGAAGAGCGTGAGCGTGTTCAACGTGAACCCCGCCGCCGCCAGCACGCCGAAGGTCCCGAGCAGCACCACGGGCACGGCGATGGTGGGGATCAAGGTGGCACGCCAGTTCTGGAGGAAGAGATAGATGACGAGGAAGACGAGGATGATGGCCTCCACGAGGGTCTTCACCACCTCCGTGATGGAGTGGCGCACGAAGGGCGAGGTGTCATAGGGATAGACCACCTTCAGCCCGGGCGGGAAGAAGCGGGAAAGTTCGTCCACCTTGGCCTTCACGGCCACGACCGTCTCCAGCGCGTTCGCCCCGGCGGCGGCCCGGATGGCCATGCCTGCGGCGGGGCGGCGGTTGTAGCGGGCGAGGTTGTTGTAGTTCTCACTGCCCAGCTCCACGCGGGCCACGTCCTTCAGCAGTACCCTCGAACCATCTGTGTTCACTCGCAGCAGGATGCTCTCAAACTGCTCTGCCGTCTGGAGCCGTCCGCGGGTGACGATGGTGGCGGTGAGCATCTGTCCCGGCACGGCGGGCAGACCACCCAGGGAGCCGGAGGAGACCTGAGCATTCTGCGAGCGGATGGCGGTGCTCACATCTGCCGCAGTGAGCTGGTACTGCACGAGTTTGTCCGGATCCAGCCAGATGCGCATGGCATACTGGGAGCCGAAGGTCTGAATGTCACCCACGCCCGTCACGCGGCTGATGGGGTCCTGCATGGAGCCGAAGAGGTAGTCACTCAGGTCAGTGTTGTCCATGCTACCGTCCTCAGACACCAGGCCCAGCACGAGGAGGTTGTTGTTGGTTGCCTTGGCCACGCGCACGCCCTGGGCCTGCACCTCCTGCGGGAGCAGCGGCAGGGCGAGCTGCAGCTTGTTCTGCACCTGCACCTGCGCGATGTTGGGATCGGTGCCGCCCTCGAAGGTGATGGTCACTGTCGCGCCGCCGTTGGAGTCACTGGCGGACTCGATGTAACGGAGGTTGTCGATGCCGTTCATCTTCTGCTCGATGACCTGGGTCACCGTGTCCTCCACCGTCTTGGCGGAGGCTCCGGGGTAGCTGGCGCTGATGGCCACCGCGGGAGGGGCGATGTTCGGGTACTGCGAGATGGGCAGGGTCATCATGGAGATGCCGCCTGCCACCATGATGACGAGCGCGACCACCCAGGCAAAGACGGGCCGGTCAATGAAGAAACGGGACATGGAGGGGGAGGGGGTACGGGCAGCAGCAGCACAGGCCGCCGCCCGAGGGGGTTAGAGGAAAGTTGTCCGGTTCGATGAACTAGCGCTTCTGCGTGTCGGCAGATGCTGTCGCTGCCGTGGCAGGTCCGGTGGCGGGCATCGGCACAGGCTTGATGGCCGCTCCCGGGCGGATGCGCTGGAGGTTGTTCATGATCACGCGGTCGCCTGCCTTCAGGCCATCCAGCACCAGCCAGTCACTGCCGACGGTGCGGCCGGTTTCCAGCACCCGCAGCTCGACCTTGTCTCCCGCACCGACGACGAAGGCGGTGGCTTCGCCCTTGGAGTTGCGGGTCACCGCGGGCTGCGGCACCAGGATGGCGTCGGACTTGCTGCCCTCCACGAGGCGCGCTCTCACAAAGAGGCCGGGCAGGAGGATGCCGTTGGGATTGGGAAAGATCGCTCGAATGGTCACGGAACTGGTGCTGGGACTCACAGAGACATCAGAGAACTGCAACGCGCCTTCCTGGGCGTACTCGGTGCCGTCATCCAGCAGGAGTTTCACCCGGGCCCGGCCTTCCTTGTCCCTGCCCAGCTCACCGCTGCCGAGGGCCTTCCTCAAGCGCAGGAGGTCGTTGCTGGACTGCAGCACATCCACGTACATCGGATCGAGCTGCTGCACGGTGGCCATCAGGGTGGCGTTGGACGCCTGGACATAGGCCCCCTCTGTGACCTGCGAGATGCCCACGCGCCCCGGCACGGGCGAGGCCGCCTTGGTGTACTCCAGATTGATGCGGGCGCTCTGCACGGCCGCCTTGGCGGAGAGCACATCCGCGTCGAAGGCCTTCAGAGTGGCCATCGCGTCATCATAGTCCTGCTGGCTGATCGCCTTGGTGGAGATGAGTTGCTGATAACGCTGCTCCTTGATCTTGGCCGCATCCGCATTGGCCTCCGCCCGGGCCAGGGCCCCCAGGGCACGATCCAGCTCTGCCTGATAGGGGGCAGCATCGATCTCGTAGAGCACCTGCCCCTCCTTCACATCCGCGCCCTCGGTGAAGAGACGCTTCTGGATGATGCCGTTCACCCGGGCGCGCACCTCAGCGACACGGAAGGCCGACGTACGACCGGGCAGGTCTTGGGTGAGGGTGACCTTGCGCGGCTCGATCGTGATGAATCCCACCTCCACCGGCGGCGGCGCGCCTCCGGGAGGCCCGCCCGCGGCAGGTCCGCCAGGCTTCGGTTCACAAGCAGAAAGGAGGGCAAGGCACAAGCCCCCGGCAAGCAGAGCGGCATGGGGACGATGAAACAACGGGCGCGCGCCGGGACCCATCGAGGTCTTGAGATTCGGGGATTTCATGAGGGGACGTGTGGAGGATTTTTTTTGCTGTCAGGGGAGAGGGATCGCTGTGCTCGTGAGGGCTCAGCTCAGGCAAGAGGCGCGGACAATCCGGCGGCGATGAAGGAGACCATCCGGCGGATGAAGCCTTCACGGTCCGGCCGCATAGGCTGCATTTCCGGGTTGGGATGCGGCAGGTTGTCAAAGTGCACCCAGGAGTCGAGCCCGTGGTTCAGGGCTCCAAAGAGGAAGCGCTCCCGCCAGACCAGCTCTTGCGGCGGCAGCCAGGGCAGGGCACGCAACAGGGCGGCATCCATGCGGGTCGCAAATTCCGCACATTCCTTGTTCAAGAAGGCCTTCAGCTGCGGGTTGGGATCCTGGAAGCCGCGACAGATGAGGCGGAACAGCGCCATGGTGGTGCCCGGCTGCGTCTCGCGCGCCTCCACAGAGGGGCGCACAATGGCCTCCACGATCTTTTCCAAGGGGACCGGCTGGCCTTCGGCTTCGGCCTCCAGCGCGTCCAGCCGCGCGATGCGGTCGCGGTTCAGGGGGCGCAGACGGCGGGCAAAGACTTCCAGGACAAGGTCTTCCTTGGTGCCGAAGTGATAGTTCACCGCGCCCAGATTCGCCCCGGCGGCCTTGATGATCGCCCGGGTAGAGGTGCCCGCCACGCCGTGCTCGACGAGGAGCTGCTCGGCAGCATCCAGCAGTGCCTCCCGGGTATGGGAACTCCGGGGGCGATCAGGGGCGTATGCGGCCGGGGGCTGGCCAAGGGTGACGGCCATGGGGCTTGCTAGATTTCATACGAACGTATGAATCAGACTTTCGGTGTCAAAGAGGGTTCGCGTGCGGAGCGGGGTTTGGGGTGGAAAATTTGGGCCCGCAGCGCGGGAGACGAGCCCGCTGCTCGGGAGACAGAAGACTAGAAGACACAAGACAGAAGACCTGAGCTGGCGCAGGCTTGTTTCGGCCTCGCGGGGTGGAGGTCATGGGAAAGGGCGATGAGGTGCCTTTGCCGCAGAGTAAAGGAGGCGGGGTCTCCGGCCCCGCGGTGGAGCGCAGGGAGGTGATGCAGGATAAGGGGCAACGTGTGATTGTCTGCAGGGGTGTCCGGCACCGGACGTCTCCTGGACCGCCTCCAGGCCGTCTCGCAAACCCCTTTTCCTGGGTTGTAGGGCGACCGCTTCGGTTGCCGGGTCAGGGGATGCTCGCGGCAAGTGGGGCGCTTGCCCTACAGGGTGTCTTGGGAGGACGGGCGAGCGATGGGTTGGCGGTTGTCGTGGGACGCTTGGGGCGTGAGCGGGGCTGGGAACCCCCGCTTCCTGTCCTCAGGAACAAGCCTCAAGGCAGTATGGCCGCGGAGCAAAGGAGGCGGGGTCTCCGGCCCCGCGGTGGAGCGGAGGGTGGTGACGTGGGAAGAGAGGGCAGCGTGTGACCGTCTGCACGGCTGTGGGGCACCGGACTCTCCTGGAACGTCTCCAGCCCATTTCGCAAACCCTTTTCCTGGGTTGTAGGGCGACCGCGTCGGTTGCCTCAGTCAGGGGCAGCACGAGGCAAGCGGGGCGCTTGCCCTACAGGGCGTCTTGGGAGGACGGGCGGGCGATGGGTTGGCGGTTGTCGTGAGACGCTTGGGGCGTGAGCGGGGCTGGGAACCCCCGCCTCCTGTACTCACGAACAAGCCTCAAGGCAGAATGGCCGCAGAGTAGAGGAGGCGGGGTCTCCGGCCCCGCGGTGGAGCGGAGGGTGGTGACGTGGGAAGAGAGGGCAGCGTGTGACCGTCTGCAGGGCTGTGGGGCACCGGACTCTCCTGGAACGTCTCCAGCCCACCTCGAAAACTCTTTTCCTGGGTTGTAGGGCGACCGCCTTGGTTGCCGGGTCAGGGGTCGCTCGCGGCAAGCGGGGCGCTTGCCCTACAGGGTGTCTTGGGAGGATGGGCCGCGCGATGGGCTGGCGGTTGTCGTGGGACGCTTGAGGCGTGAGCGGGGCTGGGAACCCCTGCTTCCTGTCCTCACGAACAAGCCTCAAGGCTGAATGGCTGCGGAGTAAAGGAGGCGGGGTCTCCGGCCCCGCGGTCGAGCGGAGGGGGTGACGTGGGACGGGAGGGCAGCGTGTGACCGGCTGCAGGGCTGTGGGGCACCGGACGTCTCCTGGAACGTCTCCAGCCCACCTCGAAAACTCTTTTCCTGGGTTGTAGGGCGACCGCGTCGGTTGCCTCAGTCAGGGGCAGCACGAGGCAAGCGGGGCGCTTGCCCTACAGGGTGTCTTGGGAGGACGGGCGGGCGATGGGTTGGCGGTTGTCGTGAGACGCTTGGGGCGTGAGCGGGGCTGGGAACCCCCGCCTCCTGTACATGGAAACAAGTTACGAGGTGCCTTGGCTGCGGAGTAAAGGAGGCGGGGTCTCCGGCCCCGCGGTCGAGCGCAGGGGGGTGACGTGGGAAGAGAGGCAGCGTTTGACCGTCTGCAGGGCTGTGGGGCACCGGACGTCTCCTGGACCGCCTCCAGCCCATTTCGCAAACCCTTTTCCTGGGTTGTAGGGCGACCGCTTCGGTTGCCGGGTCAGGGGATGCTCGCGGCAAGCGGGGCGCTTGCCCTACAGGGTGTCTTGGGAGGATGGGCCGCGCGATGGGCTGGCGGTTGTCGTGGGACGCTTGAGGCGTGAGCGGGGCTGGGAACCCCCGCCTCCTGTCCTCAGGAACAAGCCTCAAGGCAGTATGGCCGCGGAGCAAAGGAGGCGGGGTCTCCGGCCCCGCGGTGGAGCGGAGGGTGGTGACGTGGGAAGAGAGGCAGCGTGTGATCGTCTGCAGGGGTGTCCGGCACCGGACTCTCCTGGAACGTCTCCAGGCCGTCTCGCAAACCCCTTTTCCTGGGTTGTAGGGCGACCGCTTCGGTTGCCGGGTCAGGGGATGCTCGCGGCAAGCGGGGCGCTTGCCCTACAGGGTGTCTTGGGAGGACGGGCGAGCGATGGGTTGGCGGTTGTCGTGAGACGCTTGGGGCGTGAGCGGGGCTGGGAACCCCCGCCTCCTGTACATGGAAACAAGTTACGAGGTGCCTTGGCCGCGGAGCAAAGGAGGCGGGGTCTCCGGCCCCGCGGTCTGTGGCTTGGGCGGAGGGAGTAGAGGATCAAGGGACGTATGATTGGTGAGCCGGATGGGACAACCGGACTACGCCTGTGGCGACCTCCTATGCGGGAGCCCAAGTCTTGTGTCTCTTCCGATCAACCTACAAACCGAGTTAGACGTTAGAAGTTAAAAGTTAGAAGACTGAACACCAGTGAGTTGCGCCTAAACGCCTCTTCACCTGCAAGATGAGGTCGAAGAACATCATCTTGCGTTCTGTGTCAGACACTTAACTCATAACCCCTAACCTCCAATACTGGTTTTAGTATCAAACAAACAAACCGGCCCAGCCCGGAACATCCAGAGCTGGGCCAGCAGGCAATTCAATCGAGCGTCAATCCGCCATTCACCCCACCTCGACCCGCGGCAGATTCCAGATCTGCTCGGCGTACTCGCTGATGGTGCGGTCGCTGGAGAAGAAGCCCATGCGCGCGGTGTTGAGGATGCTCATGCGCGTCCAGTTCGCGGAATCACGATACGCGGCGTCCACCTTGCCCTGGGTGTCCACATAGGTGCGGTAGTCCGCACAGCAGAGGAAGGGGTCCCCGCCTTCGAGCAGGCTGCTACGGAGCGGCTTGAAGTCGTCCGAGTTGCCGGTGAAGAAGTCGCTGCCGATCCAGTCGATCGCATTGCGCAGCTCGGGATCGTTCCAGTAGTAGTCCCAGGGGTTGTAGCCCTTCTGGCGGAGATCTTCCACCTCCTCGACCGTGAGGCCGAAGATGAAGATGTTGTCGTCGCCGACTTCGTCTTTGATCTCGACGTTCGCGCCATCGAGTGTGCCGATGGTGAGCGCGCCGTTGAGCGCCAGTTTCATGTTGCCGGTGCCGCTGGCTTCCTTGCCTGCAGTGGAGATCTGCTCGGAGATGTCTGCGGCGGGGATGATGCGCTCTGCCAGGGTGACGCCGTAGTTTGGCAGGAACACGACCTTGAGCTTCCCGAGGATGCGCGGGTCGTTGTTGATCTTCTCAGCCACGGCGTTGATGGCGAAGATGATGTTCTTGGCCAGGTAGTAGCCCGGAGCAGCTTTGGCGGCGAAGATGAAGACGCGCGGCTGCATGTCATACCCCGGATCCTGGAGGAGGCGGCGGTAGAGGGTGAGGATGTTCAGCAGGTTCAGGTGCTGGCGCTTGTACTCGTGCAGACGCTTGATCTGCACGTCAAAAATCGCATCGGCGCTCACGGAGTAGCCGGTGAGATCCTTGATCACATGCGTCAGCCGCTCCTTGTGCAGGCGTTTGATGGCACGGAAGCGCTGCTGGAAGACCGGATCTTCTGCAAAGGACTCCAGGGCCTTCAGCTTGGACGCATCCCGCGTCCACTCGGTGCCGATGGACTCGTTGATCAGGGAGGTGAGCTCCGGGTTGCAGACCATGAGCCAGCGACGCGGGGTGATGCCGTTGGTCATGTTCAGGAAGCGGTCCGGATAGAGCTCGTTGAACTCGGGGAAGAGCTTCTCTTTCAGCAGGCGCGTGTGCAGCGCGGCCACGCCGTTCGTATGACGGCTGCCGTGCACAGAGAGGTGCGCCATGCGGACGGACTTGCCGCCGTTCTCATCGATCAGGGACAGCGTGCGGATCTTGTCCACGTCATCCGGCCATTTCTTGGAAATAACATTCGTGATGAGGTGCTGGTTGATCGCGTAGATGATCTGCAGGTGACGCGGCAGCACACGCTCAAAGAGCGGCACGCTCCAGGTCTCCAGCGCCTCCGGCAGGAGGGTGTGGTTCGTGTAGCAGAAGGTGCGCTGGCAGATGCTCCAGGCGGTGAGCCACGGGAGGCTCTCCACATCCGTCAGCAGACGCATCAGCTCGGGGATCGCCACCGCCGGGTGCGTGTCATTGAGCTGGATCGCCACCTTCTCCGGGAAGGCATCCCAGCCCTGGTTGTCCCGCTTGTAGCGGCGGATGATGTCGCTGAGCGAGCAGGCGACAAAGAAGTACTGCTGCACGAGACGCAGTTCCTTGCCGCTCTCGGTCGCGTCATTGGGGTAGAGGATCTTGGAGACCGTCTCGCCCGCCGCCTTGTCATGAAGGGCCTCGATGTAGGACCCCTCATTGAAGACGCGGAGGTTGAACTCGTCCGTGGCACGGCTCTCCCACAGGCGGAGGAAGTTCACCGTCTTGGAGTCAAAGCCGATGATGGGGATGTCCCAGGGCAGGCCCACAAGCTTTTTCGTGTTCTCCCAGGTGTACACGGAGTTGCCGCGGTCGTCGAAGTGCTGGATGGCGCGGCCGTAGAGGTTCACCTCCACCTTGTACTCGGGACGGACAATGTTCCAGGGGTTGCCGTCGCGGATCCAGGGATCCGGCTGCTCCACCTGACGGCCGTTCACGAACTCCTGGCGGAAGAGGCCGAACTCATAGTGAATGCCGTAGCCCACCGCCGGCAGGTCCAGCGTGGAGAGGGAATCAAGGAAACAAGCCGCCAGACGGCCGAGACCGCCGTTGCCCAGGCCCATGTCGGCCTCCTCGTTGATGATCGTCTCCAGATCCTGGCCGAGCTCACCGAGTGCGGACTTGGCCGCGTCATAGAGACCGGTGTTACGCAGGTTGTTCTCCAGCAGGCGGCCCATGAGGTACTCCAGTGAGAGGTAGTTCACCCGCCGGGTGTTCTTGCTGCGGTGGGCAGCCATCGTCTTGAAGGAGATGGCCAGCGCGCGATCCCGCACTGCCATGCACGTCGCCGTCCACCAGTGCGCCCGCCGTGCCGTCGTCGGATCGTGTGCCAGGGTGAAGAGCAGGTGGTTCCGGATGGAGGCCTTCAGGGACGCAGCGAGTTCAGCGTCATCCAGAGGTGCTGGCGCTTCAGGAGAGGGGGTGGATTCGGATTGCCACATGATGTTGAATCGTTGGGAGGGAAGCGTTTGTGATGGGTTGCTGGGGGACTCAGGAAATCGTTACTCCTTGTCGTCAGAGCTGCTGTTCTGGCGGGTCATCCACTTGGGAAGCTCCGCAGGCGCGATGAGCAGCGTGATTTCTCCTTTGGGAGCTTTCATGGCGAAGTGGTTAAGCACGGACTGAGCCGATCCGCGCTGAAATTCCTCAAACATTTTTGTGAGTTCCCGGGCGACGACGACGGGGTGATTGGGTGCCCGGTTGGCGATCATCTGCAGGGTGTCCACCAGACGGTAGGGGGACTCGAAGTACACGCTCGTGCACTCCCGCGCCATTGCCACCTCCATCTCCTTGTCCCTCTGTCCCTTCTTGTGAGGGAGGAAGCCGCCAAAGTAAAATGGAACGGTGGGCAGGCCGGAACCCGCCAGGGCCGTGAGCACGGCTGTCGCTCCGGGGATGACCTCCACCTTGATGCCCGCGGCGATGACCGCATGCACGAGCCGCTGACCGGGATCTGACACGGTGGGGAAGCCTGCGTCCGAGACGAGCGCGATGCTGGCCCCGTCGTGCAGTTTCTCGATAAACTCCGGAATGCGCCGCGCTTCGTTGTGCTCCGTCAGGGAGACGAGCGGCAGATGCAGCCCGTGGTGCTGGAGGAGATGGATGGTGCGGCGGGTGTCCTCACAGGCCACCAGGGTGGCGGCCTTGAGCACCTCCACGGCCCGCAGAGAGAAGTCGCCCAGGTTCCCGATGGGGGTGGCGACCAGTTGCAGCTTGCCAGTGCTTGGCGCTGTCACATCAGACATGGCGGAAAAAGAACGGGCGCTGCTGGTGCAGCGCCCGGGGAGAGTAGGGAGTGATGGTTGCCGGAAGAAGGCGGGCGCTTACCAGCCTTCCGAAATCTGACTGGCCAGCGACGTGGACATGCGCTCAGCAGCATCGGCCAGGGCCTGGCGCTCCGTGAGCTGCACGTTGGGGTCCAGCACGCTGTTCGACGCACCGGAGGCCTGGCCCGCCATGAGCTCGGTGCCCGCGGTGTCATTCACCGTGTAACGGATCTGCAAGCGCATGAGGAGCTCGCTGGTGCGCAGGGTGTTGCTGCGCACGGCGCGGAACTGGCTGCGATGGATGTCCACGATGGTGGCGTTCAGCACCGCATCAGCCTCGCTGGCTGGCACGATCTTGTAGGCACCGTCCATCTGGAGCTTCTTGATCAGCGCGTTCGTGGCGAGCACTTCAAGCCGGGGCTCAAGCGTGTCGTTCTTGAACGTGGGAACCGCAAGTTTGGTCACGTTGACCATTTTGGCGGGCTTGCTGGCCCCGAGTTGGTAGCCAGCGCACTGAGTGAGGAGGGAGAGGGCCAGAGGAGCGAGCAAAAAGGCAAACTTTTTCATGTAATGGGAGTGATGAGGTTGGCCGGGAACTTGGGAGTGATGCCAGTGAATCAGTTTGCCTTGGGAGCTTCCGGCGCGGGAGCAGGAGCCGCTTCCGGGGAGGGGGCCGGAGGAACAGGGAGCGGGGCCAGAGACGGAGCGTCAAGCTGGCCAGCAGGTGCAGGCGGCACCGGCAGGGGGGCCAGAGCCGGGGCTGGCGGCTCGCCACCAGCAGCCGGGGGCAGAATCATGCCAGGACCGGCAGCGTCCACCGCGCCAGGGCGGGTCGGCAGCTCAGGCTCCTTGAGGGGCACGGGCTGGAAGTTGTCGGGCTCCACGCGCATCTCAGGCTTGCGGTTGACCTTGGCGATGAGCGGGGCGGGAGGACCGGAGTATTCATCACGGCTCTTGAGATTCACGGCTGCCGGCACGGTGTAGTCCGCATTGCCACTGGCGACCTGCTCCTTCATCTCTTCTGGGAAGGCGGCGGCGAGGTTGGCGAGGCGGGTGCGGGCATCCGCAGCAGCGTCAGGCGCACCGAACTTGATGGCTTCATTGTAGTAGATGGCGGCGGCCTTCGGCTTGCCAGCCTTCTCATAGAACTTGCCGATCTCAAGGGAGCGGTAGGACTGGGAGGTGTTCACCTCCTGGATCAGGGACTCCGCCTCACTGGTGCGCTCACCAGAGGGGTTGGCCATCTTGTAGGTCTCCAGCGCATCGCGCGTCGCCGTCAGGTTCTGCGCGTCCTGCGTCTTGCGGGCCGCGGCACTGCTGATCGCGCCAATGCGGAACTGGGCTTCGGAGGCGAGCTTGGTGTTTGGGTAGTTTTCCACCACGGCCTGGTAGGAGGCATTGGCCATCGGCTTGTCGCCGTCGTCCTGATACACCTCACCGATCGCGAACTGGGCGTACGGCGCATACTTGCCGTACGGGGAGTTCTTGATCACGCCTTCATACATCTTCACGAGCTCGGATTTGTCGAGCTTCATGGGGATGAGCAGCAGGGAGGGCTGCTTCTTGCCAGCCTTCGCTTCCTCTGCGATCTCGAACTGCTGCTGCAGAGCCTCGCTGAAGCGGGGGCTCTGGCGGTAGTTGTCGATGAACTTCTGGAAGCCTTCGTAAGCATCTTGCAGCTTGCCGGTGGCACGCAGCCCGCGGGAGAGCTCAAACTGGGCCTCAGCGGCAGCATCCGTGAACTTGTAGCGGGCCACCACATCCTTGTAGATGGACTGGGCCCGGCCAGCATTGCCGGTGGAGGAGGCTGTACGCGCATCTCGCAGCATCGCATCAGCAGCAGCTTCCTGAGACTGCTTTTCCGACACGGAAGGTACAGCATCCTCCTTGGATTTGAACCACTTCAGGGGATTGGCCTTGCCGAGGTCAACGGCCGGTGCGGATGGCACGGCAATTGCCAGCACAGAGGCAGTGGTCAATGTGACACGAAGGACGGGGTGCACTTTCATTCTGGCGAAACTAGTGGAGAGTCTGTAAGGCGTCAACTGGCGGAATTTTGGTTTTGTGAAGCATGGTTGACGCCATGCCAGCACAGAAAAGAGTGACGAGGCCGGATTATTAAACGCAAGGGGCGTCTTGTTCCAACCTCGTCACATTCAGAGCGTTAGATAGCCTGGGAGATCGCCTCGCCGATCTCGCGGGTGTTCACTTTGCGGGTGCCTTCGGCACCGCTGTAGATGTCGCCCGTGCGCAAACCGTCGTCGATGACCTTGCGAACAGCCGTCTCAATGGCCTGCGCTTCCGCCTCGAGCCCGAGGGAAAAACGGAGGAGCAAAGCGGTGGATAGGATCTGGGCAATCGGGTTGGCGATGCCTTTGCCCGCGATGTCCGGGGCGGTACCGCCGCTCGGCTCGAAGAGGCCAAAGTACAGTCCATCGCCCTTGGCCTTGCCGAGGCTGGCGCTGGCCAGCATGCCCAGGGAGCCTGCGATCATCGCCATCTCATCGCTGAGGATGTCGCCAAAGAGGTTCTCGCACAGCACCACATCAAACCCGCGCGGGTTCTTGATGAGCTGCATGGCGGCATTGTCCACATACAGGTGGGAGAGCTTCACGTCCGGGTAGGACTTGGCCACCTCCTCCACCGTGGCCCGCCAGAGCAGGCCGTTTTCCAGCACGTTGGCCTTGTCGATGGACGTGAGTTCCTTGCGGCGACCCTGGGCGGCCTTGAAAGCGACGTGCGCGATGCGCTCGATCTCGCTCTTCTTGTACACCATCGTGTCCACCGCCGTCATTTCGCCATCGATCTCTTTCCGGAACTTCGGCTGGCCAAAGTAGAGGCCGCCGGTGAGTTCACGCACGCACAGCACGTTGAACCCACCCTGAATGAGCTCGTCCTTCACGGGAGAGGCGTGGGTCAGGGAGGGGTAGCAGATGGAAGGGCGGAGGTTGGCGAAGAGGCCAAAGTGCTTGCGCAGGGGCAGCAGTGCCCCGCGCTCTGGCTGCTCATTGGGAGGAAGCTTCTCCCACTTGGGGCCGCCCACGCTGCCGAAGAGGATCGCATCGCTCTGCTCACAGACCGCCAGGGTGTCCTCAGGCAGGGCCTTGCCCTTCGCGTCAATCGCCGCGCCGCCCACCAGCTGCTCGCTGAACTCGAACTGGGTGCCAAATTTGCTCGTGATGGTGCCAAGCACCTTGATGGCTTCCGCCATTACTTCAGGGCCAATGCCGTCACCGGCGAGGACTGCGATCTTGTGAACTTTACTCATTCCTTGCGGATAGCTTGAGGCTGTGCGGTGTGCAAGTCCTTGGTGCGATTGTCCGGTGCAACTTCAGACGGAAGCGGGGCAACCGCAGGCGCAGGCGCAGGGACCGAGCCCGGAGTGGGGGCTCCCGCAGCCACCGGAGGGGCCGCCGGGACCGGCGCGGTCGAGAGAGACTGCGCCCGATTCTCCGCCAGCTGAATGATCTGGTGGATGAAGTACAGCTTCGTGACGGTGGTGGTCGAGTGGACAAACGGGTAGAGGTTCCGCTGGCCCAGGCTGCTGGCGATCTCATTCAGGGCAGGGGAGAGGGCGGACCACCGGTGAATGATGTCCAAAAAGTCCGAGGGATCCTCCTCCTTGAGGGGCGGGGGCAGGAGGATGGTGGCGGGGTCGAAGGCCGTCTCACTGGCCACCGGCTCCGCACTCATGCCAAACTCCCGGGCCGTCTCCAGCGCATCCGTGATGTGCAGGTAGTGCGCCCAGGTCTCCGCCCAGTCTTCCCACGGGTGCATGGTCGCGTAGGCAGACACGTGAGTGAGCTGCCAGCCGGGCGGCGGGCCGGAGGTGTAGTACCTCTGGAGGGCGGAGGCGTAGTCCACCCGCTGATCGCCAAACACTTTTTGGAAGCCATTCAGGAGGTCGAAGTTCACCGGGGGCTTCTCGAACCACAGGTACCAGTAGTAGTGCGCCAGCTCATGGCGGAAGTGGCCCAGCAGGGTTCTATACGGTTCACGCAGCAGCTCGCGGTTGCGCTCGCGGATGGAGTCGCTCGCCTCCTCCAGGTTCATGGTGATCACCCCGTTCTGATGGCCGGTGGTCACAGGCAGCGCCGGAGTGGGAACGAGGAAATCAAACGCCAGCCCGTACACTGGGTCCGCCACCCGGTTCACCAGGGGGAGATCAAGCTGGAGGATCGAGTACAGCGCCCGTCGCTTGGCCCGCTCAAACCGCGCCCAGGCCGGGACGCCCGGCTCCACGCTCAGGTTCGGAATGATGTGATTGAACTGGCAGGCCACACAGAGCGAGCCTGCGGGGCTTCTCGGCACCACCCAGTTGCACACCCCATGCTGGAGGCCGTTGTTGCACCACTGGAAGGGGGAATCCTTCGTCAGTGGCACCATCGTGGACGTGGTGGGATCGAACCCCACCTGCACACCGCATTGCAGGCAGTGACTGTTTTCAAAGTAGAGGGTGTTGGAACAGCAGCACCGGAAGGCTTTCATTCTTGATAGGGAGGAAGAGGGGCGCGGTCGCCATCAGAGGCTGGCGCGACAGGGAAGGCGAAAACGGTGATTGTAGGTCGGAGGGGGGCATACAAGCAACCCCGTTCAGCCCCAGTTCAATACTTCTCGGCCTTGTCCACGAGCTCTTTGATTTTGCTCACGGCCTTGGCCCCGGACATGTCATCGCGATTGTCTTCTGACTGGTTGTCGTTGATGGAACTCATGCCGCTGGATCGCGCATCACCACGAGATCGGTGGCATCTGTCGGCTGCGCACGATTGAACGCATGGGACCTCCGGCGGGACTCAGACCCTGCGCCAAGCCGTCCGCCCCCAATCATGAAGATTTGCTTTGTCTCCGACCTTCACCTCTTCTCCCAGCGCAGCCTCGCCGGACAATGGATGCCCCTGCTGCATGAGCGCATACGCGAAAGTTCCCTGGTAGTCTTGGGGGGCGATGTCTTTGATTTCAAGTGGTCCACGCACGGCTCGGCCGCGGCCACCGCAGAGGCGGCAAGCCAGTGGCTCCAGGCGCTGATGCGCATGCACCCGGCCCACACATTCGTCATGCTGCTGGGGAATCACGATGATCATCCCGCCCTGCGGGAGTGGCTGGAGGTCTTGTCCGGCGAGTCCCCGCAACTGATCGTGGAAACCTACCTCTTCCGGGTTGCCAACACGGTTTTTCTCCATGGCGATTCCGCCAATCCCCGTTGCACGGAGGCCCGGCTCATTCGCTCCCGCAGCCGGACCGCCCACCATCGTGCCCGGGGGCGGGCCATGAATCTCCTCTATCACGGGGCCATCCGCCTGCGTCTCCATCGCGCTGGGGCCAATCTCATTTTCCCAAAACGGTTGGTGGCGCGCAGGCTGCTGGGGTACCTCGGGGAGGTAGGGCAGGGGCCGGAGAGCGGCACAGAGGCGGTTTACTTTGGGCACACCCATCTCGCCTTGCAGGATTACCTGTACCAGGGCGTGCGTTTTCACAACTGCGGTGCCCCCATGCGCGGCCTGAAGTTCCAGGTTTTGCTCGCAGAAACCGGGGCCATGTCACCCTGAGAGCGTTGGGAGCATACAATTTGTTGAATCTTTGCTGATCCGACATTAAATCTCCCGCCCCATGTCCCAAGACGCACCCTCACGCCCCCAGGTTTCGACCAGCCGGGCGAACATTGCCATCGTGGCCAGCCTCTACAACGAGACTTACGTCCAGGCCCTCCTTGATTCGGTGCGCGAGGAGCTCGACGAACTCCTGCCCCAGGCCCAGGTCATGACCTACCGCGTGCCGGGCGCCTTTGAAATCCCGGTCTGCGCTGAGTTTGTGCTGCGCAACACCGAGCCGGACGCGGTCATCGCCCTGGGCGTGATCCTGCGCGGCGAGACGGAGCACGGCGACCTCGTCGGTGCCTCCGTGACGGATGCCCTCCAGCGCATGGCCGTGGCGCATTGCACCCCCATCGTGCATGAGGTGCTGCTGCTCGACAACGAGGAGCAGGCCCAGGTGCGCTGCTTTGGTGATCGCCTGAACCGCGGCACCGAAGCCGGTCGCGTGGCCGTGAACATGGTCCAGCTCTTTGAAAAACTCCGCCTCACCTTTCCCTTTTCCCAGTCCTCCAAATAACGCTCATGGCCATCGGTAAACGACGCGAAGGCCGCCAGGCGGCAATGCAGTTCCTTTTTGCGCACGATGTGCATGGCAAGGTGGAAGACACGGACCGTGCGGCGTTCTGGACGCTGCACAGCGCTACCCAGGACATCCGGGCTCACGCCGAGTCTCTGGTGACGGGCATCAAGACCCACCAGGTGCAGATCGATGACTGCATCGCCGCCACGCTGGAAAACTTCCGCTTTGAGCGTCTCGGGGTGGTGGATCGCAACATTCTCCGCCTTGCGGTTTATGAAATGCTCCACACCGAGGTACCCGTACCGGTCGTGATCAATGAGGCAGTGGAGATCTCCAAGGTCTTCGGCGATACCCAGACCCGCGCCTTTGTGAACGGCGTGCTGGACAAGATCGCCAAGCGGATCCCCGGGCGTCAGGCCCCCTCCGCCCCCCAACCGTAATCCCCCTTTTCCTCCTACCCGCTCCGTGGCCGGATTCTTTAAAAAACTCATCCAGCGCTTCACCAAGGCGGACATTGACTGGGATGACCTTGAGGCTCAGCTCATCGCCGGAGATCTCGGGGCCAAGCTCTCCATGCAGATCGTGGACGACCTGAAGGATCAGGCTCGCAAGCTTCATGACCAGGACATAGTCGAGGTCACGAAGAAGCACATCCGCAGGATCCTGCCGGAGACCGTCGCCCCGGTGAAACCCTTTGGCGACAAGCCCAAGGTCCTGCTCATCGTCGGTGTGAATGGCACGGGCAAGACCACCTCCACGGCCAAGCTCGCCAATCTGCTCAAGAAGCAGGGGCACAGCCTCGTGCTGGCGGCGGCCGACACCTTCCGCGCCGCTGCGGTGGAGCAGCTCGAAGTCTGGGCCAAGCGCGTGGACGTGCCCATCATCAAGGGACCTCCGAACGGGGATCCCAGCGCCGTGTGTTTCGACGCGTACAGCTCCGCCATCGCCCGCAAGGCGGACTTCCTCATCTGCGATACCGCCGGACGTCTCCACACCCGGCACAATCTCATGGAGGAACTGCGCAAGGTGCAACGCACCCTGGGCAAGAAAGACCCCACCGCGCCCCATGAAGTGCTCCTGGTGGTCGATGCCACTACGGGAGGAAACGCCCTCCAGCAGGCCAAGGAGTTCAACAAGACCGTCCCGCTCACGGGAGTGATTGTCACCAAGCTCGATGGCAGCGGGAAGGGCGGCGTGCTCGTCGCCATCCAGCAGGAGCTGGGCATCCCGGCCCGATTCGTCGGTACGGGTGAGCACATGGAAGATTTCGAGGCCTTTGTGCCCGAGACTTTCCTGGACCAGATGCTCTAAATGGCGACTGCAGCAGGGCAGGGGAGCGCAATTTCCGCCCGGTCTTTGCCCTCAATTGTCCAGAAACGCCTCTGAACCGACGTACTTATAGTTCTGCCGCCTCTCACCCCACGCACGACTTTCATGATTGCCGAACCTCTTCCCACTGAGCACACCGATTCGATCAACGCGAAGATACTCGAGGTCTCTGAGGACCAGATCAAAGGCTTTCACCGGCATCCATTCCACTTTGTGGCCGAGCGTTCCGGGCTGCCTTTGGAGACGGTGCTGGAGCGCATTCAGGGCATGCTGCGTGCGGGCGTGATTCGCCGTGTGCGTCAGACCCTGCTGGCCAACAAGCTGGCAGATGGCGGCCTGGTGGCTTGGAAGATCCCCGGTGACAAGATCGACGCCGCCTTCGACTTCATGGTCAAGGAAGACCCCTTCAGCGGTCACGTCGTGCTCCGCTCCACCGACCGTGAGGTGAGCGGCTCCGACTTCAAGCTCTGGACCACCATCAAGGTCCCGCAGGGGAAGGAGATCTCCGAGCATGCCGATGCCCTGAAGCGCCTGCTGGGTGCGGAGGAGTACATCATCATGCAGCCCAGGGGCATCTTCGCCCTCGGAGTGGGCCACGTGCGCCGCAAGACGATGGAGATCGGCGACAAGTCCGATGAACCCGCAGAAATGATCACGCCAGACATTGTGGAGCTGGACCAGGAGGAATGGGACGTCCTCGTGGCCATGAAGCGCGACCTCACGCCGGACGAAATCGTTGCCGAGCCCTGGCTGGCTCGTGCGGCAGAGGCGGGTGTGAGCATGGACCGCTTCTGCGAAGTGGCGGAGGGCTTTGACCGCAAGGGCATCCTGGGCCGGTTCTCCACCTTCCTGGAGCACGTGAAGCCCTCCCAAACAGGTGTGCGGGTGACCAAGTTTAACGCGCTCTTCCACTGGCGTGTGCCTGAGGGCATGCAGCAGCGTGCGGGCAGCGAGGTGGGCCGTCACCACATCATGACGCATGCCTACTGGCGTGAAGGCGGGCCCCGCTTCGGCAATGCCAACATCATGGGCGTGGTCCATGGCACGGACAAAGCGCGTGTGCTGGAGCACAAGGCTGCGATTGACCGCCATCTGGAGAGCATCGGCATCCCCGTGCTGTACACGAACGTCTTCTGGGGCGGTCGCAGTGAGATCAAGCCCTCCGAGATCTCCCCCAAGGTGTACGCCGAATGGCACGAGAAGTATCGTGGCCAGTCGAACATCATCTGACCGCATCAGAGTGCGCAGAATGGCTTCAAGGCGGTTGGGTATGCCCCAACCGCCTTGTCTTCTTTTGATCCCGAAGATCTCAAGAAGAGGCGCTAATTGAGATTTCCCGTGTGTCGTTCAGGGTCGGGGGCATTTTTCTGAGGCGACCTTAAAAAAGGCAGGGTAATGCATCTTGATAAATAGATCTTGATGCATGCAAAACTTCCTCCAAGCTGGAGTCGAGGTTTGCGCCATGCAGCAGTTGATGTCCCACCCGGAGCGAGCGCTGGAGAGGCCCTCGCGGCAGCCCTTGCCGCGGGTCCGCGAGCGTCTGTTCTCCACGCGGAAATACCTCCTCTGCCTGGTGGGTACGACTTTCCTCGGGCTGGCGGTGACTGCTGCCTTCAACTGGGTGATGAACCCCTACAACGTCTTTGCGCCCCCTGTACTGAAGGGCATCAATGACCGGCAACCTTTTCTCCACAGCCAGGAGCGCTTCGTCAAAGCCTGTGCGGTCATCCGCCAGCAGCCGCAGACGGTCATCCTTGGTTCCTCCCGGGCGGACATTGGACTCTCCCCGCAACATCCGGGCTGGACCCGGCCCCCGGTGTACAATTTCGGTGTCGCCGGGGCCTCGCTGGAGCTGCTGGCCAGGCACTTTGAGCACGCCGTGGCTGTCGCTCCCGTCAAGAACGCCCTCATCCTGCTGGACTACGCGAGCCAGGAAACGTCACCCGGGGGCCAGCCTGCTACGGTGCGCGACCGGTGGCTGGACCACTTCAAAGACGGATCCCGCCAATCCCAGGAGGCGGCGCGTCTTCATCTGGCTCTGCTGTCATGGCCGGTCACCTCCACGGGATTCAAGACGCTGTTCACCAACGGATGCGACAATCTCCAGTTGCCCGATGGTCAGCTCGACAATCTGGATTGCTGGCAGCGCTTGCACGAAAGACACCGCGACAACCCGCGCTGGAGTTGGGAGGCTGGCTTCTGCCAGGGGCTCATCCCGTTCTCGGGCCGTCTCAGCATTGGACGTCAGTGGGAGCATCTACAGCACATCTTTGATCTGGCCGCGCAGCATGAGGTGGAGGTCGCCTATGTGATCTCCCCAGCGCATGACCTGCTGTGGCAACGTTGCGTTGAGGAAGAGAACATGGACACGGTGCTGGCCTGGAGGTCTGAACTGCTCCAGCAGGCGCAAGAAGGAGCGCGGAGACTTGGGCGTCCTATGCCCGTCATCTGGGACTTCGCGCTTGCGGAAGCCGCTGGCATGTCGCCTGCGATGTTGCTGGAGGAGATGAAGAGCCGCGCTGGCAACACGCTACCGCTCTACCTGGAGTGCTCCCACTTCACCCAGAGGCTGGGGGACCGCATTATGGACCGCGTCCTGCTGGATCCTGTGGGGCCTGATCCCGCCCACGGGGTGCGGCTGGATTTTGCCATGCTGCCCGGCCATCTCGATCGTCTCCGGCAGCGCTGGAGTGAGGTGCCCAGATGACCTCCCAGATGGTTTTTCCGCTCGGATCTGACGCCCACCCGGCAGGCTGCCCGGACTCATGCTCTTCAACTCATTCCAGTTCCTTCTCATCTTCCTCCCGGTGACCCTGGTGGGCTGGCATCTGGCCTGCCGCCACCTGAGCCGCCAGGCCGCCCTGCACTGGCTCCTCCTCTGCTCATTGGTCTTCTACTCCTGCTGGTATGCTCCGCATGTCCTGCTGCTGGGCACAGTGGTTCTGGGTAACTACTTCCTGTGCCGCGGCATCTCCTCCGACCGAGGTCCGGCCCGGAAGTGGTGGCTGGTCTCTGCTGTGACCGCGAACCTGCTGGTCCTGGGCTGGTACAAGTATGCTGGCTTTATCCTGGAGAACCTGCCGCTCCCGCGGTCACTGGAGATGTTTCACGTGCCCGCAGCGCTGCCTCTGGGGGTATCCTTCTTCACGTTTCAGCTCGTGGCCTTCGCTGTGGATGTGTACCGTGGCTTTCCCGCAGAGCGGCGCCCGGGCAACTTCGCGCTCGTGGTTTCCTTTTTCCCGCATCTCATCGCGGGTCCCATTCTGCATCCCCGCAAGTTCCTTGCCCAGTTCGACCAGCACCCCATGCAGGGGCTGCGCAGCGCGGAGCTTTCACTGGGGCTGACTTGGTTCGTTGTCGGCCTCTTCAAGAAGGTGGGCATCGCAGATGGCGTAGGGCAATGGGTGGGGGGAGTGTTCGATGCCGCGCCAGGCACTCCTTTGACGTTCTTGGATGCCTGGACGGCCGCCCTGGCCTACACCTTCCAGCTTTACTTTGATTTCTCCGGTTACTCAGACATGGCCATCGGACTGGGCTGGATGTTCGGGCTCAGGATACCCTTTAACTTCAACTCTCCCTACAAAGCGACCTCCATCGTGGAATTCTGGCGTCGCTGGCACATGACCTTGTCCCAGTTGCTCAGAGACTATGTTTACATCCCCTTGGGTGGCAACCGTCTGGGGCCGACCCGTCGGTACACCAACCTTATGCTCACCATGCTGATCGGTGGCTTCTGGCACGGGGCGGGATGGAGTTTCATCGTCTGGGGTGGCCTGCATGGGTGCGCCCTCGTTGTCGCCCATCTTTGGGGTTCCCGCCGATCCTCGGACGGGGCAGGGGGCCTCCCGCCGCCCCCATCCTGGTGGCAGCGGGAGGCGGGCTGGGTGGCCACCTTCGCCTTCATCATCGCCACCTGGGTGGTGTTTCGGTCCGACTCTCTCACCCGCGCCTGGGAGATCTTCAAGGCCATGATCGGCATGAACGGGGTGGAACTCCCGCTGTCCTACGTCGGGTTGCTGCATCGGCTGGGGCTGGGCTGGCTGCCCGTGCGGTCACACGCAGACAGCCCCTGGCTCGTCTTCCGGGGTCTCAGCCAGTGGCTTTGTCTGGCTGCTCTGCTGGCGGTAGTGAGGTGCCTGCCCAACAGCCAGGAAATCATGCGCCAGGTGGAGCCGACCAGTCACTCATGGCCGCAGCGGCTCCTCTGGCGCCCCTCGCTTGTCTGGTCGCTGCTCATCTCTGCCGGGCTGGCCATCAGCCTTCTACGCATGGTAAAATCCAGCGAGTTCCTCTATTTCCAGTTCTGAGTGAGGCCTCAGTTTGTTGCAACGAAAGGCAGGTCACAGGCGAAGAAGTACTTGAACCCTGCAACAGACCAATTGAACGTCTCCGTCCCATGCCAGATGACTCTCCTTTCGCACCCATTGAAGCTGCACTTGCCGATATCCGGGCTGGAAAGATGGTGATCGTCACGGACGACGCCGACCGCGAGAATGAAGGGGACCTGATCTGTGCTGCGGAACTGGCCACTGCCGAGACGGTGAACTTCATGGCGAGATACGGCCGCGGCCTCATCTGCGTGCCCGTGACCGAAGAGTACGCCCAGCGTCTGGGGCTCAGCGCCATGGTGAAGCGCAACCAAGATCCCTTCTCCACCAACTTCACGGTCAGCGTGGACGCCGCTCACGGCGTGACCACCGGCATCAGTGCCCAAGACCGGGCTCACACCATTTCCGTGCTGGCCAATCTCAAGAGCAAGGATTCCGACCTCGTGCAGCCTGGTCATGTGTTTCCCCTCATTGCCAAGAACGGCGGAGTGCTCCGCCGGGCTGGCCACACAGAGGCCGCCGTCGATCTGGCCAGGATGGCCGGACTCGAGCCCAGCGGTGTGATCTGCGAGATCCTGAATGACGATGGCACGATGGCCCGGCTCCCGCAGTTGCTGGAGTTTGGCCGTCAGCACGACCTGAAAGTCTGCACCATCGAGAGCCTGATTCGCTATCGTCAGGAGCGTGAAAAACTCGTCGAACGGGAACAGGTCATCAAGATGCCCACCGACTATGGCGACTTCAGCCTCCACCTCTACAAGAGCAAGCTGGACGGGGAAAATCATCTGGCACTGGTGAAGGGCCAGATCGATGACGGAGAGCCCGTGCTCGTGCGCGTGCACAGCGAGTGCCTTACGGGCGATGTCTTCGGCTCACGGCGCTGCGACTGCGGCGGGCAGCTCCACACCGCCCTCAAGCGGATTGAGCAAGAGGGCCGAGGCGTCCTCCTCTACATGCGTCAGGAGGGGCGGGGCATCGGGCTCGCGGCCAAGATCCACGCCTACAAGCTACAGGAGGAGGGGCTCGATACCGTTGAGGCCAATGAGAAACTCGGTTTCGCCATGGATTTGCGCGACTACGGTCTCGGGGCCCAGATCCTCTTCGATCTCGGCGTGCGCAAAATCCGGCTCATGACCAACAATCCGAAAAAAGTCGTCGGGCTGGAAGGTCACAAGCTCCACATTGTCGAGCAGATTCCCATCAAGCTGGAGCCCAACGAGCACAACGCCCGCTACCTGGAAACCAAGCGGACCAAGATGGGCCACAAGCTCTGACGGTCGAGACCTTGCGCCCCTCCTGAGCTTTGCTGCTCGCTGAGACGCATTTGAAAAAAGAACCCCCCCCGTGAACTGGCTGGCGCACCTCGTCTTGTCTGACCGGGGCGGGGCATTCCGCATCGGGAACCTGCTTCCAGATCTGGTCCAGGGCCGCGATTTGATCGCGCTGCCGGAGGAGATGCTGGCAGGAGTCCATCAGCATCGTCTCATCGATGCGTACACCGATGCCCATCCCGCAGTCACCCGGAGCGCGCAACGGTTTGATCCGCCCCTGCGGCGTTTCGGAAAGGTCTTCGCAGACCTCTTCTACGACCACTTTCTGACCACGCACTGGGATCACTACTGCCAGGTGGAGCTGCCTGAGTTCCTGGACCAGTTCTTCCGCTCGGTGGAGCCTTGGCGGCAGACATTGCCTCCGTTGGCAACCGAACGGCTCGATCAGATCCGCGATCACGGCTGGATGAGCCAGTACGGCAACGTCGTGGAGCTGGCACAGGTGCTGGACCGCATGGGCAAACGCCTTAGACGGCCCGTTGACCTCAGCCCGGCCATGGCCGTTCTGGAGACCCATTACTATGAATTCCAGAAGGATTTTCTAGAATTTTTTCCAGATATTAGACAAGCGATTGCTCCAGGCGTGATTTTTCCTCTTAGAAGTTAGTAGAATTTTGCAGGGACCATCTTTGCGCCCCTGGCGTATGAACGGCCCTTCATTCTGGGGCGCAGCCCACTCGATGGCGGAAGAATACTATTTTTCCTCATAAAACGTTGCCCATCACGTCGTTGTAAGTGGGACGCAAATCGGGCCGATGCAGGCAAAATGGGGATTCCGTCGCGGAAGTTTATAGGGCTTTCTCCGCTAAAAATTAGGATGGCGGAAGGTCAAAATAGGGTTTGTTCCTATGCCTCGATCACCTTTTTCCTCGCGCCGCGAGAAAATAGTGCTCAAATCCAAGTCGTTAGCGGCATGTTTTCGAATCGACATAACTGCCGTCATTTCAGCTGCACCCTCGACCACTCCCATGAAGACGATCAAGGTCACCATTGAGCACTACGTCGAAGTTCCGGATAACGCGGAGATCACCACTTTCGACTTGGAGGGATTTCCCCAGTCGCACGTGCTCAAGATGCGGGGCCAGCTCTACCACCCTGACCTTGCCTGGTTGAAGTATTTCAGTCGTGAGATGAACAAGGTCCGCTTCACCCAAAAAGATTTTCATGCTCCCAGCTTCGAATCGGTGAGCAGTGAGGAGTGGGACATGTTCCAGAGCGAGTATGACTACACCTGGAAGATGGTGGAGGAAGTGGCTACACCTGGAAATTAGGAGCGAAAGAATGGGTCGGCAGAAGGCCGATCAAGGTTAAGGAAAATGAACCCCATTCAATTCAATTCCAAGAAGGTCGTCGTGATCTCCGGAGCGGGCCTCAGCGCCCCCAGCGGACTTTCGACCTTCCGGGATAACAACGGTTACTGGAAGCAATACCGCTTCGAGGACGTGGCCTCTCCTCGTGCATGGGAGCGACAGCCGGAGGTGGTGCTCGAGTTTTACAATGAGCGCCGCACCAAGGCGGCCTCTGTGGAGCCAAATGCCGGACATCGTGCCATTGCAGAACTGGAGGACCGCTTTGAAGTGGTGGTTGTCACTCAGAATGTGGACGACCTTCATGAACGGGCAGGCTCGACGCGTGTGATCCACCTGCATGGTGAGCTCAACAAAGCCCGAAGCACCAGCGATGAATCCCTCGTCTACGAACTGGGCGCCCGGCCCATTGCCCTAGGAGACCTTTGCGAAAAGGGCTCCCAACTCCGCCCCCATATTGTCTGGTTCGGCGAAGAGGTGAAGGCGATTGATCTGGCGGCGGATGAAGTCGCCAGTGCTGGACGCGTGCTTGTAGTGGGAACCTCGCTTAAAGTGTATCCCGCCGCAGGCTTGTGTTCATGCGCTCACGAGTACGCGACCAAGTTCTACGTGGACCTGGATGCCAAGCGGCAGGTCCCTGACTTCACGGTCATTCAAGGCTCGGCGGAGGTGATTCTGCCAGATCTTCTGAAGACATGGACCCGGTGAGGCAGGGCGTTTGACGTCGCCCTTGGCTGGCTACGGCCCATTGCCTTGTGAGATCCCAATGCTCCAGGATCATCGAAGCCCCTGGTCTCTCCGGCACATCGGAGGTCGTGCAAGCGCACACCGCCGCACCTTGGGATCACAGCGTCGTCGAAATCACATGAAGGCTCGAACCGCGCTCGCTCAACCGCCTAGCTCCCCGCCCAATCTCGCTTCCCTCCGCCTCATCCTTGCGCGGTCGCCACGCTGCCCTCGATGCACCTGACCAGCCCATCCTGAAGCAGCCCGGTCGTGGCCGTGCTGATCTCGGCGGGATTGATCAAGGCCAGCGTTACGGTGCCGAAGCGGGTGGACGTAGGCAGGGCGTGCAGTTCCCGATTCTGCCCAAGCTGTGACCGCAGAAAGGCGGGTGCGCCGGGGATGCGCGACCGGCTGGACGCATTCAGCGCCAGCATTGCGGTGAGGATCAGGTCGTTGCTCTCCGGGTTTCCCCAGAGGAGATCCCCATAGTCGTCCATGAGAATGATCTGTTCGGCGCGGGTGAGGCGCGCTGCCCAGTGCGTGTAGCCTTCCAGCCGCTCCGCCATCGTGCCGTCTTCCGGCAGATGCAGGGCAGGTGGATTCACGTCTGACTCCGAGATGGACGCCACCGCTTGGGCCAGCGATGAAAAATCTGGCGTCTGTCGGGGCTGTTCCTCGGCAGCGGCCCACACGGGTGCTGCTGGGGCTTCCTCGGCCAGCGGGACTGGCGGCACATCTGGGGCAGGGGGGAGCAATCCCGCAGCTTGAGCCCGGTCGCGGATGGCTTTGAGCCGATCACGAATATGGGCCACCTCAGGGCGGTTGCTGTCGTCAGGGACCGTGCCGACCGGTTCGGGAGCAGGGGTGATGACGGAGACATGCATCTGGGGAACGACCGCCAGAGGGGCCTCCACCGCGACTGCCACCACCGGAGGCAGTGACCCTCCTGGAACGTCGGCGGGGGCAGGGGACGTCTCTGCGACCCGAACTGGGGCCGGGACCGGAGCCGTTGGCGCAGGCCTCGCAAACGATGTTGATGAGGGCAGCGGGCCGCCTTCCAGCAGGTTCGCGATCACCGCCTCATTCACCTCAGGGAATGAGGATCCAACCGGTGCCCCGGCCTTGGGTTCAGGGAAAGCACCCTGCAACTGGCTGGTCAGGGCGCGGAGTTCGTCTTCGTCAATCCAGGAGACTTGCATGGCTTTCTACTTGGTCTTTGGATTGCTGCAGTCCGATGCGTTCTTCCAGCTCGGCGGCGAGCTGGTCAAACAGCAGGGCTGAAGGGGGCGGGTTCTTGCGGAGGAGGGAAAGGGGCAGTCCGAGGGCACTGGCTTCAAGGAAGAGAGGGTCACGCGGGATGGCCTGGGTGAAAAGGAGCTGGGCTGGCAGCATCTGCCGCAATTCCTTGGCCACCTTTGCGCTGGCGGGCTGGGACTCCATCAACATCGTCAGAAGCAGCCCGGCAAAGCGCACAGGAGCCCCCTCCGTGCGGAAGCGGGCCAGCGTCTCCAGCAGGAGCGGTACACTGCGGATGGCCAGGGGCTCCGCCTGTTGCGGGATCACCACCCAGTCTGAGACCCGCACTGCCACCTCACTCAGGCCGGTGAGCCCGGCTGCGGTGTCGAGGATGACACAATCATACCCAATCAGTTCTGCCTGCTTGAGCAGGTCGCGCAGCCGTTGCTCGGACCCGTTCAGATCATGACGGCGCAAGAACTCTTCCGGCTGACCGCAAGGCAGGATGCTGAACTCGGGCAGACGCGTAGGCAGGATGAAGGTGCGAATTTCTCCGCCTTTCACCAGGTAGTCATAGAACCCCTTTTTCTTGCGGGTGCTTTTGCTGAGAGACAGGCCAATACCCCCTTGGGGGTCGGTATCCACGAGCAGGACGTTCCATCCACGCCGGGCGAGGGCATGGCCCAAATTGATACAGACGGTGGTTTTTCCCACTCCTCCTTTTTGACTGGCTGTGGCGAGGGCGATCACGGTGGCAGATTAGCGGGGATTCGGGGTTTTGCAGGGAAAAGTGGCTGCCGTTGGAAATTGTTCGCAGGCGAAGGGCCGTCGCGGCAAAAAACTTTACTCAAATCTGCAAACTCCCTAATCTTAGAAGATGTTTTCCAAGAAAATTGATTCTGCTTCATCAAACATGATTGCCCGATATCGACTTCGCCTCCCCGTATTCGCCGCTGCTGGTCTCCTCACGCTTCAACTGACCCACGCGGACATCATCACCATGAAGTCCGGCGAACGTTATCAAGGCCCCTTGATCACGGAAGACGCATCGACGGTCACGATCGAGTACAATCTGACTCCGAAGATCAAAGACAAAAAGGTCCTCAACAAGGCGGATATCAAAGAACACGTGCGCCAGAGTGCCGCGATGATCGAGATGGAAGAACGCGGTCTGGCCAAGATCCTGCCGACCCCGGATCTGCTGAGCGCTGCGGACTATGAAGCCATCATTCAGGACAGACTGCGCACCTTCACCGCCAAGCATCCCGGCACGCCGGAAGCTACCGAGGTGGAAAAAATCATCGCCACCCTCGGCGAGGAGAAAGCCCGTGTCCAAAAGGGCGAGGTGAAGATGGAAGGCCGCTGGCTGGACGCCGAAACTGCCAAGCGAGACGCCTACAACATCGAAGCCTTCCGTCTGCGGCAGCAGATGAACAAGGCTGCCGCTGAAAACGTGGACAGCCGCTACCTCAACGCCCTGCGTGCCTTTGACGCCCTGCGCACCCAGTACCCCGCCTCCCTCCAATATGTAGCCTCCATCACTGAGGCGCTGGACATCCTGGACAAATACGAAAAACAGCTTTCTGGCCTGATCGTAGAACAGCCCATCATCAGTAAACAGCGAGAAGACGGGCTCAAACTGCTCAGTGGCTCCGACCAGCAGCTCAGCAAGAGCGCCATCGAGCAGGAGAAGGCCAACTTCAAGAGCCTGGCAGACGCCCAGCTCAAAAACAAGACCAAGTGGCGCGACACCTACAAGTATGACCTGAAGTCCCTCCAGGACGCGACCGCCGCAGTGATCAAGGAGCGCGCAGACCTCAAGGCTCTGAATCTGGCTGCGTTGCAGGCTGAGAATGAAGTGCTCACCGCCGCCATCCGGTACATTGCCGATGGCAATGCCACCGAGGCTCAAAACACCCTCGCCCGCATCGCCAAAGGTCAGGTGTTCAACAAGCTGGCCTACGCTGCGGTGGACAAGCAGGTGAAGGCGGCCGTCATCGAGTCCCAGAAGCAGGCCAAAGCCAAAACCAGCGGCGCGGTCGCAGCGGCTCCAGAAGACGACGATGGAAAAGCCAAAACTGCCGAAGGAGCCACTGGCAACCCGATGGAGGAGGCCCTGAAGAAAAAGCAGGAGGAACTGGCCAAGAAAAAGAAAGAGGCAGAGAAGAAGAGGGAGGAGGCCGCCAAGCCTGCCGCTTCTGCGGCCGCTGCTCCAAGTGCACCAGAGCCGGAAACTATGATGGAGAAGCTCGGACCGTACATCCCCATTGTGGGCGGTGGTGTGCTCGTGGTGCTCCTGGCCGTGATCTTCCTTGGCAAGAAGAAGAAGGTGGACTGACCCTGGCCCAGCCGTTCCCGGCTTCGCCCGGGACTGCGATACTCATTCAAGCCCGCTGTGCCGAGACCCGGCCAGCGGGCTTTTTCTGTCCCGGCACCTCGGGAGGTGAGAGTTGACTCCCGCGCCCACGTGGCGGTTATTGGGAATCCATTTCATGAGCGCAACACGCACCTCCCAGCAACACCGCAAGACCGCCGAAACCGACATCCGGTTGACCCTCAACGTGGATGGAGCGGGAGTCTCCAGCATCAAGACCGGGGTTCCGTTCCTTGATCACATGCTGACCTTGTTTGCGAAGCACGGGCTCTTCGACCTGACCGTGGACGCCGTGGGGGACATCGAGGTGGATTACCATCACACCGTGGAAGACACCGGCATCGTGCTGGGGAACGCTTTCAAGGAAGCACTCGGAGACAAAAAGGGCATCACCCGATACGGCTGGTGCCTCCTGCCCATGGACGAAACGCTGGCCCAGGTTGCCACGGACCTGAGCGGCCGCCCGCTGTTGGTCTTCCGCGCTCCTGAGCGGGTGGACACCATCGGCATCGGCTTCCACTTCCAGCTGGTGGAGGAGTTCATGAGAGGATTCTCCAGCGCCCTGCTCTCCACGCTCCATATGGAAATCCAGTACGGCAAAGACGCCCACCACATGGCCGAGGCGCTCTTCAAAGGGCTGGCCCGTGCGATGGATCAGGCCACCCGTCACGATCCGCGTGTGACAGGCGTACCTTCCACGAAAGAGATGCTCTAAAGCAGGGCATTTCTGAGTTCGTCAGTACCACTTCAGTTTTTGTCCCCAATCAGCTCATTCCTTGAAACTCGGCATCCTCGACTACGGCGGTGGCAATTTGCGCAGTGTGATCAACGCGTTCAAAGCCATCGACCAGCACGCCACCCTCATCACACAGCCTGATCAGTTCGACTCCCTGGACCTGCTGGTTTTTCCCGGCCAGGGAGCCTTTGGGGACTCTGTGCGCCAGCTCAAGGAAACGGGCCTGTGGCAGCCGTTGAAGGAATGGCTCGCGCAGGATCGTCCTTATCTCGGCATCTGTCTCGGCTATCAGTTGCTGTTTGAGCGGGGCGAGGAGAACCCCGAGGTCGAAGGCCTCGCTAAATACCAGGGCACCGTGCCTCGCTTCCCGACCCTGCCCGGCATCAAAGTTCCCCACATGGGCTGGAACACTGCCCGGTTTGCTGACTCGGCCCATCCCGCCTGGAAAGGCCTCGGCAATCAGGAGGTGTTCTATTTTGTGCACTCCTATTACCCACAGCCCGCTGACCGCAATCTCGCAGGTTGTTTCACCGACTACGCCGGCGAGTTTGCCAGCGGCATCGTGACGGATCGTGTCATCGCCGTGCAATTCCACCCGGAAAAGAGCCAGCGTGCGGGCCTGACGCTGTTGAAGAACTCCGTGGACCACTTGGCCAAGCAGGGGTGACGGCAGCGCGGGACGGGTGTCTCCACCGGAGCCTGTAGGGCCAGCGCCCCGCTTGCCGCGTGTGGCTCTGACTGAGGCAACCGAAGCGGTCGCCCTACAGACCCCGGGGTGGTTGAATCCGGGGCGGGAACAGAGCACCCAAAGACCTTCGCACACCCAACCCGCCCCTGACACCTTGGAGGGCAAGCGCCCCGCTTGCCACGCGCCACCCCTGAGGAGGCAACCGAAGCGGTCGCCCTACAGACCCCGGGGTGGTTGAATCCGGGGGCGGGAACAGAGCACCCAAAGACCTTCGCACACCCAACCCGCCCCTGACGCCCTGTAGGGCAAGCGCCCCGCTTGCCACGCGCCACCCCTGACTGAGGCAACCGGAGCGGTCGCCCTACAGACCCCGAGGTGGTTGAATCCGGGGTCGGGAACAGAACCCCCAAAGACCTTCGCACAACCAACCCGCCCCTGACGCCCTCATCGGGAAGTAGATTCTCGGGCGTTTGATTCTACCGCGCCCTGCGGCCATCAATCCACCCTTGGGCAGTTGGCCGCACTCCCCGGGAAAACATCGCATACCGATAAGCCAGTGCCTCCTCACGTCGACAACTACGACCGACTCTGGCGGCCTCACGGCAGAAGGAGTCCTGGAACACCTTCTGTATCCGCACCCACCCTGATGGCTCACGCCTCTCCACCAACCCGCAGGTGTTTGATCCCCCACCACCCAGCGCCCCTGTAGCTGTTGACGTGAGGAGCACTAGCTGAAGCGTCTGAGGGCCTCGCCTTCTCGACGATCTCATCAAGTTTCAACAGACCCTGGTACTCCACGCGCAGGACGCTGGAACAGGCTACTTCCCAGGATCACTGTTCCGATTTTAATCGGTTATTGACGCTGTAGGGCAGCAAAAAAATCTCAGTTCCCGCGCATCTGCCAAGTGGGGATTGCCGTATTCGCTCTACAGAATTCATCCAGCAGCGATCTGCCGCTCTCCCAAGCGGTGGCGTAAACTCCATTTCCAATGGAGTCCACAGGCTGGCAGTTCGGAAAGCCCCAACCCCCTCTCTCGACGATGAACACAACGATTCGGCCTGTGCTCCCAGCGACTGCACCCGATAAGGCCGTTGCCGCCAAGAGCGGAAGATTTTTGCCGGAAATGTCAAATCCGGCCTAGCTGGTTCGTCACAGAAACGACGAGATCCTTAGATTTTCATTTCATCTCCCAGCCCAGATCTAAAGCAAACCGTCCAGACGGTCTGCCGCTTCCATTTCCTTATGTCCCGCCCCAATCCTGTCATCAAAGATACCTTGCTCGACGCCGCCGAAACCATCGCCGCCCGGGATGGGGTGGCGCGACTCACCTTTGACGCCGTGGCTGCAGAGGCCAGGGTCAGCAAAGGGGGAGTGCTCCACTACTTCACAACCAAAGACCAGCTCATCGAGGGCATGGTCAAACGCACGGCAAATCGCTGGCGGGACTACTTCAAGGCCGCTTACGACAATGAGCCGGAAGGCCCAGGTCGCATGACCCGGGGGCTGCTCAAGAGTTGTTTCACAGATGCCCAGACTTGGACAGAGGCGCTGCGTCGCGCCTTCGGCTCCGTGTTTGCCGCGCTGGCTCACAATCCTGCCCTCATTGAGCCGATGAGGGAGGCGTACACCGAGTTCTACCACTACGTGGAGCAGGACGGCCTGCCTCCTGGCGTCGCAGAGTCAGTGACCACGGCCATGGACGGTCTGTGGTTCTACTGGGTCTTGCGATTGCGTCCCGTCAACCAGGGAGACCTGGATCGCATGCGGGGTGCTCTGGAACTGACGCTCAACGACGCCCTCAAATCCGCAGCGCAAGCCACCGCCTAAAAATCCCTCTTACACACCTTCACACCATGAAAATCATTCGTTGGATCGGAGCCTTTATCTTGATCGCGGCAGTGGCCTCAGGAGGGCTTGCCCTGGCTGCCTGGAAACGTTCGGAACTGAAGAAGTCGGCGGCAGAGGCGGCCAATCAGCCGGAGCCGATGGAGACGGTGATCGTCGCTGCCGCCAAGGAGCGGGAGCATCGCAGAGTCACCACCTCGATCGGCACTGTCCTGGCCATGCGCTCCATCACGTTGCGCAACGAAATCGCCGGCACCGTGGAGCGCGCTGCCCTCAAGCCCGGACAGATTGTTGAGGCTGGAACCGTGCTGGTCGCCCTGGATGTGTCGGTGGAGGAGGCAGAACTCAGGGCGCAAGAAGCCCAGGCTGCGCTCGCCGAAACCACGCTCAAGCGCATGGAAAAACTGGCGGAGAACCGTGCCACCCCGGAGATGGAGCTGGATCGCGCCAGGGCAGAACGGGATGTTGCACTCGCCCAGACCGCCCGCACGAAGGCAGTGATGGCTCGCAAAACCATCCTGGCTCCCTTCCGGGCCAGAGTAGGGCTCGCGGATGTGCATCCTGGCCAGTACCTGGAGGAAGGGACCGTGCTGACCACATTGCAGGGCGTGGATGGTGCGGTGCATGTGGACTTTACCGTCACGCAGGCCGTGGCAGGAACGCTTAAGGAAGGGGAGACTGTGGAGGTGCTTGCCACCCTGGATTCTGCGCCCGTTCTGGCCAAGATCGTGGCGCTTGATTCCCGAGTGGATCCCAAGACCCGCAATGCCGGAGTGCGCGCCAAGATCGAGGACGCCACCCAGGCACCCAGCCCTGGCGCATCCGTACGCGTTCGCGTCCCGGTGGGTCCGATGCGGAAGGTGGTAAGCGTGCCGGTGAGCGCCCTGCGCCGCGGGCCGGAAGGAGACCATGTCTTCGTGATCGCCGCAGATGCCAGCGGTGCCCGCCGGGCTCATCAGCGCATCGTGCAGAGCGGTGCCGTGCAGGCTGACGAGGTGCTCATCGAATCCGGCCTGAAGCCGGGTGAAGAAGTCGCGGCCTCCGGTTCCTTCAAACTACGTGAGGCAGTGCTCGTGGCCGAGGCCAAAGACCAGCCCCAGGCTCCCGTCACCACCATGGCCAGCGACAAGGCTGACTAAACACCCGTCATTCCCAACCGCAGAAATGCCCCGTTCGCATGCGCTCATCTTTCACAGACATCTTCATCAAACACCCAGTGTTGGCCATCGTGGTCAACCTGGCCATCGTCCTGGTCGGCTGGAAGTCGATCAGCTCCCTGCCAGTCCAGCAGTACCCCAAGATTGAAAGCTCCTCCATCATCATCACCACCCTCTACTATGGGGCGAGTGCGGAGACGGCCAGAGGCTTCCTGACCACACCCATCGAGCGGGTCGTCTCGCAGATTGGGGGCGTGGATTACGTGGACTCCACCAGTCGTGCGGGCATCAGCACCGTGACTGTGCACCTGAAGTTGAACCACAACATCACGGCGGCGCTCGCTGAAGTCACAGCCCGGCTTCAACAGGTGCGCACTGAGCTGCCACCAGAGGCAGAACCTCCCGTGGTGGAGGTGCAACGGGCGGACCGGCCCTATGCGACGTTCTACCTGAGCTTCAGCTCCAGTGAGCGCTCTGTGCCTGCGGTAACCGACTGGCTCACACGCAGCCTACAGCCGCAACTGGCCACCCTTCCCGGAGTGCAGCGTGTCACGATCGAAGGGGGCCGCCAGATCGCCATGCGCATCTGGATTGACCCGGATCGTCTGGCCGCGTTGAACCTTTCTCCCGGGGATGTGCACGCGGCGCTGCGCCGCAACAACTACCTGGCTGCCGTGGGGCGCACCAAAGGCAATCTGGTGGAGATCAATCTGCTGGCCAACACGGACCTGCGCTCCAAGGATGAGTTTGCCAACCTCATCGTCGCAGATCGTGAGGGCGCACTCGTCCGTCTGAGCGATGTCGCCAATGTGGAACTGGGGGCAGAGGATCCAGACCTGATTGCCAAACATGACAAGAAAGAGGGCGTGTACCTGGGGGTGTGGCCGCTGATTGGCTCCAATGAAATCGATGTGGCAAAGAACTTGGAGGAGGAGATGGCCCGCATTCGGCCCACGCTGCCCAAGGACATCGAGATGAGCCTCGTCTGGGACGGCACGATGTTCATGCGGTCCGCGCTCAAGGAGATCAGCAAGACCCTCGTGGAGACGGTGCTCATCGTGGGCCTGGCCGTGTTTCTCTTCATGGGATCCCTTCGCACGGCCCTGGTGCCGCTCATCGCCATGCCCATCTCACTCATTGGCGCGGCAGCCATCATGCTGGCCTGTGGTTTCAGCCTCAACCTCCTGACCATTCTGGCCATCGTGCTGGCGGTGGGTCTGGTGGTGGATGACGCCATCGTCGTGGTGGAGAACGTGGAACGTCACGTTCATGCGGGCAAGTCTCGAACGCAGGCGGCCCTCATTGGGGCACGTGAGCTGGTGGGGCCGATCATTGCCATGACCATCACGCTGGCCGTCGTCTATGCGCCGATTGGTTTCCAGGGCGGTCTGACGGGTTCGCTGTTTCTGGAGTTCGCCATCACCCTCGCGGCAGCGGTGGTGGTATCAGGGTTCGTGGCCATCACCCTGTCCCCCATGATGAGCTCCAAGTTCGTGCATCCGCAAGGTAGAGAGAGTTGGCTGACGCGTCTGGTGAATCGCATCTTCGAGCGCGTGCGCCGTGCCTATGGCGTGATGCTGGACGGAGCCCTGCAGATCCGCTGGGCCATTGTGCTGGTGGCGGTGATGGTGATGTTTGCCGCCTGGCCGTTCTACATGTTCTCGGAGAAGGAGCTCGCCCCGGTGGAAGATCAGAGCCACATCAGCCTCTTCCTGGATACGCCTCCTGATTCAACAATAGAATCTGCCAACCGTGAATCGCTCCGACTGGTGGACGCCATTACCGCCTTCCACGAGGCGGAGTACATGTGGTCGCTCACGGCCGGCTGGGGTGGCTTCGGCGGCATGGTGGCCAAGGATTGGAAGAGTCGCGGCCGCTCCACGGCCGAGATGTACGGCGAGGTTTATGGGGCTGTCTCCCAGGTGCCCGGGCTGCGGGTCTTCCCGCGGCTGGATCCGCCGCTGCCGACGCCGGGTCAATATGATGTCGAGCTCGTCCTGCAAACGCACGCCCCGGTGGAGCAGCTTCTGGAGACCGCATCCGCCGTCATCGCCGCCGGCTACCAGAGTGGTAATTTCCTCTATGTGGACACGGATCTGAAGATCGACCGTCCGGAGGCCCGCGTCATGATTGATCGCGAGAAGCTGGCAGACCTGGGGCTGGATCTGGCCGGGGTAGGGCAGGAGCTGGGCACCCTGCTGGGCGGGGCGTATGTGAACCGGTTCAACTACTTTGACCGCAGCTACAAGGTCATCCCGCAGATCGGCGACAGTGACCGCGCCACGGTGGGGCCGCTTCTGGATCTGAAGGTGAAGACGCCTGAAGGGGACCTGGTGCCGGTGTCCACCTTCACGAGCATCGAGGCCCACACCGCGCCGCGGACGCTGAACCGCTTTCAACAACGCAACGCGGTGAAGATCTTTGCCGGAGTGCAACCGGGAGTGACCAAGGAAAAAGCACTGCGGGTGTTGGAAGATGCCGCGAAAGCCGCGGCGGGTCCCGGCGTGACTCTGGACTATGCCGGGGAGTCCCGCCAGATCCGCAAGGAGGGTTCTGCTCTGACCGTCACGCTGGGCTTTGCTGTGGTGCTGATCTATCTCGTGCTGGCAGCGCAGTTTCGCAGTTTCCGCGATCCCTTGATCGTGTTGGTGGGGTCTGTGCCGCTGGCCATCTCCGGGGCATTGATCTTCACCTTCCTCGGCTTTACCACCATCAACATCTACTCGCAGGTCGGGTTGATCACGCTGGTGGGATTGATCGCCAAGAACGGGATCCTGATCGTGCAGTTCGCCAATGAATTGCAGCTGCAAGGGCTGGAGAAGGCGGCCGCGCTGCGCGAGGCCTCGATGACCCGTCTGCGTCCCGTGCTGATGACCTCAGCGGCCACCGTGTTCGGTCACTTCCCGCTGGTCCTGGTCACCGGGCCCGGTGCGGAAGCTCGCAACAGCATTGGGATTGTGCTGGTGACCGGGATGATCGTGGGCACCCTGTTCACGCTTTTCGTCGTGCCGGTGTTCTATTCCCTGATTGCCGAGCAGCACAAGCCAGTGACGGCGGGTGATGAGGAAGAAGGGGCAGGGGAGGCGACTCCCGCGCTGCTGCCTGCGCCGAGCGCCGCGTGAAGTAGCAGTGCGTGTGAATGCGAAAGCCGGGTGTCGTGATACGATGCCCGGCTTTTTTGTTTGGGTGAGTGCGCGGCGCAGATGCGAGGGGAGCGCACTCATCTTGCGTGCTGTTTCCGGCATCTTGCCGGGAACGTCAGTCAGCGTGTGAAATCGCATCCGCCTGACGTGGAGGTGTTGATCGCGGTAGGGAGGAAGTAGATGCTGTCGGTCTTCGCACCTGAGCCCCCTCCTTGGACGGTCCCCAGGGTTGACTCGCCTAGGGCTTGTCCAACCGCTGGGCTGTGGTAGAGATCCCCGCTGGGGATCGGCTGCGGACTGGGTTGGAGTCGGTTCCTCGGTGGCCACCCCAAAACGCGTGCAGTGAGATCGGACGCGGGAGCCATCGGAGAGGGCGGCTGCGGAGGGCTTTCAGCGACTCCTTCCACGCGACTCAGTGGAATTTAATGGTGGCGCATAGACTGCGCATGGCCAATACGTGCCCGCCCAGGGCTGTGAATATGCCGCAGCCTCATCGCCGGGGCGCAAGTCCTTTACGCGAGTGCTCTCAGGAGGGTAGCAATGTCGCGATGTACCAGTGATTGCCTGCGGGATCCATGACACCGCCGCTCCTCTCTCCATAGTGCATGTCTGTGGGCTCATAGAGTGAGGTGCCGCCCGCTGCGATTGCCTTCAGATAGGCGGCGTCAGTATCTTGGACGTAGAGGTGGAGTCCCGCCGCCATCGGCTTCCATTGGGGATTACCGTCAGCAAGTTCGATGTGGGAGTCGCCGATCTGAAATCCTGCGTGCCGCACCTTCCCAGCATCGTCATGGACCAGAATCTTCTCCTTGGCGTCGAACGCCTCGACGAGGAACTGGATAAGACGGGCGGCGTCAGGTGCGATCAGATAGGGGGTGATGGCCGAAAAACCTTCGGGACGGTAGGGTGTGCTCATGTTTCGAACTTACCCGGTAGCACCCCTGGCGTATTGGAGAAAATTTACCCTTGGGTGCTGTCAGTGAGCACTACGTGATTGGGGTGCTCTGTGCGGAGCGTCCGATACTGGGTGGGAGAGAGACCGCTGAATTTCTGAAAGTCCCGGATAAGATGGGACTGGTCAGAGTAGCCCGCATCGAAGGCGAGTTCGCACCAGTCCACCTGGCTCCGGGCATGCACCTGCTTGAGCGTGCGTTGAAAGCGCTGGATGCGACTGTAGAGCTTGGGTGTGATGCCCACCTGACGGGTGAAGAGCTCAATAAACCGCCGCTGGCTGAGGCGGACCTGCTCTGCCAGCTGCCGCACGCTGGCTGTAGCGGGGCGATGCTGAATCTCCTGCAGCGCCATCTGCACGGAGGCGTGCATTTCCCGTAGCCTTCCCCGGGCGATCACTTTGATCAGGGCGCGTTCCAGCGCATTCACACGGCTCCAGGCATCGGGTAATCCCGCCAACTGCTCCCCCCAAAGCTGGGCCTGATGCCCCCACACATCGCCAGCACTGAGATGGGTGTCACTGATCTCAGCGACTGCCAACCCTGGCAGAACATATGCACCACCGGGCTTGAAGGCCACTCCCATGATCTGGGTCTGCTGGCTTGCATCGATGACCGAGAAAGATCCCTGCACGCCGGAGAGCAGAGGGCCACGGTAGTGCTCAATCTGGCGGACATCTTTCGGATCATGAATGCGCAGGGCTTCATCATTCAGATTGATGATCAGGTCCACCCTTCCCGTGGGCATCAACTTCTCCAACGAAAAAGGCAGGTGGGCGCACTCGTGGTGCCAGATCAGCTCCACCCACTGGGAGAGGGGCGGGCGCGGAGTATGGCAGACGAGCTTCATGACGCGGCTGAGACAGGTGCCAGAAGGGACGGCCTGCCCCGTGAGAATGCAAGAGCAGAGGTTCCCGAATTGCCCCCCGACCGCAGAACCGGGGAGGAACGTATCGCCTGTGTGAACGCGATGTCCCAGCCCGGCGAGTCAGACAAGGGATGGCCCTCGTTTGAGCCGGTCAAGTGGGTGGCGTCGGCGGTGCCTCCACGCGGCTCGGCCGCCCGTCAGGAGTTGCTGCAGGAGGGGCTGGAGATCGTGCCCAGAAGCTTTGGGGAGTCGCACATCTATTGCCGTCGGGAGTTTCAGCGGGGGCGGATCGTCCCTCGCGGCACATCCTAGAGGCAGACCTCTTTTTCCTAGCCGGGATGGCGTGCAACGATTCGCCCGCACGCAGAGTCAAATAGGACATGCAAAGGTACAGGACAGAGTGCCAGATGCCGCGACGTTTCTGATTGCTGTGATTCAGCGTCTGCATCTTTGTCCATGAAGTTCATCCCGCCCATCCTCCTGCTCCTGCTGGTCACCGCCAACGCGCAAGGCGAGGGAAAGGTGAAGTTCAACCGGGACATTCGTCCCATCATGTCGGACACGTGCTTCCACTGTCATGGACCTGATAAGAGCTCCCGCAAAGGGGGCCTGCGGCTGGATATCCGTGAAGAGGCGCTCAAGCCGGGGAAAAGCGGAGCCCTTCCCATCCTGCCTGGCGAGCCGGACAAGAGTGAAATCATCAAGCGAATCTTCACCACTGATCATGACGACCTCATGCCGCCAGAGGAGGCTCACAAGGAGCTGACCCCCGAGCAAAAGGCGATCTTCAAGCAATGGGTGGCCGAGGGCGCGGTTTACGAAGCACACTGGGCCTACACCCCGCTGGTGCGGCCTCCCGTGCCCGGGGCAGATGCCCAACCTGCCGGGGAGAAGGCTGTTGATGCCTTCATTCAAGCCGGGCTGTCTGCCAGGCAGATCCAACCCTCTGCGGAGGCGGACCGGCGCACGCTGTTGCGCAGGTTGAGTCTGGACCTGACGGGGCTGCCGCCGACCCCGGAGGAACTGGAGGCCTTCGTGAAGGACGCAGCTCCTGATGCCTACGCCCGGGAGGTGGAGCGGCTGCTCAGATCGCCTCACTATGGCGAGCGCATGGCCGTATGGTGGCTGGATGTGGCCAGATTCACCGACACGGTGGGCTATCACGGTGACCAGAATCAACGGATCTTCCCGTATCGGGACTATGTCATCGACGCGTTCAACCAAAACAAGCGCTTTGACCAGTTCACCATCGAGCAGCTGGCAGGAGATCTGTTGCCGGAGCCGACGAAGGAGCAGTTGGTGGCGACCGGCTTCAACCGATTGAACATGGTGACTCGTGAGGGGGGTGCCCAGCCCAAGGAGTACCTGAGCAAATACGGCGCAGAACGTGTGAGAACAGTCGGCGGTGCCTGGATGGGGGCCACGCTGGGGTGCAGTGAGTGCCATGACCACAAGTTCGATCCCTTTACAGCAAAGGACTTCTACGCCATGCAGGCCTTTTTTGCGGACGTGAAGCAGTGGGGCGTTTATTCGGACTATGGTTATTCCCCCAATCCCGAGCTCAAAGGCTGGAACAATGAGTATCCCTTTCCTCCTGAGATTGAGGTCACAAGCCCCTATCTGAAGCAGCGCAGCGAATCGCTGAGGAAGCGCATGCTGGCGCTCGCAGCCGGGGAGCTGAAACAAACAGCCGTCCAGCAGGCATTTCAGACCTGGCGGACGGCGGCAGCGAAGTTCCTGAATGAACACAACGACGGCTGGCTGGCTGCCCAACCCATCGTGAGTGTCACCGCCGCTCCAGTGGGGAAAAAGCCTGCGGCTAGCCCTGCTGAGCCGAAGAAAACAGTGCCGGCACCGCTGGTGGATGCGGAGGGATGGATCACTGCCAGTTCAAAAGCAGCAGACAACTCCCGCATTGAACTAAGCCCGGGGGCCATGAGCGTGGCGGCGGTGCGGGTGCAACTGCGCCCCCATGGGGCAGGGGGCTCCATCTTGCGAAATGGGGGTGAGGGGAGCACGATGGTCAAGGTGTCTGTCGCAGTGAAAAGGCAGGGCACCGAGAAAGAGCAAGGCCTGGTGGTCGCTTATGCGGACGCCGATTTCCAAGATCCCCGCTACAGCAGCACCGTGCAGGTCTTGAACCTCAAGGACGGCTGGAAGACGGCCTCCCTCCGATGGAACGCCCCACAGCAGTCCGTGTGGCAGCTTGAGAGACCCGTGTCTCTCAAGGAAGGGGACACGTTGGTGGTGAAGCTGGATGCCAACAGTGCAGCCAGTTGCCGGGTGCAGGTTTCGCCCTTCGCCCCTGTGAAACCCAATACCCCGGGAGCGTTGGCATCAATGAAGGATGACCTCGCGTCGCCGGATATCCCGGCCCGGCTGGCCGAAACCTTTTTGCGTTCCGCTCCCATTGAGCCGGTTGCCGCGATGGCAGAGTATCGCCAGTTTTTCAGCCAATGGCTGGAGTGTCGTGAGGGCAAAACGTGGACGATGGTCACTCAAGCCATGCCACCCTTGACGGTGAAAGTGCTGCCGCGCGGAAACTGGATGGATGAGACTGGGGAGGTGACCCTGCCCGCGGTGCCGGAATTTCTACCTGCCTCTTTCCGGGCGGGCGCAGGGCAGCCCCGCGCGACACGGCTTGACCTGGCCAGGTGGCTCTGTTCACAGGACAATCCACTCACGCCCCGGGCCTTCGCAAACCGCCTTTGGAAGCAGTTCTTTGGCAACGGTCTCTCGATCGTTGTGGACGACCTGGGTGCCCAAGGGGAGCCTCCCAGCCATCCTGAACTGCTCGATTGGCTCGCCTCAGAGTTCCGTGACAGCGGCTGGAACGTGAAACACCTCATACGCCTGATGGTGCTCTCCCACACCTACCGCCAGAGCTCCAGTCTGCGTCCAGAGTTAAAGGACATCGATCCCAACAACCGCTTGCTGGCTTCTCAGAATCCGCGCCGTCTTGATGCGGAGTTCGTGCGTGACAATGCGCTCTTCATCGCGGGTCGCCTGAATCTTGAGCTGGGCGGTCCCAGCGTGAAGCCCTATCAGCCGGAGGGGTACTATGAGAACCTCCAGTTCCCAGACCGGAAGTATGTGGCAGAAACGGATGATCGCCAATGGCGTCGAGGTGTGTACATGCACTGGCAGCGTACGTTCCTGCACCCGATGCTGGCCAACTTCGATGCGCCCATGCGCGACGAGTGCACAGCCAACCGCACCCTGTCGAATACCCCGCAACAGGCGCTGACCTTGTTGAACGATCCCACCTTCGTCGAAGCCGCCCGGGTGTTTGCGGAGCGCCTGCTGAAGCTGGGTGTTGCGGGTGATGACGCCCGGCTCAATGCCGCGATGGAACTGGCTGCCGGCAGACCGCTCAATGCACCCGAACGGTCTTCGTTGACTTATTTCCTTAATTCACAACGGGAGCAGTTCGAGGCTGCTCCGGAAGATGCGGCGAAAGTGGTGAAGGCGGGGATTTCGCCTGCGGTCGCGGAATTGGATCCCGTAGAGTTGGCCGCGTGGACTTCGGTCGCGCGTGTGGTGCTGAATCTCCAAGAGACTATTACTCGGTATTGATCTTGCCACGATGACCGCAGAGTATTCAATGCTCAATTCCCTTGATGTACTGAGCCGCCTAAAGGCGGAACTCCAACCCTGCTGTTGGAACGGAGAGGGTTGGAGTTCCGCCTTTAGGCGGCTGGAGCTCTTTCTCCATGACGTGCCCCTGCCAACACAGTTTGGCGTTTGAATTTTTGATATTTCCCCCCCATGTCCTCGCCATCCTATCACCCTGCGCCTCTTCTCCAGCGTCGCGCCTTTCTTCAGCAGTCCGCGTATGGACTGGGCGGCATGGCACTCGCTGGCTTGTTGGAGCAATCTTATGCGGGCTCGTCATCAGAACGCTGGCGCGGAGCGGTGCTCAAGCCGCACACGCCCGTCAAGGCTCGTCGCGTCATCCATCTCTGCATGGCGGGAGGTCCTTCGCATCTGGAGACATTTGATTGGAAGCCGGTTCTGAAGGATCTGGATGGCAAGCCATTTCCTGAATCCTTCACCAAAGGGCAGCAACTCGCCCAGCTCCAAGGGGCGGAACTGAAGGCGAGGGGAGCGTTCTGCAACTTCACCAAACACGGACAGACGGGCAATGAGATCTCGGATCTCTTTCCCCACATGGCTGGAGTGGCGGATGAGTTGTGCATCATCCGTTCCATGCAGACGGAGCAGATCAATCATGACACGGCGCATGCGTTCATGAACAGCGGCTCCATCATCAAGGGGCGGCCGAGCATGGGCTCGTGGCTGCTGTATGGTTTGGGCTGCGAGACCGAGGAGCTCCCAGGGTTCGTGGTCTTGACCTCTGCAGGGAAGTCCGGGCAGCAGCCCATCTCCGCCCGCCAATGGTCCAGCGGCTTTCTTGCGAGCAAATTTCAAGGCATCCTGTTTAATTCCAAGGGGAATGCGGTCCACTATCTGGGGAGTCCGGAAGGTGTCTGCCAGAGCACCCAGCGGCAGGTGGTGGAAGAGATCCAGCGCATGAACGGACTGCTGGGAGAGCAGCGGGTGGACCCGGAGATTCAGACCCGCATTGCGCAGTATGAGATGGCCTTTCGCATGCAGACCTCCGTGCCTGAACTCACGGATATGAAAAGCGAGGCGCAGGAGGTGCTGGACATGTACGGGATCAAGGAACCAGGGGATGGTTCATTTGCGAGCAACTGCCTGCTGGCGCGCCGCATGGCTGAGCGGGGTGTGCGGATGATCCAGCTCTACCACCGCGCGTGGGATCATCATGGCGGCATAGTGGACGGCATGAAGAGCGCGGCCAAAGATGTGGATCAGGCCAGCGCAGCCTTGATCAAGGATCTCAAACAACGCGGACTATTGGACGACACGCTCGTCTTGTGGGGTGGAGAGTTCGGCCGCACGCCCATGGGGCAGGGGTCGGGTCGTGACCATCACATTCTTGCGTTCAGCGTCGCCATGGCGGGCGGCGGAGTGAGGCCGGGCACTTATGGTGCGACGGATGAGCTTGGCTACCGGGCTGTGGAGAACGTCGTGCCCGTGCACGATCTCCATGCCACGATGTTACACCAACTGGGCATTGATCACAAACGGATGACCGTGAAGTTCCAAGGGCTTGACATGCGCCTGACAGGGGTCGCTGGGAGTGTGGTCAAAGGCATCGTGTTGTAGCCCAGGAAGACATGAAAACCAAGATCACATGTCCTAACTGAGCAGTGCCGTGCCATTGACACCTGTTACTGACGCCATGCAGAGAACGGTCATACTCGTGAAAAAGTTGCTGCTCCAGATCCTGCCACTGATGGTTGGAGCTGGCGTTATAACGGCGGCTCCGGCGAAAGTGCAGTTCAATCGTGACATCCGTCCGCTGCTTAGTGAGAACTGCTTCTACTGCCACGGACCCGATTCCGCCACGCGTGAGGCTGGGCTGAGGCTGGACAAGAGGGAAGACGCGCTCAAAGAGGGAGCCATCATCCCAGGAGATGCTTCGAAGGGGACGCTCATGGAGCGTATCTTCACGCATGATGCCGACGACGCCATGCCTCCGCCCAAAAGTAACCGCCATCTGAGCGACGCGGATCGCGCCCTGTTGAAGCGTTGGATTGAGGAGGGCGCAGAATACGAAGCGCACTGGTCCTTCGTGCCGATCAAGGGTGAACAGTTGTCCAAGCTTGGCCAAAGTGGTGCCTCCGCCATTGATGCGGTGGTGACAGATGGTCTTGCGGGCAGGAATCTGCAACTGCAGCCAGAAGCACCCCGTGAAACACTGATCCGCAGGGTGAGCTTTGACCTTACAGGTTTGCCGCCGAGTTCGGCGGATGTGGAGGCATTCGTGAAGGACCCGGCACCGGATGCCTATGAACGGCTGGTGGATCGACTGCTACAGTCTCCTCACTATGGGGAGCGCATGGCAGTGGACTGGCTGGACGTCGCGCGCTATGCGGACAGCTATGGCTTCCAGGTGGATCGGGAGCGGGAGGTCTGGCCGTGGCGGGACTGGGTGATCAAGTCGTACAATGAAAACCTGCCCTTTGATCAATTTGTCACCTGGCAGATAGCCGGAGACTTGCTGCCCCAGGCGACTGACGAACAGATTCTGGCCACCGCCTTCAACCGCCTGCATCAGCAGGAGTCAGAAGGTGGCAGTGTGGAAGAGGAGTACCGGGTGGAGTACGTCGCGGACCGCATTCAAACCTTCTCCACCGCGTTCCTGGGCCTCACGATGGAGTGCGCCCGCTGTCACGATCACAAGTACGATCCCATCACCCACAAGGACTATTACTCACTGTTTGCTTTCTTCCAGAACATTGATGAAGCAGGGCTGTACTCCTTCTTTACCCCGTCGCAGCCCACACCCACCTTGGCGCTGGTAAACGGCTCGACCAAGGAGCGCTTGAATGCAGCTCAGCGCAAAGTGGGTGGACTAAAGGAAGAGGGGGCTCATCTGGCATCAAGCCTGGAAAATGGGTTCCAGAACTGGTGGCAGTTCCAGGCGGGCACTGTGCCCGTCAAAGGAGAAGCGGCGCGCTATGACCTCGACAGTCTGGAAGGGGACAAATCTCCCAACGCCCTGGATGAAAAGATGCCGGCTGTGGTTAAAGGAGCCAATGCGCTGACTGACGGACGTCATGGGAAGGCGCTCAGGTTCACCGGAGACGATTCCATGGATCTGGGTCTGGGGAACTACAACCGACACGAGCCATTTAGCATTTCTCTGTGGTTGAGGACACCAGACCGCAAAGAGCGGGCGGTGGTGCTGCATCGTTCCAAGGCTTCCACCGATGCTGCAAGCCGGGGGTATGAACTGCTGATCGAAGAAGGGCGGCTCAAGTGGTCTCTCATTCATTTCTGGCCTGGAAATGCTGCCTCTGTGCGGTCTAAGTCGGAGGTGCCCCTGGAGCAATGGACACATGTGACCGTGACCAACGACGGCTCCAGTACGGCGGCGGGTCTCAAGCTCTATGTCAACGGCAAGCTTGCCGAGGTGGAAGTGATTCGCGACGCGTTGACAAAGGGCATCACGGGGGGCGGTCACGACAACATCTCGCTCGGGGAACGCTTCCGTGATCGCGGCTTCAAGGGTGGGGCGGTCGATGAGGTCCGGATTTTCAACCGCCAGGTGACGGCCTTGGAAGCGCTGTCCATCTTCGATCCGGAGACTCCCAGGAAGGAACTTCAGAATGAGACGCTCTGGCGGGAGTATTTTCTTGCGACCGCGGATGATGCCTGGAGCCAGCATCTGGCTGCGTTACAGGCGGCGCGGGCCGAGTTCTACGATCTGCAAGATGGGACCAAGGAGATCATGGTGATGAAGGAGCTCCCTGAGCCGAAGAAGGCTTACGTCCTTTTCCGGGGAGAATACACCCAGCGTCGGGACGAAGTCACTGCCAACACGCCCGAAGCCCTGCCTCCGATTCCCGCAGGTCTGCCCAAGAACCGCCTGGGTTTGGCCCGGTGGCTGACCAGTCGGGAAAATCCACTGCTGGCGAGAGTTACCGTGAACCGCTTGTGGCAGGGGCTGTTCGGCCGGGGGCTCGTGAAGACCTCTGAGGATTTCGGGAGCCAGGGCGAGCGCCCGTTGTACCCTGAACTGCTGGACGGTCTGTCATGGCATTTTATGCAGACAGGGTGGGATGTGAAAGATCTGATGAAGACGATAGTCATGTCCCGCACCTACCGTCAGCGGAGCATCGGCAGCCTGGAGGTCATGACGGACGATCCAGACAACCAGTGGCTGGCACGCGGACCTCGCTTCCGGCTGCCAGCGGAGATGATTCGTGACAACGCCTTGTTTACGAGCGGCCTGCTTGCTCCACAGGTGGGCGGTCCCCCGGTGAATCCCTACGAAATGGAAGAGGCTTTCAAGCCCGTTAAACCCTCAGCAGGGCAGGGGGTGTATCGTCGCAGTCTGTACACCACATGGCGTCGCACCAGTCCGCCACCCGCCATGATTGCCTTCGATGCCCCGCGTCGGGCGGTATGTTCCGCCAAACGTGAGAGGACCGATTCTCCGCTGCAAGCCCTTATTCTGCTGAACGGTACGCAGTATGTGGAAGCCGCCCGGATGTTGGGAGCTAAGTTGTACAGAGAGCAGGGCGGAAGCGTCGAGGGGATGGTGGAGGCCGGCTTCATGAGCTGCCTGGGGCGCAAGCCCGATGCCCGGGAGCGGGAGATCTGCGCGCGACTCTACCGGGAGGAGCTGGACGAATACCGGAAACAACCTGAACTGGCGGCTCAACTCCTGGTTGCTGGCGCTGCGGCAAAAGACACCTCTATTCCCGATCCGGAGGCGGCTGCCGCCACGGTCCTGGCGCAAATGCTCCTGAACCATGACGTGTGCGTGGTGAAGCGATAAGACTCTGTAACTGCCATGATCCCGACCCTCGATATGCCTCCCACAGGATTGCCCACGCGACGGCAGTTCCTCAATCGCTTTGGCATGGGGCTGGGCGGGGTGGCGCTTGCTGAGATGCTCGCGACCCAGCAGAGTGCGTCGGGGGCCATGGCAGAGACGGGTGGGGTGTTGGGTGCCCCTCACCTGGCCCCCAAGGCGAAGCGGATCATCTATCTCTTCATGTCCGGTGGGCCGTCCCAGCTGGATCTGCTGGACTACAAACCTCTGCTAAATCAACGGCACGGCGAACAGTTGCCAGACTCAGTGCGCGGAGGACAGCGTCTGACCGGCATGTCTGGCAATCAGTCGTCCATTCCCCTGGTGGGTTCGCCGTTCACGTTCCAGCAGCATGGTCCGTCCGGCACCTGGATGAGTGAGCTCCTCCCGCACACGGCCAGCATCGCTGGAGACATTTGCGTGGTTCGATCCCTCTACACGGAAGCGATCAACCACGGCCCGGGCGTGACCTTCCTCCAGACGGGTTCACAGATTGCCGGCCGTCCCAGCATGGGTGCGTGGCTGAGCTATGGTCTTGGGCAGGACAATGCGAATCTGCCCTCGTTTGTGGTGCTGATCACGAAGGGGAAGGGCGGGCAGCCTCTAGGCGCGCACCTCTGGGGCAGCGGTTTCCTGCCGACCAAACATCAGGGGGTGCTCTTCCGTGCAGCCGAAGATCCTGTGCTGTATCTGAACAATCCTGCAGGCATCACGGACGCGGGCCGCAGGCGCATGCTGGACCGCTTGATGGAGCTTCACGAACACCAGCTCGAGCTGACGCCGGACGTAGAGATTCAGAACCGGATCTCCCACTATGAAATGGCTTACCGGATGCAGTCGAGCATTCCCGAGGTCACCGACACCTCCGGTGAACCCAAGCATGTGCTGGATTCCTACGGGCCCGATGTGAAGACGCCAGGCACCTTCGCTGCAAACTGTCTGCAAGCACGTCGCCTGGCGGAGAAAGGCGTGCGCTTCATCCAGCTCTACCACCAGGACTGGGACCACCACGGTGGCTTGCCTGGCGCGTTGCCCAAGCTGTGCCAGGAGACCGACCAGCCCGCGGCTGCGCTGGTGAAGGATCTCAAGCAACGCGGTCTGCTGGATGACACCCTCGTGGTATGGGGCGGAGAGTTTGGCCGCACCAACTACTGTCAGGGGAAGATACAGCCCAACTTTGGCCGCGATCACCATCCCCGCTGCTTCAGCGTCTGGATGGCCGGTGCAGGCGTCAATGCTGGCACCACCTATGGCGAGACGTGCGAGTTCGGGTACAACGTGGTCAAAGACGGTGTGCACATCCACGACTTCCACGCGTCACTTCTGCATCTGCTCGGCATCGATCACGAAAAGCTGACCTACAAGTTCCAAGGTCGTCGCTACCGGCTGACCGATGTGCACGGGCACTTGGTCAAAGGGATGATGGCGTAGAGCGGTTTTCAGTATTTCCCTGGAGCCTTCCAAGGGTCACCGTGCCTGGCTGAAAACTTCACTGAGGATCATCGACTCCTTCATCCCCCTGCGACAAGTCTTCCTTGCGGTGCAGCGGCGCAGGATCTGATTTATCCACGTCGGCAAGTTCGTCATTCTCTCGAGCAACATTGCTCTTCTGAAGTTTCTCGTGTTTGCCTTCGGCGTCGCTATTCACGAAGCCTTGTGAGGAGGGTGGGGTGACTTTCATGGTGGTGCGGTTTAGTGGGAGATCGTCTCTCCCTGGCGCTTTGGCGGTAGGGGGGGCTCCGGGACTCACCCCGGGATGCCCCTAAAAATGGCACGGGTGATGCTTCTTTTGGGAAGGCTAGACCTCCGTACAAGATGCCCAAACCGCCTCAACCTCAACTGACTGCCAAGGCCTCAGCGCTGGCCGTGCTCAGTCTGGGGTTGGCTTTGACGGTCTGGGTGAGTGGACTGCTCTGGAAGGGGAATCATCGGGCCTGGGAGGAGGAGGTGCGGAGACTTGGCCAGGATCGGGCAGAGCTGCTCCGGGGTCAGGTGCTGCGCTCCATGGAGGTGCTGCACGCCATGGTGGCCCTGTATGTGGCCAGGGGTGGGGAGGTGACACGCACCGAGTTCCGGGACTTTGTGAATGAGGCGCTGGCCCGGCAGCCGGAGCTGCAGGCTCTGGCATGGGATCCCCGTGTGGCAGGTGGTGATCGGGAGGCCTGGGAGGCCCGAGCTCGACGTGAGGGCTTCCCCAACTTCCATTTCACCGAGGAAAAATCCGAAGGACACATGGGCCCGGCCCAGCTTAGGGACGAGTACTTTCCGGTATTCTATCTGGAGAGCCTGCAACGCAACGCTCAGGCACTGGGTTTCGATGTGGGGTCCGAACCCACCCGCCGGTCGGCACTGGAGCAGGCGCGGGACACCGGCACCGCGACTGCTACGGCCCCCATCCGCCTCGCACAGGAGACGGGATCTCAGCGGGGTTTTCTCGTCTTTGAGCCCCTCTACCGCGGGCAGGCGTCCACGGTGGAAGAGCGGCGCCTGCTGCTCCAGGGGTTTGCCACTGCGGTGTTCCGCATCGGGGACATGGTGGAGATGTCTTTGCGACATGCCAGCAAGCGGGAGATCCTCCTGACCGTGCGGGATCTTGCGGACGGCCAGTTGATCCATCGGCAGGAAGGAACGCGTCTGAAGGGGGCACCGATATGGGAAACGACCTTGGATGTGGCCGGGCGCCGCTGGGCCCTGCTTTTTGAACCCGCTCCAGGCTTCTCCCGCTTTCGCACCGATGGCATGCCGTGGGTGGCTCTGGGCGCGGGCAGTCTTATTTCCTTCTTGCTGGCTGGGCACCTGTGGTCATTGGCCCGCCGTGCAGCGGAGATTCGGGAGTCGAATGCCGTCCTGCTCAACGAGGTGGCGATCCGGAAGGCGGCCGAGGCGGCGGCTGAGGCGGCCAACCAGGCGAAGTCTGAGTTCCTGGCCAACATGAGCCACGAGATCCGCACGCCCATGAACGCCATTCTGGGCTACTCCCAGATCCTTGCACGTGAACCCACCTTGCACCCTTTCCATCGTGACGCGGTGGCCACTATCCTGCACAGTGGAGATCATCTGCTTCACCTGATCAACGAGATTCTGGATCTCTCGAAGATCGACGCCGGCCGCATGGAGCTCTCGCTCTCCGAGTTTGATCTCACCGCCACCCTCCGGGATCTGGAGGGCATGTTCCAGCAGCGGTGCGAGGAGAAACAACTGGGCCTGCGTCTGGAGCTGCCTGTGCCAGACCATCCCATCATGGTGAGAGGGGATGAGGGCAAGTTGCGCCAGGTCTTGATCAATCTGCTGGCCAATGCGGTGAAGTTCACGGCTCGGGGGCGGGTGACGCTCCGGGTTCTGCCGGGGGATGCGGACGTTTGGCGCTTTGAGGTGGAGGACACCGGCACCGGCATCAGCGAGGAGCTGCAGGAAAGGATCTTTGAGCCGTTCCAGCAGGGCGGCCCGACCACCATTCCCGGAGGTACAGGGTTGGGGCTCGCCATCGCCCGCAAGCAGATGGAGATCATGGGCGGCAGCCTCAATGTCCGTTCAGAAGTGGGGCGGGGATCCTGTTTCAGTGCGACGCTGGCCTTGCCTCAGACGGCGGCGGCAAGGTCTGGCAATGGTCGGACCACAGTGCCGCGAGTCCTGCATCTGGCCGCAGGCTACAAGCTGCGGGCCCTGGTGGTCGATGACATCGCTGAGAATCGCGAGGTGCTGGCGACGCTGCTGACACTGGTGGGTTGCGAGGTAGTCCTGGCCGAGAACGGGCGTCAGGCCATCGAAGTCGTGCGCGTCTCGAGGCCGCAGATCGTTTTCATGGATATGCGCATGCCCGAGCTGGACGGCATCGAAGCCACCCGACGACTGGTCGAGGAGTTTGGCAGCATGGGGCTCAAGATCGTGGCGACATCCGCCTCCGCCCTGGCTCATGAGCGGGAGGCTTATCTCAAAACGGGGTGCGATGACTTCGTGGCCAAGCCGTTTCGCGCTGAGCGCATCTACGGGTGCATCGAGACACTGCTGGATGTGAAGTTCGAGTACGAGCCTTTGCCAGAGGGGCCCGCCAGCGGGGAGGAGTCGGTGGATCTTCGACAAGTATCCCTGCCCGAAGAGCTCGCCACCCGTCTCACCATGGCCGCAGAGCTGCACAGCGCCACCGTGCTCAAGGGATGCCTCGTCGAACTGGAACAACTGGGCCCTGCCGGAGAACGGCTGGCACAGCACCTTCGGGGGTTCCTGGCCAGCTATGACATGAAGACCATCCAACGCATTGTGGCGCAAATCCCCGTCACCTGATCGAACTCACCTGCATGATCCGTCAACGTATTCTCATCGCCGACGACACCCCGGCGAGCCTCAGTCTCATCAGCAATGTCCTCGAACCCAGGGGGTACGAGATTCTCGCGGTCTCCAATGGGAGGGATGCGCTACAGCTTGCTCCCAAGGCCAAGCCGGATCTCATTCTGCTGGATGTGATGATGCCAGGTCAGGATGGGTTCATGGTATGTCGCGAGCTCAAGGCGGCGGACGAGACGCGCAACATTCCCGTGATTTTTGTCACCAGCCGCAATGAGATCGAAAGTGTGGTCCGCGGCTTTCAAGTGGGGGCGGTGGACTATATTTACAAGCCATTTCAGGCGCAGGAGGTGGTCACCCGCGTGGCGACGCATCTGAAGCTCAGCCTGCTCACCCGTGAGCTCCAGCAGCGCAATGACGAGCTGGAGCAGGAAATCCTGAAACGTCGCGAGGCGGAGCAGGCGCGGGACAAGGCTGCACAGCGCCTTTCCAGTCTGGCGACACGTGAAGCCCAGCGTTGGGGACTTGGCGGCTTCGTGGGCGAGAGCCCGCACCTGAGGCGTATTTTGGAAGACATCAATCGCCTCCAACAGTTCGGAAAAACCAGCGTGCTGATCACTGGAGAGAGTGGGACGGGCAAGGAGCTTGTGGCCCGGGCTGTGCACCATCACAGCCCCCGTGCAGATGGGCCCTTCGTTGCCGTGAACTGTGTGGCTGTGCCGGGAGAACTGGCGGAGTCACTCTTCTTTGGCCACCTGAAGGGCAGTTTCACAGGAGCCACTAACGATCGCAAAGGGTACTTCGAGCTGGCTGATGGAGGGACGTTGTTCCTTGATGAAATAGGTGACATGCCAGCCACGCTCCAGGCCAAGCTCTTGCGCGTACTGGAGGACGGGCAGGTGACCCCAGTGGGCGGCACCAAGCCGCGCAAAGTGGACGTACGGGTGGTGAGTGCCACCAACGCGAACCTGCAGGACAAGATAGCCTCCGGCGACTTCCGTCAGGACTTGTACTTCCGGTTGGCCCGCTACTCGGTGCATACGCCACCCCTCCGGGAGCGCTCTGAGGATTTGTCATTGCTGTCGTCCCACTTCCTGAGCCTGTTCGCTGGGGAGATGGGCATGACGGCGCCCTCTCTCAGCCGGGAGGCGCTTGCGGTATTGGGAAATTACGCCTTCCCCGGAAACGTGCGCGAGTTGAAAAACGTCATCGAGCGGGCTCTTATCCTCAGCGGTGGAGAGACGATCAGGAAGGAGCATCTGCAGCTGCTGGAACCGTCTGGTGACCGGCCCGCACCCCACCGCCCGGCCGTCAACATCTCGACCTCGGAAGGGATCCCGTTCAACCTCGAAGAGGCCGAACAGGTCCTGATTCAACGAGCCCTGGAGCAGACAGGCGGCAATGTTGCCGAAGCGGCACGGTTGCTGGACGTAAACCGCAGCCGTATCTACCGCCGCTTCCCGCATCTGGCCAAAGGGTAGGACTATTGCCCTTTTGGATACAGGGCGTTGATTTCTGCCTGGGTCGCAGCGTCAAATTTCTCGACGGGCACCTCGAAAATGACGCCGTCTGCAGCACGCTTGAATCGGGCGATGGTCGCACTGGCAAAGCCTTCCAGGCTGGCGCTCAGCACCCGGCCATCCGCGCTTTTCCAGTCCTTCACAGCAGTTGGCAATGCGGCCGCCGTTGAGACGGGGGCAGGGGAGGGGGTCTCTGCCGGAGTCATCTCCGCCGTGGCGACAGGAGGAGTGCTGGCGGGTGCGGTGGGTTCTGGAGTCTTTTCAACTGCGGCGGAAGCAGTCGGGCGCTGGTTTGATGCTCCGGCAGACTTGGGTTCTTTGACTTCAAAGTAACGGAACAGGACATCCTTGGAGCTTGCACCTTTGTGAACCTGTGGCGCGGTGGTTTCATCGGCTGCTCCAGTACCAGTAAGGACGCGGTCATAGAGAGCGATTCCCCGGACACCCACGGCCACTTCTTCGGGCTTGTCAGGGAGCGTTGCCAGACAATGCTGTGCTACCCCCCAAGCCGCTTCTCCCATGAATTCCTTGGCTTCGTCCGTGTACTTCCGCAACTCTGGTACGTGGACGAGAAAGACACAGGTGTCTCCTGCAAGGTGACAGAAGGTGATGAACTCTCCGCCCGACAGAGACACGGAGCGTTTTTTGGAGGGTTCGATGCCAACGTCACGCAGTGACTTGAGTTTGGCAGAGAACTCCGCAGCCAGCTTCTCTGCCTCCGGCGAGTTGCCGTGGGCCACTCCGTCGTTGTTCGTCGTGATCTTTCGATTGGCGGATTCGAAGCGGGCTTCCTCCGCGCTGTTCGACGAGTCGGCAGAATCAAATCCATCTTTCGGAGCGAACAGAGCACCCACCGAGATAAACGCTGCCCCGATCATCCCGAGCACCGCCCAGGGGAATGCCGGGATGAAAAAGAACGTGTGTCGCTTGCGGTACACCGCCGGGCGACCTGTGGCTGGATCAATGTATGGGTTATCGACAGTCTTTCCGATGGTCTTGGCGTAGAGCATGACACACAGGGCCGAGGCCCAAGCACCGCCGACCGGCACCCAAGCCAGTGACAGATTCATCATGGCTACCGCGGCCGATGTAGCAATAAAACCAACGAAAAAGCCAATGACTGCAAAGACGGGTATGAGGATGCCGTGACCACTGAAGAAGATCATGAGAAGAAGAGGTGGGGGAATGGATCAGCACAAAGGGTCAACCATCTGACCTCGGTGCTGCACCATGCATACCCGCGCCAGCCCCCTAATGGCAAGTCGCTTTTTTATCGAACCTTGAGGGAAATGGCTTGAGGGAGTTTTTCTCTAGAATAAACAGGGATCGAGCCCGATGGGCCATCCATCATGGGGCCAGCACCCCTGTTGAAAGCACCCCGACCCCGTCGTTTGCTGCGGGAACAATGCCGAGTGTGGCGCAGATCAGAGAGTACACCTCCGTATTGGCAAATTCCGGTACAGAGACGCCGCGGCGATAGGATGGCCCCCAAGCGATAAAGGTGGCTCCCATAGAGGGCAACTCTGGTGGAAAGCCATGCGTCGCTTTTAGGAAGGTGCGCCTTTCTTCCTCGGTTCGGACTGGTTTCCGAACGATGCTCCAGCCCTCATCCGCCACCAGGACCACGGGCGGAATTCTTCGATGGCCCGTGAAGTGCCAGCGCGCAGGCATATCACTGGCCAGGTAGGCTTTGAATCGGGCCTCCGGGTGGTTCAACTTTGCGACGAGCTCCTCCGGAGTCCCTTCCCTGGGACGCAGACCCGACACTGCGCCGGTGGAGTCCACTTCGACCGTCTTGATATCGATGAGAGCCGCAAGGTTGATGACGCGGTCCGGACTGACTTCCGTCATTCCGTGATCGGCCACGCAGATGAGATGCACCTTATCCTCAAGGCCCAATTGGTGGATGCCTGTCAGCAATTTCCCCAAAGCCTGGTCCACCATCTTCACAGCTTCCGCCGTCTCCGGTGCATTCGGGCCGTATTTGTGGCCTGCTGAGTCGGCTTCGTGGAAATAAAGGGTCACCAGGCGGGGACGCTCGGCATCTGGACGTCCCAGCCAGTCCAGCACGGTCGCGACTCGCTTTTCTGCGGTGACGCTGCCGTCATAGTCGCGCCAGTCGTGAGGACGGCGGCCCAGGATTTCAGCTTCAGAGCCAGGCCAGAACATACAGGCGGAACGGACGCCCTGCCGCTCCGCGGTGATCCAGACGGGCTCGCCTCCCCACCACCGTCCCTCCTTGACCGCCGGGCTGCCCAAGGAGAATTTGGCGTCGAACTCCGGGTCATACATGCTATTGCCCACGATGCCGTGCCGGGCAGGACGGAGCCCCGTGACCAAGGTGTAGAGATTGGGGAAAGTAAGGGAGGGAAAGCTGGGTATCATCCGGGGTGTGGTCACGCCCTCGCCAGCCAGCTTGTTGAGCAGGGGCGGTTGGAATTTCTGCAGGTAGTCGGATCGAAATCCGTCAAGCCCCACCACAATCACGATGCGTTTGTTCTCAGGTTTGGGCAGCAATCCCCAGGCATAGATTCCCAGCGCAACGAGCGCCGTGGCGGCCAGGAGGAAGATCAGAACACGTCGGGCGGACATTGGCTATTTGCTGGGCGGGTAGTCGGTGGCAAACCACAAGTTAACCCCTGCGGCCGACACTTCAAATGGCAGCACGAAACGGCGACGTCACCTGGACAGGCGCGATCATTGCCAGCTCTGGCCAAGATGGTCTTTCCAAGTGGCAGGGGCACCGTCTTGTGACGCCATTGGTCAGTGTTCCTGGCTGAGTCTGGATTGCTGACGGAGGAGCATTGATCACAGCAACCCATCGTAGGCTATGGGCCGGGACTCACCAGCTCACCAAATTGTCTGCCCAGGTGGCAGGGTCTTGGTCGGGCCCCGCGGAGTAAACCAGAACGCGTGCACGAATCTGTTTCAACTGACCGTCGCGGGGATCTGGATTGGGAGTCGTCCCATCCCCATCAAGGTCCATGACCAGAAAGAAAGTAGTGCCATTGGAGTCCACGGTCCTTATCGTCGCTGCATTGCTCTGGTCGAGGCCTGCCTTGCCAGTTCTGGCATTGGGTGGATTGTAAAAGGGGATCTTGCGTGGGTTGAGCGGGCTTTCGGCACCCAGGATTGCGACGACCATTTCTCCCTCGGCAGGGACCGAGACCGTTTCCGTGAAGGCACCGGGATCAGAGATGGGGAAATGTCCGTACTCCTTGAAATAGTTCTCCATCCCCGTGGCGAGGGATTTCATCGCAGCCTGTTCTCGGATGGCAGAGCCGCTGGCGAGGAAGGTGGCGGCCACAATGGCGAGGACGAGGATGATCAGAACGCTGCCAGCAGCCACCCACAAGAGCGGCCGCACAATGCGCAATCGGCTGCTCTTGGGCGGGCGATCAGGCTTCAGTGCCTCGTCCCTAAAGGTATCGGATAGATCCATTTCGAAAATTGCACCACGAAATGCGCCTGCCGTCAATGCGTTCCAGAGCACGCACGCTTACCAATTGGCCAGGTTGTCCTTCCAGGTCTTGGCATTCCCATCCGCCCCCAAGCTGTAGATAAGAATCGAGGCAGGCAGAAGCTTCTTGTCAGCCGGAGCAGAGGGGTCCGGATTCGGGATCTTGCCGTCGCCGTCCAGATCAAACAGCACCTGAAACGGGCGTCCGTACTGATCGGTGAGCCTGACCTGCCCTTGGGAGTCAGTGTAGAGTCCTCCGCGCTGCGTCGGCGCTGATGGAAGGGTCAGATACGCGGTGCCACGGGGGTTCAGGTCACCGGTCTGCCCTGTCAGTGCCCCCAGCCACATTCCCTGCGTAGGGTGAGCCTCGGTCTCGTCCTTCCAGGTGGGTTCCACCGGCAACTGGAACTGCTCCAGCCGATAGGCATTGACTGCCAGGTCCAGGGCTTTCATGGAGGACCGGTCGATCGGGGCCTCCAACTGCTTCGCCAGCATCGTTCGGGAGACGGGGGGAACCACCACCTTTGCCAAAACGACGACGATGGTGATGAGCAGCAGCCACTTCATGGTGCCCAGCGAGGCCCGCCGGGTGCCTTGAGGACGGCGACTGGGGATGCTGCGTCTGGGAGTGCGGGACATTCTTCCTGTGACTACTCTTCGTCCAAGGCCATCTCCACGCGTAGGGAGCGCACCATATCCAGCGGGTTCGCCGCCCTCATGAGCGTCTCACCTACCAGGAGGGCATTGGCACCAGCGATGGCCAGACGGGCCGCATCGTCCACGGTCTTGATCCCGCTCTCGCTCACCAGAATGACGTCGTCCGGCACTTCTTCAGCAAGCGCTTCTGTCGTGGCGAGGTCCACCGTAAAGCTCTTCAAGTTCCGGTTGTTGATCCCGAGGATCCGCACATCGGTTGCCAGAGCCCGTTCCAATTCCGGGAGATCATGCACTTCCATCAAAACGTCCAGCTGGCAGCCGTGGGCAACCTCCAGAAGGTGCTCCAGCGTGGGCTGATCCAGGGCTGCGACGATGAGGAGGATGGCGTCAGCCCCCGCAACGACGGCCTCGTGAATCTGCACCTCGTGAATGATGAAATCCTTCCGCAGGACCGGAATGCTTACTTCCTGACGGATGGTGGTCATGTACTCCAGGCGGCCTTGGAAGTACTTTTCGTCAGTCAGGACGGAGAGGGCGTTGGCACCACCCTTTTCATAGGTGCGGGCAATCGTCAGGTAGTCGAAGTTGGGCTGAATGACTCCCGCAGAGGGGCTGGCCTTCTTGACCTCGGCGATCAATCCCAGGCGGGTAGGGTCGGCTCGAAGCGCGTCGTAAAGGGACCGGAAATCATCGCGACCCGCGGCGGCGTGGCGCAGCTTTTCGGCCCGGGGCAGCAGGCGTTCCACTTCCTTGTGCTTGGTGGCAATGATCTCGTCGAGCTTGTTCATGAAAAGGGGACCTCTGTATGAAGAGGGGGGACAGTCAACCTGCCCTGCCTGAGGGGGACTTGCAAGCAGGAGAGTCACGGTGATCCATCAATCAAACGCACTCCTTCGCCCTCCGCGACAATGATCTACAAAACCAAAACATTTTTAGCACTTTCAGCTTGAAACGATTCTGGTTCTCGCCACACTAACAGTCCGCAACGCAATTGCGGGTGTAGCTCAGTGGTAGAGCACTTCCTTGCCAAGGAAGATGTCGCGCGTTCGAATCGCGTCACCCGCTCCATGCGCAGATCATTGACTGCTGCTCATGGTTTTTCTGAGGTGCTCTTGAAGGCCCAACTACAGCATGTAGGCTCTTGCGAATAAGCAGCCCTGCAACGCCGACGGGGCAAAAATAGTTCCAACATTCGTCGCACGGGTTTGTCCACTTCTGCCCATGATAAAAGGCGACCCACTGGATCAAAACACCCTTGAGACCATTCTAAATCGGTTCGATGTGACCACGCCCGCAGCGCCCACTTTGGAGGCGCTGACGACGGTGTACGGCGCTTGGTGCAAAAAGGTACCGTTCGACAATGTCCTGAAGCTGCGGCATGTCCGGGCCGGTGATCTCTCCGCTCTGCCCGGGAGCGAGGCCAAAAAATTCTGGGAGGCCTGGCTACGCTATGGGACTGGCGGCACCTGCTGGTCCAGCGCTGGGGCACTGCAATCGCTTCTGCAAGCATTGGGTTTCGATGCCATCCGCGGGGTGGCGACCATGATGGCTGCACCTGAGTTGCCCCCCAATCATGGCACAGTGATCGTGATCGTGGAGGGTACCCGTTTTCTGCTGGATTCCGCCCTGCTGCACGTGCAACCTTTACCACTGAGGGCAGAAGGCGCTGCCCAAGTGGAGCATCCTGCGTGGGGTTGCCGGTCAGTGTGGGACGACGGGCGCTGGCACATTCATTGGCGGCCTGTGCATCAACCTCAGGGTCTGGTGTGCCGATTGGAATCCTGGGGGGCGACAGAGGGGGAGTTTCGAGAACGGTACGATGGCACTCGGCGCTGGAGCCCCTTCAACTACAGCGTTTACATCCGCAAGAATCGGGGGGAGGAGGTCATCGGTCTGGCCTTCGGCAACAAGGTTACGCTGCACGCGGACGGCAGCGTGTCCGAGCAGGCAATCCGGGATGCCCACCACAGGAATCAAATACTCGTGGAGGAGTTCGGCCTTGCGGAAGAGGTGGTGAACGATCTTCCAGAGGACCAACCGCTGCCACCGCCTCCGGGCTCGAGGTCCGCCCAGGTGGAGGAGAACGAGCTCAGCCCCGCCTGAGCAGACCAGCGTGGTGCGGTGAGGAGTGAAGATTGACCCCGAGCATGGCCTATGCCCGGGGTGGCAGTTCATGGCATCCAGGGCATCATTCACACCGCCTCGCAACTGCCGTCGATGTGGGGGCGCACCTCCATCGCACCTCCCGCCTTGAGGCCTGGAAATTTTGCGGCAATCTCCAGCACCTCATCAAGGCTTTCGCACTCCAGTGTATCAAATCCACCGAGCACTTCTTTCGTCTCGGCAAAGGGGCCATCCGTCATGATGACTTTCCCATCCTGCATGCGAAAGGTGCGGGCGGTCGAGCCGGGCTGTAAAGCGGAGCCACGAGGGCTCTTGCCGGCCTTGACCAGTTCTTCGTGCCATTGGCCACATTCTTTGTGGATTTGATTCTGTTCATCCTTGGACAGGGCGTAGAACTTCTTTTCATCGAGGTAGATCAGGCAGGTGTATTGCATGGTGTATGTGGTTTGAATTCACCCCTTGGTCGATTGTGGCAGCCAGCTTTCGACGTCCATGCTGACATTTTTCAGCATGAAGACAAGAAGCCACGCTGGCTGATGCCGCTGAGCTCGTGGCGAACAATCCCATTGCAAGATCCGCCAGGCGAACGCAGGGTTTTCTCATGTCCCCAAAATTTCAGACAAAGTTTCATCGGCTATACGGAGCGCGATGGTTCGCCACCTTCTTGTTCGCGTCTTTCAGTCTCCCGTTTCCAGCTGGTCTCACGGCAGCTTCTCCAGATGTTGTTGCGGCCAAGGGGCGATTTGACAAGGCCGATCAAGACCTGAATGCGGCCTGGGTGACGGCAAAGGCCCAGCTCGGCGAGGAGCGGATGAAACATGTCTCGACAGTGCAGCGGCAGTGGGTGGTCTATCGGGATATCCAGGCAGATGCGGCCCAGGAGAAGGCTGGCGGCAAGACAAGGTCCTCCGCTTGGTATGAGAAAGCGGCTTTCCTCAGCTCAGATCGCGCAGCGTGGTTGCAAAGAGTCATCAAGAATGAAAGGGAGCCGGTGACCGGAGTCTGGATTGACGGACAGGGCGGTACGCTTGAAGTCGTGGAGAAGAACGGCCAGCTCTTTTTTGATCTCAACACCGTAAGAGGCCCAGGATTTGACTTGGGGGTGATCGCGGGCACGGCCTCGTGGAATGCACCTCTGGGCTGGTTCAGTGACAAGGGGCGGGACCCGGAAAAGAAGGACGAGTCCAATCTGGCCTTCATCTACAAAGACCTCTATCTGGAAGTCATTTCGGCCAACGCTGAGCACTACCACGGCCGGAGAGCCTATCTGGACGGGCGTTATTTCAAAGTGGCTTCACTGGATCCGGAGACGCAGTCGCTCGTCTTGAAGGCCGGTCAGTCCGGCAAGTCCCAAGCCGTGCCGGACTGATTCGAACCATCGCTCGATGAAATGAAAAAGCCGGCAGAGAGCGTCTGCCGGCTTTTTGCATTTTGAGGCTGGAACGCGCGTTCCTATTTCTTCTTGGACACTCCCGTGACCAGGGTGGTCCACTTGCCGTCCGCTCCCTGCATGCTGGACGTGAAGGTGCGTTCGCTGTCGCTTTTGAATTCGGTAACTTCCTGGAACTTGAACAGTTTGCCCGGCTCCATGGGGCAGGGGCCTTCCGATTCAAGGGTGAGCTTGTTGCCAGAGGCGTCAACGGAGCCGCTGTACCTCCAGAGGTAGCCATTCATGGAGTCCACCCAAGTTCCAGAATATTTCTTGGCATCGGCATCGTAACCCAGCGTGAGATTGAAAAGGAAGGGTTGCCCCATCATTTCGCTCTTACCCTCGCTGACGATCCAAAAGCCTCCGAGCGACTTCACCGTTTCCGTACCCTGTGCCTTCAACGGCGGTTTGCCAGGTTCCATGTGGATGGAGGTTTCTGTAGTCCAGTTGCCGACAAACCTTTGAAGCCATTCGTGCTCCCTGGTGGGCTTGGGCATCTGAGGTGTCTCTTGAGCCGGAAGGTGAAGGGAAAGCGCGGCGAGAAGGACGGCCGCCAGCGTGGAGCGAGTGAAGCTTTTCATGGAAGGTTGGTAGTTGGAGGAGGCTATGGAGGCGTGTGCTTCCGGATCATGCAGTGACCAGATTGCTGAACCCGCCGTAGTACATGCGGGTGTAGTCAAAAGGACAGGTTGACGGGGCCATCATCTCGGCCATGCGGGGATCTGCCATGACCTTGACATTCACAGCGTCCCGATGCTCACGGGATTCATAGGTGATCCAGGCGAAGACCACGGTTTCGTTTTCACTGGCACTCACGGCTTTAGGGAACGGCATCTGACCTTCGACCTGCAGGTCGTCGCCGATCCATTCCCGATATTCCAGGGCACCGCAGTCTTTCCAGATCTGCCCCGCTTTTGAGGAGATGGCGCGGTACTCTTCCACTTTGTCCTTGGGGAGAGGTAGCAGAAATCCGTCTGTGTATTGGCTCATGGTTGGGTGGGTGGTCTGAGTTTTGTTTCTTGTCTGTGGGTAAGATTCTGATCAGTCGCTGAGTGCCTGGTGAGTGCTGGTCCAGAAGTCAGAGAAGATGGCGGGAGGCTCGGGCGAATCCATCATCCCCTGGTTTCTTTGGGGTCGATGTACTCCGAGGTGCCCAGACCCCCAATCCCAACCGAAGCGGCCAGGCGTGACGGATGAGGAAGTGAAAAATCAAGGTTGCGGCGCTTTTGCGGCAGCTTCTGACACCCGCTTTAGGTCGGCCAGGCCTTTTTCAAAGTCGCCTCCGATCATTTTGTCCATGTTCATCACCAGACCAAAGGCTTTGGACATGAGGTTCTTCTCACCGAGCATGGTCCAGTCCACGGCGGTCTTGCTTCCCTCGGACTTAAATGTGAACTCTGCCGTATTGGTGGCGGCGAAGGGCTTGATGAACTCCAGTTTGATCTTTACCAGTTCTCCCGGGCGGCTTTCCAGGATGGTCATACGGCCTTCACCCACCTGATTGTTGCCCACCCAGGCGTAGCTGGATCCGGTGCCAGAAGCAGGTCCTTCGAAGGTATGCTTCATCTGGGGATCCAGTTTGGCCCAAGGCGACCAAGCCTCCCATTTGTGGAAGTCGTTTACCTGGTCAAACACAGTGGTGGAGGGTGCCTCAATGGTCGTGGCACGAGTGATGCTGAAGTCCTTGGGCTGAAACGCAGCCGCAACGAAAAAGATGCCGACGATGAGAACGAGAGCGAGGATGATTTTGGTAAACATGGGCGGATGTTTGAGCAGCGCGTTGTGAGCGAGAGTGCGACCGATGGGCTGATGTTCCCGGGAGGATTACAGGACTTGAAGTGATCGGCTGTCACCCACTATTTGGGTGTGTGTGGGGAGAGAATGTTTTTTGGGAGGACGCAACCGTAGCCAAAATGTTTTCGCCACTTTGGCTACGGTCGAAAGCGCCATCCTACTGGAGACGTTTTGCCTCGAACTTCATGAGAGTCGTCCAGGAGCCGTCTTCCTCCTGGATCGACGAGGTGAAGATCTTGTGATCGGCGGATTTGAACTCGGTCACGTCCTGAAATCGGGAGAGGGGAGCGTCGCGGAATGGGAAGGGGCCTTCCGTCTCCATGGTGAGCTTGTTGCCAGTATCGTCCACCGTGCCCTCGGCAAGCCAGCGATAGCCGCTCATGGAGTCCACCACGGTGGCGATGTACTTTTCCTTCTCCTGGTCGTAGCCGACGGTGACAAGCTGGGTGTAAGGCATCTCTGGGTTGTCACTTTCAATTACGGTGTGGGCCCAGAAGCCGCCGATGGAGCGGACGGTTTCAATACCGCTGAGTTGCATGGCGGGCTGGCCAGGCATGCAGTTGGCTTCTCCTTTGGAGGACCATGTGCCCACCAGGCGGTCCAGCCACTGGTGTTGTCTGGAAGGTGGGTTCATGTCTCCACAGGCTTGGGTGGGTGCTTCGGCTTCGAGGGTGGCGTTTTGGCTCATGGTAGTATGGGTTGGGTGGTCTGTAGTTTGGTTTTTCGGTTCTGGGGTGAGGGGTTTTGAAATGGAGTCGCGTCACGCTTGTCATGGTCCCTTCCTTCCAGGCCACGACGAACGGGCGGTCGTCCACAGGACAAATCCGCTAAAGTTTTCTACAAAACCGTCTCTGCTGCGCTCAATGAAGGCGGCTCGACAAGCTACGAGGCAAAATAGCCACCCTGGTCCTGCTGCCAGATCTGATAGCCATCGAGCTCTTCCTCGGTGACGGTGGACTGCTGGAAGGCCACGGGGCCCTGCGCCAGAAAAGCTTTGGTCGTGAAAGGGAGGTGCCCTATCCCCAAGGCCTGCCCGGGGCCCTCCGAGTCCAGGATCAAGGTGGAAACGTCAATCCTCTCTGGTGGGCTGGGCCAACAATTAGAATAGAGGCGGATGTGCACCCCATGGTCATCCACCATGAGAATCTTGGCAGCTTGATAATATTCTGCGCCCCTTATTGCGCAGATCGAGCCACGCTCGAACAAGGGCAGGGGAGTCAGGAGCAGAGTCCGGAGTCTTTCCAACTCCCCGGACAGGAATGTCCATTCCCACACGGGTATGGTGGGGTTGATCACCAGTCCAAAATTTGGCTCAGCAAGAAAGATCACCTCAAAGATCGAGACCGCCAGCGGGCGGTGGGGGAGACCTGCGGATGCGACAGTTGCTGCTGCTCGGGAGAGCGAGGTGAAGACCGCGATGAAGGTGTGGCCATCGGGCCCCTCAGTCGTCAAGGCTTCCTCCATGCCGACATCTTCGGGAACAAGGGCAAAAACAAAATGGGAGGTCCACGAGAGTAGAACCTCGGAGAACGAGGTGTTGCTCAGTTCGGAGCGATAGAGCGCGTGAGCTGTCTCGATGGCGTTTTCGGGGGCCTCGCCTCGAAAGCGGGAGTCAGTCGCGGAGTCAGAGGGGGTGGCCATAGAAAGGGGGGGATATGTTCCAGTTCCCAAGGGCGGTGCAGAAGTCAATCCGGTTTTTGCAAGGCGTCATGTGATAGTGGCAGATGGGGGCAAGGTTTTGTGCTCCCGGAAAAGGTCGGATCAGATCGGAAAAACTTAACTGACTCAAACAAAATTCCTCTTGCACACTTCGGATTTCATGCTTGTTTTCAGGCTCCACACATTGCCGTGAACCACCGCCGCCAAGTAGGCGGAGACAGTTTCAACCATGAGCCAAACCGCAACCAACGAAATCAAGTCCTTCCAGCTTCACGAGAAGGACACCGGCAGCGCAGACGTGCAGATCGCTCGTCTTACTGACCGCATCAACCACCTGACGCAGCACCTCGCCACGAACTCCAAGGACCACTCGTCCCGTCGCGGCCTGCTCCAGATGGTTGCCCGCCGCCGCAAGCTTCTTGACTATCTCAAGGTCACTGAAGAGGGGCGCTACGCCAGTCTGCTGAAGGCGCTCAAATTGCGCCGCTAAAGTTTTTGCCGAAAGGCGGGGCTCCAAAGGTCTCGCCTTTCTGCTTTCAGGATCGCAGACCCTACGTCTGTACGGGCACCGGGAGCTGTTTCCCGAGCGGCCCTTTTCCTGTTTTTAGCATCAGCATTCGCATCCAAACGGGTTGGACGGATGCCAACCCGCCCGCGTTACCGGGCACTTGCCTCCCCATCAATTCAGGCAGGCGTCACTCATGTCTCCGTCAACCGGAGCAGATTGAACCATCGCCCGGGCGCAATCCGACCTAAAACGTTAATCTTAAAGATTTTAGACCATGTCTATTCACACTATCACAGCCGCGCTTCCCAACGGCGACATCACGTTCGAAACCGGCAAACTGGCGAAACTCGCTGACGGTGCCGTAACCGTCCGTCAGGGTGACACCATCGTCATCGTGACCGCTGTGTCCGCTACCAAGGTCAAGGAAGGCCAGGACTTCTTCCCGCTTTCCGTCGAATACAAGGAAAAGGCAGCAGCAGCCGGCAAATTCCCCGGTGGCTACTTCAAGCGTGAAGGCCGTCCTACCGAGAAGGAAATCCTCACCTGCCGCATGACGGACCGCCCACTGCGTCCGCTTTTCCCGAAGGGCTACTACTACGACACCCAGATCGTCGCCCTCCTGCTGAGCGCAGACGGCGAGAATGATGCTGACATCATCAGCATCAACGGCGCTTCCGCCGCCCTTTGCGTGTCCGACATTCCTTTCGCAGGCCCCGTGGGTGCCGTGCGGGTGGGTCGTGTGAACGGCCAGTTCGTGTTGAACCCCACTCACAGCCAGCGCGCCAAGAGCGATCTTGACCTTGTGTACGTGGGGAACAAGAGCGAGGTCATCATGATTGAAGGTGCCGCCAATGAGTTGCCCGAAGCCGAGTTCATCAAGGCACTCGCTTTCGCCCAGGAACACGTGCAGGTGCTCGTGGCTGTGCAGGAAGAGCTCCGCGCCAAGGCTGGCAAGGTGAAGCGCGAAGTGCCTCTCATGCTGGTGAAGGACGAACTCCTTGAGATCGCCTACGAAGTCGCAGGCAGCCGTATCGAGGGTGCCATCTATCGCCCCAGCAAGGTCGAGCGCAGCAAAGCCGTGGGAGCCTTGCGTGATGAAGTGGAAGCCGCCATCAAGGCCCGCTATCCCGAGTCCGGCAATTTTGAAATCAGCCAGGCGTTCGACTACCTTCAGAAGAAGGCTTTCCGCGTGGCCATCCTGGACAAGCAGACCCGCGCCGACGGTCGTGGGATCGACCAGCTCCGCCCCCTCAGCGGCGAGACCGGCCTCATTCCCCGGTCCCATGGCTCGGCCCTCTTCGCCCGTGGCGAAACCCAGGCGCTCGCGCTGGCCACTCTGGCCCCGCTCGACGAAGCCCAGGAAATGGACAACTACGCCGGTGGCGAAACCACCAAGCGCTTCATCCTTCACTACAACTTCCCTCCCTTTAGCGTGGGTGAAACCGGCCGTTTCGGCGGGCAGAATCGTCGCGAAATCGGTCACGGCGCACTCGCCGAGCGCTCCGTGGAGCCGGTGGTCCCTTCCTCCGAAGACTTCCCGTACGCCATGCGCGTGTCCAGCGAAGTGATGGAATCCAACGGTTCCACCTCCATGGCCAGCGTTTGCTCTGGTGTGATGGCCCTCCTCGACGCAGGGGTGCCTCTCAAGCGCCCCGTGGCCGGGATTTCCGTGGGCCTCGTCAGCGAGTACGACGCCAACAACCAGATGAGCCGCTACCTGACGATGCTCGACATCATCGGCAGCGAAGATCACTTTGGCGACATGGACTTCAAGCTTTGCGGTACCGAGCTGGGTGTCACCGGCTTCCAGCTTGACCTCAAGCTGCCAGGCATCCCGTTGAGCATCCTCAACGAAGCCATTGCCAAGGCGGTAACCGGCCGCACAAACATTCTCGAAGTGATGAAGAGCGCGATCGCTGCTCCCAAGTCCCTTAGCGAGTTCGCTCCCCGCATTGAGAAGACCAAGATCAACCCCGACAAAATCGGCGAACTCATTGGGCCTGGCGGCAAGAACATCAAGGCCATCCAGGCCGAGTCCGGTGCGGACATCAGCATCAATGACGACGGCACCGTCCTCATCTATGCCAGCTCCAAGGAAGCCCTTGAGCGTGCGCTTGAGCTCGTCAACAACACCGTGGGTGAAGTCGAAGTCGGCAAGAACTACACGGGCCGCGTGGTCAGCACGACCAACTTTGGTGCCTTCATGTCGCTCGGCGGCAAGAAGGACGGCCTGATTCACATCTCCGAACTCGCTGACTTCCGGGTCAACGTGGTGGAAGATGTGGTCAAGGTGGGTGACGTGGTCACCGCCAAGTGCATCGGTGTGGATGACAAGGGCCGCGTGAAGCTCAGCCGCAAGGCCGTGCTCAAGGAAAAAGACACCGCCGCCGTGGGCTAAGCCCCGGACCCCTGACAGTCATTTAAGCCTCAAGTCCTCCCTGGCGGGGACTTGGGGCTTCTTGGTTTTTACGGCCCATGGAGCTCAACGCCAGTTCCGATCACCATGTGCCACGCAGCGCTGCAACTGCTTGAAATGCAGCGCATTCTCGCCACCACTGTCCCGTTCCATCCCTCGCATGAATTCCACCTGGACCGCACGTCTCATCCTTCTCGTCTTCTGGGCTCTCATCTATTTGCCCGGATTAGGAGACCTGGAGATCAAAGGGGAGGAGTGGCGCCGCACGATCCCAGGTCGGAACATGCTGCAGAATGGCGACTGGCTGGTGCCCCGTTCAGGAGGGCTTCCCTATGTCCGCAAGCCACCGCTCATCAACTGGATCAGTGCGGTGAGCTTCAAGACCACTGGAGTGGTGAACGAATGGACGGCAAGACTCCCGAGTGTGCTGACGATTCTGGTGGCGAGCCTGGGCATGTTTGGGTTCTCCCGCCGCTGGATGGGGAACAAGGCAGCGCTGGTGGGCGGATTGTTCTTTCTGGCAAGCGTAGGGGTCATTGAGAAAGGCCGGATCGCGGAGATCGAAGTTTACTACATTGCCTTCACAGGGCTGGCCTTCACAGCGTGGATGGCGGGGTTCAAGGGCAAACTCAATCTGTGGGCGGCATGGTTGTGGGTGGGGCTTTTCCTGGGGCTGGCCATGCTGGCCAAGGGGCCCATGCATCTGCTCTTCTTTTACCTGCCGGTCGTCGGTGCCTGTTGGGCCAGCAGCCGCTGGAAACAATTGTTCAGCCTCCCGCATCTCGCAGGTCTGCTGCTGTTCTTTGCGATCACTCTCGCCTGGGCGCTCCCCTTCATATCCTCGTACGCCCAGCTTATGGGCATCCAGAAGATGGATGTGCTGAGCACCTGGGGAAATGAGGTCTCCAGCCGCGTGACGGGTGAGGAAAAGACCAGTGCCTCTGACTGGCTGATCCGTGGGCCCAAGGCACTGGTGATGTTCCTGCCATGGATCCTGCTGGTGCCGCTCTGGTGGCGCAAGGCTGCTTTGGAACGCGCCTTTGGGGATCTCGAATCACGCAAGACCTTTGACGGCCTGAAATGGGGCGTGGTCGCGGGCTTCGCTTTCATGATTCTTATTCCCAGCTCGAGCGCGCGCTATGTGGCGCCGCTGCTGGCACCGGTGCTCTTGATGATCGCCTGGGTGCTCGTTGAGGGAGGTGCCGAGGCTACCCAACGGCAGCGCACGGTTTGGCACTGGATCAATCGCGGTTTTTTTGTCCTGGCGATGGTGGCCATCGGCGTCGCCGCCATTCTCTATTGGCCGTCTTCACTCATTGCTGTGGCCGCGTGGGCGGCTGGCATCACTGTCCTTACGCAGGTGCTGCTGCGCCAGGTGAAACAAGAGGGGACGCTCGCGGTGGTGTCCTTGACACTCGTCACAGCGCTGGCCGCTGCCATGCTCATGGGTGCATTCGTCCGGATCGGCCACCACATCATGTCCCAACGGGAGGATGTGCGCTCTACGGCGCTCGCGATTCGGAAAGCGATGGGGGACACCTCCGAAGGACGCCTTCTGATCTTTCACCTGGGCCAGATGCCTTACCCATTCTATCTGCCTGAAACCTCGCTGGAGCTGGATACTTTGGAACAGGTTCCTCAAGATCAGCCTTTCCGCTGGATGCTCACCGGCACCAAGACGGACGAAGGTTTCCGTCCCTGGTTTGAACGTCGCTTCGGCCCGGCAGAGACCGTCGCGGAGTTTGAGCGCACGTGGGGTGATCAAGGCAAGCGGGGCGAGCGCATGGTGCTCATCCGCTTTGCCGGGCGCGATCAGGAGAAGCAAAAATGAGTCTGAGGAAGGTGTCCCCCACCTTCCCCATCGTCATCGTCTTGCGTGGTTTCACCCGATCCTCGCTTCACCGTCCCCCAGGAGTTTGCCAGGGACCATGTAGGAGCGGACATAGTCGGCTACGGCATCGTTCAGCGGGGTGATGGCGTCTTTGTAGCCGAGCTGGCGTAGCTTGCTGATGTCGGCACAGGTGTAGTACTGGTACTTCTCCCGCAGGTGGGCGGGAAGGTCGATGAACTCAATGTGTGGTGGGAGTTCCAGGGCGCGGAAGATGCCGGTGACGAGCTGTAGCCAAGTGTGCGCCAAGCCAGAGCCCAGGTTATAAAGTCCGCCGGAAAGGGGATGGTTGCCGAGGAAAAGGGTCATGGCCACGGCGTCCTTCACGTAGAGGAAGTCCCGCATTTGTTCACCATCCTTAAAGTCGGGGCGGTGACTCTTGAAGAGCTGCACCTTGCCGTTGGTGAGGATCTGGTCGAACGCCTTGTTCACCACGGAGCGCATGTCGCCTTTGTGGTTTTCATTGGGGCCGTACACGTTGAAATACTTCAGACCCACGACCCGCTTGGCGATGCCCGCACGCTGAGCGTAGAGGTCGAAGAGGTGTTTCGAGTACCCGTACATGTTAAGCGGGCGAAGCACAGAGATGTCCTGCATTTTGTCATCCATGCCGTGAGCACCGTCCCCGTAGGTGGCCGCAGAGGAGGCGTACACAAACTTCGCCCCGGTCGCGATGGCCCAGTGGGCCAGCACCTTGGTGTACTCGAAGTTGTTCTTCATCAGGTGGTTCGCGTCCCGCTCCGTCGTGGCAGAGTTCGCCCCCAGATGATAGATCACATCGAACTTGCCCAGCGACTCTGGGCGGTTCGCGACCGCCTCCAGCAGGTCCGCTGCATCCAGATAGTCAGCATATTTTAGAGCCACCAGGTTTTTCCATTTTTCATCCGTGCCCAGTGAATCTGTGACAACAATGTTCTCCTCCCCCCTCTGGTTAAGAGCCCAGACAAGTGCGGAACCGATGAAGCCGGCACCGCCGGTGACGAGAATACGGGAGGATGGCATGGAAGGGGAGGAGGAAAGAGGAGACGCTGCGCTGGTTGAGACGGTGCCGCCGGAGGCGGCACCTGTTGAGACACGTTGTTGGTTGAGACGCTACGCTGGTTTGTCAGAGCGGGAGAGTTGGGACTTGCGGAGATTGTGAATGCGAGCTGACAACATAAAGGTAGCGCTGCGAATACGTGCCTGATCTTCTTCGCTGATCAAGCCGAGATCAGCGCTGACTGCAACAAGGCAACCCACTTCCATGAGGGAACTGTACGCAAGTTGAGAAAAATGCGCTTGGTCTTTGGCACTGGTGCGGGCGGTTCCTTCAGCCAGGTTGCATGCTACGGAAACGCTCGCTCGATTCAGTTGCGAAACCAGACCGAATGCCTCGGTCTTCGGGAAGGTTCGAGTTAGTCTATAGATCTCTGTGATCAAGCTTCGTGAGTCCTGCCAGACGCCAAGCTTTTCAAAAGGGAACTGTTTGCGATGAACGTTCTCATTCATGATCCAGCGAAGCGTCTCAACCAACGACGTGTCTCAACAGGTGCCGCCTCCGGCGGCACCGTCTCAACCAGCGCAGCGTCTAAACTACCTCAAACGTCCATGCCAAAGTACTCATGCGCATTCGCATAGCAGATGCGCTTGATCATGGTGCCGACGAGGTCGTAGTCGTCGGGGACGAGGCCGTTTTCGACGTCGCGGCCGACGAGGTTGCACAGAATTCGGCGGAAGTACTCGTGGCGGGGTGGGGAGAGGAAGCTGCGGGAGTCGGTCAGCATGCCCACGGAGCGGCTGAGGAGGCCGGTGGAACTGAGGGAGTTGATCTGCCATTCCATGCCTTCCATCGTGTCCAGGAACCACCAGCCGGAGCCAAACTGCATCCTTCCGGCGATCCCCTGGTCGTTGCCTTGGTAGTTGCCGACGATCGTGGCGAAGACGTAGTTGTCCTTCGGGTTCAGGTTGTACAACACGACCTTGGGCAGGTGGCCGCGCTGTTCCAGGGTATCGAGGTAAAACTTGAGCCCGGCAGCGTGCACTGGGTCGTCGATGGAATCGCAACCGATGTCGCGCCCAAGCTGGTTGAAAAGGCGCGTGTTCGTGTTGCGCAGAGCCCCGAGGTGGAGCTGCTTGGTCCAGCCTTTTTCCGCATCGAGCTGGCCGAAGTAGAGCATCAGATAGGAACGGAAGCGGATGACATCGCTGGCGGTGAGAGCCTGATTGGCGCGGGCCTTGTCGAAGATAGCCTTGGCTTCGGCGTCCGTCGCCGTCTCTGTGTCCATCGCCGTGAGTCCGTGATCGCTGAGACGACCACCTACGGAGTGGAAGAAGTCGTGTCGTTTGCGGAGGCCGGTCAGGAAGGAGTCAAGCGTATCACAGGCCTCGCCGCTCACTTCAGCGAGCTTGTTGGTCCACGTATTCCAGGCGTTCAAATCTTCCAACCGCATGCCAGCGTCGGGGCGGAAGGTTGGATAAGCCTTTACAGGGAAACTCGAGAGTTTGGCCACTTCCAAGTGATGTTCCAGAGAGTCCGTCGGATCATCGGTGGAGCACACCACGCGTACATTCGAGCGGGTGAGGAGGTTCCGGCACGAGAACTCGGGCGTCGCCAGTTGCTCATTGCAACGGTTCCAGATGGACTCTGCGGTGGCCTCGCTCAGGAGTTCGTCCACGCCGAAGAACCGCTTGAGCTCCAGGGCGGTCCAGTGATAAAGGGGATTCCGGAGCGTGTTGGGAACCGTTTTGGCAAATGCGAGGAACTTCTCTTTCCAAGGAGCCTGGCCCGTGACGTGGGTTTCAGGCACTCCGTTGGCGCGCATAGCCCGCCATTTATAGTGGTCACCTCCCAGCCAGATGTGAGCGAGACTCTCGAAGCGCTGGTCACGCGCGATCTCGTCCACCGGCAGATGGGTATGGTAGTCGTAGATCGGCTCGTTCTCAGCAAACTCATGATACAGTCGGCGCGCTGCCTTGGTCGTCAGGAGGAAGTCGTCATGGATGAATGCCATGTCCCGACCTAACGCGTCAGAAGGGGCACCTCAAGCAGGAAGTGCATGAGATGCCCAGGCTCCGCGCCTGCAAGGGCCTGCCGGAGCGGGTCAATTCATCCGGTCTTCACACCAGACATAGGCAGGTGAGAAAACGGCTCCAATCTCTGCGTTTTCCAGGTCGTGCCCTGCTGTGGCTGTGAACCAGGCTTCTCCCGGGGAGTGGACCGAAGGGTAGAGCCATTCTTCATCCCCAATGATCAATCGGGGGATGAGCGCCAAGCCGGTATTTTCCACCTCCCAGCGGAGCACCAATGGATACGGAGCGATGCTCGATGGCCAAAGGGAGGGGTCAAGCCACCCAATCAGTCCGGAGTTGTTGGCGGTGTCGGTGATTTCACCGGTGGCTAAATTGATGCGGATGCCAAACTCCACAGGAAACTCGCCGCCATCACTCCGCAGGGCGAACAAAAGGGTGGGGTGGGGAGCTGGGTTGGTGGTGGCGATCTGGAATCCGAAAGTGTTCGTGCGGCGACCGACTCGAACCGTACCGAACCCCTTGGTAAGGAAGGACGAGTAGTTCTCCGTGGCGAGTTCGAAAGAGCACACTCTCATTTTGTTGGCGGCTGAAAATTTTTCTTAGGGGTCGATTTCTCCGGATCATTAACTATAATTACCATAATTACAAGCGAATTGACCGATTCAGCTTCTAAAAATAATTATTATGAAGATCCGACAGTTCATTGGGACTATAGATTTGGAAAATTCTGGGGCAAGTAGAGACATAAGGAATGTGCCTAACTAAACCTAAGTATCAGGACACCTTAGGCTCTCCCCTTCGTCTGTAAGATTTTCAGTGCCCATTTCTGTCCAACCTGGTGCTAAAATCCTTGTCCTTCGGCCCGTTAGTAGATTTGCTTGTTTGCTTCCTTGCACTGGTCTGGTTTCGTCTGGTCTGGCCGGTTTCCGCTCATCCCTTTTACCTATGCCTATGAAATACTCCCGATTCATTCCGGTGTGGCTCTTTGCCACCTGTGCCACGCTTTCAGCCGCAAACTGGCCTGGGTTCCGCGGCCCCAATCAAGATGGTTCGAGCCCGGAAACCGGCCTGCCGGAAAAGTTCAGCAAGACCGATGGCATCAAGTGGGCGACGGACATGCCCGGTCCCGCTGCCTCCGTGCCAGCAGTGTGGGGAGATCATGTGTTTGTGAGCTCCTCAAACCCGGCCACCCAAAAGCTCATGGCCATGTGCCTGGATGGCAAGACGGGCAAGGTCCGCTGGAGCCACGAAGTGACCGATGGCTACCAGCACGATGACCGCAGCAACCTGGCCTCCCCCTCGCCCTGCACAGACGGGAATCTGGTCTATTTCTTCTACGGGACCAGCGTGCTTGTCGCCTATGACTTCACCGGCAAGGAGGTCTGGAAACGAGACCTTGGCAAGGATTACGGCAATTTCGGCACCCAGTGGACTTACTCCAGCAGCCCGGTTTTAGACAACGAGCGCCTGTACATCCAGGTGCTGCAACGCAATCAGGCCTTTGAATTCCACGGACTTCAGAAAGGGGATCCCAATGGAAAGAACGAGAGCTACATTCTTGCCCTTGAGCCCAAGACGGGGAAGGAAATCTGGCGGCAAGTGCGCCCCAGCGAGGCCCAGGCAGAGTCGCTGGAAGCCTTCAGCACCCCGGTGTTTCACACGCACAACGGCCGTCGGCTCATGTTGATCTCTGGTGGAGACACCCTGACCTGTCATGACGCTGCCTCCGGCAAGGAGCTCTGGCGCATGGTTTCCTACAATCCGTCCCGGATTGGACACTGGCGGCATGTGCCCTCGCCTGTGGCGGGGGACGGGATCGCCCTCCTCTGCGCCCCGAAAAAGGAACCGGTGTACGGCTTGAAGCTGGATGCCACGGGCACCGTGGAGCCTGCCTGGACTTCGGAGAGCAAAGAGGTCAGCAGCGACGTGAGCACGCCGCTTTTCTACCAGGGGAACTTCTACGTGCTGGACAGTGACCGGAAGGCGCTGGCCTGCGTCGAGCCCAAGACTGGCAAGGTGCTCTGGCGGGGGGAGTTCCCCACGCGAGTCAAAATCGAGGCCTCTCCGACAGGCGCTGACGGCAAAATCTATGCCATCGACTTCATGGGCAATGTGTTCGTCGTGAAGGCCGGAACCGCCGGTTTCGAGATCGTGCACCAGGCCACCTTTGGGCAGGAAGGTGCCACGGCCACCAATAATGACAAAATCTGCCGGGCGTGCGTGGTGGTCGCGAACGGCAATCTCTACATTCGCGCTCAGGACCGCCTCTATTGCGTTGGCAAATAACAGGGCAAATCTGGCACTGCGCTTTTCCTTCTCTTGTCTTGTGTGCCTTTGGGGGCGGACGTTATGATTAACGTCCGCCCCATTTTTTTCGCAGACCTCATCCCATCATGAAACACCTGGCTTTCTATTTACTGGCATTGACCGGTGGTCTCGCCCTGCCGGCTGCGGCGTTTGACCGTGTGCTGCCCCCTCCTGCCAAGGAGATTCCCTCAGACCTGCAGGCGTCGCTGCAGCAAGAACTCGCGGCAGTGAGCAGGGAGTTTGAATCAGTTCGTGGACACAACCGGGCCGCTGATGCGGACATTTTTCTCAAGGCCGTGCGATATGCGCTGGAATTCGGTGAATGGTATGACAAGAAGCCGGAGGACGGGGTGAAAAAGGCGCAGGATCAGCTCGCCGAAGCACGTCGTCGCATTGAAGGCCTCAAAAACGACACGACTCCCTGGCTGGAGGGAGCTGGCTCCAAAGTGCTGGGATTCTACTCCAACATTGATGACTCACCCCAACCGTATGGCGTGGATATCCCGGAGGGCCTGGAGTGGGGTCGGGGCAAAAAGGCAGTGCCACTGTGGATATGGCTGCATGGGCGGGGAGATACGGCCACAGACCTGCATTTCATCGCCGGTCGCATGCGCTCCAAAGGCGGCGAATTCCGGCCCAAGAACGCCATTGTCGTGCACCCTTTTGGACGCTTCTGCAACGGCTACAAATCGGCAGGGGAGACGGATGTCTTTGAATGCCGGAGCGATGCCTTGAAGCGATTCAACGGCGATCCCCTCCGGGTGGCGCTGATGGGTTTCAGCATGGGTGGAGCTGGAGCATGGCACATGGGGGCGCACTATGCGGATCAATGGGCTTGTGTGCACGCTGGTGCTGGGTTTGCCGATGTGCAGCGGTACTTGAACCGCGTGCCCGGGAAGAAGCCCGCTGGCTTCTCCGCGCCGTGGTATGAGCAGACTCTGTGGGGAGTCTATGATGTTCCGGACTATGCGCGCAACTTCTTCAACGTCCCGCTCGTCGCCTACAGCGGGGAGAACGACGCCCAGCGGGATACGGCGGAGTACATGGCGGAGGTGCTCGCGGGTCAGGGCTTCCAGTTGCAGCATCTGATCGGTCCAGGCATGGGACACAAGTACGACCCTGCTGTGCGTGACCAAGTGGCTGCCATCGTTGAAAAAGCCGTGGCCGCTGGCCGGAATCTCCAGCCCGATCAAGTGATTTTGCAGTTTCGCTCCGCCCGCTACGCCCGCATGCACTGGCTCCAGGTGGTACAGGTAAAGGAGCCCATGCTGGACACCCGGGTGGAAGCGAGGCTCGACGAGGTGGGCCACACGATCACGGTCACCACCAAGAACGTGGAGTCCTTCGAGATGCTCGTGCCCTGGAAGACTTCAGGCCCCACCCGGACAGTCGTGATTGATGGCGCATCCAGCACCTTTGCAGAGACGCGTGCCTTTCAAGCTGGCCGCGGGCAGACTCAATACTATCTTCTCACCAAGCAGCCGGATGGTTCGTGGAATCTTTCGGGAAAAAGCCGTGCAGATCGTGCCATGGTCAAAAGTGGAGGCACCTGTATCGAGGACGCCCTTCTTAACCGCTTCGTCATCGTGCTGCCTGACAAGCCGGGGCGCAGCCCTGAAGTGGATGCCTGGGTCAAGGCAGAGAGCGAACACTTCATCCGTCGGTGGAAGGAACTCATGCGTGGCGACCCTCTGGTGGCCAAGGCCTCCGACGTAGGCCAGAGCCTTGCCACTCGTGAAAATCTCATCCTCTGGGGGGATGACCTGTCCAACTCCTGCATCGCCCAGCGTCTCTCCGGCCTCCCCGTGAAGTGGTCTGGTGGCGATGTCACGGTGGGCGGGAATCGGTTCAGTTCTGGCAGCCATGTGCCTGTTCTTATTTATCCCGAGGTGCCCTCCGCCCCCGGCCAGGGCATGGTGGTGATCAACTCCGGCCTCACCTTCCGCGAAGCACATGATCGCACGAACTCTCTGCAAAACCCCAAGCTCCCTGACTGGGCAGTGATCGACATCACCACTCCGCCGGATGCGGAGAGGGCAGGGAACGTGGTGGATGCAGGATTCTTCGACGCCAGCTGGAAGGTGGCACCAAGAAACCCATAAACCACAGAGGGCAAAAGATTGGCTGGGAGTGTACAAGGAAACGACCTGAGTGCCCCCATAAAAAAGGCCGCCCGGGATTCGGGCGGCCTTAACTTCTGTTACTTGGAGGAAGGGGTGGTTAATCGTCCGCAGATCACGCTGCGCCACCACTGTCCGGCTCAGGAGCCGCTTCCGACTTCTTCGGCGGGATGTAGAAGGAGGTGACTACCGAGACTGTGAGGATGGCAGTGATGATTGCCAGGGAGATGCCGATCGGCACCTTGTAGAAGTCCACGATGAGCATTTTCACCCCCACGAAGGCGAGGATGGCCGAGAGGCCGTAGTGCAGCATGTGGAACCGGTCCATCACCCCTGAAAGGGCGAAGTACAGGGAGCGCAGGCCGAGAATGGCGAAGACGTTCGAGGTAAAGACAATGAACGGATCGCGAGAGACAGCCAGCACCGCCGGGATGGAATCCACGGCAAAGACCAGGTCACTCCACTCCACGAAGATCAAGACGACAAAGAGAGGCGTCACCATGAGCTTGCCACCCTGGCGGACAAAAAAGTCCTGGCCATGCATGGTTTCACTCACCGGCAAAAGGCGTCTCGTCAGGCGCAGTACGGGATTGGTGGCGGGATCGATCTCCACGTCCTTGGACATCCACATTTTTACACCGCTCACGATCAGGATCACGCCGAAGATATAGAGAATCCAGTGGAAGCGCTCGATCAAAGCGACTCCGGCAAAGATAAACACGGCCCGCATGACCAGAGCACCAAGAATGCCCCAGAACAGCACGCGGTGCTGATAAAGCTGGGGGACCTTGAAGTAGGCGAAGAGCAGGGCAAAGACAAAGACGTTGTCCACGCTTAGAGACTTCTCAAGCACATAGCCAGAGAGGAACTCCAACGAGGCCTGCTGCTGCAGACCTTCAGGGTAGGCACCTACATAGCCCATCGCAATACCCAGACTGAAGAGCAGTGCGAGGGCCACCCAGATGGCCGTCCAGGTTAAGGCCTCGCGGACCTTGACCACGTGCGCCTTCCGGTGGAAGACACCGAGGTCCAAGGCGAGCATGCCGAGAACAAATACGGAGAAGATGAACCACCAAATGGGAGTCATAAGGAGTAGGGAGGGAACGCTAGGGCAGGTTGGTTAGTTTGAGGGTGATTTGTTTATTCGTCGTTGTTCCGGCCAAACAGCAGGGGAGCGATGTGCCACAGCAGGTAGGCGAGAGAGGTGATAAAGGCGGCCACATAGGTCCACGCTGCGGCTCTCAGCACGCGGCTCACGCCCTTGCCTTCATCGGAACCTTCCACCATGCCCATGTCTGCCAGCACCAGTTTGGCACGACGGGAGGCATCAAACTCCACCGGCAGTGTGACGAGGTTGAACAGCATGATCACACCCCACGCGAGGCCCATGATCATCGCGCCAGTGTAGGCGCTCAAGATACCGGTAAACATACCGATCAGCGGCAGCCACATCACGATCTGGCTGGCAAAGTTCGTCACGCCCACCGCGGCCATACGCCAGTGCAGGGGTGCGTACGCCACCTTGTGCTGGATGGCATGCCCCGCTTCATGAGCGGCTACGCCCAGTGAAGACAGGGAATTGCCATAGTAGTTGGCGTTGGAAAGAACGAGACGCTTGTTCGTGGGATCGTAATGGTCCCCCAGCATCTCATCGTGGGGCACGATCTCCACATCGTGGATGCCGGACTCATGCAAGATCCGTGCGGCAGCCTGGGCCCCGGTCACCCCGGAGCGGGCTGGCACCTGGAGGTAGCGGTTGTAAACGCTCTTCACCCGCCACTGCGCCCACAGGGACAGCAGCAGAGTGCCGACAAAAAGTAGAATGGCAGCTAGCATAATAGTGAGTTTCTAGGGTTATCGGGTTGAATTAAGGAAAGGGGTGGGGGCTTTTTAGAGTGGGGTTCTTTTGAGTTCTTGGGGGTTGCATGCCTGACCTTGAGGAAGGAGGCATGCAGGATTAGAGCATAGAGGTGAAACTTTGTTTGATACTTAGTTTCTATATGATACTTAGTTTAAAGTTAACAATACTCCTCCGTCGCAATTCCCATGGACTGGCTCAACTTTCATCACTTGCGCTATTTCTGGTGTACGGCCCGCGAAGGCAGCCTGCGCAAGGCAGCAGAGGAGTTGGGGGTTTCCCAGCCGTCCATCAGTGCCCAAATCCATCAGCTTGAGGAAGCTCTGGGGACCGCCCTATTTCGTAAAAGTGGGAGGGGACAGGTGCTGACCGAAACCGGCAAGGTGGTGTTTGACTATGCCGAGGAGATTTTTTCCCTGGGTCGCGATTTGCTGGGAGCAGTGCAGCATCGCGATGCCAAGCTGGCCCCGTTCCATGTGGGGCTGACCGATACGGTGCCCAAATCCGCAGCGAGTGAGATTTTGAAACCTGTCTTCTTCCTGCCTGAGCCATCACGCATCATCTGCCATGAGGGGAATTTGGGAGATCTGCTACAGCGTCTTGCTGCGCACAAGCTGGACATCATCCTGGCCGATGAGCCTGCCCCCAGCAGCGCAAAGATCAAAGCTCACAATCATTCTCTGGGATCATGTGGGATAACGTTGTGCGCCCCGGCAAAGATCGCCGCAAAGCTGCGGCAGGGCTTTCCCAAGTCCCTGCATGGGGCCCCCGCCTTGCTGCCCACGGAGCACTCCGCCATGCGCCGTCAGGTGGACAAGTGGTTCGAGGAACGCATCCTGCAGCCCAAAATCATCGCTGAGTTCGACGACCCCGCCTTCATGCAGGTGTTCGCACTGGAGGCCCAGGGCTTCTTCCCGTTGCCCTCCGTGGCCGTGGAATCGGCGGTGAAACGCTATGGCTTCCAGGTCATCGCTGAACTGGACGCCATCCAGAGCGAGTTTTTCGCAATTACTGGTGAGCGAAAGCTGCGACATCCTGCTACCATGGCCGTGACGCAAAATGCGCAGCTGCGCCTTTTCGTCAGATCCTGATGGATCACCATTCAGCCAACCCCTTCCTCATACACCATGCAAATCCACATCAGCCCGCGCAATCTGAAGCTTACTGCCGCCATTCACCAGTACACAGCGGAGAGGATCGAGGCCATTGAAAATCTCGGCGAGATCATCGCGACCCATGTGGTCCTCATTCATGATGAGACCACCAAGCCCAAGGAGCGCTTCCGGGTGAAAGCCCACCTCGCCGTGGCAGGGCCGGACATTCATGCCGACGTGGCAGACGCCGATCTCTATGCCGCGCTGGACAAGGCCTCCAGTGTGCTGGCCAGGCAACTGCGCAAACGCAAGACGGCCCTGGTGGACAAGCGCCGCCAAACCACCCAGAAAACCAAGGAGAGGGCCAAAAAGCAGGGATAAGCATTGATGCTGGATTCCTGACGTAGGGTCCGGCATTTTTTGACATTTTCATCGGTTGTGGGCGTTTAACTCGTCCATGACCGGTTCCCGCCTTCTCACGATCCTCGTTGTCTGCCTGCCCTTCCTGGCTGGCGTGACTTACGGCCAATCTGCTGCCACTCCCAAGCCGGCCCCGCCGAATGTGGTGTTGATTGTGTCCGATGACCACCACTGGGGTGACTACGGGTTCATGGGGCACCAAGTGGTCCAGACGCCCCACTTGGACCGGCTTGCGGCGGAGAGCCGTGTCTTCGCGCGAGGTTATGTGCCCTCCAGTCTTTGCTGCCCGAGCCTGGCCACCATCATCTCCGGCCAGTATCCGCACCAGAACTTCATCACCAGCAACGATCCACCCTTGGCGGAGGGCAGGAAACGGGCTGGCATCAAGGATCCAGCCTTTGTGGCAGGCAGGGAGCGGTTCAATCAGCACATGGATCAGCTCGCCACGTTGCCCCGCCTGCTGCAACAGAAGGGGTACGTGAGTTTTCAAACAGGCAAATGGTGGCAGGGGAGTTTTGCCCGTGGAGGATTCACCCACGGCATGACCCGCGGGGATCGCCATGGTGATGACGGCCTCAAGATCGGGCGCGAAGGGCTCCAGCCGATCTATGACTTCGTCAATCAGGCCGTGGCGGACAAGAAGCCCTTCCTGGCATGGTACGCCCCGCTCCTGCCTCACGATCCCCACACGCCCCCGGATCGTCTGCTGGCCAAGTACAAGGACAAGACGCCTTCCATCCATGTGGCCCGCTACTGGGCCATGGTAGAGTGGTTTGATGAAACTTGTGGTGAGCTCATGGGCTTCCTAAAGGAAAAGGGGCTCACAGAAAACACCATCGTCATCTATGTGGCAGACAATGGCTGGATTCAGAATCCAGAGGCGCCCAAGTATGCCCCGCGCTCCAAACAGAGCCAGTATGATGGTGGGCTGCGTACGCCAATCATGGTGCGCTGGCCGGGGAAAGTGAAGCCTGGCAAAGAGACAACACTGGCCAGCTCAGTGGACATCGCCCCGACGGTGCTCAAGGCAGTGGGAATGACACCCCCGTTGGAGATGACTGGACTCAACCTGCTGGATGATGCTGCCCTCGCGGCGAGGAAATCGATCACAGGTGAGATCTTCACCCACAACTCGGTGGATCTGGAGAAGCCATCAGCCAGTCTGCGCTGGCGGTGGATCATCGATGGAGGCTACAAGCTAATCGTGCCGGATTCCCGCAATGAGCCGACCGAAAAGCCGGAGCTGTACCTCATCGAAACCGACCCCAACGAGCAGACGAATCTGGCTTCTGCGGAAGCGGCGGTGGTGGAGGCTCTGACCAAGAAGCTCGATGCCTGGTGGGATCCGAGCAAGCCTTGATCCCTACCTTCGAGGAATCCGAGCCATCCTTGCTTGACGTCTGGCACGATTGCCGTTTTTAAACGGGAGTCTCATGGATGCCGCATTCTCTCTTCTCGATCTTCACGGTGCTGACGTGGAACCCTGGCTGGATGGCCTGGGGGAACTCCGCATCAGCGTCTTTCGCGAGTATCCCTACCTGTACGATGGCACGCTGGAGTATGAGCGGGAGTACCTGAGGACCTATGTGAATACCCCAGACAGTCTGGTGGTGCTGGTGGTGGACGCTGCAAAGCAGGTCGTGGGTGCGACCACCTGTCTTCCGCTGAGGGACGAGGGGCCGGAGTTCCAGGCTCCGTTTCTCTCGGCGGGCTATGAAGTGAACTCCGTCTGTTACTTTGGGGAGAGCATTCTGCTGCCGCAATGGCGCGGCCAAGGGCTCGGGAAGGAGTTTTTCAAGCGGCGCGTGGCCCATGCTCAAAAACTCGGGTGCAAGTGGTCCGCCTTCTGCGCGGTGGACCGCATGGCAGAGCATCCTTCGCGTCCACCCGGCTACCGTGTTCTGGACGATTTCTGGGTGTCACAGGGCTATCAGAAGCACCCGGAACTGCAGGCCACCTTTGTGTGGAAGGAGATCGGCGAAGAATCCGAGTCTCCCAAAACGCTCACTTTCTGGCTCAAAGATCTCTCATGAACATCGACCTCCGGACCTGGGATGTGGGAGCCGTCGTCAGCTCGCCGAAGGGTTGTGTGCAGCACATGGTGGAGATGGTTCAATCCAGTTGGGCAAATGGGGCAGATGTGGTCCTGTTTCCGGAATACTCCTGGATGTGCCTGGAGAGATTTGTTCCCGACGCGGACAAGCTGGCAGGGGTGGCGGCGCTCTTTTGGAAGACGCTTTGGCCTGAGCTTCAGCAGCGGCTGTCGGCTCCAGGAAAAGCGGTGGTGTTCGGTACTGCTCCCTGGATCGCTGAGGATGGATCCATGCGCAACCGGGCTCCCATTCTCTGTGAAGGGACGCCGACTTATCAGGACAAGGTCTTCCTCACACCTTGGGAGACTGGGTTCACCGGCGGGCGGGAGGTCCGGCTGTTCACGTTGCGGGGCTTTACGCTAGCCGTAGTCATCTGTCTGGATATTGAGATTCCGGAACTCTCTGCCGCTCTCCGTGGCAAAGGGGTGGACGCGATACTCGTGCCCAGCGCTACGGAAAGCCTCATGGGGGTGGACCGCATCGGGCGCTGCGCTTCTGCCCGGGCGGTGGAGTTGGGCTGTTATGTGGGCATTGCCCACCTGGTGGGCAAGACGGTCTCTGAACTGGTGGACGATAATATGGGGCGTCTGGGCTGGTTCGCTCCCGCTCAACTCCCGTTTGCCAATCTAGACCGGGAGCACTGCACGCCTGTGTTTCATGAGGGCTTTGAGCAACTCCGGGTTCATCTCGACAAACGGTTGCTCGAGAAAATGCGCGCCCGCACGCTGGAGACAAATCCCGCCCTTTTGAGCATGGAAGTTGGCGAGGAGCTGCAAATCCTACGTCCAGAGTGATCACGCTGCCCGAACCCGCAGGAAAATGGGGCACAGGGTCCCCATATCATTCCATTCCTGCCATGAAAGCTCTACTGGAAGAATTCAAGTCCTTCGTCATGAAGGGCAATGTGATTGACCTCGCCGTGGGCGTCTTGATCGGCACCGCCTTTGGTGAGGTGGTGAAAAAGTTCACTGAAGGCATCATCAACCCCTTGCTAGGTGCCTTCGGCGGCACCCCCCAGATCGGTCTGCAGATCTGGGTGTTGAATGTCGGGCTGGTTCTCTCCGCCCTGATGGGCTTCCTCATTACCGCTGCCATCCTGTTCTTCATCTTTGTAAAGCCGATGAACAAGCTTCGGGATATCACCATGAAAAAGGCGGAGACCAGTGCAGTGCCCCCACCCATGCCTGAGGATGTGAAGCTGCTCATGGAGATCCGTGACCTGCTCAAGTCGCAAAGAGGTGAGCCGATCCCAGCGAAGATCCCCGCTGGGACGGAGGGAGTCTGAGTGGGAGTTTTTCGTAGATAGCTTTGGCGGGTTGATTCGTTATCATGCGCTCATGACCGCACGAAAGTTCCTCCCAATCCTGGGGTTGCTGGTGCTCGGTGCGCTGGCAACGGCCTCCCCGGCCGCTGCCGCCTCCAAGCAGCCCAACATCCTTTTCATCTTCTCTGACGACCATGCCTATCAGGCCATCAGTGCCTACAAGGACAGCCGCAAGCTCATCGAGACCCCGGGCCTCGATCGCATCGCCAAGGAGGGCATGCTCTTCCAGCGCTGTGTGGTGCCCAACTCCATCTGTGGCCCGAGCCGGGCGGTGGTGCTGACGGGCAAATACAATCACCTCAACGGGTTCCTCAACAACAGCAACTCCGTCTTTGACGGCAGTCAGCAGACCTTTCCCAAGCTGCTTCAGGGAGCAGGGTATCAGACTGCGATTGTGGGCAAGTGGCACCTCATGTCTGACCCCACCGGTTTTGACTACTGGCAGATCCTTCCCGGGCAGGGCATCTACTACAACCCACCGATGATCGACAACGGCAAGCCCGTGAAACACGAGGGCTATGTGACAGACATCATCACGGACCTTACTCTGGACTGGCTCAAGAATCGCGACAAGAACAAGCCTTTCCTGATGATGTGCCAGCACAAAGCACCGCATCGCGAGTGGGACCCCGCGCTGCGCCATCTGGGCCATGACGGGGATAGGAAATACCCGGAGCCCGAGACCCTGTTCGATGACTATGAGAACCGCGGCGTGGCAGAGCGTGACCAGGACATGACGCTGGAGAAGACCTTCACGCCGAAGGATGCAAAATTGGTAGCCCCAGCCAGCATGACGCCGGAACAAAAGGCGAAATGGGACGCCTACTACGGCCCCCGGAATGCAGAGTTCGAGAAGTCAAAACCCACGGGTAAAGACCTCGTGCGCTGGCGGTACCAGCGCTACATGCACGACTATCTGGGCTGCGTGAAAGCCGTGGATGAAGGCGTTGCCAGGTTGCTGAAGTATCTGGATGACGAGGGGCTCGCGGAGGACACGATCGTCGTCTATTCCGCAGACCAGGGCTTCTACCTGGGTGAACATGGCTGGTTCGACAAGCGCTGGATCTTTGAAGAGTCCTTAAGGGCGCCTCTCATGGTGCGCTGGCCAGGAGTCGCCAAGGCAGGGGTGGAGAATGAGAACATCGTGTCCAACCTGGACTTTGCCGAGACCTTCCTGGAAGCCGCCGGGGTGTCCGTTCCCGCAGACATGCAGGGCAAAAGCCTGGTGCCTCTGCTCAAGGGGGAGACACCCAGCGACTGGCGGAAGAGCTTCTACTACCACTACTACGAGTTTCCCCAGCCTCACCGTGTGCGCCCTCACTATGGTGTGGTGACTGACCAGTACAAGCTGGTGCACTTTTATGCGCCGGATGTGGACTACTGGGAGCTGTTTGACCGCAAGGCGGACCCTCAGGAGATGAGAAGCTTCTACGGGAACCCGGACTACACGAAGATCACGGAGGAACTGAAAGGGGAGCTGAGCCGCCTGCGCACGGAACTGAAGGTGCCAGAGAAAGAGGAGCCCTGGTTCTACGGCGGTCGGAAGCCTGGCCAGGGACCGCGAGGGCAGGGGCAGGGACAAGGACAGGAGAAAAGGAAACTACCGCAGGCAGCAGAGCCTGCTGCTCCTGCGAAGTAGGTGGAATCGAATGCTTGCGGCCGCGCCTGATGCATCCATGTCTGGCGTGGCCATCGCAGGAGGAAGCTGTTCGTAGGACAAACTTTAGTTTGCTCAGTATGCGTGATCTCTGATTGCCTGAGCAAACTAAAGTTTGTCCTACGAACAGAGCCTCGCTGGCCTCATTGGGAGTTGCTCGGACTTACTAGTGGGCAGCCGGATAAGGAGCCCTGCGGCAGCGCATAAAGTAGTCAGAGCTTTAGCTCGGTATTCGACGATGGGAGTCGCGCAACTGACGCACTAAAGTGCTGGACTACTTTCAGCTTTCGCCACGGCAATCGAGGTCCGCCCAGATAATGGAGGTGTCACAACTGAATTCGTCATGACATCCAACAGCGACTCCACCATGCATCTGAGCCCCCCACCACCCGCGACATCCGCCGTCATCCGTACCCGTTCCCCCCGCACGCTGTGTGCGTTGGGAGATGAGGTGCAGCTCCATCTGACAGGGGCCGATACGGACGGTCAGTACTCCATGTTCACCGTCATCACCGCACCCGGTGGCGGGCCGCCTACCCATGTCCACGACAACGAAGACGAGTGGTTCCATGTGATCGAAGGCAAGGTAGGCTTCTTCAGCGGCGGGGCTTGGACAGAAGTCGGCCCCGGCGGATCCGCCTACCTGCCTCGCGGCGTCGCCCACACCTTTAAGAATTTGGGAGACGCTCCTTCACGGATGCTGGTGCACACCGCACCCGCCGGGTTTGAGGACTTCTTTGCTGAGCTGGCAGACGTCTGCGCCGGTGCCGAAGCTCCGGACATGGAGCAAGTCGTGGCCGTCTCAGCACGGCACGGCATTCACTATGTGCAGTAGGGACCACTGCGGTAGGCAGGCGGCTGACGCTAGTCGTCCCTGCCACCTTCCTCGGCACAATCTTGGCAATGCTCCGTGCCGTCTTCACGGCTGATGATCTGGGCCACGGGCAATCGGTCTCCGCAATCGTCACAGGTTCGGAAGTAGCGCCGGTCTGCTACCGCCATCATTCGGGCCCGCTCCACGGCTGTGGCCAGGGAGAGCTTGGGCAGGGCTGCAGCCAGCGACCAGCGCGAGAAGGGGACTTCGCCATCCTCATCCGCAGGTTCCTCCACCCTGACCTCGATCATGATGCGAGCGGGAGTTACGCGAACGCGCACATAGTTCTGGATGAGCTGAGCCTCGGTCATTCGCAGAAAGTTTCATCGGCTTGGTCCGCCTTGCAAGGGTGGGCGTAGGTGGCATAATGAACACTCCCTCTATATTGTGACCGCGCCCCTCACGCTCTCCCTCCCAGAAGCCCGCCGTTTCCATTGCAAGGCTGTGCTACTCAGTGCCAGGGTTCCCGACGTGGCAGCCGCGCTGCGCCACCACGGTTACATCCAGATTGACCCCATCAATGTCTGTGGCCGCATGCAAGATCTCATCCTGCGCAACCGCGTGCAGGGCTACCGGGAGGGGGATCTCTTTCGCTTCCTTCACGGTTCTGAAAAAGCCCGGCTGCCGACGGAGGAAAGGCAGGCGTTCGAGCATCATCTTCCTCACACTCACATCCTCGTGGCTCTGCCGCTGGAGGCATGGCCGTATCTGCTGGCGACCATGCGCCATCGCACGGGGACGGACAGCACCTGGTCTGGGAAACTGGATGATCGTGAATCCAAGCTGGCCGGGAGGATCCTCGCCGAGATGGCTGAGCGGGGCCCCCTGGCTTCCGATGATGTGGACGATGATCAACGCTCCCACCACGGCTGGGGCAGCCAGGCCACGCTGGCCAAGGCCACTCTGCAGAAGCTCTTCTTCCATGGTCGCGTCATGATCGCCCGGCGCGAGGGCATCCGTCGCCTCTATGACCTTACAGAACGGGTCATCCCGTCGTCAGTCCTGAGCCAGTCCGAGCCGGATGCGGTGGCGATCAGGCGCTGGTCTGTCCTGCAGAAGCTCCGGCAACGGCGGCTTGTGCCGCTCACCAGGCAGGAAGTGCCAGTCGTGGAAGATCTGGTGCAACCCATCAAGGTGGCGGATGGCCCGCTCTGGTATTGCCTGCGGGAGGATTTGCCCCTGCTCGAAAGCCTGGACGAAGGGGACCGCCTTCCCACCCTGCTGGCTCCACTGGATCCCCTGATCTATGACCGGAAGGTGACCCGGCAGCTCTGGGACTTCGACTACACCTGGGAAGTTTACACGCCCGCTGTGAAGCGGGTACGAGGGTATTACGCCCTGCCGCTGCTCTCCAATCTGGAGATCGCCGGGCATGTGGACCCGAAGGCGAACCGGCAGGAGCGCCGGTTGGAAGTGATGAATCGCACTGTCCGCCGCGGCCACAAAGCTTCTGGAGCCGTCAAAGAGCTGGCGAAGTTTCTCGGACTGAAAACCTCGTAGGCAGGTGAGCTGCTACCCGCCCGCCAGCTCCGCATGCGATCCATCGCAGTAAGGCGGGGTTTTGGTGTGCTTGCAGTTGCACAGGCATACCACCGTGGGCTTGTCCACGACGATCTTTTGGGGTGGCAGGCCGGTCCCCTTGTGGCTGCCATCGCAGAAGGGTTGGTGACCGGAAAGGCCGCAGGAGCACCACCAATGCACGCCGGGCTCCAGCTCGACGGTGCGGTGCTTGGTGTCACAGATGCGGGGTGCTTCCACGAACCCAGCATACCTTAAATGGGGAGGGGCGTCTAGGCGATGAGTTCCTTGATGACGCTGCCTCCGAACTGCGAGAGTTGCTTGAACCGTCCCGCGTGGAAGTAGGTGAGCTTGTTGTCATCCAGCCCCAGGAGCCGTAGCAGCGTCACGTGGAGGTCGCGCACATGGTGGACGCAATCGACAGCCTGGGCACCGGTTTCGTCCGTGGCTCCGATGGTGTGTCCAGCTCGCACCCCGCCGCCCGCCATCCAGACGGTCATGGCCTTGGGGTTGTGATCGCGCCCATACGAAGTGCCGCCGCGCACGCCGTTGTCCGGACTGCGGCCAAACTCGCCGCACCACACCACCAGCGTGTCTTCCAGCAGGCCCCGTTGTTTCAGGTCTGCCAGCAGTCCCGCGATGGGACGGTCCACCGCCCGGATCAGATTGCCATGGGCGCGCTCGATGTAGTCGTGTGAATCCCAGGTGCCGGCATACACCTGCACAAAGCGCACCCCTTGCTCCACCAGCTTGCGGGCAAGGAGGCACTTGCGGCCAAAGGCGTCTGTGGGAACGCTGCCGATTCCGTACATCTCCTGCGTCTGGGCATTCTCCTTGCTGATGTCCAGCACGCCTGGTACCTGTATCTGCATGCGAAATGCCAGCTCGTAGTTCTCCATGCGGGCGGCCAGCTCATCGTGCCAGGGGTGTTCCGCTTGATGCCGCTGGTTCAAGGCCTCCAGCAGATCCAGATTGGCGCGTTGATGCTCTGCCGTGATGCCCGGTGCGGGCTGGAGATCCAGAATGGGGGAGCCGCGGGCGCGCAGGGGCGTGCCTTGAAAGTTGGCTGGCAAATAGCCGTTGCTCCAGTTCGCAGCGCCGCCCTGTGGATAGGAAACCTCCGGCAGCACAATGAACCCGGGCAGGTCCTGGTTCACCGAGCCCAGCCCATACGTCACCCAACCGCCGATGCCGGGATCTCCGCCAAAGCGGTTTCCCGTGTTCATCTGGTACATGGCCGTCGGGTGGTTCACGGAGTCAACCTGACAGCCGCGGTAGAAGCAGAGGTCATCCGCGTGATGCCGCAGATGCTCCCACTGGTCGCACATGTCGGCACCGCTCTCACCGTATCTGGCGAAGCCGAACGGGCTCTGCACGTAGTACCTCTTCCCGCCGGACATGGCCGACTGTTGCACATCGTTGCGCACGAATTCCTTCAGATGCAGCCGCTTGAGCTCGGGCTTGGGATCAAAGGTGTCGATGTGGGACGGACCGCCCTCCATCATCAGAAAGATGCAGCGTCGTGCCCGTGCGGGCAGGTGCGCTGCCTTGGGCGCGAGCGGCGGAGCAGAGGAGCTCTCTGCCGCAAGCGCCTGCGTCAGAGCCACGCTGCCAATGCTCGCCCCGAGGCTATAGACAAACTCCCGCCGAGTCGGCGCCCACACTGCCCGGTGACCGGCACAGGAGAAGGGAGTGGGCGGGGTGGACATGGCTGATGAAGCGGGTCGGCGTCAGGACACAAGGGAAACGACGCCGCAGAGCCAATCTGGACAGGAAATGAAGAAAGCCGCGGACTTCCACCCCCTGCATGAGCGCCTAAGGCGTGCCTTGGGCGGTTTTGACCGAGGCCGCCATTTGGGTGATGGCTTGTTCCTCCACGTCGTCCAGTTGACTGAAGAGCGGCCCATCCCGCAGATCGAAGGACCGTCGCGGGCGGCCATCCGGGGCCTTGCGGGCGTCGCCCTGGTGGAAGCACCATCCGCCTGCGCCTGCCCGCACCGCCCCTTCCAGATCGATGAGGAAGTCCTTCACCTCGGGGGAGAATCCGTAGCCCCGCCGGAACGGCTCCTGATGCATCACCGGCAGCTCTTTCCCGAGTTTGAGCGTCGCAGCCCGCCATTCCTTGGTCCGGGACTCGGTTTCGGCCGGGGAGTTGCTTTCGCGAGGACGATGCGGGCTGAGGAAGTCCACCTTCACCTGTTGGGAGTAGGCCTGGAGATCGTCTGCGGAAAAGTCGCCGGCAAACGAGGCAGTGAGCAGACGACCTGGATCGATGGATCGTGAGATGCCTGCTAACGCCACCAGCTCATCATAACTACAGAAGCGCTTGTCGGTCAGGTTTCGTTCGTTGCTGAGGTCCAGGTACCAGTTCTTCCAGCTCTTGAGTTCACTCACCAGCGTACGTACCGCTTCCGCATGCGCCTCGTGTTTCTGCAGCTTGGCGGGTCCAGTCACGCTGTTGCCCCGGGAGAGGCTTACGTCCACGACCATGCCGCGGGCATCGCAGTCGGTCAGAAGCGCTTTCAGCCGATCCAGATACGGCTGCCGGGCCTTGCCCGTCTTGGGATGCACGGCGGAGATATCGTTGTCAAAGGATGCCCAAGTGGCCCACATCCGGATCCAATTGAAGCCGAGGCGCTGCAGTTCGTCCAAGTCCGATTTCCAGGTGCCGTCCTGAGCTCCCAATGCCGCGTAGTAGCTGCAACCGAGCAGGAAGGTGGGCTTCCCATTCAACGTGAACTGTGGCCCCGTGATGCCCAAGGTGGTCTTTGGGATGATGGCTGGGGAGGCCGGGCCATCGCAACCAGCCAATCCCAGAAGGGAAGTTCCTGACAGGGCAAGAAAGTCGCGACGGGTGGGTGACGGCGTGGCCATGGGCTGGTGGAGGGACGAATACAAACGGCCCGGGAATTGTCGAAGGGAAATGCAGGAACCTACAAGGCAATTCGAAGCTCGTGGCTGCACTTGTGAACGTGCGGAAAGGTGGCGCGGCCCTGCGGGGTGGGCAGCACGTCATGAGCCCCAAGCAGCCTGACCAGATTCTTACGAACCCAGCGACAACTGAGGATCATTGCAGGGCAATTCGAAGTTCGTAGCTGCACTTGTGAAACTGCGGAGGGTGGCGCGGCCCTGCGGGGTGAGCGGCACGTCATGGGCAACAAGCGGACTGACCAGGTTCTTACGAACCCAGCCACAACTGAGGATCATTGCAGGGCAATTCGAAGTTCGTAGCTGCACTTGTGAAAGTGCGGAGGGTGGCGCGGCCCTGCGGGGTGAGCAGCACGTCATGGGCGACAAGCGGCCTGACCAGGTTCTTACGAACCCAGCCACGACTGAGGATCATTGCAGGGCAATTCGAAGTTCGTAGCTGCACTTGTGAAAGTGCGGAGGGTGGCGCGGCCCTGCGGGGTGAGCAGCACGTCATGGGCGACAAGCGGCCTGACCAGGTTCTTACGAACCCAGCCACGACTGAGGATCATTGCAGGGCAATTCGAAGCTCGTAGCTGCACTTGTGAAAGTGGGGAAGGTGGCGCGGCCCTGCGGGGTGAACAGCACGTCATGGGCCACAAGCGGCCTGACCAAGTTCTTACGAACCCAGCCACAAGTGACTTTTTGCCCCCTCCCTCAGGCTGCCCGGCTCCTGCCTGTCACTTCCTTGAACCGCTCCTCGTACTTCTCATGGTTCGTCCCCATGAGGCGGTCCCAGACGTTGAAATACAGACCATAGTTCCCGCGGTAGTACTCATGGTGCATGACATGATTCGTCGGAGTGTTCATGAACCGGCCAAACCACGTATCCAGCCACCAGCGGGGATAGAACTCGAACCCGGTGTGACCAGCCACGTTGAAAGCAATCTGCCATACCAGAAAGATGAAGAACGCGAGGGGATGCACGGGCATCACCAGCACCGAGAGCGGGAAGATGCCCACCTGGATGGCAGCCTCCAGCGGGCCAAAGGAGTATGCGGCCCAGGGCGAGGGATTGTTGGACTGGTGATGCACCCGGTGAAACCAGCGGTAGAGCCGCGGATGATGCATGAGCCGGTGGGTCCAGTAGAAGTAGGCATCGTGTAGCACAATGATGCAGAAAATGCTGGCCACAAACCAGCCCCACCCAAACTTGGGGATGCGGCCATACATGTGCGTCCACCCCTGCTTGGCCATCCAGATCGTGAGGGTGCCCACGATGCCGTAGATCACCACCGTGAGCACTGAGTAACCCATCTCACGGCGCACATCTGCCGAAGTGGGCAGGCGGGCAATGATCTTGCGGTGAAACCAGCGACGCCGGAACAGCACATACGCCAACAGCCACGCGAAGCCGGCGAAGAGGAGATACCGGAGCCCGTTCTCCATGGCGATGCCAGTGATGGCCCTGAAGAAGTCGTGCGGGGTTTTCATGGCAGGGGGAAAGGGGAACCGGCGTTCCGTCCTGCACCCACCTCCTCAAAGCCCTCTCAGTACACGAACGCAAACTCGTTGGAATTAAAGAGCACCAAGGCCACTTCTGCAAGCCCGCGCAGTTTTGCATCCATCTCGCCCGGGACAAGGTCCGGCTGATAGTCCGCAGAGACATGCAACCGCTCCGTGAAGGTGAACTTCTCTCCTGTATTCTCCTCCACGGCCTCTCGAACCACCTCGGTGGGAAGCACCTGCCGCGGCAGAGTCAGCCCCTCATGTCGTCGGGTCATGTTCCCCCAGTGCACCAGACACTTCTGCTGTTCCTGCTCGGTGGGAGGGCGACCACAGGTATGCAGAAAGAGCGCGGAGATGACCTGGGCATCCGCAATCCCATCCCGAAGAATACGGCGTGCCAGTTGCAGGCCGCGGTCGAACGTGGCGGCACTGTTAAAGAGGCTGAACACCTGAGGCGTGACGTTGGACGCATCCCTGGCTTCACACGAAAACTCCGGTATGGGCTCGTTAAACACCTCCATGAAAGGGTCCCGCAGACCATGCAGCTTCAGCACATAGATGGAGCGACGATGCCGCTGCGCGGGCAGGGGATTCAGCTGCCAGGCCGGGGCGAAGGTGCCCATCACCTGCCGCGGCTGTAGCGCGGCCTCCATATTGATCTCAGGCCGGGCAGGAATGCCGCCGATCGTGGGATTCAACTCTCCCGAGACGAGGAGCATGGCGTCGCGAATCTCCTCCGCGGCGAGCCGCCTGGGTTGAAAGGCGGCGTAGCTCACGCCATGAGGATCCTGCTGCTTGAGCCGTTCCGGGTGGGGGTGCCTGGCGCTGCGCCGATACGCCTCACTCATCATGATCACGCGATGCATCGCTTTGATCGACCATCCTTCTTTGACGAGACGATTCGCCAGCCAGTCCAACAGTTCGGGATGCGTCGGTTTCTTCCCTGTGGCACCAAAGTTGTTGGGATTGCCTGCGATAGGTCGCCCAAAGTGCCACTGCCAGAGGCGGTTCACAATGCTGCGGGTCGTGAGGGGATTGTCCGCGGAGGCGATCCAGTCCGCCAACGCCAGACGCCGCCCTTCGATGCCCTCCGGGATGACCGCGCTGCGTCCTCCCAGGGCACTCAGCGTACCGGGTTTCACTGGCGTTTTGGGCGAAAAGGGATCCCCGCCCGCCAAGATCGCGGTGATTTCCAGTTCCCCATCCTCCAGCCTTGCCGCAGGCACCCGCAGCGGGGCGTTCACGGACTTAAGCGCTGGCGTTCGCCCCGCATAGACGGCGAAGGCATAGGGCTCATACCGCTCCATCTCCCAGCGCAGGCGCTCCAGTCCCTTCCGTGCGATGCGTTCATGACCGTAGTCCTCCACGTTGAACCCGAGGTTTTTTGGCGGATACTCAGCCTCCGGCACGCCCTGTTTCAGCAGGGCATTGCGCGCGGCGTCAAAGAGGCCGAAAAACTCCCTGCGTGCATTCGCCCGGGTGTCCGGTTGGCGGGTCCGGATCTTCGCCAGGGCGGCATCCCAAGCACTGCGGTCCAGGCTCTTTTCCTTGAACCAGGCTCCGGCCGCCTTGAGCGAGACTCCATCGAGGCGGCGCAGACTGGCCAGGTGTTCTGCCCGGCGCATCTCCAGATACTTGATTTCCTCAAACCCACGGGTGTTCTCTGCCGGAAGGAAGGGCGCCTCCCGCTCGGAGAGCTGCGTGGTGGCGAAGCAGGCCTGCATGGCGTAGTAGTCCTGCGTCGGTATGGGATCGAACTTGTGGTCATGGCACCTCGCGCATTGCAGGGTGTGCCCCAGGAATGCCTGTCCCACGATGTCCGTCACGTCATCCAGGAAGCGTTGACGCGCCACCTTCGGCACCTCCATGCCGGTCAGCTCCCAGGGGCCCATGCGCAGGAATCCCGTGGCGATCAGCCTTTCCGATTCAGGTGTCTTGGTCCGGTCTGACGGGAGTTCATCTCCCGCGATCTGCTCCCGGATGAACTGGTCATACGGTTTGTCCTCATTGAATGCCCGGATGACGTAGTCGCGGTACCGCCAGGTGTTGCCGCGCTCGTAGTCGTTGGCAAAGCCGGAGGAGTCTGCATAGCGCACCACATCCAGCCAGTGACGCGCCCAGTGCTCTCCATAGTGGGGACTGGCCAGGAGCCGATCCACGAGTCTTGCAAATGCCTCCTCCTCGGAGACAGGGTCTGCAAGGAATTGCGCCACCTCCTGCGGAGTCGGTGGCAGTCCGGTGAGGTCAAACGTCGCCCTGCGGATCAGCGTTCTCCGGTCCGCCAGAGGTCCCGCTTCCACCCCGAGTTCCTTCATCTTGGCGCCGATGAGGCGATCAATGGAACGTCCGCTTTCTGGTCCTTCGTCTTTGAGCACGCCACGAATCGGCGCATACGCCCACAGATCCTCCGGCTTGTAGGGTCGGTTCGTCCAGTCGTCCGACAGTCCGCCGCTGGTGGTCACTTTGACACCCGTCTCTCCGGTGGCGGCAGCTTTGGGGGCGCGGGCCTGTTCCTCCGTGATTTCAGCGATCCTCCCGGCATCCGGCCAGATTCCGCCGTCCAGGATCCAGTGTTTGATGATCTCCACCTGCGCCTCAGAGAGCTTGTCATTCTCCTTCGGCGGCATGGCCAGGCTGGAGTCGGTGCGGGTCACAGAGATGTAGAGCACGCTCTCCTCCGGCTTGCCCGGCACAACGGGATTCTTCTCACTGTCACCGCCGGAGAAGAACCTCTCCGGCGTCCGCATGTCGAACCCGCCCTTGAATTTCTTCGGGTCGTCCCCGTGGCAGGCGAGGCACTTCTCCTTGAAGAGCGGCAGCACTTTTAACACGAAATGCTTCTCTGCCTCCGGCTCTGCCGCCATCAATCCACCTCCCGTGGAGACTGCCGCCGTCATCAGCGCCCAGAAGTGCTTGTGAGATCGCATCGAGGAAACAATTAATCCAAAATCTCGCTTCCAAAATCCAAAATGATCCGCCTACTCCGGCTTGGAGGCTTCGTAGATCTTCTTCAGCTCATCGCCAGCGAGTGCGATCTGATAGATGGCAAACTCGTCCATGCATCCATTGAGGTTCCGCACGGGGAACTGGTGGTCCTGGAGGGGGAGGCCCCAGTTGCCCAGCTCACAGGCACCATAGACGATCTTGCGCCCCGGCTGGTAGAGCGGCGAGACCTCCCGGCTCACTTCCTTGCCGTCCACAAACTGGATCGCTTCACCGCTGCAGTTGTCATAGGTGACCGCGAGCTGGTGCCAGCGGCCGATGTTGGAGCGGTTGAACACGACTGGCGAGTAGTGCACCTGATTGCGCTTCACATCGGGGTGCTCCTCATCCGGATAGGCGATGGAGAACATGAGCCTCCCATCCTGGGTGATCTGCCAGTGGGGCTCACCGGCATCATAGCCATCGGTCAGGAGCAGGGCATTGAACTTGCGGTCCAGCCCGTCCACCTTCACCCAGCAGGTGAGAGTGAGTGCCTCGTACTCGCCGTCGATGCGGAGACGTACCCGATCCCCAGGACGCTTGAATTCCAGGGCATCCTTCATGGGCCAGCGGCCCTGGGTCCACCGGGCCCCTACCACGCCGCCGTTGCGGTCAGGATTGCACGGATTGCAGCCGTTGCCGATCATGCGCTGCCATTTACCCTGGCGCTCGAACGGGAAATAGACCACGAGCCGCTCGTCGCTGCTGATGTCCTTTTTCCATGTAGCCCAGGCATCATACCGGGCTTTGGCCCGGGTGGCGGTGATCGCGTCCAGACGCTCCATGCCCATGAAGTCATCAGGGCGCACGCCGGGTAGCGGGGCGACTTTGTTGCCTTCCTTATAGAGGCCCATGCCCTCTTTCAGGCTGATGAGTTCTTGATTGTTCGGGTGGGCTTCCACCTCTCCTTCGAAGACGTGCACCTCGGAGCTCAGGTCTTCCGGGTTCACTTGCACACCGAACTCCGTGCCCAGATCCACCAGTTTCATGCCCGGGGCATGGAGCAGGAAGCCGCGAGCAGGCGGGGGCACGCGCACGCGCACTTTTCCAGAGTGGCAGATAGCTTCCCACGGGGAAATAATCTCCAGCTCAGCGTCTCCCTCCATGAGGAGCGTGGCCCCGCTGAAAAACTCGACTTGGGCAAAGCCGCAGGCCAGTTTCAGCATCCCGGAGTTCACCGTGTCCCCGGTGCGCCGGCTGTTGTCGTCATCCAGCCACTCAGCATTCACCACATGGGTGAGGATGGCGCAGCCGCGATTCGTTTCTTCCCGCACCAGATCCTTGCTCAGCGCATGGCGGCCCCCCCAGAGGAAGGTGCCTGCGGAGAGCAGTACTGCCAGTGATGCAGCCGCGGCCCAAGAAATCCAGTACTTCTTGGCCCGGGTCTTCGTACTCTGCCCCGGAAAGGGCATGACCGCCGCCTCTCCCTCGCCCTCGTGGTCAGGCAGACCTTCCGGATTCCAGGCCTTCAGGTCGGCCGTGACGCTGGCGTTCTCGCGCAGCACCTGCTCCAGGTTTACCTCCTCGCGCAGCATCCGCCGTACCTCGCTGCAATCGCGCAGCATCGTCTGCAAGAGGTCAAAGTCAGCCGGCGTGATGCCACCGCTGAGCCACTCACCGATGAGGCGGCTCGCCTCGGGAAGTTGCCCCGGATTGCACCCCCCACCGTTACCTGTGTTACCGTTTCCAGAAGTTGACATGGTGAATCAGGTCGCAGCCTCCGCCTGCATCTGTTTCTCCGCGCACTGCAGCAGGGCTGCCCGCATACGCTGGATGGTTTTGTAGAAGGCCTGCGCGCTCTTGCCCGCCTGTGCGGCCACCTCGTGGAACTTCACACCCGGCTGGTAAGCCAGCTGGAGGAGCTCCTTCTGGCGGGAGTCGAGCTTCTCCAGGCACTTGCCCAGAGCGGAACGGTGGCGCTCCAGGGAGTCCACTTCTTCCAGACTCTCCTCAGCCAGCAGGTCCAGGATTTCGTCGTTGAAGACCAGACGGTCCCGGGATTGCTTCCGCAGGTGCTTCAGTGCCTCGAATCGGGCAATCGCTGCCGCCCAAGCCATGAAATTCGTGTCCGGATCGAACTGCGAGAACTTCCGCCAAGCCACCAGACTGGTCTCCTGCATCACCTCATCCACGTCATCCCAATCGCGTACCAAGGTCCTCAGGAAGCCCCGGAGCCGCCCTTCGTGGTGCACAAAAAGGCGAACGAACGTCTCGTAGTGTTCGGGTGGGGCAGGGGCGGGAGGGGTGGACATGGAACGAGCGATTGGGCACAGAACAGGACGCCGAAAAGTAACCGCCAGATATTGGAATTTTGGACGGGAAACGAGGATGGCGGCTAATATAAGGATCAAGCAAACCGCGTGGAACTTCAAGGATGGATGGATTGCGCACCATTCAGTGCGTCACCGCCGCGGCCAGTCCGAGTCCGTTTTTGGAGGCTCGTTGAGATCGTAATTCTGGCAGATTGTCACTTTAGCCACTTTCATAAGTGTCATTGCTTTGCCCAGCTCTCATTGGGGGAGATCGTCGGAGGCATTGAATTGACAGCACACTCGTCAACACTCAACCGCTTAAGTTCCGTTAGACCCGCCAGCGGCCCAAGGTCGGTGACCGACGTGTGACTGACGTACAATTCCTGCAAGCTGTTCATTCCCGCCACTGGTCCAAGATCACTTACTTGTGTGGAATCGAGAAAGAGCCGCTGCAAGTCTCTATAGGCGGCTAATGGGGCCAGGTCGCTGACTTGTGTCGAAGTAAGGCCCAAACTCCGCAAAGCTGTGAGTGAAGTCAACGGACTGAGGTCACTCACTTTGGTCCTCGAAAGGTCCAAATGCTGCAAATTTCGAAGTTCCGTCAGTGGCGTGAGGTCGGTTACCTGGGTTGAAGCGAGGATCAAACGCTGCAACGCATGCAGCCCCGCCAAGGGCCCAATGTCGGTGACCCGACGAGCACATCTAAGGTCCAGCTTACGCAGTGCGCTGAGCCCCGCCAACGGTCCAAGGTCGCTGACTGCAGTGTGGTTAAAATAGAGCTTTTGCAATGCGCCGAGCCCTGACAATGGTTCAAGATCACGAACTTCTGTCGTGCTGAGATCAAGCTTTTGCAGTTCGCGAAGACCTGCCAACGCATCCAGATCGAAGATAGGGGCCAGCCTGAACTCCAGTTGCTGTAAGGTGGTGATCTTCGCCAATGGATCCAGTTCGGTGACTCCGGTAAAACTGAAATTGAACTGCCGTAGGCTGCTGAGTCCCGCCAACGGTTCAAGATCAGTGACTTTGGTGCTACAAATGTTTAGTTGCTGCAAAGCGTGGAGTGCCGCCAGCGGTTCGAGATCGCTTACGGAAGTCGAGTAGAGGTCTAGCTGCTGCAAGGCCCCGAGTCGTTGCAATGGTTTGAAGTCCGTGACTTGAGTTTGACAGAGCTCCAGACACTGCAACTGGCTGAGGGCCGAAAGGGGTTCAATATTTCTGACGTAGGAGTGGCTGAGATTCAGGCTCCTCAATGCAGAGAACCCTTCCAAAGCGGCACAGTTGTTAAATCCGGTGGCCCTCAGATCCAACCACTCAAGCGGGAGGTGCGCCAACTCTGAGAGGTTGGACATCGCACCCGGGTTAAAGAATGACCGATCCGGATTCCACTTTTTGGCCGAAGGGGAATAGTTCCATCCGAGACTCAGTTGGCGGAGATGAGACAGCTCCGCGACTTCCAATGGGACTTCATCCAGCCCCAAGTCTCCCAAAAAGAGATGGGGCTGTCCCGTTGTCTTGGAAACGCTGATGCGCCTCCGTGCCTCCTGCAATGCTGCCGAACTTGTATTGCCCATTCAGTTGCGTCTTGGATAGCTCAGTATCGCCTTTCGCTCAACGGTCTATCGAGAAAATGACGGGCAACGGAGGCAGGTTGTTCACCAAAATGACATCAATGCCAGTCTTCCAAAGGTTGTATATTTCACCCCATGCTACCGTTTCGAGCTGCACTTGTGGACTCTTGGCGACAGCGAATGCAACAAACTCCTGAAACTCACAGCAGTGTCACCAGATGCCGCACGCAAATCGCCGACCAAGTCTCGAGATTCTCAATCCCCGCAACCAGCTCGTCCAGACTGAGGAACTGCAGGTCTTGGATGGCGTCTTCATTGGAAGTCACTTGATCGCTCTCCAGGTCAAAGAGGTGCACCACGCCGAGGTGGACCTGGCCGACCTCATTAGAGTCGTCATTGATCAGGCCGATGACCTGTTGAGTATGACTACCCGTGAGCACCAGTTCTTCTTCGATCTCGCGCTCGACGCCGTTGAGGTAGGTCGTCTTGGCCAGGGAGTCCTCCCGTTCATCGTGCGGGTTGATGTGACCACCGATGCCGATGCTGCGCTTTGCCACGAGGCGTTTTTCACCCGACTTGCCACCCCGGGTATAGACGAGGTACTTGCCCTGATGGTGGAAGATCGCGTACGGGATGATCTGCTTGTGAGTGGGGTCCATCTCCGCGCCAGGCCGGGGAAGGAAGAAGTTCGCGCCCGGTGCCAGGATGGCCTCAAGGTAACGGTCCACCTCCGGCTGAAAGCCCTGAAATGCGCCCAGTTCATCAAACAGCGCGCGGGGGATCACGAGGACGTGTTCGACAGTGGCGGGCGTTGGAGCGGGGGAGGAGGCAGTCGCGGACATCGGCCCGTTCCTACGCGGACCCGGGGCAGGGAGCAAGGGGAATTCAGATTCAGTGGGCAGTGGCCGGTGCCAAAGTAACTGAGATGGCCCAATCTGCGCGACGCGATCGCCACACTCCTGCCGGCCCCTTGGACTCCTCCTTGACTGGGGCACCAAGTCCCAACCACTGTTTCGCAGCAGGGTTGGAGTACCGTTTTTAAGCCAATGCCATCAGGGAAAAGGTTGGGCAGAGCGATCAACGCCGTTGCATGATGAAACTGAGGACCAACAGTCCGGTGTCATACCAGCCTGGGGCAGCGCCCCAGGTTAGGGGTTGAAAGGGAATCGGAGGGCTGAAGGCCCGGCCTCATCCATCCTGCCCACGACGAGCATCCCTGAATGACCCCGGGCCTACAGCCCTCAACCTCTAAAACGAACGCCAACCTTGGGCGTTGCCCAAGGCTGCTATCATGCCGGGCTTTCAGCCCTCAGCTCGTTCGCCAAAGGCGAATCATCGACCTCACCAGCTTTTCCCTGATGGCATTGGCTTTTAAGCGGAGTCAGGTTACAAGTGGCCCTTGATCGCGCTCCCGGTGCGAAGCGACTGACCCCTTGGCGTTCGCTTGGCAGCGCTGGGGATGGGAATCTCGACATGGGACGCGCGAGAAGTGATTCCGCTTAAAAGCGGTACTCCAACCCTGCTGCGGACCTGCTCCAAGAGTCGGGACACGCACGGCCCTGGTCCTGTGGTGTTATTCTTCATACCTTTGTGTGAGAAAACGCACTCCGCGCCCCGTCGCCCACGAACGCTGCCGATTAACAATCGACGGCACGGCAGATTGCCAATCTGCGCTCCCGAGCCTCAAGTCTTTCGTCTTCTGTCTTCCAGTCTTTGGTCTTCAGTTTGGCTTCCCGATCTCGAAGATCCGTTCGATCTCCTTCGCGCTCAGAGCTTCCTTGAACATCAAAAACTCATCCATCCGGCCGTTGAAACTGCGCACCTCGGTGCGGGGTGTTTTGCCTTCGGGGAGACCCCAGTTGCCCAGCTCGCCACTGCCGATGCGGATACGTGAAGAGGGATCCACTTTGGCTTCTTTCTTTTCATCGACTTGCCGACCATTCACGAAATGCCGCAGCATCCCTGTGCGCACATCGAAGGTGGATGCCACATGGAACCAGAGGCCCAGATTCTCCGGGCCAAATAGAACAGGGGTGTTGAGCACATGCTGGCCGGAACCTTTACCGTTGTGCACTCCCAGGGCCACCGCCCCGGACCGGATGATCTGCCAGTGCGGGTTGCCATGAGTCCATGTATCCGTGAGGAACAGACTGTTGTAATTCCGGTCCACCCCGCCCACCTGCACCCAGGCCGCCAGCGTGATGGCGTCATACTCCCCCGCCACCGCCAGGCGCACCCGGTCACCGGGGGACTTGAAGGCCAGCGCCTGCTTGCCCCGCCAACGTCCCTGCGCCCACTGCGCTCCTACGACGGAGCCGTTGGTGAACTCAGGTGCATCGGGCTGCTGATTTCGCAGGGTTCGATCCCACGCATTGAGCGGCTCAAAGGTGTAGCCCACGAGCAAGCGGGGATCATCGAGAAACTTTTGCAGCCCCACCCGCCATTCCAGCGTCCGGCGTTCGTCCGCATCCTGGGACTGCGCATGCAGTGAGGCGATGTCGGCAAAGGCCTGGGTGTCTGCTCCTGTGGTCCCCGCACCATCCTCCGCGTTCCAGCGGGCTCCGGTCTTGAGGTTCAGCTTGTCGTCGCCGGTGCCCGGGTACACCTCCACCTCACCGTCAAAGACATGCACATCCGATTTGCCGGAGTCGCTCACCTTCAGGCCGAACTCAGTCCCCAGGTCCACCACCTTCGCATCGGGTGTCATCAGCTTGAACCCGCGCGCATGAGGCGGCACATGCACCCGCATCTGGCCGAACCGGCACTTGGCCTCGTTCACAGACACAATCTCCAGCTCGCTGTTACCTTCCAGCGTCACCGAAGCGCCGCTGTAGAATTCCAACCTCGCCAGGCCACTCTGCAACTTGACCTTCCCGGCTGGCACAGACATGCCCACCTGCCAGTCGCCGCCGTCGCTGGCCCACTGTGCACCCACCACATCCACGAGCACCGCGCAGCCTTCATCCGTTACTTCCGCCTGGACCATGGGGCCGTCATTCCGGTGGAGCCCAGGTCTTAGAAAGAGCAGACCCAAAGTGCAAGCACACAGCACCAGCGAGGCCGCGAGAGCCAGCTTGGCGGAGGCGGGCCACGCCCGCTTCAGAGATCCCGGTCGATGCGATCCTTCCAGATGGACGGAGGTCCCATGCGCCCGCAATCCCTGTGGAGAGTCGCCCTCCTGATCGCCGGATTCCTGGGATTCGTCCGCCAGTCGGCAGAGCGCCGCCCCCATGCCCAGCCGTTGCACCAGATAGCGGCGGGCGGGTTCACTGCCCAGCAGCATCGTCTCCAGCGCCTTCCGATCCGGCTCGGCGAGTTGGTGCTCCTCCAGATCGTGGAGCCAGGAGTTCAGTTTCACCGTGTCCTCATCGGAGAGGCGGCCCAGATCTCGTTCCTCCTGGCTCATGACAAAGCCTCCTCTTTGGACATGGAATTCGTCACACAATCGTGCAGCACTTGTTTGATTCGCATGAGCGCCTTGTAGGCCGCCTGAAGCGACCGACCGCTTACCATCGCGGCCCGCTCCACGCCGCTGCCGCGTTCATAGCGGGTCAGGATCATGCGTCGGTCCCGTTCATTCAGCTTTTGCAGGCACTGGGCCAGGCAGATCTGCATGGTGGAGGTTTCCTCCTGCATGGTCTCCGCCGTGTGGGCCACCGCCTCCAGCACCTCGTCATTAAAGACCACCTTCGACCTCGCGTACTTCTGCCGGGCCTGCCGCACCTTCCACCAGGCGATCCGCATCGCCCAAGCCAGGAAATCCGTGCCCGGCGTGAACTCCTGGAATTTGTCGTAGATGGTCAGGCAGGTCTCCTGCAGGATGTCCTCCGCATCGTGACGGTGCGGCACCAGCGTGTAAATATACGCAAAGATCTGCCGCTCATGCCGCATTAGCAGCGGCACCAGAGCGCGGTGGGGATCTGAGGCTGGGTCCATGAGGATGGATAGCACCGAGTGGCACGATTTGGACGCAAAAGGTGCTGAAGCCTCAGGTCAATGGTAAAAGGTGACAGGTAAGCAGTAAACGCTGACGGACGATTTCCAGCCGCGCAACCACCACTTACCTCTTACCGCTAACCACTCACCGACCTACCGAGAATCCCCGTGTCGGCGCAGGAACTCCTCGGCCAGGGACAAGTAGGCCTGGGCACCGCGACCATTCGGCTCGTACTCGATGATCGACTTGCCAAAGCTCGGGGCTTCGCCCAGACGGATCGTGCGCGGGATGATGGTGTCGTACACCACCTGGGAGAAGTAGTTGCGCACGTCGGAGACCACCTGCTGGGAGAGGTTCATCCGGGAGTCGAACATCGTCATCACGATGCCCTCCAGCGCCAGGGCGGGATTCGCCCCGCTTTCGCGGATCTGCTGGACGATCTGCACGATCTTGGACAGACCTTCCAGGCCGAAGTACTCGCACTGGATCGGCACCAGCAGTTCATCGGCCGCGGCGAGAGCGCCGGTCATGAGCACGCCCAGGGAGGGAGGGCAGTCCATGATGGCGTAGTCAAAGTGGCCGCTGTAGCGCAGCGGCTTCATCACATCCCGCAGACGCGTGAGATGATGGCCCGTCTGGGCCAGCTCGACTTCGCACCCCGCCAGTTCCTGGTGGGAGCGGATGATGGAAAGGTTCGGCAGGCGGGTGCTCCGGATCACCTGGGTGGGATTCACGTCGCTCACCAGACAGGGGTACAAGCTGCCCCCTTCCTCTTGAGCGATCCCCAGACCGCTGGTCGTATTGGCCTGGGGGTCAAGGTCAATGAGCAGCACGCGCAGCCCTCTTGCTGCCAAACAGGCAGACAAATTTAGAGATGTGGTGGTCTTTCCCACACCTCCCTTTTGGTTCGCGATCGCAACTATCCTCATACGCAGCTTGACGGGCGCATTCCATCATCACAAACCTGCATGACAGCAAGATAAATCCCCATGCAGGTGACGGAAAAGTGGCTCGGTGAAATCGGTGGCTGGCAGGCAATGAAGTCGGCCAGGGAATACGTGCGGACAGGTGGCGTGGCGGAAGCCTCCCATCAAGGCCAGGTCTATCAGGGCCTGGTAGGGCAGGGGGGACGGCGGTACAAGGCCACCCTGACCGTGAAGGACGCGCGGACGGTGGACTGCCGTTGTGCCTGCAGTGACGCCCAGAGGGGCCTTATCTGTTCTCACGGACTGGCTGTCGCACTTCAAGCGATCAGCGGGGGACCATCGGCCAGTTCGGGACCCGGAGCGACTGAGGCGCGCCCCAGCATTGGCACATCGCGGTATGCCACTCCGGTCGGATCTTCATCTTCCAGAGGCGCGCCTTCTCATGCTTCAGACGTGAAAAGCACCAGTGCGACTCCGAAAGCCGTGCTGGATCTTAACACGGTCCCGGCGGGAAAATTCACCATTTACATCCCCCTCTCGCATCTCTCTCAGTTGCCCAAGGGAACCGTTCCCGTGTTCCTCGATTTCCAGGCCGGTGGCGAGACCAAAGAGGCAGAAATCGCCCAGTGGCTTTTCACGCGAGGACTGAAATGCCAGTCCATGCCGCTTCGACTTCCTGCGGCCGATCTTGGTGAGTTGTTCACAACGTTGAAGGGTCATCCCCGCGTCCACAATGGCCTGCCCGCCTTGAGCGCCAAACCTTCAGGTGGCGTGCGAACATCGCTAAAACAGCTGGTTATCAATGACTTGCACATCACTGATGAAATTGCACGTGTTAATATATCACAAAGCGTTGCATTACATGTATTAAGCAGCGCTTTAAACGTTCATAATGTGGGAAATGTTTCGTCAGTGGTCGATGCAACCACTGGTAGGATTATGCTTCTCGATGGCCCGCATGTGAATAACTTGCGGCCATTTCTGGACGAGCTTTTTACGCGGCGCAAAGTGGAGCGAACCCCGCGCTGGGTGGCGGCGAACCTTGGAGCCTTGGGGGAAATCATGGACGTCGAGAGCCCTGCGGCTCCTCTGGCAAAGGTGCGGGTCGTGCCGGCGGACCCTGTCTTTGGCCTCCGGCTTGATGGCTCTCTGCGGCGCGTCGAGGCATCCTTGACCGTGCATCCTGTCCCTCACGCCTCTCATCCGATCACCCTCGGGGTGGACTTTGGTCGCGAGTGGCGCGAGACAGACCTCTACCCACTCCCGGACCCCTCAGGTGATCCACTGCGGTTCCGACATCGGAATCTGCTGCGGGAGCAGGGTGCCTGGCAGCGGCTGGAGTCGGCAGGCTTCCGCATGGACCATCAAGGCGTGTTGGCGATCAATGGCGAGTCGGAGGTGCTTCGTTTCGTGGCCACCGAGTTGCCGCGCCTGAAATCACTTTTCGAGATCCAGGACGGCGATGGCTGGCGCAATGCCACGCGCGGTCTGGCGACCATCCGTCCCCAGATGCGCACCAAGGAGGATCCCCGGGACTCGTCGGCGGGTGATTCTCGTCAGGGCACGGGCATGGACTGGCTCAGCCTGGAGGTGGCCTATGAGGCTGCCGACGGTTTCCGCATTGCCCGGCAGGAGGTCCTGCGCCTCATTCGCAGCGGTAAGCGGGATGTCCGCGCTCAGGATGGGCGTCGGTACCTCCTGGACATTGAAGGCTGTGAGGAGTTGGAAGAAACCCTGCAGGATGTGGAGTCGCGTTTTGGCCAGGGCGGCCAGACGATCGCCGTCAGGTCGCGTCAGCTTGGGGTGCTCAGTGATTTCCTCCCCACGGGCAAATCCGCGGTGCCACAGAAAGCGGCAGCGCTGGAACTTTCTGAGATCAAGACGCTACTTTCAGAACTTGGAAACACCTTGCGACCTTATCAGCTTGAAGGGGTTCAATGGCTTGAGCAACATACTCGATCAGGAGCCGCCGGCCTCTTGGCAGATGAGATGGGATTGGGCAAGACCGTGCAGACCCTGGCGCTACTCCGGATCATCCGGGGCCGAGTCAACGCAGCCGGAGGAAAAGGGCAGGGGGGCGAGCCGGTTGGGCCCGCCTTGGTGATTTGTCCCACCTCGCTTTTGTCGAACTGGTCCGAGGAAGCGGCCCGTTTCACCCCCGAGCTCAAGACCCATGTTTCTCATGACGCGGGCCGTAAAGAGAAGCTGGGGAGCCTTGCCGATTTTGACGTGGTATTCACATCCTATGCTCTGATTATCAGAGATTTAGAGTATTACGCAAATCTTAAGTTTTGCGTCATCGTGTTGGATGAGGCCAGCTATATCCGAAACCCCGATACGGCTGCCGCCAAGGCGCTGTGCCAGCTCAAGGCAGAGGCCAGATTTGCCCTCACGGGCACCCCGGTGGAGAACTCCATCAAGGATCTCTGGTCCATCTTCGCCTTCATGCTGCCGCGATACCTGCCGGTGCTGGAGGACTTCCAGTCCCGCTTTGTGAAACCGCTCAGCCAGGCGGAAGGGAAATCCGCCCAGTCGCGCGCGATCATGGAGCGCCTGCGTCGGCTCATCCGGCCGTACTTGTTCCGGCGTACCAAGCGGGAGGTGGCCAAGGATCTGCCAGAGAAGATCGAGAAAGTAGTCTGGTGTGAACTCACCCGGGAGCAGAATGAGGTGTACCAGCGCCTGCTGGAGGAAGGGCGTGAGGAGATCCGCTCGGCCCGCAAGCGGACTGGGCAGGGCTCGGCGCGCATGACCATGTTCACCGTGCTCCTGCGTCTGCGTCAGGTTTGCAACGACCTCCGGCTCCTCAAATTGGGAGATCATTTCAAGGGGCAACCCGGCGGGAAATGGCCGATGTTGGAAGAATTGCTGCAAGAAATCATTGACGGAGGCGGCAAAGCATTGATATTCAGTCAGTTCGTTGGAATGTTACGCCTTGTGCGTGATAAAGTTCAGAGCTTGGAGATCGCTCACAGCTACCTGGACGGCGGCACTCAGGACCGTGGTGGCCAAGTGTCAGCGTTCCAATCAGACCCCGAGCGGAAGCTTTTCCTCATCAGCCTCAAAGCCGGCGGCTACGGCCTCAACCTGACGGCGGCCGATCACGTGCTCCTGGTGGATCCCTGGTGGAACCCGGCCGTCGAGGCCCAGGCCATCGACCGGGCGCACCGTATCGGTCAGGGCAGGCCGGTGACGGCGTACCGTCTGGCGACGAGAGGGACGGTGGAGGAGAAGATCCTCAAGCTTCAGGAGAAGAAGCGTTCCATCATGGACATGACTTTGGAGGACGATCCGACCGTCATGGCCGGGGTATCGGATTCGGAGCTGGAAGAGATGCTCATGGGAGCCTGATGCCGACCGCATCGTGATGGATTGTCTCAGTGTTGCGTCTCGCAGTTTCGTCAGGACTGCGGGGCGCGGCCTCGGCCTGTGCCGATTGGCACGAGTCGCTGGCGCGATTCTGAGAACGGGCGTCACGCAAGGCAGTCCAAAGCGGCTCAAAGCTTTGTGAGCCCAGCGCTGGACGGCGTCAAAATCCCGAAATCCCGAAGCCTCAAAATCAGGCGCTTATGCCGATTGTTGCACGTGGAACACTGCCTCACAAAGTGATCAAAATGCGGCTCACGCCTGCGAATTGGCCGGTGATCGGCTATAGCCGACTATAGCCAGAATCTGTCAGAACTGAGGGCGGAATGGGTGTGTTTAAGGGTGATTTGAGGCTGTCGCTGGGGAATGCTTATAACTATATACAATGTACGTAATATAAAATCTACTGGGGAAAATGAAGATGTTGAAACTTTGTGGCTTGCATGCGTGGCCCTAGCCTATACTTTTGATTCAACGCTGATTGTGGTCAGCCAGACTTCATTGTCGCCCCGGTGGTGCGCTAACACCCTGGGGTTTTTTTATTGTGGATGAACTTGGCCCATGAATACAAAGTTCCCTTATCCCTATTCCCCACATTCACTTCGGCTTTTGGCTCCCGATATCTGGATGAGGATTTTGGATTCTGGGGAACGAGCAAAAGTTGTGGAAAATGGTGTGGAGTGGACGGTTCCCATCGAGACTCAGCCATCATTTTATTACGCGTCATCCCTGCTCGCTTTCGGACTCGACAGTGGGAGTGTGTTTACAGACCGTAAGCAGGCTGATTTCATCACCCACCAGTGCGCTTCCTTTGCGACACTTCTGAGTGTCAGCGCCAGTGCTTACGAGCGAATGGTGATTCCCGGATCGCACACCCCCCGTACGATGCCGAGTCTTGGATTTTCTTGTTTCGCAGCTGCCGTGGCAGCAATTGATGTCCTGGCCTGCATTCTCGCTGCCATTGCGCTTAATAAAGTGCCGGTGAATTCGATGAGTCATCACGCTGACTTGGCAGCGCTGAAGAGCAAGGGTTCAAAAGAGTTCTACCTAGGCAATAGCTCACAAGCTGAAGTTCTCCAACTGCTTCAGCAGTGTATTGAACTTAGCGGTAAGCCTTGGTACAAAACGCTCATGGACGCGCGCTCCAAAATCGTCCATCGCGGTAAGCTGGTCGCTTTCGAGTCGAAGCAAGGATTTGGCTTCATGGACTCGGTAGGAGCCTTTGGGACACCGTACACTCAAACAAATCAAAATTTCGTGCCAGACAAGGCTATCCATGAGGCGATGGTTGCTCTCGTGAGTGAACTTACATTATGGGACCAGTCATTGGTCGGCATTCTGTCGGCAATCAAGAAGCCAGCTGTCTCCGGAGTTGTTACGTTGACGGTGCCGGTCTCAGACCGTGGACCCGACTCATCCGAGTGCCTCATCCAGAGTGTTCAATACGCTTATTAAATTCTTAGTAAAAATATTGAAATTGTAGTGAGTTTACCCAAATCTTGCGGTGCTGTTAGCGCAAAGTGCGAAGAGACAAAGTGCGAAGAGACAGGCTATACAAAAAAGCTAGGAAAGAAATTGCAATTCATGCCATCATTTGAGGCGCGCCTGGGATCTTCTCCGCAATGCACAGCCCGTCAGCGGACCTACACACCGGGTTCCGGAGAGCAAATCAGGATTCGTCTTGGGTCACGCCCACAGGCCACCTGGAGCCCAATACCCCCCAGGGTCCCATTTTTATGAAAGCTTACTCCCTTCCCTTTCGGTAGCCCCTGTCGTCCTCAGACCACGCCGACTCTCGGCGCTCGAAAGGCGAACATCCCCGCGAAACTTCCGCCCCTCATGGGCCGGGCACCTCGTTTGCGGCGGGCATCAAACTGTTCCCTCCGCGCCTCAAAGAACGCATCTACAAAACCCCGGCTTCCCAAGGCCACACCCATCGTGAAATAAGTCACCCGGTGCCGTAGCGTCTCCACCAGCGTTAGCTTGCCATCTTCGGCGCGCACCTGCTCTACCGTCTCGCGTTTCATTCCCTTGCGCAGCACCTGGCTGTCCGAACCGTGACCGTCACGAACCTCTTCACCCTGGCCAAAGAGCCATACCCGGTAGCCGGAAAGGACCTTGGCCGCACCGGGAATCCGCTGCGAGCCCCCCTGCTGGTTCCGCTCATGCGCTCGATGCTCGTTCGTGATCGTGTACAGGGCTGACAACGCCTTGCGTCCACCCGCCACCGCCCCCGCATAGCTGCACCAGCGGTAGTCTTTGGGATCCTCCACCAGCCCCGCCCTCACCGGATTAAGATCGATGTAGGCACTCATCACCGAGAGTGTCGCCAACTCACCTTCCAGCAGCACACTGGTGAACCGCTCCTCCCAGAGAGTCCCCTTGCGGTTCTCCCTCTTGTTAAACCACAAACTGAAGCGTTGCTTGAGCTCCTTCATGAACTGGCTCACATCCCACATCCGGCCCAGGTATTTCTCTTTGAGTTCCTCGGCCGCCGCGTCATGCCCCTGGCTGCGAAAGGTTTCCAGCGCTTCCTTGAGCATTCGCACTGCTGGCTTGGAGTAGATCAACGCCGCCTGCTTGAGCAGCCAAGCGTCCGAATACACCTCCCCTTCAGGCCGCTTCCTGACTTCCACCATGATGTGGAAGTGGTTGGACATCACGCAGTAAGAGAGCACCCGCACCTGGCAAAAGCCTTCATACGAGCGCATGAGCCGCACAAACTGCTCCTTCTCCTCCGGCCCAAACGCCAAGCGCCTCTCCACCACTCTCGAGATGCAGTGGTAGTAGGCAACCGGAACCAGCGGATCGGCAAAGTATCGAGGCGAGGCCATGGCGGCCCATCGACCTAAAATAGTGGGCAGTCAACTGTCTTTTCTTGTAATAGCCTGTCTTGTCGTGATCGTCGAGGCGAGGCCATGGCGGCCCATCGACCTAAAATAGCGGGCAGTCAACTGTCTTTTCTTGTAATAGCCTGTCTTGTCGTGATCGGCATCTTGTCGTGATCGGCAGGCTCACGTTGAGTTGGTTCATCGCGCACCTGTGCGGCTGCCGCCGCCCGGTGCGCTAACTCAACCTCAGAGTGGCCGGTTTTAAGTGCCCGCTGACAACGGTGGCTCTCTGGAGCAATTTATGAAAAGTCGGACCTTGAATACCCACTCCCGGTGTACATGGTCTCATAGATGAAATTTTTTGTGGTTGCAAGTAACACACGCGGTGTTGAGGTTCTGAAGGCGCTCAAGTTTGTCCAAACAATCGGGGAGCTTGTGTTCTACTGCGAAGATGGGCGGAAAGCGTTTCCCGTGCGTGATGTATTGGTGTACGAAGGCTTTGAGACAGAAGAAGAAGCCATCGAGCAGGCTGAGGCGCTGGGTGGATGACGCTAAACCAGCGGGTGCCCGGCATCGGGAACTTCAAACTCTCTTGCGAAGGGGGCACTTCTGCCGTGAATCGAATGGAGAGTTGGATTCGTTCATCCTGAAGGCCCCCGATGTACCCGCGAGCAGGGTCAGACGGCTCTTCGACATGCCTGACGCTTAAGGTCAGCTTGATGGTCCCGCACTGGAACTTCACCTCAATATACTACGGGGCTTGGCGGACTATGACGCTCTGACGCCTCAGGTAGCGAAACCAGCCATATGCCATGGCGAAGAGACTGATGGCGCACCCCGAGATCACCAGCCAGGGGACATCCTGTAACTCCACGGTGGAAGGACGAATGGCGAACAGGCAGAATCCCAAGACAGTCATTCCGGTGCCAACCCCATAGCCGAGAAGTTGTCTCCCCCAAGCCCTGGACTGTAGCTTCCCTCGAACGCGCTGAGGTGAATCTGGCCGGACGTAGTTCCTCCAGAGCACGCCCCAGACGCACAGGGAGAAGGCGATGCTCCACTTGGGCCAGCCGTATTCCACCAGGGCGAACTCGGGATGGTGCGAGTCATAGTAGATCGGGATCGTATCCCCCGGACGAAGCGCGCCGCCCAGCTCCCCTGCCCCTGATTCATAGCCGTGATGGCTGAACCATCCGGCCCGTACGCGATCCGATTCATAGTGCGAAGAGACAGGCTATACAAAGGCCAGGAAAGAAAATTGCAATTCATGCCATCATTTGAGGCGCGACTGGGATCTTCTCCGCAATGCACAGCCCGTCAGCGGACCTACACACCGGGTTCCGGAGAGCAAACCAGGATTCGTCTTCGGACACTACCCACAGGCCACCTGGAGCCCAATACCCCCCAGGGTCCCATTTTTATGAAAGCTTACTCCCTTCCCTTTCGGTAGCCCCTGTCGTCCTCAGACCACGCCGACTCTCGGCGCTCGAAAGGCGAACATCCCCGCGAAACTTCCGCCCCTCATGGGCCGGGCACCTCGTTTGCGGCGGGCATCAAACTGTTCCCTCCGCGCCTCAAAGAACGCATCTACAAAACCCCGGCTTCCCAAGGCCACACCCATCGTGAAATAAGTCACCCGGTGCCGTAGCGTCTCCACCAGCGTTAGCTTGCCATCTTCGGCGCGCACCTGCTCTACCGTCTCGCGTTTCATTCCCTTGCGCAGCACCTGGCTATCCGAACCGTGACCGTCTCGAACCTCCTCCCCCTGGCCAAAGAGCCATACCCGGTAGCCGGAAAGGATCTTGGCCGCACCGGGAATCCGCTGCGAGCCCCCCTGCTGGTTCCGCTCATGCGCTCGATGCTCGTTCGTGATCGTGTACACGGCTGACAACGCCTTGCGTCCACCCGCCACCGCCTCCGCATAGCTGCACCAGCGGTAGTCTTTGGGATCCTCCACCAGCCCCGCCCTCACCGGATTAAGATCGATGTAGGCACTCATCACCGAGAGTGTCGCCAACTCACCTTCCAGCAACACACTGGTGAACCGCTCCTCCCAGAGAGTCCCCTTGCGGTTCTCCCTCTTGTTGAACCACAAACTGAAGCGTTGCTTGAGTTCCTTCATGAACTGGCTCACATCCCACATCCGGCCCAGGTATTTCTCTTTGAGTTCCTCGGCCGCCGCGTCATGCCCCTGGCTGCGAAAGGTTTCCAGCGCTTCCTTGAGCATTCGCACTGCTGGCTTGGAGTAGATCAACGCCGCCTGCTTGAGCAGCCAAGCGTCCGAATACACCTCCCCTTCAGGCCGCTTCCTGACTTCCACCATGATGTGGAAGTGGTTGGACATCACGCAGTAAGAGAGCACCCGCACCTGGCAAAAGCCTTCATACGAGCGCATGAGCCGCACAAACTGCTCCTTCTCCTCCGGCCCAAACGCCAAGCGCCTCTCCACCACTCTCGAGATGCAGTGGTAGTAGGCAACCGGAACCAGCGGATCGGCAAAGTATCGAGGCGAGGCCATGGCGGCCCATCGACCTAAAATAGTGGGCAGTCAACTGTCTTTTCTTGTAATAGCCTGTCTTGTCGTGATCGGCAGTCTTGTCGTGATCGGCATCGCGCACCTGTGCGGCTGCCGCCGCCCGGTGCGCTAACTCAACCTCAGAGTGGCCGGTTTTGAGTGCCCGCTGACAACGGTGGCTCTCTGGAGCAATTTATGAAAAGTCGGACCTTGAATACCCACTCCCGGTGTACATGGTCTCATAGATGAAATTTTTTGTGGTTGCAAGTAACACACGCGGTGTTGAGGTTCTGAAGGCGCTCAAGTTTGTCCAAACAATCGGGGAGCTTGTGTTCTACTGCGAAGATGGGCGGAAAGCGTTTCCCGTGCGTGATGTATTGGTGTACGAAGGCTTTGAGACAGAAGAAGAAGCCATCGAGCAGGCTGAGGCGCTGGGTGGATGACGCTAAACCAGCGGGTGCCCGGCATCGGGAACTTCAAACTCTCTTGCGAAGGGGGCACTTCTGCCGTGAATCGAATGGAGAGTTGGATTCGTTCATCCTGAAGGCCCCCGATGTACCCGCGAGCAGGGTCAGACGGCTCTTCGACATGCCTGACGCTTAAGGTCAGCTTGATGGTCCCGCCCTGGAACTTCACCTCAATATACTACGGGGCTTGGCGGACTATGACGCTCTGACGCCTCAGGTAGCGAAACCAGCCATATGCCATGGCGAAGAGACTGATGGCGCACCCCGAGATCACCAGCCAGGGGACATCCTGTAACTCCACGGTGGAAGGACGAATGGCGAACAGGCAGAATCCCAAGACAGTCATTCCGGTGCCAACCCCATAGCCGAGAAGTTGTCTCCCCAAGCCCTGGACTGTAGCTTCCCTTGAACGCGCTGAGGTGAGTCTGGCCGGACGTAGTTCCTCCAGAGCACGCCCCAGACGCACAGGGAGAAGGCGATGCTCCACTTGGGCCAGCCGTATTCCACCAGGGCGAACTCGGGATGGTGCGAGTCATAGTAGATCGGGATCGTATCCCCCGGACGAAGCGCGCCGCCCAGCTCCCCTGCCCCTGATTCATAGCCGTGACGGCTGAACCATCCGGCCCGGACGCGATCCGATTCATAGACGCGGCCCTGCACCTCATAGCGGTAGCGAATGTCCGAGCGGGAGTTGCCGTGATGGCTGACCTTCTCAGATGAGACCACCTTCCCGTGGGTGAGGCCCTCGCGCGCCCGGTAGAGATGCCAGCTGGAGACGACGAAGTCCAGGGGCATCATGAACAGCAGCATGACCAACAAGGGGCCGAAGATGATCAGGCCGATCCACGAGAAGAGTTTCCTCACCCCGCCACTCTGGAGTGGAGTCGGTGATGGTCAAATGGTGTGACAGATGCGACGGTGCTGATGCAGACGCTGGGCATTTTCCCGCTCGCGATACGGGCAGCATTGGGATACAGTACGGCGAAACCTCCCGCGAACGCCCAACATTGTCGTTCCCCCATGTCGCACACCAAGTCTGTCGCCATCGTGACCATGAGCCCGTCTCAGGTGCCGTACGCGATCCAACTGGCCGCCGCCGAGGGCTGGAATCCTGGTCTGCAGGATGCGGCAACCTTCCTGGCTGCCGATCCCGAGGGCTTTCTCATGGCGGAGCTGGAAGGCGAGCCGGTGGGGTGCATCTCCGCTGTCTCCTACCCGGGTGGTTTCGGTTTCATCGGCCTGTACATTGTGGAGCGGGAGTACCGCGGCTGCGGCATCGGCCGAGCCTTATGGCGAAAGGCCATGCAGCGATTGCGCGGAACCAACATCGGGCTGGATGGGGTGGTGGCGATGCAGGATACGTACGCCAAGTCGGGATTCAAGCTGGCCTATCGAAACGTCCGCTATACGGCCTCCGACCTCCCCTCTCCGGGCACCTTGCCCGACGACATCCGGCTGATGCCGGCGGCTGACGTGCCCTTCGCAGATCTGGTGGCCTATGATCGCCGGTTCTTCCCGTCAGAGCGTCAGGCGTTCCTGCGCGCATGGATTCGACAACCAGACGCAGTGGCGCTGACAGCGCTGGGACGCGAAGGCCTACGCGGCTTGGGGGTGCTTCGGCGATGTCGTGAGGGGCACAAGGTGGGACCCCTCTTCGCTGACAGTGGGGAGATCGCGAAACTGCTCCTGCTGAGTTTGGCCAGCCAGCGGAATTCAACCGGGCCCGTCATGCTGGATGTGCCTGAGGTGAACCCGGCCGCCGTCGCCCTGGCGGAGGAAGCAGGCATGCAGGTGACCTTCGAAACGGCCCGGATGTACACTGGAGATCCACCTTTGGTGGATCTTGGGGGCATATTTGGTGTCACTACCTTCGAACTCGGTTGACGAACTTGAAGAAGCACTTAAGTACTACTCTTTGTTGAGTGGGTATCGCTAAGCACAAACTTTATTGATTCCTAAGGTGTTCCATCATAGCTTGTCCATTATCCCCCATAAGTAATAATTACCAGCATGGCTCGTTTTGTGGTGGTGGCATTCGACGGTGGATATCACGAATTTACGGCTGAGACCGTGGATCCCCACGGGCCGGAACTCCTGTTCAAGGAGAATGACACGATCCTGAAGAGCTTCGCCAAGACGGAGGTGTTGTGCTGGGACACGGATCTGACCAAACCCCCCTTGGGTGGAATGGGCCCGACTTGGAGCAAGCTGCGGCCCCTCCCCGGTTATGCAGAGCCAAAGCCCCCAGAGTGAACAGGCCTCCGTAGCGGAGATTGGCATTCGTACCGACTCCGCCCATGCGGCCTCGTGGCAGACTTGAAGGGCGGTAATTCGGTTGTATTTAATTTTCACGTGCAACCAATTATGATTTATGCTACGGGCTCCACCTGTCATGAAGGTCATACTGGTTGTCACCAATTCGAAGGGTCCTGTGATATTCAAGGGTCGCAAGGGTACAAACACCCGGGGTGAGCTTACCTTCTATTCTGCGGATGGGCGGACGAGTTTTGAGACCTCAGATGTGCTGCTCTGGCAGGAGTGTGACACGGTGGCAGCGGCTGAAAGCGTGGTGAATGCCTTGGGTCTCGGCGACGAGGTCAACGGCTAGTTTCCGCCCAGAATCCTGGGCAACCTTAAGACCAAGGGCCTCACCAAACCCCTCCGTTGGCATGCGAAATCAACGGCTGCGGGAGTCGGGACTATCCGCAATTCAGGTTGTGTGCATACGACCACTGCCCGGAAAGGCACGATTCAGGAAATACAAAGTCCACGGTATGAACAACCTCTCCATCCACCGGATATCACCAAGGCAGCGCCTTCTATCCCCTCCTGACCTCCCGCACCTTTAGGTGCCCGCGCACTTGCGACTTGTTGACCCGTCCCAACGGCTGCGTTGAACGGCGCGCACCATATGCCAGAAGCTAGAGTGCAGGCCATGGAAGTCCTGCCCTGTACTGGGGCTCCATACCCCTCCCCGGAGGTCGATCCATCCTCACAACCACCGACTCCCATGACCCATCCAACGCACAATGATCCCACATGTTCTCCTGCAACATCTGCCAGACGTTGCGAAATGGGCGTGGAGGGCCTCGACGTGGTCCTCTGCGGCGGGTTGCCATCCCACCGCCTGTATTTGGTAAAAGGTGACCCCGGCGTGGGAAAAACCACACTTGCCCTGCAGTTCCTCATGAAGGGGGCCAACCAGGGTGAGAAGGTGCTGTACATCAGCCTCTCTGAGACGAAGAACGAGATCCTGGCTGTTGCAGAATCTCACGGGTGGGACCTTTCCGCCGTGAACCTCTATGAGTTGTCCTCGATCGAGGAGAAGATCCGTGGTGACAGTGAGAGCACCTTCTTTCATCCCTCTGAAGTGGAGCTCAACCGGACGATTGGGGCCTTGATTGAGGAGGTGGAACGGATCGGACCTGCCCGTGTGGTCTTTGACTCCCTGTCTGAAATGCGCATGCTGGCGGAGACGCCGCTCCGGTACCGGAGGCAGATCCTACAGCTTAAGAGCTACTTCGCAGGGCGCCAGTGCACGGTGCTTCTGCTGGATGACCGCACTTCAGGCACCCAGGATCTGCAAGTGGAGAGTGTGGCCCACGGGGTGATCAGCATCGAGGCCTCCTCCCCCAGTTACGGTGTCACACGGCGACAGCTCACGGTTCTGAAGATCCGTGGGTCCAAGTACCTGGAAGGCAGTCATGATTTGGTGCTGCGCCGCGGGGGCATGATCGTCTTTCCTCGCTTGATCGCCGACGGCACGCACCATGATTTTGAGCGGGGAGATTTCCCCAGCGGCATCAAAGAGCTGGATGCCCTGCTGGGCGGTGGCCTGGGGCGCGGCACCAGCACGATGCTCATGGGACCACCCGGGACGGGGAAGTCCACCATGGCCATCAAGTTTGCGCTCGCATCCGCCGAACGTGGGGAAAAGGCCATGCTCTTCATCTTTGATGAGACCCGGGGCACTCTGCTGAACCGGGCTTCGCAATTGGGGATGGCCCTGGAACCGCATATCGAACGGGGCATGGTCGAAATCGTGTCGGTGGACCCAGCGGAGATTTCCCCTGGGGAGATGGGCCACCGCATCCGCGAGGCGGTTACCCGTGATGGCGTGCGTCTGATTGTGATCGACAGCATCAATGGCTACATCAATGCCATGCCTGCGGAGCGTCACCTCAACCTCCAGTTGCATGAGCTGCTGGCCTTCCTGAACCAGCTGGGGGTGGTGACCATCATGGTGCTGGCCCAGCAGGGGCTGATTGGTTCGATGAAATCTGCCGTGGATCTCACCTACCTGGCGGACACGGTGCTGCTGCTCCGGTTCTTCGAGGCGTATGGGCGGGTAAAACAGGCGGTGTCCGTGATCAAGAAGCGCAGCGGCACGCATGAGCGGACCATCCGCGAGATGCGCATCACCGCCGAGGGGATCACCGTGGGGCAGCCATTGTACAACATGCAGGGGGTCCTCACGGGCGTGCCGGAGTTTCTGAATGGGGCGGAGATTGAGGAAACCGACAGCCCCCTGCTCCAACCATGAGTGACACCACCCACGGGGAGCCCCTCTCCGCCAGCAGCGGCGGCACGGATCCTCCTCACATGCTGCCATCGGCGGTGCCAACCGTGCCCGCGGCGATCGCGGCGAACCGTATCCTCCTGCTGGCACCCACCAGCAACGATGCTCGGCTCACTGCGGGTTTCCTTTCCGCTGCCGGACTGGACGCCTTCATCTGCTACACCATGGGAGGGCTGACTGAAGCGATGCGAGCTGGATGTGCGGCCGTGCTCGTGGCGGAAGAAGCGCTTCACACGGATTGCGTGAACCTGCTGGTGCAGGAACTTCACACCCAACCGTCCTGGTCTGACCTGCCAATCCTCATCCTGACCGGAAACGGGGAGGCAACGCGCTACCGCCAGCGCTATCTGGATCTGCTGGGCCCAGTGGGCAACGTCTCCATCATGGAGCGTCCAGTGCGACCCACCACCCTGGTCAACAGCTGCAAAGTGGCCCTGCGTTCCCGCCTGCGCCAATACCAGGTGAGGGACCTGCTGGAGGAACGCCAGGCAGTGGTTGCCAGCATCAGTGATGCGTTCGTCACCTTTGACTCCGCCTGGCGCTGCACCTTTCTCAATGAAAAAGGGGAGGTGCTGGCCGGGCGAAAGAAGGAGGAGCTTATCGGCCGGTGCATCTGGGAGGTATTTCCTGAAGCCCGGGAGCTGCCCATCTACGAGGCGGTGCAGCGGGCGATGGTGCAGCAGCAGAATCTCGACTTCGAGCAATATCACGCCACGCTCAACCGCTGGCTGGAGGTGAGAATTTACCCCTCCTCACGCGGCATCTCCGTCTTCATCTCCGATGTCACGGAGCGTCGCCACGCGCAGAATGAGCTGCGGGAAAGCAAGGCTCGGCTGGAGTTCGCCCTCAACGCTGCGCAGATGGGCGACTGGGATCTAAACCTGGCCAACAACACCTCGCACCGTTCCTTGCGGCATGACCAGGTCTTTGGTTACACGAAGCCGGTCAGAGAGTGGGGACTGGAGACCTTTCTCGAGCACGTGCATCCGGATGATCGCGAGGAGGTATCGAGGAAATTTTCCGCCGCCATCGCGAGCAATGAATCATGGCGCTTGGAGTGCCGCGTGATCTGGCCTGACAGCAGCGTTCACTGGATCGCCATCCACGGCGGCCTCTACCATGAGGCGATCGGGCGATTCCCGCGCATGATTGGCACGGTGATGGACATCACGGCGAGGAAAGACGCCGAGGTGGCCCTCCTCCAGCAGACGCAGGCCCTGCGAGAAGCGGACCGGAAGAAGGACGAGTTCCTGGCGATGCTCTCCCACGAACTGCGCAACCCCCTAGCCGCCGTCTCCCATGCGGCCATGCTGGTCAATGACGCTTCCGAAATGGAAGACCTTCATTGGGCCGCTGGCGTGATTGACCGGCAGACCCGGCAACTTGCCCACCTCATCGATGATCTGTTGGATGTCTCACGCATCACCACAGGCAAGATCCATCTGAGGAAGGAAGTCATCGACGCTGCCATCGTTCTGGACCATGCCTGTGAGACCGCCGGTCCTTTGATGATCGACCGGGGGCATCGGCTCAGGAGACGCTACCTCCAGGGCGAACTCTGGCTGGAGGCGGATGCCACCCGCATCGAACAAGTGGTGCTGAACCTCCTGACCAACGCCGCCAAGTACACACCCAACGGCGGACAGATCGAACTCGCGGCCCGGCGGCAGGAAGGAGAGGTCGTCATCCAGGTCTGCGACAATGGCACCGGCATTGTGCCCGAGAGACTGCCTGAGATGTTCCAGCTCTTCACCCAGGGGGAGCGTTCCATTGCCCGAAGTGAAGGCGGCCTCGGCATCGGGCTTACCATTGTCCAGAAGATCGCTGAGATGCATGGTGGTCGCGTGGAAGCCGTCAGCCCCGGCCCCCAACAGGGCAGCACCTTCACCGTGCACCTGCCGTTGGCGGATCCTCCCGCCCCGGCGGGCGAGAAGCAGCCAGCTCCTGCGACTGCGGAGTCTCCAGCACAGCGCATCCTCGTGGTGGATGACAACGTCCACTCTGCGCAGGGGCTGGCCCGGTTGCTGGAACGGGCCGGTCACGAGACCACGGTGGCCCATGATGGGAACCAAGCACTGGTGATAGCGAAAAAATGGGTGCCCCATACGGTGGTGCTCGATATCGGTCTCCCCGGCATGGATGGCTATGAGGTGGCGCGGCGCTTGCGCGATCTTGAGGGGTGCCGCAATGCCCTGATCATCGCGGTCACAGGCTATGGTCAGGAGGAAGACCGGCAGCGCTCACATGACGCCGGTTTCGACCATCACTTGGTGAAGCCGGTGGGAATCGCAGAACTGCGGGCTCTTCTTGGTGAGGCGAGGAGACAGCGAAATGGGAAGCATGCGGTGTGAGGAGGGGCAATGAGGCAACCGAAGCGGTCGCCCTACAGCCCAGGTGGAGTCCGGGCTGAGAGGCGAGAAGATCGACATTCCAAGTGTGACCATGCCCCCACCCCTGACTAACGCTCTGTCGGGCGAGCGCCCCGCTTGCCACGAGCGTCTCCTGCCCCAGCAACCGGAGCGGTCGCCCTACAGCCCAAGTGGGGTTCGGCTGACGGGCGAGAAGATCCACATTCCACGTGTGACCACGCCCCCACCCCTGACTAACGCTCTGTAGGGCGAGCGCCCCGCTTGCCACGAGCGTCTCCCGATGAGTAAACCGAAGCGGTCGCCCTACAGCCCAGGTGGAGTCCGGGCTGAGAGGCGAGAAGATCGACATTCCAAGTGTGACCATGCCCCCACCCCTGACTAACGCTCTGTAGGGCGAGCGCCCCGCTTGCCACGAGCGTCTCCCGATGAGGCAACCGGAGCGGTCGCCCTACAGCCCAAGTGGGGTTCGGCTGACGGGCGAGAAGATCGACATTCCAAATGTGACCACGAACTCCGCCCCTGATTTACGCTCTGTAGGGCAAGCGCCCCGCTTGCCGCGAGCGTCTCCTGAGACCCGCAACCGGAGCGGTCGCCCTACAGCCCAAGTGGGACGAGGGCGAGGAGGCTTGATGAGCGTCTTTTCATGCGAGATCGTGCTCCCCAACCGATGACCTTCCCCGACACAAAAAACCCCGTCAGACCATCAGCCTGACGGGGTTGGTATTCTTTCAGAGGGTGTCCTCGTTTCCGGGCAATCAGCTCCAGCCGTGGGCCTCGCGCACCTTGATCATGGCGGCCAGGATCTTGTTCCACGTGTCCTGAGTTTCCAGAACGGCGTTCGGGAACATGCAGCCATCCCAGCAGATGTGCTGGATGCCGCGGGAGGCGGCGTCTTTGAGCCAGTAGCCAGCAGCCTTGGTGATGTCGAGCTTGCCGTTGGGATCATCTGCCTGGCAGTGACGCCCGGTCTTGTCGTGGGAGCCGGTGCCGTGCACGGTGCCGTCGTTCTGCGCCACGTGGAAGTCGATCGTCCATGGCCGCAGGGCGTCCGTCATCGTTGTGTACGCAGCTTCGAACTCTGCCTCGCTGTAGCCTTCCTTAAGGAGGGCGTGCTCAGGGGCATTGTACCCCAGAAGGTAGAGGTACGTGTGGGCCAGGTCAGCCTGGAAGCCAACGGTGCCGGGCATGCCAGTCTGCTCCAGCAGGTCCAGCATGTCCTTCCATGAGTGCATGCCTGCCCAGCAGATTTCGCCTTCTGCGGCGAGACGCTCGCCGTTTGCGGCGGCCACCACACCCGCTTCGCGGAATGTTTCGGCGATCTTCTTCGTGCTGGCGACCGGATCTGCCACCCAAGCGCCCGGGCTGCCGGCAGAGTCAATGCGGATCACGCCGTACTGGCGGACGCCGTGCTCATTGAGGATCTTGGCAATGCGGCAGGCCTTCTTGACTGCGAGCACGAACTTCGCGCGCTGGTCGGGGGCACCCATGGCGGAATCCCCCACCGTGCCCGGCCAGATCGGGGCCACCAGAGAGCCCACCTTGAGGTTCTTGCTGGCAATGAGGTCTGCCATGCGCTTGATGTCATCCAGGCTGCCATCCGGGTCCGTGTGGGGATGGAAGAGGAAGAGATCCACGCCCTCGAACTTCTGCCCGTTCACCTCCGCATTGGCGGTGAGTTCGAGCATGCGCTCCAGGCTGATGGGCGGGTGGTCCGTGCCGGGCTCTTTGCCGACGAGGCCGGGCCACATCGCGTTGTGCAGTTTGGGTAGAGTAGCCATGATTCGGTAACGGGACTTTGCGATTCGAATGATGTTTTGGCGAAACAGGAATGGTGCAACATCCGGGCTGCACGTGGCAAGCCTTTCTGTTGCACCATTCAGAAAACGAGGCGGATCTTACTTCACACCCTGAGCCTTGAGCTCATTGTAGAACTCGTAGCCCTGCTCGGCGGTGAGGCCTTCATGCACCACGCCGCGGACGGCGCGCATCATGGCCACGGGGGCGTCGGACTGGAAGATGTTGCGGCCCATGTCCACACCGGAGGCACCCTGCTGGATGGCGTTGTAGCTCATCTTCAGCGCGTCCAGCTCCGGAAGCTTCTTGCCACCGGCGATGACGAGCGGCACGGGGCAGCAGCTCGTGATGGTGTCGAACTCTTCTTCCGTGTAGTAGCACTTCACCATGTGGCAGCCGAGCTCCGCCATGATGCGGGTGGCGAGGCGGAAGTACTGGGCGGTGCGGGCCATCTGCTTGCCCACGGCCACCACGCCCATGACGCCGATACCGTAGCGGTTCGCGCCGTCGATGAGGTCGGTCATGTTCTTGATGGTCTGGCGCTCATGCTCGCTGCCGATGAAGACCTGCACGGCCAGCACGGAGGCGTTCAGGCGCACGGCTTCCTCAATGGAGCAGGCGATGCTCTCATTGGAGAGAAGGTCGGGCTGGGCCATGCTGGTGCCGCCGGAAGCGCGCAGGGCGATCGCCTTCTGCGTGGTGGCGGGGATCACGCTGCGCTGAATGCCGCGGGTCAGCATGAGGCAGTCTGCATACGGCTCAAGCGGGAGGATGGTCTGATCCACACGCTCCAGGCCCGTGGTGGGCCCCTGGAAATAGCCGTGGTCGAAAGCCAGCATCACCGTGCGGCCGTCCTTGGGATTGAACACGCGGCTCAGGCGGTTCTTCAATCCCCAGTCGTACTGGTGGGAACCTTTGAGGAAGAAGCCAGGTGCAGCCTGGGGAGTGTCGGTGAAGTACTCTTTTTCCTTTTTCTCTGCTTTGGTGCCGTCTAGGTCTGCCATGGTCTTGTAGTTAGTAGGGTCGGTTGAGTTGGGGTCTGATGAAACGGATGTTGGGGGAATTTTCCATCGCACAGGAAGTGCGGTTTAGGACAAATCCGCCAGGAAATATTCAGGCAGCGATGTATTCTTTCATAGCACCGACGATGATGGTCAGCGACATCGCACCCGCGTCCGGGAAGCCAATGGCACCCTCGCCGAGCGTTTTGGCGCGGCCGAACTTGGCCACCATGGCTTTGCTGGCCTCAAGACCTCCCAAAGCGGCAGTTTCTACGGCCGTCACGGCATCGATCAGGGAGGCTCCCGCGACTTCCTGCGCCTTCACGGCCGCCGGTTCGAGCGAGTCAACAATCGTTTTGTCACCCACCGCCGCGCCTCCGCGGGACTTCACGCCTTCCAGCCCTGCCTGAAGCAGGAGCGCCAGACCGGCGGCGTCGAATTCTTCCCTGCCAGCCAGGGCCTTGCCGCCGTTGCGGAACATGGTGCCAAAGATCGCGCCGGAAGCACCGCCCATGCTGCTCATCATGGCCATGCCCACGCTGGAGAAAGCTTTTTCGATGGACTCACCGCTCAGTTTTTCCTTGGCGGCGTTCATCCCGCGTTGCATGCCCAGACCATGATCCCCGTCACCCAGATTGCGGTCCGCCTCGGACAACACGGGTTCTGCAGCAATGATGCGATCCGCCACGAGGGTCAGCATCGCTTTAACTTCGTCTTTATTAAGTGTTGTCTTCGGCATGGTGGCGCGGATACAAGGCGGGGTGGTGGGCGTTGTCAAATACGCAAACGCGGGACACGCAGCATGACGTAGAAATGGGGCAGGCAGAAGCAAAAAAAGGCGGGAAATTCCCACAAAGTCGCGCACTGGTCGTTTGGCGGCTTTCCTGCCCCAGGCCGGGGCGAATTCTTTGCCTTCGCAAAGCATTCTGGCGCTCAGGGAGCAGTTGCGAGGTCCACGAGCTGATCCGCCACGGGCCCCAGCCAGCCGGTGTCCCACCGATGCTTGACCATCAGGTCGGGAAGGTACGCGTGGGGGATGCGGTTCTGCTCCAGGAGCTCATGCATGCCGATCACCTGCGATTTCCAATCCGGCCCCACCGCCAGGACGATGCGGCCACGGTGTTTCAAAACCTCCCCCGCCCCGGCAAGGAGAGTGGGAGGCAGAACGGCGAGGAATGTTTCCTTGGTCCCAAACACGTCTTTGATGCCGATGGGCCCCCATTCCTTGCCGTGATTCTCGCCGTTCAACAGGAACGGGGCATCCCACGTGGCGGCGTACCCGAAGACGGCCGGGTGCCGCAGCAGGAGCACACAGGCCCCCCACCCTGATTTGCTGAAGCCCAGGAGCCAGCGATGTTCCGCGTTCGCGACTGTGGGGTACCGCCGATCCACATCAGGCACGAGCGACTTCACCACAAAGTCCTCCTGCCGCAACTTCGGATCACTGGCGTGGTTGCCATACCAAGGCACGATTTTGAAGGAAGGGGCCACGCAGATGACCTGGTGCTTGTTCGCGAGGTCGAGCTTGCGCGCCTCATCGAGTCCATCACCATAGCGAAAGCTGCCTTCTGGCTCGACGGGGAGGATGTAGAGGACCGGATAGCGCTTTTCTGCGGTGAGCGGTGCAGGAAGGATCACTCGTACCGTGGTGGGGCCGGACTGGCAAGAGGAAGGCAGGGCGTAGCTCTGGATGCCGGTCACAGCGTTCTTTGGGGTGAGTTCCGGCCTCTGTGCCGATGCCGCAGACGGGGCGGCAAGCCAGAACGGGAAGAGCAGGCTGAGAAAGGCGAAGCTGGCGGAATGGGATCCCATGGTGGTACAAGATCAACAACGTGAGGTGGGGCATCAGGTCTTGCACCTGGTCGAAGCGGTACAGGAGGCGGGGGTTCCCAGCCCCGCTCAGTCGTGCTTCCCTTGACTCTCTTATCGCCTCAGTCTCCCAGCATACCGCGGGGCCGGAGACCCCGCCTCCTTTATCGGCTGTTGGAATCGATTGAATCCGCAACCTCCTGTCAATTGAAGTGCGTCGTCTGCCGCTCCACAGTGGCGACCATGCCACTTGGTGCCCCCATCGTCTGCCTGGACCTTCACTACACTGATGCCGGCGCCACGGTGGCGGCCGTGGTGTTTTCCAGCTGGACGGACGCAGTGGCGATTAAGGAAACTACCCTCACACTCCCAGTGGCTGAGGGCTACGAGCCCGGAGAGTTTTATAAGCGGGAACTCCCTTGCCTGTTGGCGGCCATCCAGTCTCTGGACGAGCCTCCTGCCCTCATCCTCATCGACGGCTATGTCTGGGTGGGGCCCTCGCGTCCAGGGCTGGGTGCCCGGCTGTATGAGGCGCTGATCAGCAGATCCCGACTATACCTCCCGGCAACACGTTTTGTGAATCTGCTTCAGCCGACTTTTCACAAAACCTGATGCAGTGCAGTATAAATCAAAACAGACCTTTCGGTCTATGGGCAAAACTCAAGAAATCAGCCACGCTTGCCGGGTTCTCCAGCAACCCGTTGCGCATGCCCCATCTCCGCGTGGTCGTGAGACTCCGGGGCGATGCCGGTGGCCCGGCCCTTCTGTGTGTCTTCCATTCCCAGAGCGCGGATCAGTCCGCGACGCTCGCCTCCCTGCACCCCGAGATCCCGCCCATGCATGTGACGCGGGAACAGATCCGCTGGATGGTGCCTGTGCTGGCGACGTTAAGGTATCCTCTGGGGTGATTGCCGCTTCAGTTGATGCAAGCGGGGCTATGTTCGATCAGGTGCGGGTATCCAGCGCACTCGATTCTGGTCCCCGCAGCCAAGGGTTATCTACTGACCTGCCCCTGACTGCTGCCTGCCTCTCCTGTCTGAGGGGGTGTTGCCGCAGGTGGGGCTCCCACATGTTTGCGGAGAATGCGGCGCACTTCCTGGATGGCTTGAGGGTTCTGATGGGCACCGTGGTTCGAGGGGACAATCAGTTCAGACTCCGCACCGTCCAGATGCGAGCTCGTGTAGGGCACCACGCCATCACTACAGCCCGGAGGTCCGCCACGACCGCGATTGCCACAGATGGTGTGATACGGCACCCCCCGCGTGATGGGCAGGTCCATGGTGGCTTTCACAAAGGGGTTGGCCGGGGAGAGGGTGTCGATGCTATTGGGCAGACGCCCCATCTGTAGGGAGGTCTCGTCCAGCAGGAGCACATCGGTGATGGTGGAGGCCAGGGAGACGAGATCGGACGGTGCCTTGACCAGGCGGGAACCGAGCCGCCCCACCCAGCCCATGGCCAACTTGCTCCCGCGGTGCGGGGCGGAGATGAAGATGGCGCGGTCAATGTCATCACGGTGGCTGAAGATGAGCGTATTGGCCAGCAGAGCCCGATCCTCCGCGGAGAGGCGCGTTTCCTCGGGCGGCACGCGGAAGAATTTGTTCCAGACATCATGGTGCGTGTCGATCAGCATGAGCCGCCCGATCACTCCGCCCATACTGTGGCCCACATAGACCATCGGTTTATGGTGGGGGTAGGTCTTGGCCGCCTTGTCAAACTCCTGCCGCAGCAGTTCAGCAGTGTACGGGTAAGGATAGCCGCTGGGGTAGCTGTACATCCAGATCTGGTACTTCTTCCGGATCACTGGATCTGCCCGCAGGGCATTGAGCATGGGCGTCCAGGTGGCGGGCGTGTCCATGAGGCCGTGCACCAGCACCAGCGGCACCCGCTTGGGATCATAGGGGCGCATCCGGATGAGCCGGGCCGTGTCTGCATAGCGCCCGGGGTCGATGAGCCGGCGCAGACCGAGGCGTTCGGGCCTCTCTCTCGTGAGCAGCACGGCCAGAGGGGTGGTGTAGTCGGCCGCCAGATCCATCCTGTGTCCTGCCACCTTTGCCTCGTCCGTATCCAGCGGATCGTAGAACTGGATCTCGCAACTGCTGCCCTTGAATCGGGCCACGGCAGTGACGCCGTAGTAGATCCTGGCCCCCATGGTGATGGCCTCGGCAGGGTCCAGGTCCGCCCTTTTGCTGATGGCCACCAACGCGGCGCCGACTCCGGGGCGGGTGACACGTTCCTTCAGGTACTTTCCCCCCACCTCCAGTTGGTCGTCGGGAAGGAACTCGTACAGGGAGGGATCCCACGTGGGCCGTGGATCCTTGTGATGGCTGAGCGTAAAGTCTCCAAACCGGGTTGGCTGCGACCACGGGTCCATCCGGTGCATCCGGATGACGGCAAACACCCGCTGCAGGGCGTAGTTGTACACGCGGAGCGCCTCCTTGTCCCCGGCATCCTGTTGCAGGCGGTCCTGGCTGTCTTTGAGCACGGTGAGGTACCGTTCGATAGCTCGCTGGGGGTCTTTCTTCGCGCAGCGGCTGATTTCGTGGAGAGCCTCGTTGGCGCTCTTGATACGCACATCCACCTTCGTCTGGCCCGTTAGCCGGGCACGCGTCTCACGGAGGGCTGCGATGGGCGTGCAGGACGGGCCGGAGACAAGTATCCCGGCGAAAAGCAAGACGAGAAACCGACGGCAAGGGGGCATGCGCGCCAAGCTTACGTGGTGAGGCAGAGTGACACAAATCCGGCGTTGGGCATTTGTGTGCGCCCTCTTCACTTGTTCTTCAAGCCGTCATCACCGGCCGGCGACGCCGCAGGGCCAGCATCATGCAGGCACCCCACACCAAGACCATTCCTGCAGGCTCAGGGACGGGCGTGATGAGGCCCAAGATCTCCTGACGGTAGCCCGAGACCAGGGAATCAATGCTGACCTGCTCGTCTCCTCCGGGAAGGGTGATCGTGCCAGCCACGGAATGCACTCCCACCAGCTCCAGCACCCCGTTGTTCACAATGAAGGTCGGCGCCCCGGAATCCCCAGACTGGAAGAAGGTGTCGTACAGCACGTCTGCATCATAAATCGCTGTGGCGGACCAGCCGTTCACCACAGAAACGCTCCGCTCCGCCACCCCCAGGGTTCCGTCATCGAGATCGAGCACGTTCGTGCCCACGCGGAAGTTCTGGTACGAGCCCTGACCTGAATTCCCCACGACGAAGACATCCTCCCCTTCCAAAATGTCGGGACTGGGCAGCGGGTCGAAGATCTCGTAGGAGCTGATGTTGCTGCTTGTAGAGGAGGTCAGACGGCCGATCCAGATGTCGCTCAGGCCCTGGTCCGTCATGAGCTGAATGCCAAATGAGGTGTTCACCACGTAGTCCTCGAACCCGCCCGAAAGACTGTCGCTCAGATAGAAGCGGACATTGTCCGCCCCCGCCACGGGATGGTAGTGCCCCACGGAGATGAAGTACTCGTCAGAGATCATCGTGACCCACCGACCATCGGACGTCTGCCCCACCCCGCTCCAGTCGTAGCCAGCGCCAATGAAGTTCGCACTGCCATTGAGCCGCTCATTCACGTCAGCATCATAGCTGGCCACCTGGAGGGCCGCGGAGAGGTCGCCCAGCATGCCACACCAGGCAAGGCAGAAGCTGCTCGCGAAAATCAAGACTGATTTCACCAAGGGGCGCATGAGTCAGGACGGCTGGGACTACCCTATGATATTTCCAATCAGCCCGAAAATATCATTTAACCCTGACGATGCCAGACAATAGTTGGAAATATCAGCTCGACTGGCGCTTCCGCCGCATCCCGATCAATCCCAACGCCAGCAAGAAAAACGCCATCTTCCCGGGCTCCGGGACGCTGGAGTATGGTATCCCAGCGGCGGTCAGGCTCTCCAGATAGAGAGCAAGAAGATCGTCCACCGATGTGGTACCTCCTACCCCGTAGTGGGTGCCCAGCAGGACCAGTTGTCCATTGTAGATGGCAAAGGTGGGGCTGCCCGAGTCGCCGGATTCCAGGAGGGCCTCTCCGGTCAATGCGTCTTGATCCCAGACCAACCCTTTCCGAATGAGGCTCCCGTCAATTTCCACATCTTGCACGCCCTCAGAGATGTTGGTGCCGATCCTGGGTGAGGCTCCGCTTCCATGGCCATACACCAGCAGAGACAAACCCTCGAAGTCAGCGTAGTCCGATGAGTCGAAGATGGCGTACGAAGCGATGCTTGGCGACACCGTGGTGGTCAAGCGACCGATCCTCAGATCCCCGAGCGCATCGGACACCTCTCCTGTGGGAGCGAATGAAAAGCTGGTATCAACGGAGTAGGTGATAATGCTGCCCCCAGCCGTCCGAAAGGTGACCTCTGATCCAATAGGATAGTGCCCCGAGTACACGAAGTACTGGTCACTGATCATCGTGATCGACTTCTGTGGCTCCGTCGTGCTCCAACCCACTCCAGAAAAGTCGTAGCCAGCGCCAACAAAACCCGCGCTGGAATTCACGACCGGAGTCGTGGGATACCCCGATGCAAACCGGTCATGCAAAGCGGGATCGTACCCCACGATGGTAACGGCACACGCCGCATCCGTAAGGAGAAACAAGACCAGTGAAGCAAAGACGCTACGAACCATGAGACTGCCGAGGGGATTTCTGAGAAACCATAACTCCCTCTTAATCATCCGCCAGAATAAATGCTCCTTCGATGACGGATAATTGTGGTTTTTCTCCTTCAGAAACAATGACCTCCACGATATCGCATCGAGTGTTAATGCATTCTGGCCGATCCAGTAGTCGCAGCCAGGCCCTTGCCCCACGAAGGATGAGCCTTTCCTTTACGCTGCCCACCGCGTCCGCCGGCCGGCCGTACTCCAGACTGGTACGGGTCTTGACCTCCACGAAAGTCAGCACATCGCCATGGCGGCAAACGATGTCCACCTCGCCGCCCTTGGGGCCGCGGTAGTTCCGGTACAGGATCTTTCTCCCGTTCCTCACCAGCCATTTCGCGGCCAGATGCTCGCCCCATTCCCCAATGATCCTGGGCTCGACGCGGTGCCCCCTAGAGGTCGTCAAACGCAAACGTGAGTTGAGAGACGGGCGAGAAAGAACGGCGATGCAGCGGGCAAGGACCATGCCTGCGGAGCGCCTCCAGGTGCTCAGGTGTCCCATACCCTTTGTGTTGATCGAAGCCATATACGGGATAATCCAATGCCGCCTGCCGCATGAGCCGGTCCCGCGCCACCTTGGCAATGACGCTGGCCGCAGCGATGGAGAGACTTAGAGCATCCCCCTTCACCAGCGCACGGTGTGGCACAGGAAAGTCGGGCACGGGTGTCCCGTCAATCAAAACTGCGTGCGGCAGCATGGACAAACCCTGCACTGCCCGGCGCATGCCCATCCGCGTGGCCTGGAGGATGTTGATGCGGTCGATCTCATCCACCTCAACCATCACATGACACCACAGGACGTCGGCGCGCCCCATCAGCTCATCATAGATGCGCTCGCGCCGCAATTCCGTGAGTTGCTTGGAATCGTGCAACTCCGCATGGGTGAAATCATCCGGCAAGATGACCGCGGCCACACTCACTGGTCCGGCCAAGGGGCCCCGCCCTGCCTCATCCACCCCAGCCACCACCTGGTGGCCTTCCTGGCGCAGCTCCATTTCATAGCGGAAGGTCGGGCGTGCGGCTCCCAGCATCGCTTTCCCTGCTCCCGCCTTTTTGCGTGCGGCGGTTGGGCGACTGGCGGCAGACTTTTTCACGGGGCGGTGGCGGTGGAAGGACCCGCTGGTGCCACCGCCGTGGGACGGGCGACGATGTACACGGGCGAGCGCTGCAATTCGAGCATCTCAGAGCCGAAGTCAATCAACGTGTTGAAGGCCGTAAAATGCCTCGCTGCCCCATGCAGTTTCAGCGAGTATTGCAGGGCGCGCCCGCCATCCAGCAGCGTCGCGTGTTGCACGTTCAGCCGCTGGGCCAGCGCCGTGACTTCAGAGACGTTCATCACGCCGCCAGTCCCTGAGAGGATGAAAACGATGTTCCCATTCTGCTTCATGCCCGCCAGGGCGCGGTAGGTGACCCGATTACCGTCGAAGTACCGGGTGCTGGGCAGATCCACATAGGAAAACACCGTGTGGTTCTTCATCAGGGAGGGATAGCCTTGGGATGCCTCCTGAAGCACACCGGGGGTCTCCTCGAAGAGGGACTTGGGCCCGAACCAGGGCTTGCCCGCCTTCACAAAAAAGTAGCCCGTCCACGCCGGGAAGGTCGGGTTCCGCTGGGTGCCCTCGTGCACCACCAATCCCAGCGGCTTGCCCGCGGGATCGCGGAAATTGGCTGTGATCGCAAAGGCGGCACGCTCGGTGGCGAGCCGTTCCTTGGCCGTGGTGAGAGCGAAGCCGTCCTTGAAGCTGGTCTGAAACTGGTAGTTGGCCGGATTGATCTCAATGACGTTCACGGTCTCGCGCACCAGAAAGCCCGCCACACGCTGCCCCCAGGTGCGGGCCTCACGCCGCAGCACCAGGGTGCGCCAGGTGATGCCGCTGTCCTCGTCCCTCCGCACCAGGGCGCGATCCATCTCGGCCACGGTGAGGGCTGAGACCGGTTTCCATGAACCGCTGCCTCCCAGGCGCACTTCCAGGGGTTGCCTGGAATCGCGAAAGGCCAGGAACACGATGGTGCTCCGCAGGTTGAAGACATAGTCCACCGCCAGCACCGCCACCAGTCCCAGCACCATCAGGAGGCCCAGGATCCGCCATGCACAGCCACGTTTCTTCTTCAGGGGTTTTCCGCCGGACCTCACGCGAACACACTTCGCACGTTCCAGGTCTCCATCAAGTCTTTGGGCAGTTCTTGAAGGAATCGGGACGGACGCTGCAGCACCTCGCCATCGCGCGCCTGGTAGTTGATCACCGGATACGTCAGGTAAAGTTCATCCTTCGCCCGGGTGACCGTGACGTAGAAGAGCCGGCGCTCCTCCTCCAGACCCACCTCGCCTGATTCCTCGATGACGCGGTTGTTGGGGAACATGCCCTCCGCCAGCCACACGGCAAAGACGGCCTGCCACTCCAGCCCCTTGGCCTGGTGGGCAGTCGTCAGCGTGACCGCCTCGGAGTCGCGGTTGTTCGCATTGGGCTGCTCATCCGTGTCCACCCCGCTCACCAGCGCGAGCTGGCTGAGGAACTCGGACACATCCTTGAACCGGGTGCTGTAGTTGCTGAGCTGCTCCAGGTCCTGCTTGCGCTGATCGGCGTTTTTGAACTTGGTGCGCATGTAGTCCTCATACACGCCCTCCATGACGCTCCGGATCATGGCCGAGGGGGCCACGGGTTCCCCTTCAGATTCCAGCAACTCCTCCAGGGTGAAGGCGGTCTGCTCCCAGATCTTGGCCGCCTTCTTGGGCGCGGGCAGCTTGCGGAGACACTCTCCAAAGACGCTCTGGGTCACCGGTCCAGCCACCGCGGCGCTTTGCAGCCAGTGGGCCCACATCTTCCCTGCGCTGGCGGTGCCCACGCCGGGAATGAGGCGCACCAGGCGCATGAAGGAGACCTCGTCCTGACGGTTCACGGCGAACTTCATGAACGCGGCCACGTCTTTCACATGCGCCTGCTCGAAGAATCGCAGACCGCTCGTGATCTGAAACGGAATCCCTCGGTTGGTCAGCTCCATCTGGATTTCCAGGGAGTGATAATGAGCACGGTAGATCACCGCCATCTCGTTGAACTCCATGCCCTCATCCCGTAGCTCCAGGATGCGCTGAGCCACGAACGATGCCTGGGCGCTGGCGTTGTCCAGCGGCACCAGGGCGGGCAGCACCTCCTTGCCCACGCGGGCGGGCATGAGCGCCTTGCGGAACTGGCCCTGGTTCACCTCAATGGCCCGGTTCGCCAGATGCAGCACCTCAGGCACGCTGCGGTAGTTCACCTCGATCTTGTACACCCGGGCCTTCGGATAGCGCTGGGGGAACTCCAGGATGTTCTTCAAGTTCGCCCCGCGCCAGGAGTAGATGGACTGGGCATCGTCCCCCACCACCATGAGGTTCCCCTCAGGCCCGGCCAGCAGCTCGATCAGCTCGCTCTGGAGCAGGTTGGTATCCTGATACTCGTCCACCAGGATGAAGCGGAAGGTCCGGCGGTAGCGATCGAGCAGATCCTCATTCTCACGGAAGAGCCGGAGCGTCATCGTGAGCAGATCGTCGAAGTCCACGTTGTTCGTCTCCAGCTTCTTCGCCGTGTAGAGCTCGCGGAGCTTCTCGATGCCCTCCACCACCCGCTCAAAGTACGGGTACTTGCCCTTCACCACCTGGGCGATGGAGGTGCTGGTGTTGTCTGCCAGGGAAAAGATCTCCCCCAGCACCTCCGGCTTGGGGAAGCGGTAGGTCGTGGTGTCCACGCCGCTGCTGGTCACCACCGTCTCCATGAGGTCCTTCTGGTCCTCCCGGTCCATGATGGAAAAGCCCTGCCGCAGCCCCAGGCGGTCGCCGTGCTTCCGCAGGAGCCGGTTGCCGATGGAGTGAAAGGTGCCGCCCCAGAGCCGGTTGGTCTCGATCGGCAGCAGATTCTGCACCCGGTCCAGCATCTCGCGGGAGGCCTTGTTGGTGAAGGTCACCAGCAGGATGTTCTCCGGAGCAATGCCGTTGTCCAGCAGGTAGGCCACCCGGTAGGTCAGCACCCGGGTCTTGCCGCTGCCTGCGCCCGCGATCACCAGGGACTGCCCCGCGGGAGCCGTCACGGCCGCGAACTGCTGTTCGTTCAGCTCCGCACGGTAATCGATACGATGAGGAGCCGGGGTGCCATGAAGCGTGTAGTCGCGGGCCATTAGAGGGGGGCAAAAAGAATCGGGAACAGGAACAAAACCGACCCCGATCAAACCACCATTCCGCCGCGAGGCAACCTCTGTGGGAAAGATTCCTTTTTCCTGCAATTTCCCACATCGCAAATGAAGTGGAGTACGTACGGCTTTTCCCCTTGCCCGTGGAACGGTGGCTGCTAAACAGTCCCTCCATGCAAATCCGCAACCGTGCTTTTCTCCTCCTTGGATTGTTGGGCGTCGCCACCGCCGGTCTGACTGGCTGTAAAAAGAGCGGCGACGCTGCTGATGCCGACACCATCGTGATCGGCGAGGTGGCGGCCCTGACGGGCGGCACGGCCACCTTCGGCCAGTCCTCCCATGCTGGCACGCAGATGGCGATTGACGAGGTCAACGCTGCTGGCGGGGTACTGGGCAAGAAGATCAAGCTCGTGACCGAGGACGACCAGTCCAAGCAGGGCGAGGCTGGCATCGTGGCCAAGAAGCTCGTGAGCCGTGAGAAGGTGGTGGCCCTGCTGGGTGAAGTGGCCTCTGGCCGCTCCCTGGAAATGGCCCCCATCGCCCAGAAGGCGGGCATTCCCATGATCTCCCCTGCCTCCACGAACCCCAAGGTGACGGAGACCGGTGACTCCATCTTCCGCGTGTGTTTCATTGATCCCTTCCAGGGCACGGTGATGGCCAAGTTCGCCCTCGCCCGTGGCTGGAAGAAGGTGGCTGTGATGACGGACGTCACGCAGGACTACAGCGTGGGTCTCTCCCAGTACTTCAAGGAGTACTTCACGAAGAACGGCGGCACCATCGTGGGCGAGCAGAGCTACGCCTCCGGGGACAAGGACTTCAAGGCCCAGCTCACCTCCATCAAGGAAGGCGCTCCCGATGCCATCCTCGCCTCCGGCTACTATAATGAAGTGGGCCTCATGTCCACGCAGGCCAAGGAACTCGGCATCCAGGCCCCCCTTCTGGGTGGCGATGGCTGGGACTCCCCTTCCCTCGTGCAGGTGGCGGGCAAGTCCATTGAGGGCTCCTTCTTCTCCAACCACTTCTCCAACGAGGACACCGCACCCCGCATCCAGGAGTTCGTCACCAAGTACAAGGCCAAGCACGGCACCATCCCTGACGCCATGGCCGCTCTGGGTTATGACTCCGCCATGATCCTGGTGGACGCCATCAAGCGTGCAGGCACGACGGAAGGCAAGGCTCTGCGTGACGCGATCGCCGCCACCAAGGACTTCGAAGGCATCACCGGCAAGATCACCCTGGACGCCAAGCGCGACGCCAACAAGCCCGCGGTCGTCCTCACGATCAAGGACGGCAAGTTCGTGTACGTCGAAACGGTCGCTCCCTGATTTCGCTCTAGGAACTCTCGCTAACTCATCTGACCTGACGCAGCAGCCCCACCCTTAATCGAGAGCGCACCTTGGATCAGTTCGTTCAGCAACTTCTCAACGGCCTGTTCCTCGGTGCCATCTACGCGTTGATCGCGTTGGGGTACACGATGGTGTACGGGGTCCTGCGGTTCATCAACTTCGCGCACGGGGATGTCTTCATGCTCGGGGCCTTTGGCGGACTCTATGTCCACAAGGCCCTCGAGCCCCTGCTGAACAGCCTGCCCTGGCCCCTCGCGCTCGCGGTGGTGATGCTCGCCTCCATGGCGATCTGCGCGGCCCTCGGTATTGCGATTGAATACTTCGCCTACCGGCCGCTGCGCAATCGCCCGCGGCTCAACGTCCTGATCACCGCCATCGGGGTCTCGCTCTTCATTGAGTACACCGGTCAGCTCGTCTTCGGGGCCACGCAGCAGCCCTTCCCGGCGCTGATCCCCCGGCAGAACATCAGCGGACTGGGCGGGCTGACGGTGACTATGACGCAGGTCATTGTGGTGGTGGTGACTACCGCCCTCCTCGTCGGACTGCGCTACATCGTCATGCGCACCCGGTTGGGGCTGGCCATGCGGGCCCTTTCCTTGAACCCCACTGCGGCCGCCCTCATGGGGGTGAATACCAGCGTGGTCATTTCCTTCACCTTCGGCCTTGGCTCTGCCCTCGCGGCGGCCGGCGGCATTTTGTACGCATCTCTCTATCCTTCCGTGGATCCCTTCATGGGCATCCAGCCAGGCATCAAGGCCTTCGTGGCAGCCGTGCTGGGAGGCATCGGCAACATCCCTGGTGCCGCGCTGGGTGGCATGATCATTGGCGTGGTGGAGACTCTCGTCACCGGCTACAGCCAGAAGCTGGGCATCCCTTCGGGGTATAAGGAGGGCGTCGCCTTCGTCATCCTCATTCTCATTTTGCTGTTCAAGCCCTCGGGTCTGCTTGGCAAGGTGGAACGTGAAAAGGTCTGAATCTGGTCACGATGCAATTTCTTCTCAAGTACCGTACTCAAGCGCTCCTCCTGCTGGCCCTGCTGGTCAGCTTCGGGGTCTCGCAGGCATCAGACAACATCGATGCCTATGTCCTGCAGATCATGTTGATCGCAGGCATCAACATCATCCTCGCCGTGAGCTTGAATCTGGTGAATGGCCACACCGGTCAGTTCTCCCTGGGACACGCCGGCTTCATGGGCGTAGGCGCTTACATGGCGGCTGCCGTTTCGGTGGAGATGGGGCCCTCTCTGATGAACCTCCTGGGTGGCCCCGGACCTGCGCCGCATGCCGTCACGTTCATCATCTCCCTGCTGGTCGGCGGCCTCTGTGCGGCGGCCTGCGGCTGGATGGTAGGCGTGCCCTCCCTTCGTCTCCGGGGCGACTACCTCGCCATTGTCACCCTCGGGTTCAATGAGATCATCCGGGTCATCTTCCAGAATACCGCCAGCAATGGCCCCTTCGGCGGTGCTTTGGGCATGCGGGGTATTCCAGACTACACCACCTTCTTCTGGGTCTTCGGGATCGCTGCCATCTGCATCTATGTCGTGGCTTCCATGGTGAACTCCACCTACGGCCGGGGCTTCCTGGCGGTGCGGGATGACGAGGTCGCCAGTGAATCGATGGGGGTGAACACGGTGCGTTACAAGGTGGTGGCCTTCGTGCTGGGCGCCTTCTTCGCGGGCCTCGCTGGTGGACTGTACGCCCACCTCTTCGGTGCCATCGATCCTAAGGGCTTTGGTTTCCTCAAGTCGGTGGACATCATCATCATGGTCATCCTCGGCGGCATGGGCAGCACCTTGGGTGTCGTAGTCGCTGCCATCGGCTTGACCGTGCTAAATGAGCAACTCCGCGATGCCGAGAAATACCGCATGATCGTGTTTTCGATCCTGCTTATCATCATGATGATTGTCCGGCCTCAGGGCCTTCTGCCCGTCACCTTTGAGAAGAAAAGGAGGAAGTCCGCATGAGTTCGGTCCTTGAACTCAACGACGTCACCATCCAGTTCGGCGGCTTGCGCGCTGTCGGGGGCCTGACGTTCTCCATCCAGCCGGGTGAACTCGTCGGCCTCATTGGGCCCAATGGTGCCGGCAAGACGACGGTGTTCAACCTCATCACCGGGGTCTATCAGCCCACGGGCGGCAGCATCAAGTTCGGCGGGGTCTCCGTGCCAGGGCACAAGCCGCACCAGATCACGAAGCTCGGCATTGCCCGCACCTTCCAGAACATCCGCCTGTTCTCCTCGCTGTCGGTCTTCGACAACGTGCGCACGGCCAAGATGATGCACCTGCAGCATGGCATTGCCCATTCCCTCTTCCGCGGACCAGCGTTCCTGGATGAGGAGGCGATGATCGAGAACGAGGTCTTCGACCTGCTCGATATCTTCGATCTGGGCAAGGAGGCGTCCACGCCGTGCAAGTCGCTTTGCTACGGTGATCAGCGCCGCCTGGAGATCGTCCGCGCCCTGGCCACCAAGCCCAAGCTCCTGCTGCTGGATGAGCCCGCCGCCGGGATGAACCCCACGGAGAAAGAGGAGCTCATGCACCTCATCCAGTTCATCAAAGACAAATTCCAAATCAGCGTGCTGCTCGTGGAGCACGACATGAAGGTCGTCATGGGCATCTGCCAGCGCATCGCCGTGCTCGAGTACGGAGTGAAGATCGCTGAAGGCACGCCCGCAGAAATTCAAAGCAACCCGAAAGTCATCGCCGCCTACCTGGGCACCGAGGATGGAAAGGGCCCGCTCGATGCTTGAAGTCAACCAACTCGAAGTCTCCTACGGAACGATCAAGGCCCTGCACGGGGTGTCCCTGAAGGTGCCGGAGAAGTCCATCGTCACGCTCATCGGGGCCAACGGCGCGGGCAAGTCCACCACCCTCCGCGCCATCTCCGGCCTCATCCGCGCCGGTGGCGGTCAGGTGAAGTACGACGGGAAGGAAATCACCAACCAGTCCCCTCACGCCGTGGTCTCCAAGGGCCTCTGCCATGTGCCGGAAGGCCGCATGGTCTTCGCGAACCTGACCGTTGAGGAGAACCTCAGAATGGGTGCCTACCTGCGTCGGGACAAAGCCGGTATCAAGGAGGACGTGGACTACGCCTTCACCATGTTCCCCCGGCTCAAGGAGCGCATCTCCCAGCTCGCCGGCACCCTTTCCGGTGGTGAGCAGCAGATGCTCGCCATCGCCCGGGCCCTCATGAGCAAGCCCAAGTGCCTCATGCTGGACGAGCCCTCCCTCGGCATCGCACCCATGCTCGTCCGCGCCATCTTTGACCAGATCGTCAAGATCAACAAAGAGCGCGGCCTGACGATTCTGCTGGTGGAACAGAACGCCAACCTGGCGTTGGCCATCTCCCACTACGGTTATGTCCTGGAGACTGGGAAAGTGATCTTGGAAGACTCCGCGGCGGCTCTACGTCAGAATCCGCAGGTTCGCGAGGCTTATTTGGGGGATTAGAGGGCAAGGCTGGCAGGGGCGATGAGTGACGCGTAACGACCCCGGATCCCCTCGGCCCTCATCTTGCAACTCTCGGGAACTTCGCTGAAATTGCGCTGAAGCTTCTCATGCACTTTACTTCCTGCCGTGCAATTCGTTGACCCTCCGCAATGAACTTCTCCGAACAACTGCTTAAACTCGGAGACCACTTAAGGAAGAGTGTATCGCCGATCTACTTAGCCTACGATATTCAAAAACCAGAGTTATGGCGCCCGCTTGGCACTTGCTTTAGAATGCGCAGTGGAGCAATTCAATTGCATGCTACATGCGCTCACGTCTGGGACGAGATGGAGATTTTTCGCAGATCCCATCCCCAAGGGCGGGTAGTGTTTTCAATTTCAGGCACCCTTTGCATCATCAAAGAACTCCACTTGTGGGAGAAATCCGAATCCCGTGAACTTGATCAAGCATATTTCACCACTACACAGCCGACCCCAATATTTTCAGACCCTTCTACTCTAGAGGAGAAGTTTTTCACTCAGCCTCACCCAATCCCTAAACCTCTAGAGGGTGAAGAGTGCTACGTTATAGGTTATCCCAGCGTTGGTCGACATCTCTTGTCCCTACCTATCCGAGAAGACTATTGGGCGGCCTTGTATCCCATAGCACATGTTGGAATTAGGCATGTACACCTTTGGCCAAACCAGGCCAATATCGTAAGCAATGGCAATTCGGACTTGTACACAACTAGCTCAATGCTTGGAGGTGCCAGCGGATCACCAGCATTCATTTTTAGGGAGAACCGGCCATTGATCATTGGAATCTTCTACGAAGGACGAGACTCGCAATCACCTCTCCTTGTAAGCAGGATCGACTACTTGGACGAACATTCCCTGCTTAGAGACAAATTTTAGATGCATTCACAAATACTTCATTCCTACATGTTGGGATAAAGAACTATATGAAACTTAGTAGTGCGCAGCAACTAGTGTGACACTTGCGTTGCAATGCCTGTGCTGTTGTAGCGCATGTCCAATGCCGTCACCATCGCCTTGCATGAGAAGCAAGAGTTAACCCTAGAGAGCCTATCTCGAAGCGCTTTTAGCCCTCAGCGTCTTGTGGAGCACGTGTTGGTTCTGAGTAGTGACGAGAGGAGTCAGGCCCTGGCATTAAAGACGGGGCTCGCCGCCACCTTCACCCATGACTACAAACGGCACGGTACACCGCCACGTTGTTTGCATCGCTCAACGTGGCAGACGCCACGGTCATAAGCACCCGTCAGCAACAACACCGACCCCAGGAGGAGCTGAAACTCCTCAAGTCCCGACACCATCTGACAAGCACCTGCGTCTCATCGTCGGCAACTATGCTAACGCACAACCACGCCCCGGGGCAGGCTTGGCTCAGGCGATGCCCTCGAATCCAGGTGCATTTTACCCCGACAAACATCTCGTGGCTCAATATGGTGGAGAGGTTCTTTCGAGACATCACCACCAAACGACTGCGCTGAGGCTCCATGGTGTGCCCGACCTGATCTGCGCAATCGACGCCTACGAGCCCTGTTACAACAAGGATCCAACCTGTTTGCCTGGACGGCGCAAGCTGCCGACATCCATGCCCAAGTGTGCCGAGTGCACGCGAATCGCGAAAAGTTACCCCAATATTGCGCACCACACAGTGGGGCGCGTCACCGACAATGAGTGGAGGGATCTCGATGAATTTTGGGCTATACAAAGCTCGTTGCAAACTGCAACAGCCAAAAAAAGGCGGAATGGGTAGGGCGCCGAGAGCTCCCACCCAAAAAACGCTAAACGTTCTATTTGGACTTGATTTCCTATAGCAAAACATTTCTTGTCTAATTTGTCGATGAAAATAATGAGGCCATGAAAATGCGAAGCAAAAAAAGCCCCAAAGCCAATGTCAATCCAGTCCAAGGCATAAATCAACACAGTGATTTGGCACAGATCAAAGAATCAATAGCGCGTCAGGAGCTTGTGTTAGTTGTCGGAACCGGCGTGAGCATCGCGCTGACTGAGGGGAAAATGCCATCAATGTCATGGGCAGGCCTCGTGCAAGATGGATTCGCCCATGCGCAAAAAAAAGGTCTTATATCCGACGTGCAATTCGCTGCGTGGCAAGCCCAACTCAATTCAACAGACATTGACGACTTGCTCGGCGCCGCGGAATTCGTGAGTCGCAAATTATCTGCGCCAAATGGAGACCTCTACTCGCGTTGGCTGGAACATGTATTCAAAGCAGAATTCGCATGCAATGAGGCGTTGGCAAGATCAATTGTGGGTCTAAAGAACGCTAGAATACCCTTCTGCACATTAAACTACGACCACCTGCTGGAATCGGTGACAAGTAGTCAGGCGATCACTTTGGATGAAGTAAAACAAGCAGCATCGTGGATGCGAAATGAAACCGATGGAATCCTACATCTCCACGGCTCATGGACTAGACCTGCCACTTGCGTTCTAGGCATACGAGACTACGACGCAACACTGCGAAGCGAAATTCGCGATCTCATGCAAAAGAGCATGTGCTCATTCAAACGTTTGCTTTTTGTCGGCTGCGGGGAGACATTCAGTGACCCCAATTTCACGGCCCTAGTGAAATGGTTGCGAGAGAAAATGAACACCGCAGCCCCCCAACATTATGCATTGGTACTCAACTCACAAGTTTCGATGCGCCACGCTGATCCTAGTTGGCGTGGGTTTGTTGAGCCAATAGGATACGGGGAGCGTTTTCAAGATCTCCCCCAATTTTTAGATTCCCTTCTGCCCTCCAAAAATTTACAAAATAAGTCAATTGCACCAAGCGGGCCCAGCGTGAATGACGACGCTAATTCAAGGGCGCTGCTCCAACGATACAGGGAGTACCTCGTGAGAGACTGTGGTCAAATGACCATCGAAGGTGTGCGGGCGGACATGGAGCTTGGTCAGCGCAAGTTTGATCTCGAGCGCCTTTTTGTGCCCTTGAAGGTAACTAGATGCTCTCCAGAGTTCTCTAAAAACGACCCCCAGGCACAACAAAAACTGGACAAGTGGGTAAAACGATTCGGAAAGCCTGTCGACTTCGGAAAGGCGTTCACATCTAAACGCTGTTTGGCACTCCTTGCTTTGCCAGGTGGCGGCAAGACGCTGTTATTGAAGCGCCTTGCAGTAGCATATGCTAATCCCAATCGCCGTAACGCAACTGAAGATCATTTGCCGTCAGTTGACCTCACGCCAGTTCTAATAAGGTGCCGAGAATGGCGAGAATATATAGGAAAGCCAATTTTGACACTTCTTGGAAACCTTGCCGCCATTACCGGTCAACTTGATCTTGACGGTCTACGGGAAGCTTTAGTTCCGTTGCTTCAAGCTGGCAACGTTTTGTTGCTTGTTGACGGATTGGACGAGATACATGATGATGCTGGACGCGAGTCATTTGTTGAGCACCTCGAGGCATTCTTGGATCAGTATCCAAGGATAAAGTTAGTTGTGACAAGTCGCGAAGCGGGGTTTGGATTGATTGCACCGCGGCTATCCAGGTTTTGCGAAAGATGGCGAGTTGCGCCTTTGGAACCGGATGCAATTAGAAGCCTGTGTGACCATTGGAGGTGCCTCATGGCAGGAGATTCCAGTGAAGCAGTGGAGGAAATGGGTGAGGTTGTTCGGCAGTTGCTGTCCAATCCTTCACTAAATCGGCTTGCTGAAAACCCCCTGCTTTTAACGATGCTTTTGGTGGTGAAGCACGGCGCAGGTCGCCTCCCTCCTGATCGCGTCAGTTTGTATGGCCGAGCAGTCGAGGTCTTGCTTGATACATGGAACATCAAAGGACATGAGCCGCTCAATCTCAAAGAGTCCGTGCCGCAACTTGCCTGTATTGCTTTTCAGCTTATGAAGCAAGGTAAACAGACTGCGACTGAAAAAGAGCTATTGAAGCTTCTGGAAGAGGCTCGAGATCGGTTGCCTCACATTCGGCGATATTCCAAAGGTTCTCCACTTGAGTTCCTCAAGAGAGTCGAGTTGCGTTCCAGCGTCTTGCTAGAAGCCGGTCGGCAGGTTGATGCAGGTATAACGGTTCCATTTTATCAGTTTAGACATTTAACATTCCAAGAGTACCTTGCCGCAGTAGCTGCGGCCGAGGGGCATTATCTTGACTATGAAACCAATGACAACGTCCTTACTCCATTGGCGCATTGTTTGCTCTCAGATGAGTGGAAAGAAGTTGTTCCAATGGCTGCGGTCTTGTCACGCAAGCAGGCTGAACCCTTGATTCTTGAGTTAATCAGAAGGGTCAGCTACCCCGAATCGACCACGCAAGCCCGCGCGGACAAAGGTGTGAGCAAAAGTTCATGGCAGCATCTAGATCCAGCGATCCCGCGAATCATGCAGTGTCTTGTTGAAGAAGCTGAAGCTTCACCTGAGACAATTACGTCCGCAATTCAAGTAGTGGCGTCATGCGCAAAGATAGGCCAAGATTCGCTGGACCTTCGTACAATTGGTCGTGGCCCATATGGCACAGAGTTGTTTCACCACTCATGGTTGCTATTTAGGAGGTTTGATCACCCATTCAGATATCAACACTCCGTCTGCGCCACGATTGCGGGAGCAATATTGACCGGGAAAGCGGTGACCAAAGGGAAAATTGACCCGCAACTCAATTGCCTGCTAACAAGCGATGAGGACGAGCTTGTGGCCAGAGGCTTGTTCGCCATAGCAGATCGATTTGACACCCAATCCGAAGGACACTTTGACCTAAATGAATGGATCATTCTAAGAGAGCCAGTTGTTGCAAACTTGAAGCATCGATCTAGCGCGGTGGTGGGTGCTGCAATTTGGGCTTGGACTCTCATGGCGTACTACAGTGAGTCATCAACCCAACTTTCTGACATAGGGCGTGATTCCATTCTTGAAATCTGGTTGGAAAGCGAAATCGAAGGGATTCAGGAATTAGCGTCCGTAGCTCTGTGGACCCAGATGGGATTACCTCGATCAAGGTGGGCGCCAAATCTCACGGGCGATCAGATAGAGAAGGTTCGACAACTGGGCGACAAAGCTAATGTGAAAAGGGAGGGTGAAAGTAACATACTGGCTAGCTGCATAGTTATTGCATTCCACTCGAAAACGGTATGGCAAGATAGGATTTTGAACCGCATGCTAAGCGATTACAGAAAGCGAAGCCACGCACCACATGGCAAGGGGGATGTAGTCGAAAGTATGAAATCTCAGTTGCACACGCCAGATTGATGACCATCTCGATTCGCGAGGGGTGCAGGGGTGCCGTTCAGGACCTGTTTCTGTTCAACTGGCTCCAGCACCATCGCGCTGCGGAAAACGTGAGAACTCCAACAACCACGAACAACAAGGGATTCAGGATGTATCCGAGCGGATTGGGGTAGTCCAGAAACAGGCCGGTCTCACCGGCACGAGCCATCGGCCGTCGGATTCGACCGGAAAGGCAACAGCGGTGAGTTGGCCCGGTGTGAAGTCTGAGGTGGACGGACGGCCGACTCACTGGTCTTGAGGGCTTCGAGGACTTTGGTCAGCGTTTGCCCCACAAACGCCGTCTCGGCCTTTTGCCCTGTGGCGTGTGACAGAGATCTTTTTTATCTCAATCAAATCGACTGACAAACGCATCTTCAGCGATCACATCGGCTTCGCCGTCGCAAAGCAAAATCACCCTTTTTTGGGCGTCAGATGCTGGTGATGCAATCAGGAGGTCTCTTGAATTATTCTTTGCCCGAAAGTTATACACCCAAGGGTGTAATTCTTTTGACGTCGGATCTTTAAACAAAAATAAGCGCTCGATTCCCTTTTTCAATTTTTTGGGCGCTTCGCTGAATTGAGTGGGTAGATTCTGGTCTTTTGTGGGGATTTTGCTAGAGGATAGGCATGGATCAGAACAGCTTGTTTGAGGCAGCATTGGGGCTGACGGCACCTTGGAAGGTCATCGGCAGTGGTCTGGAGCGCGATCAGAGCGGCAAGATGTTCCTGTGCCTGGAGATTGAGGTGCAGTCCGGTGCGAAGTTGCCCTGTCCCTGCTGTAGCAAGCTTTGCACGTCCTATGATCACGAGTTGAAGCGCTGGCGGCATTTGAACTTCTGGCAGCATGCCACTTACTTGAGTGCGAGGGTGCCGCGGGTGGATTGTCCTGAACACGGGGTGAGGCAGGTGGAGGTTCCTTGGGCGCGAGCGGGCAGCGGCTTTACGCTGATGTTTGAAGCGCTGGTGATGGCCCTGTCCCGAGAGATGCCCGTCAGCGCGGTGGCCGGTCTGGTGGGAGAGACCGACACCCGGTTGTGGCGGGTGGTGCATCACTATGTGGGACAGGCCCATGCTTCCCAAGACTGGAGCGAGGTCCATGTTCTGGCCATTGATGAGACTGCCACGCGCAAAGGCCACCGCTATGCCACAGTGGCGGTTGATCTTCGACCTGAGACAGGAGCCTCAGCACGCTTGTTGTTCATGACCCCGGGGCGCAGTGGCGAGTGTGTCGAGCTGGTGGCTCAAGCCATGCCCGCGCATGGGGCGCAGCCAAGCCAGGTCAAAGTGGTGGCCATTGATCTGAGCCCCGCTTATCAGAAGGGAGCGGCGGAGCACTTCCCCGCAGCGCAAGTGGTCTTTGACCGCTTCCACGTCATGAAGCTGGCCCAGGAGGCCACCGATGCGGTGCGCAAGCAACTGCATCGCATGGGTGCCGATGTCAAAGGGGGGCTGTGGGCCTTGAGGGGCAATTGGGAGGGGCTCAAAGCCTCGCAGAAGCAGTTGCGAGACGAGTTGTGCGCCCGGTACAAGGAAATTGGCCGTGCCCTTGCGCTGCGTGAGCACCTGCAGGAGACATGGGAGTGGCCAGGGGTCTTCATGGCAGAGCATCATCTCAAGCGATGGTGTCAGTGGGCAGACCGGAGCCGGCTGGAGTCGTTCCGCAAGTTGTCACGCACGATCAAAAAGCACTGGGCGGGAATCCTTGCGTACTACCCCAACCGGGTTACGTCGGCGGCGATTGAAGCCATCAACGGGATCCTTCAAACCGCCCGCCGGCGGGCAAGGGGCTTTCGCAACTTTGCCAACTTCCAAGCCATTGCGTACTGGATGGCAGGAGATCTGGACTTGAAGCTCCGGCCCGCATTTACCCACCCATAACAGCGAAGAGCCATTTTTTGTCATGGTCGAAGCACTCTAACACAGATCTCAAGTTAACGGGAAATTGCCTGTTTGGTTCGCTATCAGAAGTGTAAATGTTCTAGGCCACGCCCAATTGGATTGCTTTCTGCTTTTCCGCAAGCCACTCGGCAGTATCGTTCATCGGTTTCATATTGTTCAACGAGACTTCCTGAGTTCTGTTTAGAAACACACCACCCATACGTGGGGCATTGTGAGCTTGTAGCAGAATGTAGGCGAGCGGATTGGGGTAATCCAGGAACAGGCCGGTATCCTTGCTTCTGTCCCAGGCTACTGTGAAAACTGGGAACCTGGTGCCGTGGAGTGAGTCTTCCCTCCCCCAGGGGATGAAGGAGGCGGCGACGCCAAATGCTGCCAGCACGAGAATGCCCGACAGTTTCAGGAGACGGGTGTACACGGGGCCTTTCATATGCAACGGGTACGGTGCCTTAGTCTGACTGGTTGCTCCAGGACGATCTCGCGTGCCTTGGGTTTCCCTTCTCGTGAATAGGACCAGGCGATGGGATGTTCATCCAGTCTTCGCGGGCCACTTTCGTGCGAAGTCCTTCAGGGGCGGAGCGAAGCCTAGGACGAGCCATCTGCCGCCTGCTTTGAGCGGCCATTCATCCGAGAACCCTTCCCCTTCCGGTCGCTTCCGTGCCTCTACCATGATGTGGAAGTGGGTGGACAACACCCGCACCTGGCAAAACCCCTCGCAGACCCGTATGACCGGCCCAAACCGCTCCCATCCCGGCGAGCCAATCTCGTTCGATGGCGGCTTTGAGTGGAGGTTCTAGTCCGGGCGATAGGTAATCTCCTCCCCCTTTGACCAAGGCCAGACGTCCGGCCGGGCGCAGGTCTTGGCCTACTTTTTTGACGTGTGTCCAGGCTTGAATGCCTTCTACGACAATCTATGCTGCTGGGTAGTTTGTCCTTTCTGCATGAGTACAAGGTGTTTCAGCGTCAACGGTCGGTCCTTCGTGGTGGCGGGTGTGTCGGACACAGATCGGTATTTCAACGCCATTGAGGGCAGATTTGAAGCGAGGTTTCAGCACTTTTGCCGACTGTTTTTGGCTGAGGATGCCGTTGCACTTGATGTGGGGGCCAACATTGGTGTGACGTCGCTGATTTTAAGCGAGCGATTGAGATCAGGCAGGGTGTTTGCGTTCGAGCCTGGGGAAACGGTTTTTCAGCTTCTTCAGGAGAATTTGAAAAACAATGCCGTTTCCAATGTGGATGCCTATCATCAGGCGGTTTCAGACAAGACACAACGGGTCCGGTTTCTCGAAAATTCAGCCTTTGGCTATATTGAGCCAGACGGCGAAAGCGATTCAGTATCGGCAAGCGACATCGAGGGTTTTGCGTTGGATGATCTTGTGGGCAGATTGGGGCTTGAACGTCTTGATTTCATCAAGGTGGATATTGAAGGGCACGAGCCACAGTTTTTTGACGGGGCGACGGCGACCCTGGCGCGTTTCAACCCCGTCGTTTACTTTGAGCTCAATAGCTGGTGCTTGATATCCCAGAGCAGGAATCATCCCCTGGACTTCATGCGCCGCATCACCTCCCAGTTTGAGTTCGTTTACAGGGTAAACAAGAGCGAGAGTGAGGCGGTTTTGCTTGAACGGATGGATGCGGACCCTGTTAAAGCAGCCATGAAGCTGGTGCATGACAATATGGCATGCTTCAATTCCGTTAATGACATTGTTGTTACCAACAACCCTCATGCCTTGCATCCCGGCGTGGTTTCCCTGATGACAAAGTGTGGGGACCTGCAGCAGACGCTGGATCTGGCAAAACAGGAGAATGAAGACTTGAGGAGGCAGCTTGAGGCTGGCTCCATGGAGCGAGAGAAGATGGCAGGCCTGCTAAAGGCCTCACGCAGGGAACTGGATGCGCTACGTCAGCAGATAGGCGAGACTCTGAAGTCACGCCTCTGGAAATACACTAAAACCTACAAAACGTTGCGAAAGCTGGGGGCGAGAAAGCCGTGAGGTGGTCGTGAATTGAGGAGCTGCGCTGCAAAGAGGTCCCGAATGCTCCTCAGGCGTCGTCTGGTTGTGTCAACCGGCTCAGGCAACGAAGCGGTAGTGCGATCAAGGCAGGCAGAGCAAAAGACCGCGAAGTCTGGCTGTCGTTGTTTGGGGTAAGGGTCCACACGGCGACTGGCCGGATGGCACATCCAGACTGCGCCTGTGGCGATGCCTGCATATGTTCTGGTGGTGCCAACCGGTGTGCGGGAGGAACGTGGGCAATCTACTCCCTGGACACACACGACCATCCAAAGGAAGTTGGCGGCGAGCAGGCAGGGGGCCGTCTTCGCGCGGCGCTCCTCGGCGACGGGGCCGGGCACACTCGCCGCGCTCTCCGATCACGAGGGCAGCAGCTCAGCGCCTTTGATGAGTCGGCAGAACTCTTTTTTGGTCGCCTGGAGGTGCTTGCCTGTCTTGGCCTCGAGGTCGGTCATGTCCTTGTACTCCACGGAAAGACGCTCCAGGTGCACGATCCGGATGTAGCGCTCCCCTTGTTTCCAAACTTGACCTTGCTGTAGCTTCATCCTGGAACGTAGCTGCATATTCTTCAATTGCGAGCCTGGACTCTCCCGGCTTGGTGCCAGGGTTTACGCGCATGAAGGAGGGAGAGGATTGGGAGCCTGAAGTGTGGATCCATGGTGGCGAGTTTGCGCTTTCTACGCAGACTGATCTTGGCTGGGTGCCGATGCAGGGTGCTGATGACCATCTCTCATAGGATGGTCAGGTTGTGGGCGGCGGTGCGATCTCGTACCTGGCGGTGATCTTCTCCAAAGGTCACATCCAGCACCCAGTGGCAGCGGTTTTCAACGCTCCAGTGCCCTCGCACCAGGCTGGCCAGACGTTCCACATCCGCTTTGAAGCTGCACAGGAAGTAATGCACTTCCTCTACAGGTGGGCCATCGTAGTCGCGCTGCACCTCACGGCGCACCTGGGCCACGCTCTTCAGGCCTGCCCTGCCCATTTCCAACTTTTGTGATACCATCTGAGATCCTCCACGATGGTGTACTCACGCTTCTCACAATGCCCATGGGAGAGTTCCAAGGTCACACTTTGCGCTGCCGCAGGCTCTTGAGATCCACAGACTCAGCCTCCTTGAAGTGGGCGCTCACCGCTTGAAGTGCGCTGGGCTGGTTGGCTTTGAGGGCGAGAACATAATCGGCACCCGCCTCAATGATCTGCTCAGCAATGGGGCCTTGTGTCCCCACGGCATCAATGACCAGCTGGCTCTGGGCGAGGTCCTCCATGTCCAGATAGCTTTCGCCATCACACAAGGTGCTGCAAAAGGCGATGAGGAGCACTTCATCAAGCCGGTGGAGAACTTTGCCGGCCTGGCGGGGGCGGGAAGTCTGGAAAACTTGGCCCGCAAAGCTTGCAAAGCGTCTTGAGAAGGAAGCTGGGAACTCATGCTCTCACCTCAAAAAGGCGGGAGCCCCCTAAAAACCATATACTTAACAAATCTTATGTTTTCACAGTCAGTTCATGCGTAAGCCCTGACTTGGTGCCTGTTCATCTCCCCTATCCCTCCTGCCTGATTTCCCAGTTCAACCTCGTTCTCGACCTCCTGGCGGGCTTCATCCTGATTTGGGGTGCGCCATGCCACGGCCAGGCGGGCAGCGGGAGCTGGGTACCTACAGCTGCGGCACGACGGTGACGGAAGGCATGCTCCTGGTGAACAACGCCGCTGGGTCCGGCACGGGCAGTGGCAGCGTCTCCGTGGCGGCTGGGGCCAAGCTCGGCGGTGGCGCAGCATCACGGGTGGCAGCACGGCCAATATCAGCCTGGGCGCAGGAAGCTTCCTGGTGGTGGGGCAAAGCCACGGCGGAGTGACGGCGACGGTGGCAGAGGACCTTGCGATGACGGTCACCGGCACCGGTGCGTCTTCGTTCAACAGCGCCACGGTGTTCCAGTTCGATCTGTTCTTGCGGAATCTGGCGTCGTCGTCGTCGCTAACTTATTCCCGGATTGCCCGTATTAACTCCGCCTTGAGACCGCTTCCTCCCATGAAACGCACTTCCGCCCTCCTCTCCTGCCTGCTGCTTCCAGCGGCAGTCGCCACGGCTGCCAACGGCCCCCCGGCCCCGGCCCCTGCTCCAGCCCAGCTCATCAAGCAGTCACCGATGCTCTCGCCCGAGCAGGAGCTCAAGACCATTGAGCTGCCCGATGGCTACAAGCTGGAACTCGTGCTGAGCGAGCCCCAGGTCACGGAGCCGGTGCTGTGCGTCTTCGACGGGAATGGCCGTATGTACGTGGCGGAGATGAACACCTACATGCAGGACATCGACGGCACTGATGAACTGACGCCGAAGAGCCGGATCAGCTGGCACGAGAGCAGCAAGGGCGATGGCGTGTATGACAAGCACTCCGTCTATCTGGACAACCTGCTGCTGCCCCGCATGGTGCTGCCGCTGGATGACCGGGTGCTCGTGGGCGTGACAAACACGAACGACATCACGCTCAACAGGGACAAGGACGGGGATGGCAGGGCGGATGAACAGTCGCTCTGGTACGAGGGCGGTCCTCGTGGTGGCAACCTCGAGCACCAGCCGAGCGGGCTGGTCTGGGGTCAGGACAACTGGATCTACACCACCTACAACAGCTACCGCCTGCGCTGGAACGGCGCAGGTGTGGCGGCAGGCAAGGAGAACACGGCAGCGAACGGCGGCCAGTGGGGCGTGGCGCAGGATGACTACGGCAAGATGTGGTGGTCCAACGCTGGTGGTGAAAAGGGTCTCTGGAACTACCAGACGCACATCCTCTATGCAGCCATCAACGTGAGCAGCCAGAAGCCGGCGGACTTCGATACCGTCTGGCCCCTCGTGGGGGCCTACGACTTTCAGGGTGGGCCCAACCGGTCACGCCCTGAAGATGGCACGCTGAACCACTTCACCGGTTGCGCGGGCCAGACCGTCTATCGCGGGGACCGCCTGCCCAGGGAACTTTACGGCAACGTGTTTCTTCCTGAACCCGTGGGCCGCCTCATCCGCCGTGCCACGGTAGAGGTGAAGGACGGGGTCACCACAGTGGCGAATCCCCATGGCCAGTCCGAGTTCCTCCGCAGCCGGGACCTGAACTTCCGCCCGCTGAACATGACCACCGGGCCGGATGGCTGCCTCTACATCGTGGACATGTATCGCGGCATCATCCAGGAAGGCAACTGGGTGAAGGAAGGCAGCTACCTGCGCGGCAAGGTCATTGAGAACGGGTTCGAGAAGAACATCGGCAAGGGCCGCATCTGGCGTCTCACGCACAAGGACTTCAAGCCCGGGCCCCAGCCGCGCATGCTGGAGGAAACGCCCGCCCAGTGGGTGGCGCACCTCGCCCACCCGAATGGCTGGTGGCGCGACACCGCCCAGCGCATGCTGATTGTGAAAAGTGACAAGTCGGTGGCGCCCGCCCTGGTGGCCATGACGCAGAAGCATGAGAATCACCTGGCCCGCATCCATGCCCTCTGGACCCTGGAAGGTCTTGGCGCGTTAACTCCTGAACTGGTGACGGAAAAGCTCAAGGACGAGGACGCCCAGGTGCGTGCGGCGGCCATCCGCGTGGCGGAGACGCTGCTGAAACAGGGCAACGAGGCCCTCATTGCCCAGATCAAGTCCCTGCGTCAGGACAGCTCCCCCACCGTGGTGCTGCAGTCGCTCATGACCGGCAAGCTGCTCAACTGGCCGGACTGGAAGAAGGACTCGCAGACCACCCTCTTCTTGAGCCCGTCTCTGGGGGTGAAGGAGATCGGCGCGCAGCTCCTGGTGGAAGCCCCCAAACTGGCGGGCAATTTCAGTCAGCAGGACAAGAAGCGTCTGGAGAAGGGGCAGGAGGCTTTTCGTACCATCTGCTTTGCCTGCCACGGCTTTGACGGCAAAGGGATGCCCATGCCCGGTCGTGAAGGGGTGACCATGGCCCCGCCGCTGGCTGGTTCCAAGACGGTGCTGCAGAGCGACTTCCTGGTGAAGGTGCTCCTGCATGGTCTGGCAGGCCCGATCGAAGGCAAGACGTATGAGTCGCAGATGGTACCACTGGGCAGCAACAGCGACGAGTGGATTGCCGATGTGGCCAGCTATGTGCGCAAGGCCTTTGGCAACCAAGGCGCATTGGTCACGAAGGATGAGGTGAAGAAACTGCGCACGGCGAACAAGGATCGCGTGGTCGCCTGGACCATTGACGAACTGCGGGCCGGACTGCCTCAGCCGATGACCAACTCGAAGGAGTGGAAGCTCACCTCAAGCTTGAACGACAGCGCCCTCTCCAAGGCTCTGGACAATGATCCTGGCAGCCGGTGGAGCACCAACAAGTTCCAGGCAGGTGGCGAGTGGCTGACGATTGAACTGCCCGCCGAGACCGAGGTGGCGGGAGTGGAACTGGACAGTACCCGTTCTGCCAACGACTTCCCCCGCGGTTACACGGTGGTGGTGTCCAGCAACGGCACGGAGTGGTCCAAACCTCTGCTCACGGGGCAACCCTCCGGGGCCGTGACGGAGCTGGTGTTTGAGAAACCCGTGAAGACCAAGTTTGTGAAGATCACTCAGACGAGCTCTGCCAAGGGAAACTTCTGGAGCGTGCATGAGCTCCATGTGATGAAACCGGCAGCAGCTGTTCCCGCAGTGGGCGCGAAGTGAGGACCGAGTGGTCGAAAAGCTAGCAAGTAGGTTTGAATGCCTCGCGGGATGGATATCCGCGGGGCATTTTTTTGGGAGTGCGGGTGTGGAGCTTAACGTGGCTGCGTTCGTGAGAACGCGGTTCACAGGGTGAACTCACCGAACGGGCAACAAACGAGACAACGACGTTCAAAGGCCGTGCGTTGCGCATTCTTGCGAATGCACCTACGACTGAGGTGCACGCTCTCTCGCCCCAACAATTTCCTTGTGCAACACCGGCACTTCATGGTGCAATCCTCTGGTGGAATCGACCCACGCACGTCAGCCCACCTCTGCTCCTGAGGCCATTGTCCCTTTTGGCCCGACGGCTTTGAACTGGGTTGCCATCATTGGGATGGTGGCGTGCACCTTTCTTATCGGCGGCGGCTATCTGTTCAAGAAAGCCCGCACTCTCCAGGCAAAGACGGCCATCAAAGGGCTGGCGATTGCGATGAATGGCTACGAGACGGAGTATGGACGAGCTGTGGGCAAGTCCTTGGGCGACAAAGTGAGGCTGACTGAGGGGCACGACAGCCTCACCGAAGGCGACCTGCTGGCCACCCTCATGCAGTTGTCGATGACGCACAATCCAAGGAAGGTCCGTTTCTACGATCCTCCTGCGGCCAAGGGGCAGGTGAATGGCGCATGGTTCGATGCAACTGGGGTGGTGCATCTCAGCGATCCTTGGGGTGCGCCTTACCGCGTGCGGGCTGATTTGAATGGTGACGGATTGATTCCCGATCCGGCCATGCCGACGGCGACGGTGAAGGCGCAGTACCTCATCTACTCGGCAGGTCCTGATGGCGACCCCAGCACCTGGAGAGATAATGTGGCGTCGTGGAAGTGAGAGTGCGAGGGTTGAGCGAGGCAAATGGCGTTGTTGCAATGAACCTTCCACCCGAAGAATCGTACATCTATCCCGCCGAACAGCCAGGCGAACGCCCCGTGGTTGCTCCCGCCGGGTTCAAGTGGGGGTGTGCGTTGGCCCTCTCACCGATGCTGCTGATTGTCGCGGTGATGGCGCTGATCGCTCTCTTCCCTCGAACTCACAAGCCTCAGACCAAGACCATGATGAAAGGCATCGAGATCGCTTTCAAGGCCTATCAGACGGAATACAACCGTTGTCTTCTGGATGAGATGCAGCTCCCTGGAGACCAGAATCTGGTCTTCGAGGGGGAGATCCTGAGTGCCCTCGTGGCAGAATCAACAAAGTACAACCCACGCAAGGTTCGGTTCTTCTACCCTCCTGTTGCCCAGCGAAAGAAGGGCGGTGCATGGAGGGATGAATCTGGGACTTTGCAATATCGCGACGATATGGGGAATTCGGTCATGATTCGCTATGATGCCGATGGAGATGACAAGGTGATGGACCCAGATGACAACAGCAGTCAGTTGCATGGGCGTTATATGCTCTTTACTGCCGGGATGGATCGCGATCTATCGACTACCCGAGACAATCTCAAATCCTGGCAGTGACATATCTCCACCATGGACGCCCTCGAAATCACTCCGCCTGGCAATCGGCCCCGATGGGGCTGTATCGTCTCAGCTGTGCTGGTTTTGGGATTGCTCGCGTGGTTCAGTATTCCCACAGGGTCGCACACTCCACGGAAATAGAAGCTGAGCGACTTCAGGCAAAGACAGCCATTAAGGGGCTGGAGATTGCTCTCGCCGGGTTCCAAACGGAATATAATGTGCCAATCACCAATAGACTCGGGTTCAAGGAAAGCAAAAATCACCCCGTTGACGAGGTTCTCCTCAGGCCGCTCATGGCCGTCGAGTCGGAACTGAACCCGCGAAAGATTCGTTTCTATGACCCTCCAGAAAGCAAGAAGGGTAAGCACGGACTGTGGCGCGACCCTTCCGGAGGCCCACAAATACAGATGCGTGACCCTTGGGGAGGCCCCTTTCGCGTTCGCAGTGACTCGGACGGCGACGGCAAGATCTCCAATCCCGAGGCCCCTACAGCGTCAATAACCGATTAAAATCGGAACAGTGTTCCAGGGAAGTTGAGATGCCGGAGGCGACGTCGCTGGCATCCGCTCCGGGATGCAATACTGAATCTGATCTTCCGGAGGTATCAGTCGCTACGCTCCTTCAACCGTCCGGCTAATGGCTTTGATGCCTCCGGCATCGGGCAATCAGGGCTGGGACACCATCAGATCGTCAAAGTCGACAAGCCAACTTCCCGATGAGGTGAGGGCATCTTCTCGGGTGTGATTCTTTATTCCGCTGGCCCGGATCAAGACTGCGACACTTGGAAAGACAACGTCACCTCCTGGAAGTAGGCGCCTCTTCCCCTCGATATGCCACGGAATCTGCTCGACGCACCCGAAGTGGTGCCAAGTCCCTCTCGTTTTCCCCGAGGCTGCGGGTGCCTCGTTATTGCGATGCTTCTGTTGGCATTTCTCGTTTAGGCCCCCGACTTTTGCAGCCGTACTGGGACTCTCCATGGCAGCGGCCACCGAGAACTCAGCGAAAGGAGTTCCTGTGTCTTAATCGTCAATGGTCTCAAGGCGTATGAGATGGAATACATCATGGAGTTGCCAGAATTGCTCGGCAGGTCGTTGCAGGCGGATGTGTTGGTGGACTCTGACGTTCTGGGAGCCCTGACGGCGACGGAGAAGCGATGGAACGCTCGTGGTGCCTGCCTCCTTGAGCCACCTGGTGCCAACAAGGAAGGCATGCGAGGAATATCGAAAGACGATGACAAGGACGGCAAGATCGCCCATCCTCAGAAGCCAGGGGAATTCATCGAGGCTCGCTATATTGTCTATACGGCAGGGCGGGACATGGATCCGGCCACCTGGGAAGACAACATCACTTCTGTTCCTGACCTTCCACGAAAACCTTTCTGGTCTTGGGAGTGAGAGGTTCTCATTTTGGCGCAAAATCATCCCGTTCTGGCCACAACCACCCTGCTCTATCACTCCAAGACTCCATTATCAGCCCCCTCTCCAGCAATTTGCCATTGCGCTCCCCCCTACTCCATGCTGCAATCCCGCCCCATGTTGAAGAAAACCTTTATCAAAACGCTGGTGGCCCTCACCATGAGCGCTACCCTCGGGCTCCAGGCCCAGGACGCGGCAACACCCGCCAACAACCAACCTGTCAAAGGCAAAGTGAAAGTCACCCTCGAGACCTCCAAAGGCAACATCGAACTGGAACTGGACGCCGACAAGGCCCCGATCTCCGTTCAGAACTTCCTCAGCTACGCGAACAAGGGTACCTACGAAGGCACCATCTTCCACCGCGTGATCCCGGGCTTCATGATCCAGGGGGGTGGTTTTACCCCAGACATGCAGCAGAAGCCGACCGACAAGCCCATTGAGTGCGAGTCCAAGAACGGCCTCAAGAACGCCAAGGGCACCATCGCCATGGCCCGCACCAGCAACCCGCACAGCGCGACCTGCCAGTTCTTCATCAACGTGAAGGACAACACCTCCCTCGACTATCCGAATCCGGATGGCTGGGGCTACGCCGTCTTCGGCAAGGTGACCAAGGGCATCGAGATCTGTGACGCCATCGTGAACGTGCCGACCACCCGGAAGGGCCCCCACGGCGACGTCCCAGTGGACCCGATCACGATCAACAAGGTGACCGTTTCCCAGTAGTGCTGAGTATTTGAGACCATCATTTCTCCGGCGCGCGTAATCTGATGGGCAACCCTCAGTTTTCTGCGCGCCGGTACGCTTTTTCACCCCCGCCCCACGGATGCTTCTCCCACTTGAAGATCTCTATACAGACGTGATAGCCAAGGCCCAGCGTGGCCTCGGAATCAACGATCAAGAACTCGCCAGCCAGGCTGGTGTAGATCCCCAGCTTCTGGAATCAGTCAAATCTGGGTCGGTGGACGAAGACGTCCTGGAGAAGATCGCCCCAGTGCTGAAGTTGCACGGCCCGACCCTGGTGGTCATGGCGCGCAAAACCTGGCGCCCACATCCCCTGGAGATCAATGGCTTGCGCCAGTTTAACACGACATTCGATGACATGACGGTGAATGCCTACCTGGTCTGGGACACCACGACCAAGGCAGGAGCCGCCTTTGACAGCGGTGCCGACGCCAGCGACATGGCTGATATGGCTCGCGCGCTGGGCGTGCGACTTGAGGCCGTCTTCCTCACCCATACCCACCCCGACCACGTGGCGGACATCGCCACGCTGCGCAAGGGCAAACAGCCTCTCTATGCATGCGAAAAGGAACCCTGGGAAGGGGCCACCCTGTTCGCCATCGGCAAGGAATTCACCATTGGCAATCTCCGGATCGAGACCCGCCAGACCACGGGACACTCCAAAGGCGGCACCACGTACGTGATCCACGGGCTGGCGCGTCCCATCGCGATCGTGGGAGACGCCCTCTTCGCCAGCTCCATGGGCGGCGGAGCGGTGTCCTATGCGGATGCGCTCAAGACCAACCGGGAGGCCATCTTCACCCTGCCGGAGAACACAGTGGTGTGCCCTGGTCACGGCCCGATGACGACCGTGGGCGAGGAGCGTCAGCACAATCCGTTCTATCCCGAGTACAAGCGCGCCCCGCATCCAGTGCCCTCGGATTAAGAATCCGGGCTGCGTCGTCATCTTTCCTTCCGTCTTTCCGGTTCACAACCGTCCTAAATTCTTTATGTCACCTACCATTGCGTTTGTCGGAGTTGGCCGTATGGGCGCCAACATGGTGCGCCGCCTCATGGATTGCGGCTACAACGTCACCGCTGTGTATGATACCTACAAGGAGGGTGCCAGCGCACTCGCCAAGGAAGTGGGGTGCCATCACGCTGAAACACTGGCCGGGGTGACGGCTGCCGCCGATGTCATTTTCACCGTGGTCACCAATGACGAGTCCATGCGGACGATCTTCTTTGGCGAGGGTGACAACCTCCTGAAGGGCGCGTCCGGGAAGATTTTCATCAACTGTGCCACCGTCTCGCCAGCCATCCATCGCGAGGTGTATGATGCTGCGAAGAAGGCAGGCGCAAGCTCACTGGAAGCCAGCATGGCCTCCAGCATCAGTCACGCACGTGAAGGCAAGCTCTATCTCATGCTGGCAGGTGACGAGGCAACCTACAACAAGGTGCTGGCCATCATCGAAGACATGAGCGTGAACCGTCGCTTCATTGGCGGCCCCGGCCGTGCGGCCGAGGTGAAGGTGCTGGTGAACATGGTGATGAACATCAACACCGCCGGTCTGGCGGAAGGCCTGGGTCTGGCTGCCGCCTTGGGGCACGATCTGGACATGGTCCGTGAGGTGTTTTCCCAGACGGGGGCCAACTCCCGGGTGCTTGAGACCGATGGTGGGGACATGGCCGACCGATCCCATGACTGCTGGTTCAGCGCCGCCCACGCCGCCAAGGACAGCGGAATAGCGGGTGCCATGGGCAAGGAAGTGGGGCTCAACCTCCCGCTCAATGACGCCACGACGGCCCAGTATCGCAAGATGGTGGACCTTGGCCTTGGCGAACTCGACAAGAGCGGGATCGCGGAACTAACGTTCAAGGGCCGCCACGGCTGATGCCCGCCGTCTGAAACGGTTTCAGATTTTCACAACCTGCAAAAAGCCCCGGGATCGTGTGCGATTCCGGGGCTTTGAATATTCAAGCCTGATGGCCTGCGCCGGGCACGGCTACTTCAGCACTTCGTTGTAGAAGCTCTGCCAGTCGTCCAGGTTGTTCAGACCGATGGCGTCCTTCACGGTGCCATCATCTGGACGGCCAGCGGAGCTCAAGATGGCAGCCCGGGTGGCGTCGTCATGAATGTAGCCCTTGATGGCGTCGTTCAGCGTTTGGACAGCAGCCTTGTCGAGACTGCCCCCCTTCTTGGCGAGCACCCAGCCCTCGAGCTGCACATAGGTGGGCTTGTCGCTCTTGATGTACGCGAGGAACTCTTCGCGGTCCAGGCCGAGGCCGTCGAGCACCATCTGGTCGTAACCCTTGCCGCAGCCGGGATAGTCAGGGTGGAGCTTGCCGGAGGCTTCGAGAGAGGCCTTCTGCCAGAGACGGGGCAGATGAAGCACCCCGAGCGGGCCGGCCACGCCGGAGGAGATGAGAGGAACAAACTGGCTCATGATCACAGATAGGGTTGAATTGCGTGCATGCGGCTCCGCTCAGTTGGCGGGGCCGTGCGCAGTCTGGCGATAGCCTCTGGCAGCGGCAAGCAAAAAGATCCCGGGGGTGAAGGTCATTTCCACCATCAAGATGTGAAAATATCACGTCTGGAAGAAACTTGCGTACATACGCTCCATGTCGTCGTTTATGCCAACTCCAAACATGCTCATGAGATCCACCTTGCTGGCCCTTGCCGCTGTCACCCTCACGCCCTTCTCACTGGAAGCGCATGACGGTCTTCTCGCCCAGAACGCAGTCGCTCCGCCGGATACCGCGTCTGTCACGCAAAACGTGAAAATGGGGGGAGGCACCCACCAATTCAAGTCCGTCGCGGGGTGGTGTGAAATCCCGACCAGTGCCGGTGCCGTGCTGGGGGCTACCCACGGTGGCATCGTGGTGGACAAGGCAGGACTTATCTACTTCAGCACCGACACCGACCGCTCAATCATGGTCTATTCCCCTGAGGGCAAATACCTCCGGTCCTTCGATCCCAAATTCAGCGGCTGCCATGGCCTCGCGATCCACGAGACCAATGGGGAGCAGTTCATCTACGCAGCGCATCTCAAGGGGGGCCAGGTGGTCAAATTCAATCTGGACGGCACTCCCGTGCTGACCATCCCCTACCCGGCGGAAAGTGGCAAATACACCAAAGCGGGGGAATACAAGGTGACAGGAGTGGCGGTCGGCCCCAATGGCGACATCTACGCTGCAGATGGTTACGGAAAGAAGTGGATCCACCGCTACAGCGCTGACGGCAAGTACGTGAGCTCGTTCGGAGGCCCAGACCCCGATCTCAAAAATCCTACGAAAGAACTGCTCTCCAACCCCCACGGCATCTCGTTGGACACTCGCGGCCCCCAACCCCTCTTGCTTGTGGCAGACCGGGAGAAGAGCCGTCTGGTGCACTTCGACCTCGAGGGGAAGTTCGTGGCCGTGGTCATCGAGAACCTGCGCCGCCCGTGCAGCATGTCCATTCGCAATGGCGAGGTCGCCATCGCTGAGCTTCAGGGCCGGGTCACGATTCTGGACAAGGACAACAAGGAAGTGGCCCACCTGGGGGACAACCCGAACAAGAAGGAATGGGCCAACTTCAAAGTTCCCACCACAGACTGGAAGGACGGCATCTTCACCGCCCCCCACGGCATCGGGTATGACGCCGCAGGCAATCTTTTTGTGATGGACTGGAATCAGAGCGGCCGCGTCTCCAAACTCCAGAAACTCTAGCACCTGCCCTCTCCCTTTTGCCCCCGGTGCCGGAGTTCCCGGCCCGGGGGCTTCTCATTTCCGGGGCAGGAGCCCAAGCAGAAACCACAATGCCACTTGCGCAACCCCCGGAAATCTGGCATTTCACCCGCTCGCTTTTTCCCACCCCATGCAACCGAACACCTACCGTACGCACCACTGCAACGAACTGCGCCTCGCCCACGTCGGGGAAACCGTCACGCTGTCTGGCTGGGTGAATTCGGCTCGCGACCAGGGCGGCGTCATTTTCGTGGACTTGAGGGACCGGGAAGGCGTGACTCAGATCGTCTTCCGTTCCGAGGAGAACCCCGAAGCCGCTGCCGCCAGCCACAAGCTCCGTGATGAAGACGTCCTCCAGATCACCGGCAAGGTGGTGAAGCGCCTCGAAGGCACGAACAACGACAAGCTCGCCACCGGTGAGGTGGAGCTTGTCGTTTCCAGCCTCACGATGCTCAACAAGGCCGCGGTGCTGCCCTTCCAGCTCGACAAGGAGCTCAGCAACGAAGACCTGCGTCTCAAGTACCGCTACCTCGACCTGCGTCGTCCGCGCATGACTCGGAACCTGCGCACCCGTCACCGGGTGACGAAGGCCACGCGTGACTACCTCGATGCCCACGGTTTTGTGGAGGTGGAGACCCCGATCCTTTCCAAGTCCACCCCGGAAGGTGCGCGTGACTTCCTCGTGCCCTCCCGTCTGAGCCCGGGCAAGTTCTATGCCCTGCCCCAGGCCCCCCAGCAGTACAAGCAGCTGCTCATGGTCGCGGGTCTCGAGCGTTATTTCCAGATCGCCAAGTGCTTCCGTGACGAAGACCTCCGTGCAGACCGCCAGCCCGAGTTCACTCAGGTGGACATCGAAATGTCCTTCCCCACGGAAGAAGACATCTACAACCTCGTGGAAGGCCTGCTCAAGGACATGTTCAAGGCCGGTCGCGACGTGGAAATCCCCCTCCCCTTCCCGCGCATGACGTGGAAAGAGGCGATGGACCGCTACGGCATCGACAAGCCCGACACCCGCTTCGGCAATGAGATCACCGACCTCGGTGACATCTTCACCAAGACCGAGTTCAAGATCTTCCGCGGCGTGCTCGACGGCGGCGGAGTGGTTCGTGCCATCAACGCCAAGGGCTTCGCCTCCGTCACCACCGGCCAGATGAACCGTCTCAACGAGATCGCCATCCAGGCGGGTCTGCCCGTGAAGACGCTGGCGTTCATCAAATATGAGAACGGCGAGTACAAGTCCCCGCTTTGGCGCTTCTTTACCGATGAGGAAAAGGCGGCGCTCATTGAGCGCATGAAGATCGAGGAAGGCGACATCGTCTTCTTCGTGGCTGGCCCATGGGAAAGCACCTGCACCATCCTGGGACGCGTCCGCCTTGAGGTGGCTGAGATGATGGGCACTACGAAGGGCAGCGATGCGCTGAACTTCCTCTGGGTTGTGGACTTCCCCTTGCTCGCCTACAGCGAGGAAGACGCCAAATGGTGCGCTGTGCACCACCCATTCACCCGGCCGAAGACCGAAGACATTCCGCTGCTGGAAGAAGGAAAGTACAGCGAAGTACGCGCCATCGCGTACGACGTGGTGCTCAACGGTTGTGAACTGGGCGGTGGATCCCTGCGGATCCACGAGAGTGATCTCCAGGCCAAGATGTTCAGCGTTCTCGGCGTCAGCGAGGAGGAGCAGAAGATCATGTTCAGCCACATCCTTGAAGCCTTCCAGTTTGGTGCCCCGCCCCACGGCGGTCTGGCTCTCGGTCTGGACCGCATCATCATGCTGGCCGCCGGTGAGGACAGCATCCGTGAGGTCATTGCCTTCCCGAAAAACAACCGTGGCATGGAGCTGATGACCGCCAGCCCGAGTCCGGCCGACTTCAAACAGCTCCGCGAAATCTACATCCAGAGCACCTGGAAGGAGAAAAAGGCGGAAGAGCAGGCGTAAGGAGGGGCCGACGTTCGAACAGGATTGCCAGTCGGTGGCGATTTGTTCAGAATGCGCCCAATTCCTCACGCCAATCCATGAAATTAATTCCGACTTTCCTGTGCCTGGCAGCCCTGCTGTCAGGCACTTTGGCTTCTTGTCAATCGCTGCAATCCGGCACCCATATGACCGTCACAGAAGAATCTTGGGGCGAAACCAAGAACGGACAGAAAGTCAGTCTCTATACCCTGCGCAATGAAAAGGGCATGGAGGCGAAGATTACCAACTATGGCGGGGTGATTGTCAGCCTCACGGCACCAGACCGCCAGGGACAGTTCGAGGATGTGGTGCTGGGCTTTGACAACCTCGCCCAATACGAGTCCTCAAGCCCGTTCTTCGGCTGTATTACCGGGCGTTATGCAAACCGGATCGCCGGTGGCAGGTTCACACTCGATGGGCGGGAGTATGTGTTGGCCAAGAACAATGGCCCCAACCACCTGCATGGTGGTCGAGTGGGTTTTGACAAAAAAGTCTGGACCGCCCGACCGATGAAACGGGGTGGGGCTGGACTGGAACTCACCTACACCAGCCCTGATGGCGAGGAGGGTTACCCCGGGACGCTGCAATGCAAGGTCACCTATGTGCTGACGAATGACAACAGCCTGGAGATCGAATACCGTGCCACCACGGACAAATCCACGGTCGTCAACCTGACGAACCACAGCTACTTCAACCTCGCTGGTGAAGGCAGTGGCAACATTCTGGGTCAGGAGTTGAGCATCAATGCCGACTACTACACACCGACAGACGACACCTTGATCCCGACAGGTGAGCGTTCCCCGGTCGCCGGGACTCCATTGGACTTCACCAGCCCTCATAAGATCGGGGTGCGCATCAATGCGGACTTCAAGCCGCTCCGTCAGGGCAAGGGATACGATCATAACTTCATTCTTGATGGATCTGGACTCCGCGTGGCCGCCCGTGCCAAAGATCCCAAGTCGGGGCGCGTGCTGGAAGTTTTGACGACAGAACCTGGTGTACAGCTCTACACGGCCAACCATCTGGGGATCACCGGCAAGAAGGGCCATAGCTACGGTGCACGTCATGCTTTCTGCCTGGAGACACAGCACTTCCCAGACAGTCCCAACCGGCCGGAGTTCCCCACCACGAAACTTTCTCCTGGGGACAGCTACCAGCACACATGCATCTTTAAGTTCAGCGTCGAATAACTGGGTGTGACTCCGTCTTTGAAAAAAGCTCCCTTGAGAGCTCCAGGACCGCGGTTTGAGGTCGAGAAGGACTTCGCCGGCCGCCAGCATATTGGTCACCGCGAGAAGCAGGAGGACTACTATGCCTTTGGCGATGTGTCGGAGAAACTGGAGCCCCCTTTCACCCGTCTGCTGGTTGGCCTGGGAGATGGTCTGGGTGCGCACATAGGAGGCAACGTGGCGAGTTTCCTTCTGGTCAGTGAATTCATCAAGGCCTACCGCCGGAGTGCCCTGACCGCTGCGTGGCGGCTTCGTGTGGCTCTGGAAGCGGCCAACGAGGCCCTGCATCACCTGAGCCATCGCCTGCAGTGGAACCAGGCACCCATGGGCAGCACCTTCATCGGTTTGGTCGTGACCGCAGACCATGCCCACTGGATCAGCGTAGGAGATTCCCCGCTTTTCCTCTTTCGGGAAGGGCAGTTGCAGCGCCTCAATGCAGATCACTCCCTTGCCCCCCTGCTCGATGATCGGGTGAGGCGCGGCGAAATGACCGCTCAAGAAGCCCAGTTCCACCCCGACCGGCACGTGCTGCAATCAGCCTGTATGGGGCTGCCTCTGACCCTGGTGGATGCCCGGATGGAGAAGTTCCCTCTGAAGCCGGGAGACGTCCTGATAGCGGCCAGCGACGGAGTGCTCACGCTGGACGCGGAAACCATTCAGGACCTGCTGGCTTTTGGCACAAATACGACTGCCGGAAAGATAGCTGATGCCCTGCTGTTCGCGGTTCGTGGAGCCCACCACCCCCGGCAGGACAACACCACCGTGGCCGTGGTGAAAATTCCCGCCGCGGCGAGCGGCAAACAAGCGCCTGAGGCGGCGGAAGCCTCCAGCACGGGTTCGGGGCCTCAGGGCGCTGATGCCTACGGCGCTGAGGGAAATTTGGTTAGTGAGTAGCGACGGAGCAGAAATGGACTGAATCAGAGGTAATCACCAGCCCTGCAAGAGGTCTGCGGATTGCAGGAAATCACAGAGGCTGCCAAAGCGGTGTCAAGCCACCGGCACTCCAAGACGCTGGCGCGTTGGGCGATCATGCCAGATGAAGGACTCTTTTGCTCCAGCGCCTGCGAACTTCGCGAAGCGTCTTGGAGTGCGTGCGGCTCGACGCCGCTTTCGCCTGTCGGATGAGCTTTCAATCTCCCCTCACCTCCGCCAGCCTGCTACGACGACGGCATCCGCTTCATCCACGAAGCCCCCACCGACCCTTCGTCCATCGGCTTCCGCCCTGTCGCTTTCAGCCAGGCCTCATAGCTCACTTCTTGGGCCTGCACGGGCTCCACAGGGCCTACATACCCCAGCTCTGCTCCCCCAACCTTTCCGCTGCTCCAGCGCACACCAGCACCTGTGCCCTGCAGCGTCACAATGCGATTCGTCGCGTAGATCACGTTGTCCGCCATCACAGAGCTCAGAGGTCCCAGCGGAGCTTTCACGTCCTTGTCCGCACAGCCGATGTTGATGCTCTCCCGGCACTGGTTGATGTAGTTGCCTGTAACCAAAGCGTCCTTCACCTGGAAATACCCGTTGGCCGGGGACTTCTCGATGCCGTTCATCAGGCAGATCGCAGCCCGGGCTTCAGCACCCTCCAGCTTCTCCAGATAGTTCCCGATCACCCGATGTCCCTCGCCTATGATGCGGATGCCGCCGGTGTGGGGACGGCCATTGCCAAAAAACGCATTGCCCGCCACCCGGCAGCGATTTCCATGCCGGAGGGTCAGGGTGCCCTGGCAATTCCGAAACACGTTGCCCTCATACACGTTCTCACAGGACTTGTTGGAGATCACCTCGACCTCCCCATTGCATTCCTCGAAGAGGTTTCCCATCACTCTGCACCTCGCGTTCTGCATGGAGGAATCACTGTCCCCCACCCTTAGGATCTCGCCGCCGTTCTTGCCCAGCTTGAGGCGCTTGCCGAAGGAGTTGGCCTCGATGACGTGGGAGGCCTCGCCGCCATCCAGCCACACCACCATGAGCGTGCCCTTCCCCGTCTTTCCGGCAAAGTGGCAGTGGTCCACTTTGTGATACGCGCCGTACAGAGACACCCACTTGCGTTCTTTGCCGTCGCCACCGCCCTCGCTCTCGGTGATAGCGCATTGCGTGAGGCGGCAGTGGCTGGCCAGATTCTTCGCATCGAACCGGAAGCTCACGACGTCTCCCTTCGTCGGAAGGGCGTCCTTGAACCAGAGGCCTTCCACGGTGAGATGACTCCCGGCGATGCGCAGGCTTGAGTTCCCGGAAATGACAACGACTCCAGGCGTGGCGGCCCGCAGGGTGATGGGGGCTTCTGCCGTTCCATGGGCCTGAAGCAAGAGGTCCACATCCGTCCAGGTGCCGTCCTTCATCACCAGCACATCCCCCGGTCGGGCGGCGGCGGCGGCAGCGCGGAGTTGAACCGCATCCGCTACTGCGACCTCGGCCGCAGCCAGGCGGCCACCGATCATTGGGATGCAGAGCGCCAGCAGGCCTGCCAGGGCGAGGCTTGGGTTCATGGTGAGAACGGAGGGATCAGCTCACGATCGTCACCTTGCTGCTCCGGTCTTTCTCAAAGGCATGCAGAAGCTTCCGGTTCGCATCAATGTGGCGCACGACAAACCGGTCCTGGGTGACTTCCAGGTGCGTGAAGCCGTGAATGGCTTGACCAAAGGGTCCGTGCACCACTCCGTTCTTGAACTCACGAACGCGGGCCCCGCCCCCGCCAGAAAGCACGAAGGAGGTGGGGTGCCCCTCGAACTCCATGTGTTGCATATCGTGATCGTGGCCGCAGAAGTAGAAGTCCACTTCGTGTTCGCGGAAGAGCTTGTCCCAGGCAGCGATGAGTGTCTTGCTGTCGCCGTGCACGCCGTTGGTGTAGAGCGGGTGGTGCCCCATCACCACCAACCAGGGAGTGGTACGGGGCTTGGCCAGCTCCGCCCGGAGCCATTTGTCCTGGGCCTGCTTTTCGTCCTGCGTCAGGGAGGCCACCCGGTTTTTGTAGTTGCTGTCCAGTACCAGCACCGTCATGAGTGGATTCACCTGAGGATGCTCCATGCGGTACCATTTGGCAGGCATCGTCCACCGGGTGCCGGGGTTCTCTGCCGCATAGGCGAGCTGCGCCTTCAGCTTGATCTCTGGCTCATCGTCGTAGTCGTGATTGCCAAGCATGGCGTAGCAGGGACCAGGGAACACGCTGGTCGGGTACATGTCCTCAAACTGGGACTTCCAGCGGGGATTTTTCAGCCCGCCTTTGAATGAGCCGTAGAAGTTGTCCCCCAACAGGAACAACGCCTCAGGCTTCACGGTCATGTCCTTGGCATAGGTCGCCATGCCACGCGCCACGGCCTCCTGAGGCTTCCAGTCCTTGTCCGGCCCCCAATCTCCGATCATGAGCAGGTGACTGGCCGTCTTGACGACTTCTTGAGCCGATACATGACGATAACCCTGACCCAGGAGCGCAGCCGCGCTGAAAGCAAAGGTTTGTTTTAGGAGACGACGGCGTGTCAGCGGTTGGGGTTCGGAGCTCATGGAAGCGGAAACGTATGGTGGAAGTGGGATTTAATCACAAACGCGCAGTCTGGTCATCCTCGTAGCTATTTGGGAATTTCGTTCATGACCCCGCCATCCCCATCTGCGCCGCTTGCCACAAAGCGGGCGTCCATCAGTGGATTGGCGGGAAGTAGCCGTGAACATCCATTGCCGACAAGATCAGGGCTCGAGCGCGGGAATCCTTGTCCCGGGCGACCATGCTGTATATGGGGTCTGTGACCCGTACGAATTCCTCAAGCTCCAGCTTGCTTGAACTTTGAGGAAAGGGCTATGTTTTTCCCGGTCACCATGAGCCCCCTTTCCCTCCCAGCCTTGCTGACCGTGTGCCTCATTCTAGGTGTGGGGACTCCCGACGCCTTCTCTCAAATCCCGCCTGCCGCCCCGGCGACGGTCGCGCCTGTGGCGAATGCCAACATCCTGCGCCGCGCCAATGAGGTGGCCCGCTATCCGGAGATCGATCCGGAATTGCAGCCCCCTGTGCAACTGGATGCCACGGTGACCTTTGTAGATCCCGGCGGCACCGTCTTTCTCCAGGATGAGTCGGGAGCCACCTTCATACGGAATTCCAAGTCCGGACGCTCCATGCGGCCGGGCATGCGATTGCGGGTGAAAGGGACTCGCGTCCCTGGCTTGTACATCGGTGGGATTGCTCCAGAGTCGGTGGAGATCCTGGGTGAAGGGCCGCTGCCCAGCCCGGTGAAGGTGACTCCGGACGATCTCGTGGACGGGCGCTATCACTATCAACTGGTGGAACTGGATGGCGTGGGACGCTCGATGGAGCTCACAGGGGAAAACACCGCCAGCCTCCGGCTCAACACGCGAGATGGCGTGGCAGAGGTGCGTTTCGACCAGAATCCACCGGAAGACACCCACGACTTTGTCGATGCACAGCTCAAAGTCACTGGGCTGGCGGCGGGGGCGATCAATGATCGCCGTCAGCTGGTGCATCCCTACGTCCGGGTCGCCGACATTCGGGCCATTACCATCAGCGCTCCCCCACCCCCAGACCCTTTTGACCTCCCCCCCGTCTCCGTGGCAGCGCTCCTGGCCGCTGCCAATCGCAATCCCGATATTCATCGGGTGAAGGTGAAGGGCACGGCGCTCAGCGGCGTGCTGGGCGGCGGCTTCTATCTCCGGGAAGGAACCCGCAGCCTGTTTGTCCACACGCCATACGCGGAACCACTGGAACCTGGAGATGATGTGGAAGCGCTGGGCTTTCCCCAGATGGGCAACTTCAGTGCCATGCTGGCAGACGCAGTTTTTCGCGTGACCGCTCGCGGCACTACTCCGGCACCAGTCGCAGTCACGGCCAAGGAGTTGGCCAACGGCAGCTGCGATTCTGAGCTCGTGGTGGTCAATGCCAAGATTCTGCAACGGTCCGGGACAGCGAATGTCTGGGTGGCCGAGGTGGAATCGACCAGCTTCAAGGTGATCGGCCCGGCATCCCCTGCGATGATGTTTGAGCCGGGTTCGAGGGTGCAATTCACCGGGTTGTGCCGGGTCAGTTCCACCCGGTCAGAGGGGTACCGCACCTTCCCCACCTCCTATGACCTGTGGCTTCGTCAGCCGGAGGATGCTCTGCTGCTGACGGCACCGTCCTGGTGGAATGCCCGGCGTCTGGCGCTGGCGCTGGCGGGAGTCGCCGGTGCGGGCGTGCTCGTGGCCGCATGGGCTGGTCTGCTCAAGCTACAGGTGAACCGGCAGCTGGGTCTCTTGCAACTGAAGACGCAGCAGGAGGCAGTTTTGGAGGAACGGCAACGCATTGCGCGGGAGTTTCATGACACGCTAGAACAGGAACTGGCCGGCCTCTCCCTGCGCCTGGACGCCGCGACGCCGCGGGTGGCCGATGACAAGGCGCGCCAGCTTCTGGAACAGCAGCGCAAACTGCTTTCCCGGCTTCAGACGGAAACCCGGGACTTTGTCTGGGATCTGCGTGACGCCTCACGCAATGAGGTGCCGCTTCCCGAGGCTCTCCAAGGGCTCGTCGATCACCTGCAGACGACGACGGCGATCCCGATTCAGGTGGAAGTGCACGGCGAGATTCCTCCCCTGCCGCCGCTCGTCCAGCATCATCTCCTGCGCATCGCCCGGGAGGCCGTGAACAATGCTCTGAAATATGCGCTGCCTCAAAAGGTGATTGTCAAGGTCGAGACCGATGCCCAGGTGTTGCGGCTCACGGTGGCCGACGATGGCAAGGGCTTTGATCCCAGCAAGATGTCCGTGTCTGGCGGGCACTTTGGCCTGCAGGGCATGAGGGAGAGATCAAGGAAACTACACACGGAGCTGTCCTTGCAGAGCACTCCGGGTGGAGGCACTTCGGTGGGATTGACACTTGCGCTGCCCGCCCTCCGCGCGTCATTCACCTGATGTCCACTGCGCCTCCTCCTGTTCGCATCCTTCTCGTTGACGACCATTTCGTGGTCCGCAGCGGACTGGCGGCTTCTCTTGGGCTTGAGGAGGATCTGCTGGTGGTCGCTGAGGCCGGCAGTGCGGCGGAGGCTCTGACCGCCTGCGCCGCCCACACTCCGGACGTCGTCATCATGGATCTCCAGCTTGGGGAGGTGAACGGCATCACTTGCACAGAGCAGCTTGGGCAGGCCCACCCGGGCATCCGCATCCTCGTCTTTTCCTCCTTTGCACGGGATGAGGACGTGTACCGGGCCATCAGGGCCGGGGCTCTGGGGTACCTGCAAAAGTCCGCTCCCCGCGAGGACCTGCTGAAGGCCATCCGCACCGTGGGCTTGGGCAAGCGCTACCTCCCAGGAGACATCGCCCAGCGTCTGGCGGAGCGGCTGGGCAGGCCGGAACCCAGCCCGCGGGAGCGCGAGGTGCTGGCCCAGATGGCCAAAGGGCGCAGCAATAAAGAAATCGCCTCCGTTCTCGGTCTGAGTGAGGAGACCGTGAAACGCCACGTAAGCAATGTCCTGGAAAAACTGGGGGCTCAAGACCGCACCCAGGCGGTGACGGAAGCGATCCGGCGAGGACTCCTGGAGGTCTGAACATCACCCGAATGGGGGATGCGGGACCACCCCGAATGCGGTTCGGGCGAGTGTTGAAAGACGCGGCCTGACTCCGTTATTCTTTTAGCACACACCGCCATGCACTTTCCCCGCAAACCTTTTCTTTTCCTGGCTCTGGCCTCGGCAACTGCCTTTGGGCAGACGACCAACGATGCCACGAATGACTCCGTGAACGACTCCAGCGACAAAGTGGCGGAACAGGCCCCCGCTCCGCTGATCAAATGGACCTTCGACAAGGATGAGCCCGGCGCGTGGCAGGGTGGCAAGTCCATCACCCCGACGGGGCCGCAGACACCGACGTTCCCCGGCTTCAAAGCGGGCAATAAGGCGGCGGTCTTCTCCGGCAGCGGCACCAGCATCAATGTCCGTGAATCGGATGTCCCGGGAGTGAACCTGCGTTTTGTTAAAGGGGATGCCATCACGCTGGAAGCGTGGGTCAGCGTCGAGCAAATCAAGAACGGCTCCTACTGTTATCTCGTAAGCAAGGGCCGCAACAAGAAAGCCGCTTTCTCCACAGAGAACCAAAACTATGCCCTGCGCCTCAAAGGCGAAGGTGGCGAGGCCCGGCCTTCGTTCCTCTTCCGCAGCGAGTCCGACAAGCCAGATGGCACACGCGAGTATCACCGCTGGGTGGCCGAAGAAGGATTCACTCCCGGCACCGGGTGGCACCATGTTGTGGTGAGCTATACGTTCGGCAAGGCCGACAGCCTCGAAGCCTATGTGGACGGCAAGGAGGTCAAGGGCGTGTGGGACATGGCGGGCAAGACCAACAACGGTCCTGTAAATGATGCCGACGACTTGAACATCGGCTCCGGTTACGGCGGCGGCGCCGGCAACTCGCTGCAAGGGTCGCTGGATGAAGTGGCCATCTATCGCGGCACTCTGCCTGAGTCAGTGGTGGCCCAACGCTTCCAGTATGTGCCCCAGCCCCCAGTGGTCGAGCGCAGCATGATTCCAGATGGCAAGGTGCTCGTGCAGATCTGCGAGGACCGCCTGCCAGAAAAGAACGCCTGGCCGACCCAATCCCCCCGGGCCACGGAGTCCTACGGTGAGCGTGCGTTTGGCCTGTTCGAAGTGCCTCACAAGTACATCACCAGCGGCGTGCGCGCAGATCGCCCCATCCCTTTTCTTGTGCGGGCAGCCGCGGTGGTGAACCTCCCGGCGGGCAAGCATCGCATCCTCCTGCGTGGTCGGGGGGCTTCTCATCTGCACATCGATGGGGTGCAGTTGCTCACCACGACTTTCCCCAAACCCGACAGCGGCGGACATGGCCATGTGGGCGAGCAGGAAGGCTATCTCAACCTCGGCCCGGACTTCCGCTTTGCCCCTCCCGGCACCCAGGAAACGTGGTGCGAGTTTGAATCAAAAGGCGGGGAGCATACCGTCGTCTTGGAAACACTGGTGGGCGGCATGGTTGGAAAAAGCAAGCGTCGGCCTGAACTGGGGGAAACCGTCGTGGCCTGGTCCAAGCAAGGCACGGAGACCTGGCAACTACTCACCCCGGCCAAGGGCGGCAAGGCGGGTGAAGCCATCACGTACAATGACCAGGGTTGGACGACTTATGCGGCAGACCGTCAGGCAAGGTTGGATGAAATGAACAGCCAGCGTCGCGCGGAGCGGCTGGCCGAAACCAAGCCGTATTGGGACAACCGCCGCAAAGCAGTGCAAGACTGGCTGGCCAGCACCAAGGAGGTGGCCGTGCCCCCGCTCGTCAAGGGCTATCCTGCCCTCAACCCCATCGATCACTTCCTCTCTGTGAAGATGGCGACGGTGAGTGAGCAGAACACGGCCTCCCACAGCGGCAAGGTGGACTTCTATCGCGACATCCAGCCCATCTTGGAGACCAAGTGCTATGACTGTCACCAGGGCACGAAGACCAAGGGCGACCTCAAGCTCGACTCTCTGGCCGCAGCAATGCATGGCGGTGAGAACGACGGTCCTGCCGTCACGCCACTGCACCCGGAGGAGAGCTCCCTGCTTGCGCGAGTCATCACGGATGATGAAGACGCCATCATGCCCCCCAAAGGCAGCCGGTTGACCAAGGAACAGACGGATTTGATCACCCTCTGGATCAATGAGGGGGCCGTCTGGCCCGAAATGAAGGTGGACAAGATCACCGTAACCGCGCTGACCTCCGACCTCGCGTTCCTGCGCCGTGCTTACCTCGATACAGTGGGCGTGCCGCCAACGCTGGCCGAGATCGAAGCCTTCCAGAAGGACACCAGCGCTGACAAGCGTATTCGCGCGATTGACAAACTGCTCACCGATCCCCGCTGGGCCGACAACTGGACGGGCTACTGGCAGGATGTGCTGGCAGAGAACCCCAACATCTTGAACCCGACGCTCAACAACTCCGGTCCCTTCCGCTGGTGGATCTACGAGGCACTGCTGGATAACAAGCCGATGGACCTGTTCGTCACAGAACTGCTGACCATGAAGGGCAGTGTCCGCTTTGGTGGCCCTGCTGGCTTCGGCGTGGCGTCACAGAATGACGTGCCCATGGCCGCCAAGGGCACGATTGTGAGCACTGCCTTCCTGGGTGTGGAGACAAAGTGCGCCCGCTGCCACGACTCCCCTTCTCATGAGTCCCTACAGGAGGACCTCTTTGCCCTGGCGGCGATGCTGTCCCAGAAACCCGTGGATGTGCCCACCACAAGCAGTGTGCCCATGGACAAGTTGCATGAAGGGGGCCGCAAGCCGCTCATTCAAGTGACGCTGAAGCCAGGTTCCAAAGTGCAGCCCAAGTGGCGTTTCACGAAGTTTGGTGATGAGGCGTCCGGAGCCGCTCTTGCGGAGCATCCTGAAGACACCCGCGAGCAACTGGCGGCGATCATCACAGGTCCGCAGAACGAGCGCTTTGCCCAAGTCATGGCCAACCGCCTCTGGGCCCGCCTCATGGGGCGAGGCATCGTGGAGCCGGTGGAAGACTGGGAGAAAGGCAAGCCTACCCATCCTGAGCTTCTGCAATGGCTGGGCCGTGAGTTTGTGCGCAATGGCTATGATGCCAAGAAGCTGGTCCGCCTGATCATGACGTCCCACGCCTATCAACGCGCAACGGATGACACCCTGCGTACCGCGAGCCCGCTCTTCGCCTCCCCGGCACCCCGCCGCCTGGAAGCGGAGCAGATCGTCGATTCCCTCTTTGCCGCCACGGGCAAGCCCTTCAATCTGGAAGAAGTGAGCCTCGACATCGACGGCCGTCGCGATCTGGGCAACTCCATCAGCCTCGGCCATCCCCGCCGTAGCTGGATGCTCACCTCCACCTCGAATGAGCGTGACCGCCCCAGCCTGGCTCTCCCCCGCAACCAGGCCGTGTGCGACGTGCTGGGCGCCTTCGGCTGGCGTGGGTCCCGTCAGGATCCCGTGAGCAAGCGCGACCGGGAGTCGAATGTCCTGCAGCCTGCCATCATCTCCAACGGCACCGTGGGCATCTGGCTCACCCGACTGAGCGATGACCACGGAATCACTGCCCTGGCGCTGGAAGACCGGCCCGTGGACCAGTTTGTGGACACGTTGTTCCTGAAACTCCTCACCCGTATGCCGACCGCGGAGGAGAAGCAACGCTACACGGAGTTCCTCGGTGCAGGCTATGCCGATCGCAAACTCTCCCCGGTGCCTGTCGCCACCCCAGCCCCGCGGGTGAAGCCCATGTACGTGTCCTGGTCCAACCACCTGGACCCCGTGGCCACCACGGTGCGCATGGCGGAAGAAACGGCCGCCCGCAAGGGTGACCCACCCACCCAGAAGCTGGATGCTGCCTGGCGTCAGAAGCTGGAGGACGCCCTCTGGGCCCTGCTGAACGCCCCGGAATGGGTCTTCGTCCCCTGATTCACCATCCGTTTCCGCTTCTTCAACCCATCTAATTTCCTCGTACTATGAACCGCAGATCCTTCCTTAAGACCGCCGCCCTGGCCCCCCTCGCGGCCTATGCCAGTCCCCAGGCCATGATGCCCAAGGGCAAGGCGGAGCACTGCATCTTCATCTGGCTGGGCGGCGGGATGTCGCAGATCGACACCTTTGACCCCAAGGCTCTGGGCAACTCCAAGGCGACGCCCAAGCTGGCAGGCTCAGAGTACGCCTCCATTGATACGGCAGTGTCAGGCGTGAAGGTGTGCGAGCACCTCAAGAAGACCGCCCCGCTCATGGACCGCATCACTGCGGTGCGCACCGTGAATCACAAGGTCATTGATGAGCACGCCTTCGCCACGAACATCGTCCACACCGGCCGGATGATCAGCGGTAACGTGACTTATCCCTCTATCGGCTCCATCATCGCTCATGAGCGTGGTGCTGCCGATCCCAAAGTGCCCGCCTACATGCTGATCGGCTACCCCAACGTGAGCCGCGGACCAGGTTTCCTCGGAGCCAAGGACGGCTACGTGTATCTTACGGATACGGCCACGGGACCCGCAGGCTTCACCCGCCCAGATTTCGTCACCCCCGACCGGATGAGTGCCCGGGAGAAGCTTCTTGAACCCCTGCAGAAGCGCACCAGCGACCACTCGGTGATGGGCGACTACGAGACGGCACAGCGGGAGGCGCTGCGGCTGGCCGGTCCGGAGTTCATGCGCAATTTCAAGCTGGATGAGGAATCCTCCACTCTGCGCCAGGCCTATGGCGGCGAGTTCGGCCAACGCTGCCTGCTCTCCCGCCGCCTGGTACAGTCCGGAGTGCGTTTCATTGAGGTTTCACACAACTTGAACTTCATCAACGGCACCGGTTGGGACACGCACAACGAGGGTCAACTCCAGCAGCACGTGCTTATCCAGGAGCTGGACACCGCCCTGTCTGCCCTGATCATCGATCTGGAGGAGAAGCGCCTCCTGGACAAGACGCTCATCGTCATCGGCACCGAGTTCGGTCGCCCTGCCGCCTACGATGGCAAAGGGGGGCGCGGCCACCAGGGTACCGCCTTTTCCCTGATCCTCGCTGGGGGGGGGCTCAAGCATTGCGGCGCGTATGGGGTCACAGACGACCTCTCCAAGAACGTCCTGGAGAATCCCGTCAGCATCCCGGATTTTCATGCCACCGTCCATGCCGCCATGGGCGTGGACCCTTCCAAGGAGCTCTTTGATGCATCCCGCCCGGTGCCCATCACCGACGGCGGACACCCCATTCAGGCACTTTTCAGCTAGCCAAATCCGTCAACCTCCTGCAAAATCAGTGCTTTGCAGGAGGCGGGAAACGGCAAGCCGGGTCGTCCACCCGCTTGCTGAGTGGCGTATAGAAGTGGGAATGGACATCAATCAAGAAGCCAGTCTGACTATCCCCGGAGAACTGCCTGTGATGGTGCTCTCTGACTGCCACCTTTTTCCGGGCTGCCTTCTTCCGCTGTACATCTTTGAAGAGCGCTACCGCTCCATGCTGACCCACGCGCTGCAGTCGCATCGCATGTTTTGCATCGGGAATCGGAGCGATGAAGGCGACAGCGACCAGATCAATCCGCACACAACTGCCGGGCTGGTCCGGGCCTGCGTCCAGCAGGATGATGGCACCTCCCACTTGCTCCTCCTCGGGGTCCGCCGCATTCGCCTCAAAAAATGGGTCCAGGAACGCCCCTTCCGCATCGCGGCCGTCGATCCAGTCGAGACCCACATCGACGATATCGACAAGGTGATGGACCTGAAAGACAAGGCCCTCCAGCTCTTCAAGGTGGGCAAAGACGAGAGCGCATCCCAGCTCTGTGAAACGCTGGGAGAGAACGACAATCCGGAGCTCATTTGTGATGTGCTGAGCTACCATTTCACCCGCTGCCCCAAGCTGCAGCAAAAGCTCCTTGCTGAGACCTCTCTAGCCCGCCGGTTTGAGCTGCTGATCGACGCCCTGCGCAAGAGGGAGTGCCTGTAAGCAGGGCGACGGGGGAAGACTTGATTTTTCCTGCTCCCCGGAGCATGGGTGGACTTGCACTTCCTCCTTACCAACGACGACGGCATTGAAGCCCCCGGACTGGCCGCTCTGGCCGCCGCAGTTTCAGCAATTCCCGGGGCTACCTACACGATTGCCGCCCCAGATCGCGAGTACTCCCAGTGTGGCCATCGCGTGACCACCACGGAGGTCCTGAAGGTCCTCCAGAAGGCGGAACACGCCTATGCCGTCAGCGGCACTCCGGCCGATTGCGTGCGGGCAGCCGTCTTTGGCCTGGGTATTAAGCCGGACTTTGTGCTCTCCGGCGTGAACGCCGGCGGGAACATGGGGCAGGATCTGGTCATCTCCGGCACGGTCGCCGGGGCGAGAGAAGCGGCGTATCACGGGTTCCGTTCGGCCGCTTTTTCGCACTATCTCGTGAAGGGCATTGCTCTTGATTGGGAACGGACAGGCCGTTGGACCACCCAGTTAATCGAGTGGTTGCTGGGTCAGAATTTGGCGGATGGCGAGTTCTGGAACGTCAACTACCCCCACCTGCCACCTGGCAGCGAGGCATTGCCGGAGCGATTGATCACCTCCCCCGCCCGCCCGCCGATGCTGGTGACGTATGATCGGAGTGAGGGAAATGCGGGAGAGTGGGACCTGCGCTACACCGCCCGGTATGCAGACCGCCCAGCACCTGTGGGTTCTGATGTGAACGTGTGTTTTGGTGGAGCGGTCTCGGTGAGCAGGTTGAGCGTCGTTGCGTAGGTGCCTGGACCGGAATGGTTGGACAACCCCCAAGACGAAGCGAGAATTCCCGCGCCCCCCCTGCCAACAGCGCTATGAACGAGGCACACGGAGACAAGACGAAACCTATCAGTGCTCAATCAGGCCTTCTGGGCGGCAGCGATCGCTTTTTCCTACGTCATCAGGTTGCTGCCCACCGGATCTGGCCACATGCCCAAGATCGATAAGGTCCTGATTCCGATCATCCAAATTATGCTCGCAAGCGCAAGCGCACTCGGCCAGCGCAACCAAGACTGACATTGAATTGCCTATTCTTGCCACCTCCAATCTCATGAAACACCTTCTGGCCCTCTCTCTGCTCTTGACCTTCACCTTAGTCGCAAGTGCCCAGCTACCTCCAAAGGAGCCCAGCCGCGTCAGCACAACCGCGAATTTGCGTGATTTCCTGCTCACCAGCAAGTGGTCCTGGCGCAATGTGAGCGCTGGGGTGCCGGATCGGGAGTGCGTGTTCATGCCTGACGGCACATTCCGCCACCCGCATTTCACAGCGAAATTCGTCATCAAAGACATCAAGACCGTGGAGCTCAATCGCAAAGGCGGAGAGCAGGCCGTGATGACCTTCAGTGATGATTACTCGACCTTCGAAGTGCTCGACTTCGACAAGGCCCGGAGAATCACCGGCAAGAGGCTGCCGAAGTAACAGTGGATTAGCCAATTTACGCCCGCACGGGATGGAAAAAAGGCTCTTGATACTTGTCGCCGTCGGACTGCTGATCGGATTGACCGCATCAGGCGAATTTCTTCGCCGCCAGAGTTCTAAAAAGTTGTGGCCAGCCCAAACAGCTTGAAAATGCGATCAAACTCGGCTCCGCGCTATCAGTTCATCGGCAAAAGCATGGATTCTACCCTGAGGTGCTGACAGAGCTGACAACAGACGGACTTCTGGACAAGAAGGAGTTTGAGGCACTCCGGTTCAAAATTTCATCAGGCGCCAGGAGCGAGAACTGGTTGTACCATGCTCCGACTAACGCATCTGATGTTGCCATCATATCAGCATCCCCTGAGGATGCCTCACATTGATGAAGAACTCAACTTTGCGCGGAGGCGCGTAGTGGTACCACAACCGCCAAAACAGGCAGGTATCAGGCTTGGGGGGCAACAAGTTTGGGTATTGCCCGACCAGACGCCGTGGGGCGTTCAAGAGTCAGTGCGTCAAGGGTGATTACCTATCCCCCCTTCGCTCCCAAACCGACGGGGACCGTCGGACTACTCCCGCAGCGTTGCCTCAGGCGTAGTCCGGATGTGCCATCCGGCTCAAGCGCCGTCCCCCTGAGATTCGTTCGTCTCTAACACTCCTTCCCTCCCTGACGCTATAGGGCAGGGCAAGCGCTCCGCTTGCCTTGCATGTCCGCCGAACTGAGGCAACCGAAGCGGTCGCCCTACAAACCAAGTTATCTGGACGGCGATTCCTAATACAATCTCATGGGACATCTGCACACGACCCGGCCAGGAATGTCCTCTATCCTTTTACTGATCACGAGCCTGGAAGCCGAAAGGATGCGGGGTTCCCAGCCCCCACGTTGGAGCGAAGGGATGGAGCGTCATACGGCATTTGAACGTGATGCGGGGCTGCCACCCCAGTTGAAGCTCTCCAGAGGCCACCAGGGAAGGAATCGGAGGTGCCAAAAAAGGCCCGAGTGGCGCCACTCCTCCGGGGGAGGACACATTTCCGGGGTACGTAATGCTACCGCGACTCACGGCCATGTGAAGCACCCTTTGGGTATTTGGCAGCACGCATAAACCAAACATCCGCTACCGGAAAGCTATCGCCTGCCAAGGAACCTCGGCTCCCAAACCCAGTCTGGCGATCTCTCAATGGCCTGTGCGGGAGACGTACCCAGGGTTGACTCATGGCCCCCTTACGGGACTCGTTCCACCACAGGGCTGCGCTACAAATCTCCTTGGGCGATTAATTCCAGACTGCGCAGAAGCCACCTCCTTTGCAGCCAAATTCAGAATCGCAAAGCCCGGGACTTCGGAGCCTGCACCAATCATCCGGGATCACCCCAAACCTGGCGGTCGGCATTTCGGCATAAGAAACCCGCAGCGCCTTGAACGAGCGAATCTGCGGGTGAAATAAAAATCTAAAAGGATGGTGCGCGATACAGGGTTCGAACCTGTGACATCTTGCGTGTGAAGCAAGCGCTCTACCACTGAGCTAACCGCGCGTCGCCGAAGCGGAGGTTTATGTACCTCAGACCAAAAACTTTGCCACTAAAATCTTCACTTTCGTGAACTTTTTTCGGGGTCCGAGAAGCCCTCACCCGTTGCTGCCGAGCAACTTCCCTCTCCCTTCCATCATCACCTCCGGGCCAGGTCCATTGCGGCCAGCTCAGCCCGGCTTTGTGGCTGGTTCCCAAGACTCCGTAGCTTTCCCCGTGCCCACCAGCTCGAACTCCTCCGCCTCTTCCTCTTCTTCATCAAGCGGGGCAAAACGTTCTGAGCGGAACCCAAGCTCCTGTTTCACACTGGAATGGGGATCATCTGGATTGCGCAGTTCTTCCAGCAGCAGCAGGAGGTCAAACTCGGCCCCGCTCAACTTGATCTCGGCGTCATCGTTGACCACGAAGGTGGGATTGGAGCGCCCCACGCCCACGGCCCGAACGGTGTAGATACGGTTCTTCTTTGGCAAAGCCCGGTACAGGTCGTAAACCCACGGGTCGAATTCGTCGTTGATGCACACCACCTGCTGGCCGGTCTTGAACATGATCGTCGGGTCGGAATGGAGATTGGTCGCCTCGGGTGAGGGGGACACGGATAGCACACGGTCTGGAGCGTCGCCACGAATATGAACAACCGCAAAAAAGAGGCGCAGGTCTCCCTGCGCCTCTTTTCCGGGGGGCCGATGGTGAATCTCAGTTCTTTATTTCACCAGCGCGGCAAAACGATTCCGTTCGGTCCACAGGAGGAACAAGGAAAGCACAGCGGCCAGAAGGGCTGGCGGGTTGAACCCCTTGGAAAGGAAGAGGTCATAGAGGTTGATGTTGATGATGATCGGCCCGAGCACAAGGAGTCCCAACGGCAGGAACCGCTTGTTGAGCACCAACAGGCCGCCGACCACCTCCAAGGCCTTGATCACTGCCAGGTACCCACTGAGGAACATGGCACCGAGGAAGGCCCCGGCCTGACCACTGGCGGGCGGCACCGGGATGAACTTCAGCCAGAAATTCAGGCCAAAAACAAGGAAGATCAATGCGAGAAGGACTCGAGCGACAAGGGGAGCAATTTTCATAAAGGAGAGCGCGAAAGGGTGAAGGATCGACAAGGCGAATGCCCCAAACTTAGGCCTGAGCGGGAGCCGCGTTGAAGCGCAGGGTCACTTCTGCGAGATGGCGGCCATAGGTCTCCGCCGTGAGCAGGTCACCTGCATCCACCTTGGCAGGGGCACCGGGGTTCATCGGTGTGGCCCCGGCAGCACCGGTGTAGAACCCAAAGCGGTTCAGGCCATCGTCCTTGCCAAAGTTAAAGGAAGGAATCTCTGGGAAGTTCACCCAGATCATGGCCTGCTGAGCCGCCAGTGCGCTGAGGTAGTTGAGCGTCACCACTTTATCCCCGCTGGGAGAGCCGCTGTGCGTGAAGCCGCCGGCAATCTTGTTGCGCCAGCCACGCTGGAACCAGATCATGCCCGTGGCATCGGCGAAGGCTTTGAACTGGGCAGAAGGTCCGGCCATGTAAGTCGGGGTCCCGAAGATGATGGCATCTGCGGCCGTGAGTTGGGTCAGGACCTCATTGTTCGTGTAGCGGCCTTCCACGATGTCTTTGCCCTCGATCGGAATAAGGCTGACATCCACTCCGGCTACGGAGCTTGCTCCGCTCTTGACGGCCTCAGCCATGAGAGCAGTGTGACCTGAACCGGAGAAGTAAATGATGGCGATGTTTTTCATGATGATGGTGCTTTGAAAGGGTGTTGCTGTTGACACCCCGAGCGAACCACCAGCTTCCGCATCGTCCAAAGACGAAAGACCTTGTCTGGCCATACTCCAAAGGTATGCTGGTGCCATTCATGGAATTGCGCCATCTCCGCTACTTCGTCGCTGTTGCTGAAGAGCAGAACATCACGCGTGCCGCAGAAAGGCTTCATGTCTCCCAGCCGCCGCTGAGTCGGCAAATCCGGGATCTGGAGGACGAACTGGGGGTGGATCTCCTGGAACGGACGGCCAAGTCCGTCAAGCTGACCCAGGCCGGCCGGGTGTTCCTCAATGAAGCCCGTGCGGTTATTCTGCGTGCAGAGGAGGCGATTCAGGCGGCGCGGGATGCCGCGCTGTCCCAGCTAAGCGAGCTGCATGTGGGGTATGCCCCCTCTCCCACTGTGGAAATCCTGCCCCCTGCCCTGCGGGCCTTCCGCGAGTCTTCGCCCGGCGTTCGGGTCACTCTGCATGACATGACCTCTGCCGAGATGCTGAACGGGCTCCGCAAGGACGAACTTCACCTGGCACTTTTGGTGGCTCAGCCGAACAACATCATGCCGGGCATTGTGTACCAGCCCCTCCGCAAATACCGTGTGGGGGTGGCCGTCCCCCCCGGACATCCCTTCACCCTGAAGGAAGCAGTAACCGCGCAGGAGGTGGTCGCAGAGCCGCTGGTGGCGTACACCCGCAGGGACTACAACGACTACCACGGCTGGATCTCCCGCGTACTGGGAGTGTCCGCCAAGAAACTGCACATCGAGGAGGAATGCGACGGTGCCCTGAGCCTCATCGCCGCGGTGGAAGGCGGTCGCGGCATCGCCCTCAGTGCAGAGAGCCTGCTTTGCATCTCGGGCCCACGCATTCAGTTCGTACCCATAACGCCGGCTCCGCCCGAAATGGAGGTGGTGCTGGCCTGCCGTGATGACCTGCAGGACGCCACGGTTGAGCGGTTCATGAAACACGCCAAAGCCGTGGCGAAAGGCGGCAAATAGGGCGGCTTGCCGGGAAACCAATTACACGAACACGATATCGTGTTCTGCGCTGATGGCCAGGATGCCCGCCATGTCTGGGCCGCCGGCTTTTGCGAATTCCTCCCCGCAGCGGGCGAAGTACCTCTCGATGCCTGCCGGGACCACGGTGATGAGCTGCTTGAGCGGAACATCACCGATGTTCTTGAAAGTATGCACGCAGCCTTTCGGCATGAAGACCGTGCTGCCTGCGGGGACTTCCTCCCAAACGCCGTCCTTGAGGAAGGCGGCCTGCCCTTCCAGCACATGGAACCACTCGTCCTCCGTATGATGGACGTGAGGAGGGGGGCCTCCTCCCGGCGGGGTGAAATCGGTGAACAAGGTGTACCGGCCTCCTGTTTCACGGGCTCCGAGATGGATGTGAATCTCATCGCCAAAGGCGTGAATGACCTGGCTTTCGCCAGCCCGGGTGATCCAGGGGGTTGCTGTTGAGTTGGTGCTCATGGGTGGTGTGTTTGTGAAAAAGCTCAATCCGTCGGTCTCTGGGCCAGCGACTGGCGGGGGTCGTTTTCAGGCGTCATCAGGACTGTCTCAATGTCCCCCAGAATCCGCCTCAGCTCGCGCATGGCCTTGGCTCCCAGTTCCGCAGAAAGAAGATCCTCCACCCGCTGACTGGCACTCAAGGCCGCCTGGATAAAACGTTCACCCCGGGGGGTCAGGCGGACCCTTCGCGCCCGACCATCATCTGGATCAGGGCCAACGCTTACGTGACCATGTTCCACCAGATGTTCCACCAGGTACGCCATGCTTTGCTTGGTCATTCCTGCTTGCTCAGCCAGCGCCGTGAGTCGTGAACCCTCTGGCAGAATGTGCCGAAAAACCGCGCTGTGGGCTGCCCGGATCTCCGGGAAGCCAGATGCCGCCAGCTCCGCATAGACCCGCTCCTGAAGGAGACGGTACGGGCGACGCAGCGAGGCCCCGAGGCTGTCGGCATGATCGGTGGGATTGAGCAAACTCATAGCAGGCAAGCCACATAGTCAGATACCCTGACCATATTAGTCAGTCAAACTGACTTTTTAACTATTTCGCCCCTGGCCGTGCCTTTTTCGCCGTTTTTTACCGCTTTGCCCAATCCGGCAGCGGCGTCTCGAACGCCAGGCGCTCCCCTGTCAGCGGATGTTTGAAACCAAGCTTCCAGGCATGCAAGCACATGGGCGGACTGCCCAGTTCAAGCGTCTGGGTATCCCCCAAGCCACCCCCTTGGAGGTAGGTGGGATCGCCCACAATGTTGTGGCCGAGGTGCGCCAGATGCAGGCGGATCTGATTCGTCCGCCCTGTGAGCGGGCGGGCTTCCAGGAGACTGGTGCCATCCCCATCCCGGCTCAGAACGACGAAGTCTGTGCGAGCGGACTGTCCCATTTCTTCATCCACGGCATACGAGCCCAGATGGCCCGGCTCAGCACTGATGGGGGCATCCACCATAAACTGGTCTGCCTCTGGATGCCCCAGCACCCGCACCACATACCCTTTCTCGATGCTGAAGTCTTTAAACTGCTTTTGCAGCAGATTGGCAAAATGCCGGGTCCGGGCACAAACCACCAGTCCCGTGGTATTGGCATCCAGGCGGTGCACCAGCCGCGGGCGCTGCGGGGCATACACCTGACTCAGGATGTACTGAGCGGTATTGCGGTTGAACCGGCCCGCCGGGTGCATGGGCAACGGTGCTGGCTTGTCGAGCACGACGATCGCTTCATCCTCATGAAGCACCTTCAAGTCAGCGTTCACCGGGGGCTCTGCCGCAGCCGGGAAATGCTGGACACAACGATCTCCCGCTGCCAGCACCGTGGAAGCAGTGAGGCGCTCTCCCGACTCCCGAGTGAAGCGCCCTTCCTCACAGCGACGCTGCCATTCCTCCGCATCGATCTGGGGAAAGAGGGCGATCACCACCTCCAGGAGCGGCTTGCCATCCTGCTCGGAGGGCACATTGAGCGGGCGCTCATTCTCGTAGGGAACGCTGCCTGGGAGCGGGTTCACCAACTTCTGGATGGCCTCATTTCTGGCCTGCACAGCGTCCTCGCGCTGTTGATCCGTGGTCTTGTAGCAATAGGGGCAGGAAACACTGGGCACGAAGCGAGGGTCCTTCTGGTCCTCCAGATCCAGCGGTGTCTGGCAGGCAAAGCAAAGAGCAGAGTCCGACTCCTGCAGGCTGGGATCCACACCCACCCTCTGGTCGAACACGAAACACTCGCCATCATAGTGGTCGGCACCGCAGTCTTCGAAGTACTTCAGGATGCCGCCGTCGAGCTGGTAGATTTGCTCGAACCCTTCCCGCTCCATGAAGGGGCCCGCCTTTTCACAGCGGATGCCACCCGTACAGAACATGACAATGGGCTCTTTTTTCAGCGTCTCGGGGAGCCTGCGCACCGCTTCAGGGAAGTCCCGGAAGTGATCGATCCCGGGAATCAGCGCCCCTTTGAAGGTGCCCAGCTTGACCTCGTAATCATTCCGCGTGTCCAGCAAGGTCACCGGCCGACCTGCGTCCAGCCACTGTTTTAGCGTGGCGGGGGCCAGCTTGGGGGAGGTGTGTACGCCAGGGGAAATCCCTTCCACGCCAAAGGCGATGATCTCCTTCTTCAGCCGCACGAGCATCCTGCGGAAGGGCTGGTGGTCACTTTCGCTATACTTGGGTGTGAGAGCTTCCAGCCCGGAAATCGCCCGCAGCAGATCCATGAGGCCCTCAATTTCAGCGGCACCTCCCGCGACAAACAGATTGATGCCCTCCGGGCTGAGCAAAATCGTCCCTTTCAGATTCCAGGCCTTGCACTGGGCTATGAGTCGCTCCCTCAACGGTTTGAGATCGGCAAGCGTGGCAAACTTGTAGGCGGCGATGTTCGTGAAGACTGGCATGGGGCGGGCGAACAATATGGATCACACCGGGGCGCTGCCAAGCTCCTTCTGCTTCTCCACACGCCCCTCCACCACGCAACTGTTTTGCAAACTGCACCACTCTGCGCATACTACCCAACCCATGTCTGAATCTGCCAACCGTCTGCAACTCCACGACACGCTGACCCGCACTGCGCGTGAGGTGTGGCCCTCTGAGGCCGGCACCCTGCGCTTTTACGGTTGTGGACCCACGGTTTACGGCCCGGCGCACATTGGCAATTTCCGCACCTTCATCGCCCAGGACGTCTTCCGTCGCGTGGTGGAGCTGAGCGGCACGCCCACTCTGCATGTGCGGAACATCACAGATGTCGATGACAAGACCATTCGCGATTCCCAGAAGGCGGGACAGACGCTCCTCGAGTTCACCCGGTACTGGACGGAGCGCTTTCACGCGGATTGCGCCGCGCTGAACCTCCTGCCCCCTCACGTAGAGCCCAAAGCGACCGATCACATTGCGCACCAGATCAAGATGATCGAGGACCTGATCTCCCACGGCAACGCCTATGCCGCGCCGGATGGATCAGTGTACTTCCGCGTCTCGTCCTATGCGGACTACGGCAAGCTTTCCCATCTGGAGGACCGCGAGCTCAAGGTCGGGGCCGCCCAGACCGCGAATGACAGCGACGAGTACACGAAAGACTCGCTGGCGGACTTCGCCCTGTGGAAGGCCCATAAGACAGATGACGGTGAAAACTTCTGGGAAAGCCCCTGGGGCAAGGGGCGGCCCGGCTGGCACCTGGAGTGCAGCGCCATGGCCCTGGAGTACCTCGGGGTCGAGTTTGATCTGCACAGCGGCGGGATCGACCTTGTCTTCCCCCACCATGAGAACGAGATCGCCCAGAGCTGCTGCGCGACCGGGGGCCGGTTCGCCCGGCACTGGATGCACATCGCCCACCTCATGGTGGACGGCGGGAAGATGAGCAAGAGCCTTGGCAACCTGTACACGCTCGCGGATCTGGGCCATCGGGGCTATTCACCCGCTGTGGTTCGCTACACGCTGCTCAGCGGGCATTACCGCCAGCCGCTCAATTTCACGCTGCACTCGCTGGATGCCTCCCATCAGGCGCTCCTGAAGCTGGCGAAGTTCGAGAAGCAACTGCGTGCCCTCACGCAAGCCTCTGAAGCGCCCTCGCTCGATGAGCTCAAGGCCACCGGCAAAGCGGACATCTTTGCAGAGGCTTGGGCAGACCTGCTCAATGACCTGAACGTTCCCGGTGCCATTGGAGCCGTCTTCGCCACGCTCAACAAGACCAAGCCCGCCGCCCTCTCGGTTGAGGCAGCCAAATCCGCCTGGATCGGTCTGCACTTTGTGCTGGCCGCGCTGGGACTGGAGTTGCCCGTCATCAAAGACGAAGGCGAAGTCGAAGCCCCTGAGGAGGTGAAGGCCCTGGCAGACCAGCGCTGGAACGCCAAGCAGGCCCGCGACTGGACCACCTCCGACGATCTGCGCAAGCAGATCGAGCTGCTCGGTTGGATCGTGAAAGACTCAAAAGAGGGCTACACCCTCACACCGCAGGCGTAAGCACTCATTGGCACCCGCTTTCTTTGTACACCCCTCAGAGTTTATTCCCTCAGTGCGCCCGTTTTCCTCGTCCTCAACTGTCATGGACCTCCCCATCCGTCCCCGCCGCAATCGTCGCACCGAAGCCATCCGCGGTCTGGTGCGGGAAACGGAGCTCACTGCAGCACATCTCATCTACCCCCTCTTCCTCCATGCTGGGACCGCAGACCAGCCCATTGAGTCCATGCCAGGCTGTACCCGGTGGAGTCTCGCCGGTCTGGTGAAGGAAGCCGGTGAAGCTCACGCGCTCGGGGTCCCGGCCGTCGTGTTGTTTCCTGCAATCTCCGACAAGCTGAAGACCAAGGACGCCCGTGAGGCCTGGAATGCCAAGGGACTCGTGCCCAAGGCCATTGCGGCTCTCAAGAAGGCCCATCCCACACTCACCGTCATCACGGACGTGGCGCTGGACCCGTACAACACGGATGGGCACGACGGGCTGGTCGCCGACGACGGACGCATCCTCAATGATGAGACCGTTGCAGCCTTGGTGAAGCAGGCCCTCTGCCATGCGACTGCTGGTGCCGACATGGTGTCTCCGAGTGACATGATGGACGGCCGCGTGGCCGCCCTCCGCTCCGCGCTGGACAAGGGCGGCTTTCAGGACGTGGCCATCATGTCCTACACCGCCAAGTATGCGTCCGCCTACTACGGCCCCTTCCGCGGCGCGCTGGACTCCGCCCCGAAGTTTGGCGACAAGAAGACCTATCAGATGGACTACGCCAACGCCCGGGAGGCATTGCGCGAAGCCTCCTTGGACGAAGCAGAAGGCGCGGACATCATGATGGTGAAGCCCGCGGTCCCCTATCTGGACGTCATCTACCGCCTCCGTCACCACAGCCCCCTCCCCGTGGCCGCCTATCACGTGAGCGGCGAATACCTCATGATCAAAGCTGCCGCGGCCAGCGGCTGGCTGGATGAAAAGAAGATCGTCCTGGAAACCCTCACCAGCATCCGCCGCGCCGGTGCAGACCTGATCCTGACCTACTTCGCCAAGGATGTGGCGACCTGGCAGAGTGAAGGGAAATAGGAAATTGCAGAAGGGAGAGCGCTTCTAAATTAACCACAGAGGCGCAGAGAACCCAGAGGATCTGAGGAGTTGGAGCGAGCTATGCACATTTGCGGGTGGCCGCCAAGGAACCAGCTCTGGCTCAGTGTGAAGCATTCCCGAAGCGGACTTGGGCCTGAAGGGCCCACCGAATCCAGCCCAGGGGCAAAGATCACGAAGTGGACGGAGACCCTGGGTACCACCGCGGAGGATGATCAGGTGGGGATGCCGACAGCATCCACTTGCCCCTGCCGCCCTCAACGCCTCGACGGCAATCGGATGCTGACGTTTGCGGCAAGATGCCGCAAACAGCACGCAAGATGCGTGCGCTCCCCGAGCTCCAAGCCCCAACCCAATTCTGTAAATTCCGTTAATTCCGTCTAAAAATCCCCTGCATTCCATCCTGTTAATCCTGTCCCCCAAAGACGCCCCCCTCACCCGGCTAAGGGTCCTTCGAGTCAATACTGCCCGACTTACGGATGGCCCGGTACAGTCTCCAGCCTAGATAAAGGGAGATCACATACCCGGCAGCGCCGAAGATGGAGATGTCCCACACCACCGGCGGTGCTTTCATGCTCCAGAGCAGGGAGGAACCCAGGAACATGGAGGCCATGATGATGCCCATGACCAGCCGGTTGACGACATGATCAAGGTGCCGGTGGTCCAGATGCACCTGGAAATTGCCAGTACGAACGCGCTGAAGCGCGTCTCCCAGGTCCCGGGGCAGTGCTTGAAACAACAGGTCCCAGTCGCGAAAGGTGCGCTGGAGCCGCAGCAGCATGCGTTTGGGCGCGAACCGCCGTTTGATGGCTCGCCGATAGAAGGGCTGGATTACCTCGCCCAGGCTGAACTTGGGGCTGAGCAATTGAGACGTGCCTTCCAGCAGCACCAAGGTGCGTAAGAGCAGGGAAACCCCGGGAGGCAGAACCACATGGTGATGCCGGATGATGCTCGTCAAGGATGAAAGGGCCTCGCTCACGTCGAGCTCGCTGATGGACTGGGAAGCATAGTCCGCTACAAAGTCAGACAACTCGGCAATCAGCTGATCATGGTCGGCACCAGCCGATACCGAGCCCAGCCGGCATACCGCATCCGCCAGCGCCAGCACGTCCGCCTGGCCCACGGCGAGCACGAGATTCTCCACCTCATCCCGCAGGCGTTCATCCAGCCGACCCGCCATGCCGCAATCCAGCACTCCCACCACGCCACCCGGCATCAGCATCAGGTTCCCAGGGTGGGGATCGGCATGGTAAAAGGAATCACGGAAAATCATCGCCATGTACATGTTTGCCCCGCGGAGGGCAAAGGCGTTGAGATCTGCCCCAGAGGCCTGGAGGCTTTCCCGGTCATTGCCGGGAATGCCGTCAAGCCGCTCCATCGTCAGCACCCGCTTGCTGGAGTATTCTGCATAGGCCCGGGGAAAACGGACCGTAGGGTCCCCGGCAAACCGACGGGTAAATTCCTCGATATTGCGGCGCTCGTGATTGAAATCCAGCTCGTGCATGAGCGTGCGCTCAAACTGCCGCACCAGCGCCACCGGTTCATACTGCTTGGACTGTGGGGCATGCACCTCTGACATCTCCGCCAGCCAAGCCAGAATGGAGAGGTCCGCCTCCACCTTGCGCTCAATGCCGGGCTTGCGCACTTTCAAGACCACAGCCTCACCCGTGTGCAAGGTGGCATGATGCACCTGGGCGATCGATGCCGAGGCAAAGGCATGGGGCTCATAGGTGGCAAAGATCGCCTCCGGAGGACGGCCCATATCCTCTATGATGACCTCGCGGATGGCGTCTGGAGGATCGGGAGGGGTGCTGGACTGAAGCTTGGACAGCTCCTCCGCCAGATCCACACCGATCAGGTCTGGCCGGGTGCTGAGCACTTGTCCCAGTTTGATGAAGGTAGGCCCCAGCTCCGTGAGGACGAGACGCACCCGCACCGCCATGGGAGCTTCCGCAATGACATCCCCTTCCCGACTTGTGAAAAACTGCTGCAAGCTTGCGAATGGCAGAGGCCGCATCCAGTCGGCCAGTCCATAGCGCACAAGGGCCTTCATGATCTCGGCCACCCGCCCGAAATCCCGCTGATGCTTCGCAAGCGGATTCAATTCCATGGGCTGGTATTAGCTCTCGAACCCTGGTTGCACAATGGGAGTTTCTCCAGGAGCCGCATGGAGCTTGGACTCCAGCAGTTCGATCCGTTGCTTGAGCGAGTCGATGTCCTCCTGCCGGGCCACCTTAAGCCGGCTGAGCACCTCATCGATACGTCTGTCCACCATACCTTGAATGCCGTCGGCCGCCTGGCCTGCAGTGCGTTTGATACCCGCCTTCACAATCCCCAATTGCACCAGCGACTGATCGATACGCTTGTCGATTTCCGTCTCCAGGTCACTCTTGGAAGCATCTACCTGCTGCTGCAATTCCTCTTCGAACTTGCGGCCCTGCTCCTCCGTCAGTTTGGCCTCCCGAGACACATCGGCGGCAAACTGCTGGACCCTGTCCTTGGTCAGGCTGGCCAGCCCGAGTCCCATATAAACGCCTTTTTTTACGATCTCAAACATGATGTTGTGGTGTTGAAAGGTTAACCGTCAATACGTTGGGACAGGACATTCGGGGATCTGCTCATCTAAAATCTTGTTCATGAAGGCATCGCGTGTGAACACCTCGACAGGGGCATGCGTCTTTGACCGTCGGGTCGCAGATCCCTCCAGGTCGTGAAGGGCGTTGACGAATTGCCCCCCAGCCCCTTAACTCTGGCTGACAACATGCGCATCCTCATTGTGGAAGATGAACGAAGGAGCCGGGAGTTCCTCGCCAAGGGGCTCCAGGAGGCGGGCTACGTGGTCGATGTGGCCGGTGATGGCGAGGAGGGGCTCCAAGCGACGCGGGACAGCGCCTTCGACCTCATCGTGCTGGACGTCATGCTTCCTGTCCGGGACGGCTGGCATGTGCTGGAGCACCTCCGCACCGAGGGTTGCGAAACGCCTGTTCTCTTCCTCACAGCGCGCGACTCGGTCCCCGATCGGGTGCGTGGGCTGGAGCTGGGTGCAGATGACTATCTGGTTAAGCCTTTCGCTTGGACGGAGTTCCTCGCCCGGGTCCGCACCTTGCTGCGGCGCAGTCCAGTGCGCACGGCGGAGATCATCAAGATCGGCGACCTGGAGCTGGATCTGCCTCGCATGAAGGCACGCCGCGGCCGACACCCTATCGACCTCACGGCCAAGGAATTTCAACTCCTGAGCCTCCTGGCCCGCAGACGGGGGGAGGTTCTCTCCCGCACGACGATCTGCGAGCAGGTGTGGGACATGAATTTTTCCACCGACTCCAACGCAGTGGATGTGGCCATGGGCCGGCTGCGTCGCAAGGTGGATGAGCCGTTTGAGAACAAGCTCATCCACACCCAGCGGGGCTTGGGCTACATCCTTGAAGATCGTGGACAGTCCTGATACCGCCCCACCCCGTCGGCCTGCGCTTGGGCTCACCGAGCGCTTGGTGTTGGGCTACGTGCTTGCGGCTCTGTTCACGATGTCTTCCGCTGCTGTCTTCCTCTATCACATGCTCTATACGAGCTTTGAGATTGAAGACGCCGAGCTGCTTACAGACCACGTGAACACCCTCAGGCACGAGTTGGAGCGTGCTCCAGAGAGCCTCCGTGAGGCAGAGGAAATCATTCTTTCCACGGCCACCCATCGCACCCTGGAGCGCTACTACGGCCAGTTGCTTGACCACACAGGCAAAGTACTGCTGGAGACACCGGGCTTCAGCGATCTGGTGGAGAAAGACGCCGCCTTCCCGGTCGCGGCACCCAAGAATGGGAACATCTCAGCGGTGGCTCGCCATGTTTCCAACAAAGGCATCCCGTCCTTCCTGGCCGCCGCGCTGGTGGCCCATGATCCTGCCAAACCTCCACTCGTTTACCATGTGGCACTGGACGTGAGGCATCTGGAGGAGTGGTTGGGTGAGCTGCGCCTTCAGTTGATCCTGGTGGTGGCCACAGGCACCGCTCTCTCAGGCCTGCTAGCCTGGCTCCTGACCCATCGCGGTCTGGAACCCGTTCGCGAAATCACCTCCACCATGAAGAGAGTGGGAGCAGAGGGACTGGATGAAAGACTGGGTGGCAAACCCTGGCCCCGGGAACTGGCGGCCATGGCCGGGGAATTTGACCGCATGTTGCAACGCCTGCGCGACGCTTTTGCGCGCCAGTCCCAGTTTAGCGCCGATGTCGCACACGAGTTCCGCACGCCCTTGAACAATCTCGTGCTCTCCACCAGCCTGGCCCTTTCCAGGGATCATGCCCAGGAAGACTACCGCCAGACGCTGGCCACGCATCTTGAGGAGTACGACCGCCTCAAGCATATGGTGGAAAGTCTCCTCTTTATCGCCCGGGCGGACAATGCAGAAGCATCTCTCACCAAGGCGGAGGTGGATGCCGCTGCACTGGCGGAGGAAGTTGCGGATTTCTACTCTGCACTCGCTGAGGACAAGGGGGTGATGCTCACCTCATCTGGGGAGGGTTGCGTGATGGCCGATGCCTCGCTCATGCGCATGGCACTGGGCAATCTCATCTCAAACGCAATCCGGCACACTCCGCCAGGAGGAAAGGTCTCCGTGATGATCGCAAGAGAGGCTGGTATGTGCCTTGTCTCCGTGGCCGACTCCGGCACGGGCATTGCCACCGAGCATCTGCCCCGCCTGTTTGATCGTTTCTATCGCGTGGACTCGGCCCGCAGCAGCCAGGGTGGTGATGCCGGGGTGGGCCTGGGGCTGGCACTCGTAAAAACGGTGGTTCAACTGCATGGCGGCACCGTGTCTGTGAGCAGCACCCCAGGCGCAGGCACCACCGTGGAAATGCGATTCAATAGCAACATGAAGAAGGTGACTAACTGAAAAGTTATCCCCATGTCATTCTCTGGTCATGCCCCTGACTTAGCATGCCTCGCCTCCACCGGACAGTCAGCCCCCGTCCGGGACTCGCGTACGCATGCCTTTTCTGCAACACCTGGACCATTGGTTGTTTCATCTAATCAATCGTGACCTTGCCGGTCCCGGTTGGGATCCCTTCATGACCTGGTTGAGCGGGAACAAGGCCTTCTACCCGCTGCTCCTCATCCTGGCATCCGTCGTCGTGAAGAAAGGCCGCAGCCGGGGTGCGGCGTTCGTCATGGTGGCGGTGCTGGCAGCCTTGGTGGCGGGAGATGGGGTTGCCGCTCCGTTGAAGGAGTTCTGGCAGCGCCCCCGTCCTGCGATGACTCTGCCTGACGTGCGCTTGGTTGCGGGTAACGGGCATGGACTCACGGCCATGCCGTCTGGTCATGCTACCACCTGGGGTGCCCTCGCCATCGTGGTATGGCTCTTTTGCCGCCGTGCAGGCTGGCTGGGCATCCCCATGGCCCTTCTCGTAGGATACTCCCGCATCTACCTCGGCGTTCATCATCCCTCTGATGTGGTGGCGGGATGGCTGCTTGGAGCACTGACGGGGCTTGCCGTGGCGGGATTTGCCGCCTGGTTCTGGTCCACCTTGGGACGCAGGATCTTCCCGGCATGGTGGCACCGCACGCCCCACTTGTTCCGTGATTCCTGCGCCTCCGGAGTCTCCTTGTCCGAGCAGGACAAGGAACTCACGTGGCGGCATGCCACCTGGATGGTGCTGGGCCTGTTGCTCATCTTACGACTCTTCTACATCGCGGGAGACACGATCGAGTTGAGCGAAGACGAGGCATACCAGTGGATGTGGAGCCGTCGGTTGGATTGGGCCTATTATAGCAAGCCTCCTCTCATTGCATGGATCCAATGGCTGGGCACCCACCTGTGGGGCCATACTGCATTTGGCGTCCGCTTCTTCTCTCCTGTCTTTGCGTTCGTGCTGGGACTCGTGCTTTGGAGTTTTCTCCGCCGCCACACCAGCGAGAGAACGGCCTTCTGCGCTACCGCGATCTTTGCCGCCACCCCGTTTTTTGCAGTGGGTTCCACCCTGCTCACCGTGGATGCCCCTACGGTGTTCTTTTACACGCTGTCCGCCTTGGCCATGTGGCAGGCGCTGGAGACTGATCAGCTCCGCTGGTGGTTGCTCACCGGCGGGACCATGGCCTTGGGATTTTTGAGCAAGTTTTTCTCCCCGTTCCTCTGGGCCGGTTTTTTCCTCTATGCCGCCTTTACCCCAAGTGCGCGAAAACAGTTCACACGACCGGGCCTCTGGCTGGCCATGGGCATGAACATCATCGCGCTGCTGCCCGTCTTGTGGTGGAATCAGCAGCATGACTGGGTGACCCTGGTTCATCTGGGTGAACGTGGTGGGCTGCAGGAACCGGGAGGATTGCGCTTTCAATACGCAGGCGCCTTCCTGGGCTCCGTAGCAGCACTTTTGAATCCGGTCTTCTTCCTCGCCGTCATCGGTGCCGTCATGGGATTTGTCCGCGCCCGGGGGCTGCCACTTCTTCAGCGTTTCCTTCTGTGCACTGCACTGCCGGTCTTCGTCTTCTATCTCGCGCTGGCCTGCCATGGAAAAGCCCAGCCCAACTGGATTGCCCCCGCCTCTCCCGTGCTTTTTCTCTTCGCCATCCTCTATTGGCATGAGCGTCATGTCGCAGGGATCAGATGGGGCACCCGATGGCTGACCGCGGGTCTCGTGGTGGGCCTGCCCGTCGTCACCCTCCTCCACGAGACCCAATGGCTCCACAAGGGCCTGGGCGTGGCATTGACAGAAAAAAACGACCCCCTCGTTCGAGTCCGTGGAGCCTCCGAACTCGCACGCTTGGTTGAAGATCACCGGCAGCACCTTGCCGTCGAAGGCCAGCCAGTGTTTGTCATCGCTGATCACTACGGCCGGGCCAGTCTGCTGAACTTCTATCTACCAGAGGCACATAAACTCCTTCCCGAAGATCAACTGGTCTATGTGCTGGCCACCGAGAAACCCCAGAACCAATACTGGTTCTGGCCCTCCTATGATGCCCGTGTGGGAGAGAATGCCATCTACGTGGTGAAGACATCGGGGCGTCGCAAACCACCCAAGCAGCTTGCCCAGCAATTCCGGTCCGTGCAAAGTCTTGGCCTCTTCAAGGTCCGCCACCGGGGAGAACTATGCAGCGTGGTGCAGCTCTTTGCCTGTTACAGCAAGAAGCCCTCCTTCCCTCAACTCACTGGTCAACCCTAGAACTTGCGGCTTATGGGCCATCGGCCGCCGCGGTTCGCCAGGTGCGGCAAAAGAGCGCAGCACTTGAACCTCGCCTGAGGGTGCGGTATGGCGGCAGCATGAAAAACCCTGTCACCCTGCTGCGCAAAGTGGCCCTGGCCGAGGCTGTGTCCTACCTCATCCTGCTGGGGATCGCCATGCCGCTGAAGTACGTGTGGCACATGCCGCTGGCAGTGAAGTACGTGGGTTGGGTGCATGGAGCCCTGTTTGTGGTGTTCTGCCTTTCCCTGCTCCAAGTTTGGCTGACCGCCAAATGGCCCATCTTCAGGGCGGCGCTGGTCTTCGTTGCCTCCCTTCTGCCTCTGGTGCCTTTCTTCCTGGACCGCTGGATGGGCGGGCAGGAACTTGCCTATGCCCGCCAGAAAGCGGCGAACTGAAATGGAGCTCACTTCAAGGCTCCAGAGCTTCTCTGAAGCCTCCATGTTGGGAGACGGTGTCCTGCAGGGCAGCCAAGCTTAAAGCTCGCCCATTCGCATCATGATCCCTTCCGCCTTGTCGAGGGTGGAGGTCACCCAAACATAGATGCCAGGTTCCTTTTCCTCATGAGAACCAGCGATGTTCAGCCGACGAACGCGGTGCTTGTCCATGAAGGCGACCAGCTTCTCAGAGCCGGCCAGAATGCCCCGGTGCAGGTGCAAACAGGGCTTTTTCAGTTTGCGGGCGAAAGTAACCGACTTCAGAGCTCCGCCAGTGGCTTTTTCCGCGAAGGTGAAAACAACCGTGGCATCGGCATCCCGCACATTCCATTCCGTGCGCTCGATCGTCACATCTTTTTCCGTTTCCTTCAACTGGTACTTGGCGTCCAACACACCATCCAAGGCTTTTCTGCCCTTGGGACACCATCCACCATGCGGCACATTGTGGGCGATCGCCCAATCCAGCGCGGCACGCTGCGCCCCGGTTTGTCCCCCGGCAAGAATGCTTTCAAATTTTACCATTGGTTTCTTAACCTCAAGGAGGGCAGGGTTTCAAGCAGGGATGGGGGCGGGAATGCATTTTAGCCCGGCCAAACCCTTTCCCCAAGGAAAAGTTTGACCGGGTTTTCCTTGCCTGAATCCTCTCCTGCGGCCCTCACTTGAGGCTGTTGACGATGCCGGGAACCAAGTAGCTCTCCGGTTTCTGCGACTCCGTGTAAACCTTGTTGTCCAGGTTGAACTTGTTTCCCAGCGCCATGGAGCCATAGACAGAGTCCAGCCCTGTGCCCTTCTTGTAGGCTATTTTGGCTTCCTCAAGCGTCAGGAAATGGGTGCCTTTCATCGCGGCTAGATAGTCCTTCACCTCGGCCCCCACCTTCGCGGCCAGAATCGCTGCCGCATCCTCCTTGGTTTTCTCGTCAAGGATGTAGTCCACACACTTGTAGTACACTTTCACCACCTTTTCCCAGTCTGCCTTGCGCTGGCTGTAGCTGACCGGGTTCACGCAGAGTCCGTCATAGATCAGTCCTTTGGCGTCGCCGCTGGTAAAGAGGGGCTTGGACCCCGCCACCGCCTTGAGCGCCTGGTTGGAAACAGGGTACCACGCCCCGATGGCGGCCACGTTCCCCGACACCAGGGTCTGGGGTGTTTCATTGGTGGCCGTATTCACCAGTTCCACGTCGGATGCAGCCATGCCGTTTGCCTCCAGCGCCTTGAGCAGCAGCAGATGCTCCACGAGCGTGAGCTCCAGCGCCACTTTTTTGCCTTTAAGATCCTTGATGGAGTTGATCCCTGCCTTGCCAATGATCATGTCACCGCCATCACTGTAGTCCAGCAGGCAGATGATCTTGCTCTTGGCACCGTTGGCTCCTGTCACCATCGCATCCGTCGTGACGCAGGTCACTGCGTCCACCTTGCCCGAGGCAAAGGCGTCCAGCGAAGGCAGGTAGTCAAACCAGACCAGCTCGACGTCCACCCCGGCTTCTTTGAACCACCCCTTCTGTTTGGCCACCTCGATGAGGGTGAATCCGGGCCAGTCCGAGTAGGCGATTTTCAGTGGTTCTGCGTGAAGACCGGCCGAGGACAACGCCACGGCGGCAATGGAGAACAGGCATTTGACAAGTGTTTTCATAGATTTCTGGATGGATGGATTAGGGGTTGGATGGGATGTTTGATCGGGATGAGGATGTGCGGCGTCTTCAGGGGGCCCAAGTCAAAGGGGGATGCTCTACGCGAGCCTTCTGGATCAGATCTGCCAGAGCATCTCCCATGCGGGAGATCAACAGAGCCCCCTGCTCCACCGTACCCAGACTTGGCCTTCCGGTGACGCCATTGAGGCTGGTGTGAGCCACCCGGTGCGGAAAGACACACCCCATCGTGCGATCAGGATCGTCTGCCGTGCTCAGGCGCTCTTTCACCACGGCAGCAGGATCAAGAAACAACATGAGGGATGTCTCAGCCTCGTTGGCATGCCAGTCTGCCGCATCATGCGTGAATCGTCCGGCAATTTCCGGAGTGAGGTCCCAGGTATTCCGTGTCGCCGTGAGGAGATTGCCGCCAAGGTCGTGGCGCAGGCGGTCCACCGCGCAGCGGAGGGCGGCATCGTTCCCGTAGTGGGAGTTTACGATCAGCAGCCGGTTCCAGCCGGTGTCAGCCGCCCACTGGGCGATCTCCCGCACGGTGAGCATGAGGGTTTCATGAAACAAGGAGAACGTGCCCGGCCACTTCACCGTGTGGCCGAGTGAGACGGAGTACCCCAGGGCGGGCAGGACCGGTGCCCCGGTGAGGGCTGAAGCAAGCTGACAGGTGGACTCGGCAATGACCGTGTCCGTATGCAACGGCAGATGGGGACCGTGCTGCTCCATGGCCCCCACCGGCAGCAGGAGCACATCCTGCAGGGTGTGCGCTGCATCTGGCCAGGCCAGCCGCTCCAGCCGCACAGGGCTGCGGACGGGAGGCACTGGCAGTTGGGCAAACCAAGATGGCGTCATGACGGGAGGAGGCAAGATGGGGAGTTCATCAAAAGAGACTCGCGTACTTCTGCACCTCCCACGGGCTGATGGTCAGGTGGTACTCCTCCCACTCCGCGCGTTTGTACTCGATGAACTCTTTTTTGAGCGCAGAGCCCAACACCTGCTCAGTGAAGGGATCATCCTCAAAGGCCTGCACCGCCTCGGCCAGGGTGCGCGGCAGAGGCTGGACCCCGCGCTCGGCTAATTGAGCATCCGTCAGTTCATAGAGGTTCTCCGTCTGGGGTTGGCCCGGCAGGAGCCCATCCCTCACCCCTTCCAATCCCGCCGCCAGCACCAGCGCCCCGGCAAGGTAGGGGTTGCAGGATGAGTCCGCATTGCGCGACTCGCAACGTCCTCCCGCCATCGGCACACGCACGGAATTGGTGCGGTTGTTGGTGCCAAACGAATTGAACACCGGGGCCCACGAATAGTACCCCATGGCGCCACGACGGATGAGCCGCTTGTAGGAGTTCACCGTGGGAGCGAAGGCGGCACACAGAGCGCGCCCGTGCTTCAGAATTCCCGCAATGAAGGAGTACCCCAATCCCGTAAGTCCCAGGCCATAGGCGTCCGCTTCACCAGGAGCCGCCTTGAAAAGATTTCTCCCAGTCTCCAGGTCGCTCAGGGACATGTTGAAGTGCGCCCCATTCCCCGTCTTGTCAGCGAAAGGCTTCGGCATGAAAGTGGCAAGCAGGCCAGCATCTGCCGCCAGCTTCTTGGCCAGGAAGCGGAAGAACACATAGCGGTCTGCCATGGTCAAGCCATCGGCGAACTTGAAGTCGAACTCGAACTGTGAGTTCCCATCCTCATGATCCAGTGAGTAGAGATCCCAGCCCAGGCCATTGATGGTCGTCGCGATGCGATCCACGAGGCCGTACACATCCATGAAGCGCTTCACGTCATAGCAACTCTTCATGAGGTTGTCATCCGCGTTTGGCACCACCAACCGCCCCTCTTCCTGCTTTACGAAGTACACTTCACACTCAATGCCCAGGTTGAACCCGAAGCCCATCGATCGCGCCTGCTCCAGCACACGACCAAAGGCCACCCTGGTGCTGACTTCATAGGGCTGGCCGTGGAAGGCGAGATCCGCAGGGTACCACATGACCTCCGGCTGCCAGGGCAATTGCACGCCGCGGCTGAGGTCCGGCACGCTGGAGAGTTCATCATCATTCGGCCTTTGCCCCAGCCCATCCAGTGCGTAGCCCGTGTACAGTTCTGAACCTTGGGCGAAGCTCTCGAAGTGGTTCACAGGCACCACTTTGCCCTTGGGCACGCCGTGGATGTCCACATACGCGCCGATGCAATATTTCACCCCTTTGGCAATGAGGTCTTCCTTGATGGCCGTGAGCCCGGCGGGAGTCGTTGAAGTCATGCCGGACAATGCGGCAATCGTCACCGTCCGGATATAGGTCGGTGGACCTATGCGGCGTGCCTTTTCGTCTGGGACTGGCCATACAAGGCGGCCGCAACGCGGTTTTCAACCCCCAGCTTGGCCAGCACCCGCTCCACGTGCCGTTTCACGGTGTGTGTGCTGATGCCCAGGATCACGCCGATCTCCGGATTGCTTTTGCCCTCCTGCATCCACTCCAGCACCTCCTTCTCCCGGGCCGTCAGCGTTTCGTCGGGCGCCTGCGGGCTTCCATCAAGATCCTCTTCCACAATCAACAAAGACATGCCTGACTCGGGATGCGGCGCATGCTTCAGCCGCAGTGAGTCTTTGCCCCGGCGCAACGGTGCCAGCTCCACCGTGCCCGGAAACTCTCGTACCCTGGCAATCTGCCGGAGAATGACCGCGGGCATTTCCTGAACCAGACGACGCCCCACAAAGGAACTCAACAACTGCCGCGTGCGGGCATTCAAGTGGTCGATCCTGCCTCTCGCATCCAGGCGCACAAAACCGCGATGCAGACTCTCCTCCAACTCCTCCGCTTCAGGCTGCAAAAGGCGATCCATCTCTATGTCCACTCCCGCCGCGCCCACACAGCGCCCCTGGTAAAAGATCGGTGCCACCTGGCTGGTAATGAATTCTTTGCGGCCCGCCACCGGGAACTGGTAGGGGTCCATCACCGTTTCCCTGCCACACTGGGTGGGCAGCAGATACCAGTCTCCCTGCCCTGGTACATCGTAGTTCACGTTGGGCTCCAGATGCACCACGCCACCCGCCCGGTTCCACAGCGGCACGAACCGCCCCGTGCCATCGTGGCCCGGAGCATGGGCAAACTCGTGATCACGACCATCCAACGCGTTGGGCTCCCAGACCGTCCACACGCCCAGGTACTCCGGATGCTGCACCAGAATGCGCTGCAGAATGTTGCCATAGAGTGCCCGGTCCAGTATCCCCAGTTCTCTCATGCCGCTGAAGGTCAGGGCCAGTGCCTGAGCCGTGCTGATGACGTTGGAGGGGGGACCTTGCATGAGGAACCTGGGTGGACTGCCTGATTTTGCGGGCACCCGCACGGAGAAGGCTCAATTGAAGCAGGAGCCAAGCCAATCCTGAAAGGCAAGCGGACGATCGGATGCCCAGGCACTATCCCCCAACAAAAAAGCCCCCGACCAGCCGACGCCGGTCAGGGGCCTGAAGTTTCGCTTACAAGGGTCAACCCGCAATCGGGGCGGCCTCTGCCTGCGTACGGTAAGGGCGGATGCTGACGATCTTCACCTTCCGCGTGCCGTGGGTATCCGTCGGAAGTTCGGCTTCGTCACCCACTCTTTTGCCAATGAGGGCCTTGGCCATCTCGGACAGGTAAGAGAGGATGCTCTGATCTGGATCTCCATCCCAAGCCCCAAGGATCGTTTGAGTTTCCGTCTTTCCTGTCCCGACGTCCTGGAGGTCAACGATGGTGCCAATTCCGACCGTTTCTGTGCTGACACCCACGAAATCCGTACCACGCGCACGACGGAGTTCCCGCTCGTAAGTGGACTGCATGCGCAGCAGCACCGCCTGGTGCTGACGGGCGGACTTGTACTCGAAGTTCTCACGAAGATCGCCGTACTCACGGGCAATCTGGATGTCCTTCTTGTTCTGCGGGATCTTGACGCGCACGAGCTCTTCAAGCTCGATCTTGCGCTTCTCCATGCTGTCCCAGGAAACAACCAGGGATGCAGCCTGATTGTTGCCCGTGTCGTCCATCAGTTCCTGCGTCTCCGGCCGTGCCTTGATCAGGCGGCCCATCAGGGAACGACGGGTCAGTTCGTCGAACACCGGGCTGGAAAGGATTCGCTTGGCGAAGAGGCGCAGTTCGTCGGCGTCCGCATCACCCACCATCTCGCCCACCAAACCGATGTCTTCGGCGAAAGCGTCATGCAGACGACCAGTGCGCTTGGGTCCACCAGCAATGTGGTCGTCTTCGAGGGCACTGATGATGGCATTGCCAAGGTCCATGTCGAAGACGCCTTCCGCCTTGCCTTTGCGCTCCTTGCACATCCAGATGAGGAGGTCCGTGCTGAGCTGACGGTTGCGCACCGCCTTCTTCAAAAAGTCGGCAAGCAGGTCGATTTCATCGTTGGCATCCAGCACCGCTGCGATTTCGGCCACGGCGCGACCGCCCGTCTTGGTGAGGTGATTCAGCGACTCCTGGACCCAGGCGCGATCAGGGAATGCAGCGGGGAAAGCCTTGTACACGCGGCTGAGCAGCGCCACCGGCAGACCATTCACAGCATCTGCCAGCTGAGGCCGGGCATCACGCAGAAGTTGCTCCACTGTCAGCGAGCCCTCGGGAAGCTTGGCACCCTTGGCAGAGTCCAGCAGTTCATCGCGGGAGAGCAGCAGGTTTAGCGCCTCTTTCAACTGTAGCTTCCAGGACTTGCGCACCGTGGTGTCCAGTTCCTGGAACACGGGGATGAGGTCTGAAGCGTGGTTCTCAAAGAGGTCGAGATCCTTCTGGATGCGGGCCAACGCATTCAGCTTGGCCTTGAGGTCGCGGGCATTCCTGAGGTCGTCCAGCATGGCGTTGCCGTGCCTCACATCCTCATCACGGAGCACCAGCAGTTCCGTGCGCTTGGCCGGCACCACAATATGGCGCTTGTCCTTGAGCGCCTTTTTGGCGGCACTCCACCAAGCTTTGTAGTCAGCTTCCTTGATGACGCGGGGAATGAGAAGGCCTTCGAGCGCATCCAGAGACATGGTCTTTCCGCTGCTCTTCAGAGCCAGCGTCACCAGATCCGCAGGGCGCTCCTTGGCCATGGACTGCAACGCGGGCAAATCACCCACCCGGCGGGCCAGGATGTGATCCGAAGCCAGTGGCTCCAGCGAACCGGCCGCGAAGCCCAGCTTCATGGGATGCCCTGGCTTGCCTTCGAAGTCGATCACGACACGGTCGCCCAGCAAGTCCCATTCTGCAATCCGACCAGCTCCCCAGCTCTTGTGCTGGCAGAACGCTCCCACAGGGAGGTTGGAAAGCTTTTCACCATCGGCGCGCGACAGCTTGCCGGCATTGACCAGTTTCTCGACTTCAGGGGACATCATGGGAACCGTGAACATAAAGAAAAGGGGGAGGGGCGCAAAGGAAATGTCGGGGAGCCACCCCTCTCTTGGCCCGAACTTTGCTTAAAAAAATCACCTCTCTGGGTAACACACCGTTCGCTTTTGGCACATTTCGTGTTACGAATGTGGACATTCTTCACACCCATTCAACCCATGCCAAAGCGCCAAGGCTCCAATCTGATCCGGTTCAGTGTTTCCATGCCCGCAAACGCCGTGGAGGGTCTTGACCGCATGGCGACCGGCCGCGGGTTCGCAAATCGGTCCCAATGCCTGACCGCCCTGGTGCGGGATCACCTCGTCGCCTATGCCAGTGAGTTGGGCGACACAGTCATGATGGGGGTGATCAGCCTGATCTACGATCACCAAAAGCGAAACCTGCAGAACACGCTGACCGACATCCAGCACAAATACCTCCGGGAGATCGTGACCATCCAGCTGGTGCACCTGGAGGACAACCAAAGCCTGCAAATCATGCTCGTGCAGGGTCCGGCCCGCATTTTGCGGGAGATTAAAGAAGAAATGAGCGCCCTTAAAGGCGTCCGTCACGGTCAGCTCCAGCTCAGCACCACCCTGCTGCCTCCGCTCCACGAGGCCGGGGAATCCTCCTCCTCTGCCCATCAGAAGAAGAAGATCCGTCGCACGACGCCCCCCGCCGCCGAGTCCGCCTAGCTCGCTCCCTCCATTCCGATTTCCAAATTCCACCCTCCGCATTCCCCATGTTCTCCCCCACCCCAGACATCCCAGAAGACAAAGTCCGTTTCCGCGAGGTCGTGCTCGGCGGTGCCAGTTGGTCGCATGTGCTGAAGCGCGGCAGCACCATGCGCATCATTGATCCTCACGGCGGCACCAATGTGTCGGCCCTGTTTTTCAACTTTGAGTTGATGGTGGAGCGCTACAACATGTCTGACACGCTCAAGGCCCAGCACGTGGCCTATCTGACGACCGGTCGTGCGTTGTACTCGGACATGGGGCGCATTCTTGTTTCCATCACAGACGACACCAGCGGCTGGCACGACACGATCTGCGGGCATAGCACGGCCCCCCTGGTGGAGCGGAAGTATGGCAAGGCGAGCTTTCAGGAGCACCGCAACAAGTACCACCGGAACGGGAGGGACAGTTTTCTGGTGGAGCTGGGCAAATATGGACTGGGTGCCAAGGATCTGGTGCCGAATGCAAACTTCTTCAGCAAAGTGACCGTGGACGATACGGGTGGTCTGCACTTTGACGAATCTCACGCCAAAGCAGGTGCCCACGTGGATCTGCGTGCCGGGCTGAACACGCTTGTTGTGCTTAACACCTGCCCTCACCCACTCGCCCCCAGCGGCACCTATGATCCCAAGCCAGTGCATCTGGTGGTGTACTCCTCCGAGCCCGCCGGGCCTGAAGACGTGGTGCGCAAGTTCCGCCCGGAGAATGACCGCGGACTCATCCTCACTGACCGTTATTTCATGTAACTTAGAGCCCCCGCCCCTCACTTTTCACCCCCTTTTCTGTTCCTTCCATGAGCCTGACCCTGAGCCCACTTACTCCTGAACAAGCAATCTACGACCAGGTGATCGAAGCTGGTGACGGCTGGATGCACGAGATCAAGAAGGGACAGACCTTCCGCATCGTGGACTTGGAGGGCAACCAGGCCGTGGACATACTCTTCTACAATGCTGCCAATGCAGACGAGCGCTACAGCGCCGTGGACACCATCCGGGAACAGGGGGCGATTTACCTCACCACCGGCTCCACCCTGCTCTCCACCGAACTGAACCCCATGCTCACGATCACCGCAGACACCTGCGGCCGTCACGACACCCTGGGCGGTGCATGCGCTGCCGAGAGCAACATGGTGCGCTATGCCATCGAAAAGCGCTACATGCACAACTGCCGCGACACCTTCCTGCTTCAAATGGCCGAGTATGGCCACGACTACTCCAAGCGGGATCTCACCAGCAACGTGAACTTCTTCATGAACGTGCCGGTCACTCCCGAGGGCAGGCTCACCTTCGAAGACGGCATTTCTGATGCCGGCAAGTACGTGGAGATGAAAGCCGAGATGGATGTGGTGGCGTTGATCTCCAACTGCCCGCAGCTCAACAATCCGTGCAATGCTTACAATCCGACGCCCATCAGATTGTTGATTTGGGACTGATCTCCTGAGCCGCCTAAAGGCGGTACTCCAACCCTGCTGCGAAACTCAAGCGGCAGAATGCTCGATCCAGAACGGCTCCCCTCCACTCCCCCCTCAGACTCCCATCGAAGCGGGTTGGAGTACCGCCTCGAGGCGGCTGAAGCATCTCCCAGCACTCACTCTCATCCTTCCCATGTCTTCCACGCCCAAGGTCCTCATTGCCAATCGCGGTGCCATTTCCTGCCGAGTATCCCGCACTCTTAAACGCTTGGGATATGGCTCAGTGGCCGTTTACTCAGAAGCTGACAAGGCATCTTTGCATGTGGATGCCGCAGACGAGGCGGTCCTCATCGGCCCACCCGCACCGAAGGAGAGTTACCTGGATACAGAAAAAGTCTTGGCAGCCGCCAAGGCCACCGGAGCCACTGCCATTCACCCAGGCTACGGATTCCTCAGTGAGAATCCAGAGTTTGCTCGCGCCTGTGAAGCGGCGGGAATCGCCTTCGTCGGCCCCACGCCTGAGCAGATGGTCAAGTTCGGCCTCAAGCACACGGCCCGGGAAATCGCCATGGAGTCGGGGGTGCCGTTGCTGCCGGGAACCGGTCTCCTCGCCACCGTGGATGAGGCGGTGGAGAAGGCCCAAGGCATCGGTTACCCCGTCATGCTCAAAAGCACGGCGGGTGGTGGTGGGATCGGCATGCGGGTTTGCGAGAACGACTCGGATCTGCGGGCGCAGTTTGAATCGGTGCAGCGGCTCAGCATGGCCAACTTCAAGGACAGCGGTCTGTTTCTGGAGAAGTTCGTCCGTCACGCCCGGCATATCGAGGTGCAGATCTTCGGCGATGGCGAAGGACGCGTGCTTGCCCTGGGCGAACGCGACTGCTCCGTGCAGCGCCGCAACCAGAAGGTCATCGAAGAAACGCCAGCGCCGCACCTTTCATCTGAAGGACGGGCGGAACTGCTCGCCTGCGCGGAGCGGCTGGGCAAGGCGGTGAACTACCGCTCCGCGGGCACGGTCGAGTTCGTGTACGATGCGGACAGCCGGAAGTTTTATTTCCTCGAGGTCAACACCCGGCTCCAGGTGGAGCATGGGGTCACCGAGGAGGTGCTGGGAATCGATCTTGTGGAGTGGATGGTGCGTCTGGCGGCGGGGGATCTGGGCTTCTGGCCCGAGACACTGCCCGTTTCCCAGGGACACAGCATCCAGGCACGTGTCTATGCAGAGGATCCTGCCCGGAACTTCCAGCCCAGCAGCGGCATGCTCACTGCGGCAGCCTGGCCGCCACAGGCCCGTGTGGAGACTTGGGTGACTCAGGGGGTCACCGTCTCCCCATTCTATGATCCACTCGTGGCCAAGGTGATTGTCCATGCCGCGGACCGCGAGCAAGCCGTGGCCGCTCTGAGCAGCGCCTTGGAGGGCACGACTCTGGCCGGGATTGAAACCAACCGGAGCTACCTGCTGGCCGTCCTGCAGCACGCCCCCTTCCTGGCGGGGCACGCCACCACCCGCATGCTCTCGGAGTTCGCCTGGCAGCCGCACACCATGGAGGTGCTGGAACCGGGCGCTGTAACCACCGTCCAAGACTTCCCCGGCCGTTTGGGTTACTGGGACATCGGCGTGCCGCCGTCCGGCCCCATGGACGATGTCTCGTTCCGTCTGGCAAACCGCCTCGTGGGCAATGACGATCACGCTGCGGGTTTGGAAATAACCATGGCGGGCCCCACCCTCAAGTTTCAGCAGGCCTGCACGGTCGCGCTCACTGGGGCCCGCATGAAACCAACCCTGAACGGCGAATCGGTGCCGATGGACACGGCCATCGCCATTCCCGCCGGTGGCATCTTGAAAACAGGCCGTCTGGGCGACACGGGTGTGCGCGCCTATCTGGCCGTGAGCGGCGGCCTGGATGTCCCGGTGTATCTCGGCAGTCGCTCCACCTTCACCTTGGGAGGCTTCGGCGGCCACGCAGGTCGCGCTCTGCGCGCGGGGGACATCATTCACCTGGGGGCGGCCGTAGAGACGGGCGTGGCCCCGGCCGCGAGAGTCACCGCTCCAGCCTGGAAGAACGAGTGGGTCATCCGCGTGACCTACGGTCCACATGGGGCTCCTGATTTCTTCACGAACGAGGACATAGAGACCTTCTTCGCCACAGCGTGGAAAGTGCACTACAACTCCAACCCCACCGGCATCCGCCTCATCGGTCCCAAGCCCCGCTGGGCCCGCACGGACGGCGGTGAGGCTGGCCTGCACCCCTCCAACATCCACGACAACGCCTACGCGATTGGCGCGATCGACTACACGGGCGACATGCCGATCATCCTCGGCCCAGACGGTCCCAGTTGCGGTGGCTTCGTCTGCCCGGCGGTGATCATTCGCGCCGACCGATGGATGATGGGACAGCTCCGTCCCGGCGACACGTTGAAGTTCCTCCCCGTCACACTGGCGGAGGCGGAGGCTGCTGAACGCGCCACGGACACCGGGCTGGAATCCCTGACCTATGCCGCCGCCGCAGAAAGCCCCGGCCCCGTGATCGTGGCGGATCTGGAGAGCCCTGTCGCGGTCCTACGCCCTGCCACCGACACCCAGGTGGAGGTGCGCTACCGGGCCGCGGGGGACAAATACCTGCTGGTGGAATACGGCCCTCTCGTGCTGGACATCACCCTGCGCGCCCGCGTGCACGCTCTCATGGAATGGATCAGGAAACAACACCTGCCGGGCCTGATTGACCTGACCCCCGGCATCCGCTCCCTCCAGTTCCACTATGACAACCGGGTCATGCCCCGGACCGAACTCCTCGCGCTGCTGGCCCGGGCGGAAGATGAATTGGGCGACCTCCAGAACTTTGAGGTCCCCTCCCGGATTGTGCATCTGCCCCTCTCCTGGGACGATCCCGCCACCCGCCTCGCCATTGAGAAGTACATGCAGTCTGTGCGCCCAGACGCGCCCTGGTGCCCGAGCAACATTGAGTTTATTCGTCGCATCAACGGGCTGGAGAGCATCGAGGAGGTGCAGCGGATCGTCTTCGATGCCAGCTACATGGTCATGGGGCTGGGTGACGTCTATCTGGGCGCGCCAGTGGCCACCCCGCTGGACCCCCGCCACCGGCTCGTGACCACCAAATACAATCCCGCCCGCACCTGGACCCCGGAGAACGCCGTGGGCATCGGGGGGGCCTACATGTGCGTCTATGGCATGGAGGGTCCTGGCGGCTACCAGTTTGTGGGACGCACCATTCAAATGTGGAACGCCTGGCGGCAGACCCAGGACTTCACGGGCGGGAAGCCGTGGCTGCTGCGTTTCTTTGACCAGATTCGCTTCTATCCGGTAAGCGCGGAGGAGCTGCTCAAGCTTCGCGAAGACTTCCCTCTCGGTCGATTCCAACTCAAGATTGAGGAAACCACTTTTAAACTGGGCGACTATCTCGACTTCCTCAATCAGAACGCCGACTCCATCGCCAGTTTCCGCATCACCCAGCGGCAGGCATTCCAGGAGGAACGCGAACGCTGGGCCGCAGCCGGGCAAAATGTGGTCGCCTCCGAACCCGAGGCCGAGCCGCCACCTGTGGAGGATGAACTGGCCCCGGAAGGATGCGAACTGGTGCGCACGCCCCTCACCGGCAATCTCTGGAAGGTGCTCGTAGAGCCCGGCCAGGAGGTCAAAGCAGGCCAGGCTGTCGTCATCGTGGAGGCCATGAAGATGGAAGCCGAAATTGTCAGCCCGGCCACCGGCAGAGTCCGGGAAATCCGGGTGGCGGCGGGCAAGCAAGTCCAGTCCGGTCAGGCTCTGATCGTGGTGGACACCGCCGCTTGATGCGGAGGCCCTCCAAAATTACTGCAACCACCGGCCAAACAGGCACGCGACATGCTTGAATAACTGGAATCATCATCCTGACCACCGCTGACCTCTACCTCTCACCCTTTACCACCCCGTGCCTGACTCCCCCGCTGACCGCCATGCCACCCTCTACGCAGAACGCAACGGCCCCGTCTGGATCGACGTGGTGTCTCCTGAAGCCTTCGCGATGGAACTGGCGGCAGCCACTGGCCCACTGGCGGGCAGGGTCTTTGCAGTGAAGGACAACATCGACGCCCTGCCTCTGCCCACCACCGCAGGATGCCCGGCCTACCGATACCAACCCACAGAGGACAATCCCGTCGTGGCCGCCCTGCGAGCTGCCGGTGCGGCAGTGGCGGGCAAGACCACGCTGGACCAGTTTGCCACCGGTCTGGTGGGCACGCGTTCCCCCTTTGGCATCTGCCGTAATGTCCTGAACCCGGACTACATCTCCGGCGGCTCCAGTTCCGGCTCTGCAGTGGCGGTGGCCAGCGGGCAGGTAGATTTCGCCCTCGGTACGGATACAGCTGGCTCCGGTCGCGTGCCCTGCATCCTCAACGGAATCGTAGGCTATAAGCCCACCAAGGGCGTGCTCAGCACCCGCAATGCTGTCCCCGCCTGTCGCTCCCTGGATTGCATCACCCTCATGGCCAGGACCGTGGCCGAGCTGCGGGAGCTTGCGCCCCACGCCCGCCAGTACGATCCCCTGGATCCCATGTCCCGCCCTTGGCATTCCGTGCGCGATGGCCGGGGACAGGGTGCCTTTACCTTTGCCGTGCCGAGGCCAGAGCAGTTGCAGTTCTTTGGCGACAGTGAAGCCGCAGGACTCTATGCCGCGGCTTGCGACAAGCTGACCAGCCTGGGCGGCACGAAGATCGAGATCGACTACGCCCCCTTCGCCGAAGCCGCCGCGCTGCTCTATCAGGGCCCGTGGGTTGCTGAGCGCTACGCCGCCGTCGGCGAGTGGCTGGAGGAGCATCATGCGGAGGCGGATCCAACCGTGTCGAAGATCATCCTGGGAGGTCGCGACCTCAAAGCGAGCGCGGTTTACCATGCCGCTGTGAGACTCGCCGAGTTGAGGCGCATCAGCGATGAAGTCTTCGCCAAAGTGGACTTCCTGGTCGTTCCCACCGTCCCCAGCGTTTACACCATCGCGGAAGTTCAGGCGAATCCCGTGGAACTCAACAGTCGGCTGGGCACCTACAACAACTTCGTCAACCTGCTCGATCTGGCGGCAGTCGCCGTCCCCGCAGGTCGTTGGAGCCACGGCGTGGGTTTTGGCTTGAACTTGGTAGCCCCCGCGTTTGCTGATGACAGCCTCTTGGACCTCGCGGCTCGTTTCCTGGGGGAACCTTTGCCCAAGCGCATGGCGTCACCAGAAGGCCCCGTTTCACTCGCGGTCGTCGGAGCTCATTTGCAAGGGCAGCCTCTGCACGGGCAATTGGTCCAACTGGGGGCCACCCTGCAACAGCGCACCACCACGGCCGCCGCCTACAAGCTCTATGCCCTGGCAAATACCACCCCACCCAAGCCGGGGCTGGAACGGGTAAAACAAGGCGGCACCGCCATCGAGATCGAGGTTTACATTCTGTCTGCCGAGGCGTTCGGCCGCTTCACGGCCGGAGTTCCCGCCCCCATGACCATAGGCAATCTGGAACTAGCAGATGGCACCTGGGTGAAAGGCTTCATGTGTGAACCCTACGTGCTGGCAGACGCCACAGACATCACCTCCTACGGTGGATGGCGGGCGTACCTGAGTCGATAAGAGGCACTTCGCCAAGTCCTCTCCACCCGCCTTCCCCGGGCGCATCAAATCCCTTGTCCCTCTTCCCTTGCTCCCTTTTCCCTCTCCCTCGTGACCTACCTGCCTCTGTACCTCCTCGGGCTCCTGGTCACCTTCTACGTGTGGCTTGTGGTGTCGAGGGTGTTTCATGAACTGGTGCGGGGCATCGCGGCGAGACTGGTGGGATATGCACCTCGCACCGTAACCATCGGCATCGGGAATGTATGGTGGAGTCACCGGGTCGGCCGCACTTGGGTTGAGTGGACACCTGCCCCGCTCTTCAGTCAGGCCACACTCCACATGCCTTCCCAGTTGGGCCTGATCTGGCGCTGGTCCGCCTGCATCCTGGCGGCGGTGGCCACGGATATCTCCCTGCTGGCCGCCATGATGACCGCACGGGAAGCTCTGCACACCGCGCACCCCGTGCTTCCACTATGGACAGTGCCCATCCTTTGCCTTCCCTATGCCCAGCTGTTGGTGACCGTGCTGAACCTCATGCCGGTGGAAATTCATGGCGAGTCCAAACAAGACCCCGTGTTCTACTCGGATGGGAACCTGCTACTCGCACTTCTGTGGGGGAGATTCTCTGATGTACCCGGAAAGATGGTGGAGCACTATGTGAAATCGGTCCGGGCCTATGACCCAGGCTTCCAAAAGCAAGACTCCCCAATCCTGACCCACATGCCACCCGCCATCTGGAGGCGTTTCCTGGAGGTCCATCTGGACTCAGCCAGTGGTGATTATGATTCCGTGGTCTGGCACTGCAAACGGCTGCTTCATACCGTGGACTTTGCCCCTGGGGAACGCGCCCGGTTGCTCGACACCATCGCCTCCATCCCGGTTTTTCACGATGCCCCAGAACTTCATCATCGCGCATTGCGACTCGCGACCCAGGCTCACTCGCTTTTTCCTGACTCCGCCAAGCTTCGGATGACCCTGGGATGCCTGCTGATTCAGGACGGCCGCATTCCCGAAGGCCTGGCGCTCCTGGAACCCGTGGCGGGATTGGAGCGCCTGACCAAGGCGGAGCAGTCCGTTTGCGCGAGTCACCTGGCGATCGCGCATCATCATCTGGGAGATCTGCTGGAAACGAGGTACTGGCTCGCTAACGCTGACGAGAAGGCTTCGAATCTGACAACCAAGGCCGCAGTGGACCGCCTCTGCGTCAAAGTACGCCCTTTCGTGGCCCAAGGCTGACGATCACCGCATTGATAAAAAGGTTGTCCAATGCCCCTTTCATCGTCACCGGACGTCACTGGCATCTCCATCATGCAGCAACTCGTCCGTCTTGATGGTCTCCATCTGCCCTTCGGAGTTGACGAATGCCATGGAGTAAGGCTCTGGCGCAGAAAGCCGCACCATCCACCACTGAACATCGCCCTTGGCATTGGTCAGACGCACGGAGCCATCGTCCTCCTGCACGGCTTCCCTAGCCGGATAGAAGCCATTCTCATGACCGAAAGCGAGCTCACCGTTCTCGAACTTGTATGGAACGGCTTCCATTGCTCGTCGTCCACAGTCATCGAACTCCCAGTAGCACAGGCCTGCCCCGGTGAAGTGATAGAGGGTTCTCCCATTGTAGCGTGGCTGGGTAGATCGGACGAAACGCCAGCTTCCAACCATATTGCCTGTGAATAGGGTTTTCATAGTGGCTGTCGATCACCAAATACCTACCGTCGTCGCCCTCTCGATCTGTGTGGTCCCGAAACGTCCGCACCTTGTCTCAAATTGCAGTCGCACAGGAAAAAACGTCGCAGGTGAAGGATTCGGCTTGCCACAACGTTCTCTTTGCGGTCTAAACAGCAGACCTCACCCCTGCACATGCCTCGCGCTCTTGCCTGGATACTGATTGCCATCGCCTCCCTGCGTCTCGCGGGTGGCGATCTTTTGGTGCTGCAGGTGGCCGCATGGAGCGGCATGATCGCGACGCGCACGGCAGAACAGGGCCTGACGGAAGCGGTCAAGACGACGTTCGATGGCGACCATCCGTGCCGCCTCTGCTCGATGGTCAAGGAAGCAGCCGTGACGGAAGAAAAATCTCCCGCCACCTCGTCCAGCTCCAAGGCTCCAGCCAAAGGTGAGCTGACCAAGCTCAAAGAATTTGTTCCCATGAGCCCGCTGGCCCTGCCGCAGGCCCATGAGATCGCCAGCCTGCCCCAGGCAGAATGGTTCAATAACTTCACAGACGGGCGTCATGATGCGCCCCAGCTTCCGCCTCCCCGGATTCTCGCGTAGAGAGGGGCGATGTTGGCATCTTCGCGCCGGATTGCGCCAGCTTATGTCTGTCCTGTCGTCATGACAGCCTGACTTCTCTTTCAAAGGCATCCGAATCTTCGGAACCTCGCTGAAAGATAGAGCAAGCGGATCAGCGCACAACTAGTGCCACATCGTAGGCAGAGTCGCTACAGGGAGCCTCATGGCCGGACGTCATGAGTGCACCAAATCGAGGATGGCCATTCCCATGCCGTCTTCCGAGCTCCGAGGAGTTCGCCTTATCCCTTGCCCCTCTTCCCTTTTCCCTCTCTCCTCCCCTTTCAGGTCCTGAGCAGAGTACCTGGAACATCGCGGCACGTCCCCCTCTGCCACCGGTATTGGCAGAGGGGGCGGGCCGTCAGCGGACTGCGCATGTCCAGAATTGCTTCCGACATACAAGGCCGGTTCGCCGCCTCTATTTTCGCCATTCATCGTCAAATCACAACCTACAACACATGAAACACACTCCATCCCTGCTGCTCCTACTGGCAGGCGTGCTCCCCTCCCAGCTCAGTCACGGGCAAACGCCTGCGACCAGCGTCCGCACCACGACGGAACTCCCGACCGTCACGGTGACCGCCACACCCGAATCTCTCACCGTACCCACCATCGCCCAAGCCGAGCAGGAACTCGCGCTCGTCACTGGAGGCGCAAGCGTGGTCAATGCTGAGGATTACAAAAAGGGTCGGGCGGTCACGCTCAAGGACGCCCTCGATTTCGCCACTGGCGTCTTCACCCAGCCACGCTTCGGGACGGAGGAAGCCCGCATCTCTGTGCGGGGCTCCGGCATCCAGCGCACGTTCCACGGTCGCGGATTGAAGGTGCTGCAAGACGGCGTGCCCATCAACCTGGCCGACGGCGGATTCGACATGCAATCCATCGAGCCACTCGCTGCTGACTACATCGAAGTGTACCGTGGTGCCAACGCCTTGCGCTATGGCTCCACGACACTGGGTGGTGCCATCAACTTTGTCTCCCCCACCGGATACACGGCCCCGGCCTTCCAGGGCCGCTTTGAGTACGGCAGCTTCAACACCTTCCGTGGGCAGTTGAGCGCTGCGGACGTGCTGGGCAATCTGGACTACTACGCGACTGTTACCCACTACAGCACCGAGGGCTTCCGCGACCACAGCGACCAGAACACACAACGCTTCTTCAGCAATGTGGGCTACAAGTTCTCCGAAGACGTGGAAACCCGCTTCTTCCTGACCTATGTGCACACGGACTCTGAACTCCCGGGCAACCTGACCAAGGAGGAACTCCGCAACCATCCGGATCGCGCCCAACGCAATGCCTTCGCCAAACAGTTCGACTACATCGACAGCGACTGGCAGCGCAACTTTGAGTTGTTCCGCATCGCCAACCGCACGACGTGGAATCTGGGCGAAGACCAGCAACTCTCGTTTTCCAGCTTCTATGCCTACAAAGATCTGGACCACCCGATCCTCTTTGTGATCGATCAAGTCAGCCATGACTTTGGGTTCGATCTCAACTACCTGAACAACGCGGATCTCGGCGGCCACAAGAACCATTTCATCGCTGGCATCAGCCCCACCTTCGGCCTGCTGGATGATGTACGCTTTGCCAACGTTCTGGGCGAACGCGGCGCGAAGTTCGCGCAGAACTACCAGCAGTCCACCAACGTGGACTTCTACATTGAGGACCTGTACTACCTCACCGACCGATTCGCAGTCTCCGTGGGCGGCCAGATCAGCTACGCACGCCGGGACAACGAGGACCGCTTCCCTGTTAGCGCCACGAACCCTGACAACAGTGATGTGCAGGACTGGTGGGGCTACAGCCCGAAGGTGGGCCTGCTCTATGAACTGACAGAGAGCGCCCAGCTCTTCTTCAACGCCAGCCGCAGCTTCGAGCCGCCATCGTTTGGCGAACTGAGCAACTCCGCCCTCGGCGGCGCAGGTCTTGTGGAACTGGAGGCGCAAACTGCCACCACGTTGGAGATTGGCACCCGTGGAAAGAGCGCCAACAACCGTGTGAAGTGGGACATCGCCTACTACTTTTCCTGGATCGATGATGAAATGCTGGAACTCTCCGTGGCTCCGGGACTGAACCAGACAATCAACGCCGGACGCACGATCCACCAAGGGGTGGAACTCGGTCTCGATGTGACACTGCTCGAAGGCATCTTTGCCCGTGGCACCGTCGCCCCTGCCCCTGCCCTTGCGAGTGCGAAAGGTGCCAAAGCTGTGCAACCTTTGGCCGCCCCCGCGCCGCAGGATCGCCTCGTGTTTCGCCAGAACTACCTCTACAACGGGTTCCGGTTCGACAACGACAAGGAGTTTGGTGACAACCAACTCGCTGGCGTGCCCGAGCACTACTACCGTGCGGAACTCGTCTATGAGCACCCCTCCGGCTTCTACCTCGGGCCAAATCTTGAGTGGGTGTTCAACGACTACCCGGTGGATTTCGCTGGCACTCTCTCAGCCGACTCCTATGCCATCCTCGGCTTCAAGGTCGGCTACCGCACGGCCAAGGGACTGTCCATCTATGTGGACGCCCGCAACCTGACGGATGAGCACTACGCGGCCACTACCGGCGTCATCAACCGTGCGGGTGCCTTTAACCAGGCCCAGTTCCTGCCCGGCGACGGACGCTCGTTCTTCTTCGGGGTAGAATACAAATTCTAGCCTGCGCACCCATACCAGGGTGCCTCTCCACCTGCGTGCGGGAGGCACCCTTTTCCATTCTGGGGCAACCGAAGATCAACCAGAGTGACGCCAAGCTGTTTGCATCGGCGTATTTGAGGTTAGTTTCCCGCCTCCTACCTCATGTCCCCCTTCGCCACCCTCCCCTCCCACCTGCTTTTCGGCACATGGCTCGTCGCCACTGCCGCCCTGCCAGCCACACTCCCGGCTTCTGAGAAACACACCGCTGGTCACCATGGCAATCAGGGGCTCGCGGGAACACAGTCTCTGGATATCGCAGCCCAAGGCAATACGCTGGACCTCTTTCTCGGCACCTATGCATCAGGCGAACCACGTGCCCGACTGGAACATCTCCGCTCCCTGGATGGGGGCGGCACCTGGAGCAAGCCCACCCAAGTCGATGCAGGGCTGACCCAGGCGCACATGCCCCACCGCGGGATGGACGCTCAGATCGCCGCATCAGGCGAAAAGCTGGTCGCGGCATGGATGACCCCGGGAACGGACCGCTTTGGCGGCGGACCAATGGCCACAGCCCTCTCGGCAGATGGGGGGAAAACCTGGACCGCAGGCCCCAACCCCGCTGACGATGGTTCGACCACCGGACACGGCTTCATCGACATGGTCGGCGGCCCCACCGGCACCTTCCACCTCACTTGGTTCGACACCCGCAATGAGCAAAGAGGACTGCGCTACGCCCGCTCCACGGATGCTGGGAAGACATGGTCCTCCAACGAGACCCCGGATGCCGAAACGTGCGAATGCTGCTGGAATGCCATCGCTGCTGGTCCAGACGGCAGGGTCGCCATCCTCTACCGTGACAAGTCGCCCCGTGATATGAGTCTGGTTGAGCTGCCGGGGGGTGAGCGAGCCCAAACCTGGTCCAAACCCGCCACCGTAGGAAATTTTGAATGGCAGTTCGAAGGGTGCCCCCATGTGGGTGGCGGCTTGGCCGTGGGCGGACCGTCTGCGGGAGCGGCTTTACATGCTACAGTGTGGACCGGCCAACCCGACCGCATGGGCGTTTATTATGTCAATCGAGGGCTGGCGGGCAGCACCAAGTGGAAAGACCCGGTACGATTGGGGGACAGCTCCGCATCTCATCCGGATGTCGCTGTCTCTGGCAGTCAGGTGGCCGCCGTCTGGAATGCCAAACAAGGTGATGCCGCCGTGATCAAAGGGGTCGTCTCCACTGACGGTGGCAGCACCTGGGGTGAGCCCATCGTCCTTTCGGATCCTGTATTTAGCGCCACGCATGGGCGGATCGTAGACACAGAGGCTGGTTTTCGCGTCTTCTGGACGCAAAGTCACGGCGATCACCCGGCTGCATGGTCTTCCAAACCGCTGACCGCGCCTACCTTGAGCAAGCGATAGCTGATCGGCTCCTTGCGGGCCCAGGTTCTGCTTCACCTACCGTTGCCAATGCTGGATCCAGCCTACAAGGGCGATTCCCAGCACGATCACGGCGAAGGCCAGCAGGATCAGACCAGGAGTGCCGCGAGGTTGATTGGTCGCCATGGGCGTCTATATAGGGAAAGACGGGGCAACCGCCACCACATTTTCCGCCTGCACGTTCTTCACTTTTTCACAATTCATTTGACTGTCCGAAAGATTCTCCTACTTTTGCCCTCCCAAATTCTAGAACCCTGTTTAGCAACCAACACAAGACATGAAAACGTTTTCCGCCAAAGCCGAAGAAGTCGAGCGCAAGTGGTGGGTCATTGACGCCAAAGACCAAGTGCTCGGACGAGTGGCGGTGACCGCAGCAAATATCCTTCGCGGCAAGAACAAGCCCATTTTCACCTCCCATGTGGATACTGGCGACCATGTGGTGATCATCAATGCGGAGCACGTGCGCCTCACTGGCAAAAAAGAAACCGACAAGGTGTACACCTCCTTCTCTGGTTATGTCGGTGGCCATCACAGCACCAATCCTGAGCGCCTGCGTCAGAAGCATCCAGAACTGATGCTTGAAAAGGCCATCAAGGGCATGATTCCCCACAACCGTCTTGGCCGCGCTGTTTACACGAAGCTCAAGGTTTACAAGGGTGACAAGCACCCCCATGAAGCCCAGCGCCCGGTAGCCCTTCAACTGGCCTAATTCCACTCCATTCTTACTCTCAGCAGTTCGCTCATGAGCACCACTTCGTTTGACGCCACCGGCCGCCGCAAGAACGCCGTCGCCCGGATCCATCTCAAGAATGGCAGCGGCACCATCACCGTGAATGGCCGTCCCCTTGACGACTATTTCCCTACGGTCAGCCTTCAGAACCAGCTTCTCGCTCCCCTTCAGCTCACCAACTCGGCTCAGAGTTATGACATCAACGTCCGTGCGGACGGTGGTGGCGTGACCGGCCAGATGGGTGCCATCCGCATGGGCATCGCCCGTGCACTGATCCTTGCGAACGCCGAGAACCGCGGTGTCCTCAAGCAGAATGGCATGCTGACCCGTGACTCCCGTATGAAAGAACGTAAGAAGCCCGGTCGCCCAGGTGCCCGCAAGCGCTTCCAGTTCTCCAAGCGTTAATCGCTGCTGGGTTCACTCATCTTTGTGTTTTCAGAAAAGCACCGGTTCATCCGGTGCTTTTTTGTTGGTTTGTTGCTTTGGCTGGGGGCTGGCCATTGGGGCCTGAAGAGCCCTTGGCAAACCGATGGCGAGCGCTTAAACACGCTCATGCTACTTGCGAGCAAGCTCTGCGACCGAGTCTGTTGACTGGTGCAACGCCACCACCTCGTTTGGAGTGAGGGCGCGATTGAGCACGAGCAATTCGTCGAATCCTCCGACATAACTGACCCCGATGGTGAGGGCACTACGGGCGGCCTCCCAGTCGAGGATCTGTTCACGTCGGAAACGACCGACTTCCTTCCCATCCAGATAGAGCACTCCCTCCGCTTCCTTGCCTTTCACATTTACGCCCGTGAAGGTCATCACCACATGGGTCCATCGATCCCTACGAAAAGGAGGGGCCAGACATTCAGACATCAGTCGCGGCTTCTCTGTCGAGTCCTCCCACTTCACGTTGGCGGGATTCCAGAGCTGCTTGACTGGCCGAATGGCAAACCGAAACCGCCGCGGAGTGTGATCTTTGCTGAACTCGGCAAACATGTGACCAGCGTCCCACGCCTGCCCCACCAGTTGGAGAGGATCACAATAGCCAGGCTCCAAGTCCTTTTCTGGATCAAGCTTCAGCCAGAAGGAGACTGTGCCATGCCAGTTGGATGGGCTGTGCGCGATGTTGGGTCCGCCCTCAAAGAAGACGACAGGCTTCATCTTCCTGGTGAAGGCCAGCATCCCACCCGAGCGACCGCCATCTGGCAGACGTTGGACCCATCCCTCGACAGGCAGCCCGGGCTGCTTGTCGAGCCGGGTCGCCGTACTGGCATGGAAGACCCTGCCATCTCCCGCGGCATGATCAGCATCCACGCCATGGTCGAATGAGGCTGCAAGGACGATGTGCGGTCTCAAGGCCGCAAGGTCCGGCACGGAAGGCATTGGCGAGCGTTCAGAGACCGCCGCCGGAGACTGTGCGCTCGCTTCTTGCGAGGCTCCGACCAGCAGAGTGATGGAATGGATGATCGGGAGCAACAAGAGCGTCGGGCTTTTCATGCACCACAAATACGTTGCCCCAACCGGCGATCCGCGTTCTCACGAATCTCTTATCGATACGATTGTCACGATCAGGATCTGGGTTATCTCCCTTCAGCCACATCCAGTTCCCCTTGCCTTGATTGGGATTGATTGATATTTTGCCAGCTGATGAGACAAACGCTGAAAGCACGCCTTTCATGTCTGAGCCCCTGAGGGGGCCCGCAGGTTTCCATCATCGCCTTGCCCAGCTGCAGACATGACTCCAACCCCCACCGTGATTCATTTCACCTGCCATGCCTGCGGGATGCCCCTGACTGTGCCGATGGAGCTGGCTGGAGCCTCAGGGCCCTGCCCTGGCTGTGGGTCCATGATCACTTCTCCAAAGCCGGAGCCCGTCGCCCAGGGGCCCGTCACGGTGCCGACCGTGCACCCCACTCAGGGGGTACCATCCGGGCCTGCGCTAGCGGGCTTGCCGGGTACCGGTCCCTCGTTGCTTCCCTTGGGGCAGAAGGCTGCCGCCCCGCCTGAGGCAGCTCCGGGTGGAATTCCGGCCTTGCCACCCGCTCCATTAGCGGTGCCGAAGGCGCTGGATCCGCGTCCAACCATTGTCACCAGGGATGCCCCTGCCTGGCCCTCTCCTCCCGGCGCGCTTCCTCCTCCAGCGGGTGGCCCGTCGCCAGTTGCCTCACCGCTGCCCCCGTGGCCCAATGCCCAGTCAGGACAAGCTTCAGCCCTTCCTACCGCTCCGGCACCGAGACCACCGGGAACACCCGCCACCGTATCCGACAGCACCCACCCGGTTCTGAGCCATGTGCTTCAGATTCCTTCCGTGCTGCCCCCCCAGGGTGTTCCGCCTGTCGGCCAGGAACTTCCTTTGCCATGGCACCCGCACCAAGTAGCAAGCCAGGGAGTCGGGGCTGCCACCGGAACAGGATTTCAGTCAGGCTTGGGCAGCGGCAGTTTGCTCCCTATTCAGGGGGCTGGCATCCCGACTGGACCCGCCACGAGCGCAGGTGTCGGACTGGGCGGCCTGCCCGGCCCCGCATACAGCCGTCCTGGCAGTCCAGAAGCCTCGGCACCCGCAGCCCCCAAGACCCGCCTTCCCGCGATGCCTGCCAACAGCCGGCGGCAGATTCGCTCTGCTCCCACTGGCCGTCGTGGTGCCATGGCCGCCACCCTGGTGATGGCCCTGCTCGTACTGCTGGGGATTGGGTGGTTTTTCCGAGACCAGATTCGCGTAGCCTACATCACTTACACGTTGCAGCACGCGCCAGAAGAGGAATCCAGCCCCCTGACGACGAACTCACCCCCAGCCGTACCTACTGCGGCCTTCTCACCCGGTGCGCCCCCGGCTTTACCCCCACCAGGACCTGGAGACACGCCGCCTGCACAGACTGCTCTCCCGCCACAAACGGCACCCGCGCCTGCGGCCTCCAGCGTTGCGAAAGCAGCTTCCCCCGTGTCCAATCCGGCTACGCTCGCACCACCGCAAGCCATGCCGCCCACGGCCCCGCCCGTAACCGTGCTCCCTCCGCTTCCCATCACCGCCGAAGATCGCAGGTCCATGGATGGCCCACCTGCTTCCATCCGGAAGTCCGAACAGCCAGTGTCCTTGAGCCCCAACGCTGCCCCTCCCAGGATCTTCGAGAACGCCACGCCTGAGAGCCAGGGTGCCGTGGATGCTCTGAAGCAATTCCTGGCGGCACCAAACTGGACCGAGCGACAGAAGGTGGTGCAGACTGCCGACAAGGTGCGGCCGTTGATGGAGCAGTATTATCACCAAAATCCTGATGGGCCCATCGCCGTAAGGCAGATCCAGCTCATGCGCCATGACAAGACTCCCAACACCGGCGGCCCACCCCACTGCGTCTTTCAGGTCTCCGGCGGTGATCTCAAACAACCCCTGCCTGTGATGGTGGAGGAAGAGGGCAGCAACTGGAAGGTGGACTGGCTCACTTTCACTGAGTTCAAGGACGAACTCCTCCAGCGTTTCCTGGAAAGTTATCAGGACGAGCCCAAGCGCTTCCATGTCATGATGCGGCGCACGCACTACTTTGACGACGACATTCCAGGCCTGGACAAGCTCACCTGCTTCGAGATTCAGCCCCCTATGCCAGGGTTCACCGGACATGTCTTCGCCCGTCGAGCCACTCCGCTCGCACACGACCTGGACCGCTACGTGGGCTGGGAGGTCTCCAAAGCTGCCGCCATAGTTGAGATTCAATGGCGCAAAGAGGGCAGCCAGCAATGGGTCGAACTCACCGCTGTGCCCCAGTACAACTGGCGCAATCCCGCAGCCGCTCCCGCCCCGGTAAAGGCTGAGTTGGTTGAGTAGGGTGCGGGTGGCGTTGCGTCAGGGCTGTAGGGATGGGATCACTCGGGGTCTGCAGGGACGGCATGCGACAACACTTGCTTGGCACATCAAGTGATGCACTGATGGCGATAGCCAATCGGCAGCACAGCAAATTGCCAATCTCCGCTGCCGGTCATCACCTGACGAGCCCCGATTTGGCCGCCCCCTTGACGCGCTGAGCGACCGAAACACCGCGCTACTCCTTCGGCGTTCCCATGGGCTTCAGGTTCGAGGGGCCACGGCTCTTTTTACCACCGATGAGGGCGGCAAGAACGCTCGTTTCTTCGGTGCCCGTCCCTGAATTGTCGTTGAGACGTTTCAGATTCTCCTCCTGCGCCTTCTGTTCGGCCTGAGCAATTTCGGCGTGATGACGGGCTGCGCCTCGATCACGTTCTGCATCGATGATGGCAGACTTGAGTTCCGCCAGCTTGCGCTCCATTTCGGTGATGCGTTCGCGACGTTTCTCTTCCTCCACCTCGGCGAGTTCCAGCTTGCGCTGCACTGTGGCAAATTTCTCCTCTTCGCGACGGATCTTGGTTTCCAACTGGCGCTCCTGCTCACGCAGCATGGGTTCGCCCGTGGATCCCCCCTTCGTACGCAGCTCCTCACGGGCGCGCTCCTGACGCAGAAATTCCAGGCGGGTGGCCTCACGCTGCACACTTTCGCGCAAGCGATTGAGGCGAGCTTTAAGTGCCATCTCCTGACCCGTGCCGGAATGCATGGCACCCGTGCCAGTTTGCCCCACATTGCTCCGCTCTTCGGACGTCATCATTTCATCAGCACTACCAGCGCCGCTGGCGAACCGCCCTTTGCGGGCTGACATGCCGCCCGATCTCCGCGACTCATCGCCATCCAGTGCGCCCACAGCTTCGTCCGTGTGCGGCACGTTATCTGAGGCAACGCCCCCCTGCTGACTGGGAGCGCTGAGCCCACGCAGCACCGCTTCACTCAGGCTCACGCCGCGGGAGCCTCCTGGGGACCCGACAATCAGATTGCGAAGATTGGATTTCTCACCTTCGATTTCGCGCCAGAGTTCGCGGGCCGCATCTGAATCCTCCGGCAGTGAGGCCAGGCGGGCATAGCGAATATCCATGCACTCCTTCCACTCCCGCAGGGGTGTCAGCTTCATTTCCAGATCAGCAAGCTCGCGACGTTTGCCGTCCAGCTTGGCCAGCAGGCTCTCCCGTTGCTCATTGTGCTCCTTGTCAGCCTCTGCGGTAAGACGGCGCAGGGCTTCAAAACGCTCACGCTCATTGCGCTCCCGGTCCGCCAGCTCATCCAGAACCTGACGCAGATCCTTCTCACGAGTGCGCAACACTTCCAGGCGACCTTTCGTGCTTTCCTCATCTCCATGGAGACCTCCCACGATCTGCTCCAGACTGTCGCGCTTGCCCTCGAGTTCCCGATTCAAGGAGTCAAGTTCCGTCTTCTTTGCCTCGCTGCGCTGCAGGGAGGCCTTTGTTTCCGCGAGTTTGGCGGTCGTCTCAATCAGCTCTGCACACTGGCGGTCCAGTTCCTCGCGCTGGGACATGGTTTCGGCCAGCTTCTGGCTCTCCTTGGCAAGATCTGCTCGCAGGGTCTCAAGCTGCTTGTCCAGCGCCTCTCGGTAGCTCTCCTGTTTCGAGCGTGCCTCGGACGCCGCAGACTGGAAGTCCTCGTGTGTCTTCTGGTCACGTGCCAGCCCGGCACGAGATTCCGTGATCTCCACATGCAGACTCTCCAGTCTGTTCTGCAGTTCGCTGATGCGCGACTCGAGCTCCGTCGCCTCTCCCTTACCAGTCTGGAGACGGTTGTTGACGTCCGTCAACTCATCCCCTACCCGCACCTGAGCCTGTTCGGTTTCCTTGAGCTGCTGCTTGGCGGCGAGAAGCTTTTCCTCGGTCCCGTTCAACGCTTCGATGCGCTCTTCAAGCCCTTTTCGTTTGATCTCCAGCTCGGCCAGCACCTGCTGGCGCTCACGAGCCTCATCCTCACGCTTCTCCACCAGGGCCTTCAGTGAGGCCACGCGCGCTTCAGCGTCGTCCGACTGCTTGCGCATGTGCGTGAGGCGGGAGTCAATGGCCTCCTGCTCTTTCAGCAGACTGAGCAGGTGCACAGACATCTGCTCCTTGTTCGCCGTCATGGCCTCCAACTCCCGCAGGGCAGCCTCAGAGGCGTTGTGCAGACGTTGGATCTCAGCTTGTTTCTGATCGTGCTGGAGCCCGAGCCCCTGAATGGCCGTCAGCCATCCGGCGTGTTTGGCCTCGGCGTCGTTGGCAGCCCCCTGGAAGGCGAGTTCGCGCTCCTTGAGAGCCTCCAACTCGGCCTGCAGGCGCTTTTCATCCACACCCAATTTGTCGAGAACCTTCTGCCTGGACTGAATGTCGAGTTCAATGCCCCGGAGGGTGCCCTCGGTCGTCCGAAGTCGCCCATCGGTGTCTCGCAACTGGCCTTCTGTGTTCTGAACTTTGGCTCGGATCGCCTCAAGATCCTGGGTGGAGGCTGCTGCCGCGTCGGCGAGCTGCTGCAACTCAAGCTGCCTTTTGCCACAGGCGACGTCCAGGTTCTCCAACCCACGCACCAACTCCTCGTGGCGAGCCACCCCTTGGGTGATCGCTTCGAGCGTCTGCGTGAGCTTCTGCTCTGCCTCAGCCAGTTCAGACTGGCGATGAGAAATCGACTGCACGTACCACTCGTCCTGCTCGGACAACTGGGAGACTCGCTCCGCCTTCAGCCGCACCTCTTCTGAGGCAGTTTTCAGGTGATTTTGAGTGACGTCGTGCTGCTCGGCGAGAGTCTGCAGCGCAACCACCATCTCACTATAGCGCCCTTCCCCTTCAATGAGGGCCGCAGTCACGTGAGACAGGCGCTGCTGCTCCGCCTGGAGGCGGGAGACCATCTGCGAGCGCTGTTGCAGATCTTCTGCGGCGCGCTGCAGATCAGCCTCTCTCGCCTGACGTTGCTCAACCAAAGCATGCAGGATGACGACAAGTTCGTTGTGCCGGACCTCTGCTTGCTGTAGGGCCGTCGTCATGGGAGCCAGACGCTGCTGCTCAGCAGTAAGCTGGGTGAGATGGGCACGCCGGGACTCCGTTTCCCGGTCAATGGCGCGCAGCTCTTCTTGGCGGGCCAGGATCTGATTCTTGAGCCCTTCCAACTCGGTCACCGAGCGGCGGACCTCATTCATCATCCGCTCCATCTCCGCCTGGGTGGCGTGTTTCCTGTCAGTCAGAGCCCTGAGGGACTGCATCAGATTGCTCTGCTTGCCCTCAAGGTCTTTGACGAGTTGGGAAACATGCGCGCGATCGGCATCCATGGTGGAGAGGGGGAACTGGGGTTGTTCTGCTGCCGTTGGTTCTGCATTCTGCCCAGCCGCTGCTGGGGCAGGTTTCGCCTCGGGAGCCACCTCTGTTGCCTTGCCTGCGCCTTCCGCCACGGGAGCCGATGCAGCTGTGGAAGAAGAAAGTGGCGCTGCCGCAACGGGAGAAGCTGACATGGCGGGTGCCGGGGACGATGCTTTTTCCGGCTGGTGTTGTGCGACGGGGGCTGCGGCAGCAGGTGTACCCTCCGGTGCAAGATTTTCCGCTGGTGCTGGACTCGGGGTCTGAACACTGGCGAGAGGACTGGATGTCTCGACGCCCCAGGCTTTTGCCGCTTTGGCATGCTCAACAGCCTCTACCTTTTCTGCGGACACGGTCGGTGTATCTGGCGAAGATTCCTCTGGAACCTCTGCGATCACTGGCCCAACCTTCGGCGGAAGGCCTTCTACAGCATCGGCCGTCGAGGGCCCAGATTTCGCTACTTTGTCAACTCGGTCAGGCTCTTCCTTCGGAACGGAGATCACCGGGGCGGCGAGGTAGGAAGCTGCTTTTGCCTGTTGTTCAGATTCGACCTTGGCTGAAACGTCAGGCAGAACCTCATCCGTCTGAACTGGATGCGCTACGACTTGCTTCACAGCAGCCTCTGGAGGCAGGGAGGGTTTTGGCTCCTCAACCGTTTCAGGAGCCAGGTGGGCGACGGTCGGCTTATGGAGCGCGCCAGGAGTTGGAAGGACTGAAACGGGTTCACCTGCCTGCGGATGGGCGGGGCGTTCAGGTGGCTTGGTCTTGTTCTCTACCGGCGCGGGTGCCGTTGTTGCGGGTGGTGCCACGACTGGGCGCGACTGAGCCTGGACTGGCGGCGCTACAGGGACCGGTGCAGGAGTGGCGGCAGATGCAATGGGCGAATCGAGAGGAACGGGACTAGGCAAGGGAGCGGGCGCAGGGGAGGAGCTCCCCGTTCCGGAGGATGGCGAAATGCGGACCTTGAATCCACTGCCAGCCGCCCTTCCCGTGGCGGGCAACGCTCCTGGACTCTGACCAGCCGGGCTCGTATTGCCGCCAGGTGGATTAAGGCCCGTGGAGGGCAGCACCGGAGTCAATGGAAGCTCAGGCAGCCCCTGCTTCAAGGTCGCTGGCAGAGCTGGCAGCGGAGGCAAGGGCGGACGCACCATGCCCGCTGGCATGGGCGGTAGTGGAGAAAGCGATGACGGCACCCCCCCCTGCCCCGGTGCTGGGGCAAGTGGCTGCGGCGGCAAAGGTTGCTGGGGATAGTACGACTGCGCTGGTGGAACCAAAAGCTGGGTCGGACGAGGGATCTCCTGGCTCGGGACAGGTACTGGGGGCACCTCGTCTTCACGACGGCGGGCATCCTCATCCATAGGAGCACTAGGGCGCGCCTTGGGCTGCACCGCATAGGTGTAAACCGGCACGCGCTCGATCAGCTCAGATTGGGGAGCTCCCTCGCCGCCCGCACCAAGGCCGACATCCCTCGGTTGCGGCCCTTTGTTGATCCCGGCCAGTGGCTTCACACCACTGCCAGTGTCCCGCCCTTGCGCGGCACTGCGCTGAGAGATAGGCGTTGGCTGCTGCTGATGATGAGAGACATGTCCGGTCTGGTCCCCGCTGACTGGCCTCACCACAGGCTGGCTGCCAGCACGCTCGTCATCACGCGACGGCGGTGCCTGACGGGGGCTCACTGTATTACGGTTTTTATCTTCAGCAGACTCCTGCTCTTCGTGGCGGATGGCGCCGACACTGCGCAAAAAGGACTTCAAAACCCCGCCGGTGCCCTTGCTCGCAGAAGGTTTGCCAGCCCCTCCCGCCGCTTTTTTATCCAGCGGATCATCGTAAGGCGAGCGGGGGGAAGTGACGCTGGAATGAGGCTGCATGAGGCGCGGTGTCACCACCATGCCTGAGTTACCCGGGACTGGCGCCGGCGATTTCCCTTCGCCAGCACTGGAGCCAAAGGCGTTGCCAGTCAGTCGGGGACCATCCTGCTCGGCGTGAGGCCGCACGGAGGTGGACTCCAGTATGCCGGTGAGCACCGGGTGCCCCCCCGAGCCACCGGGCCGCTGACGATTCACGGGGCGCTCCGTTTCCTCCATGAGGAAGATGCACTTCAGTGGCCCGAAGCTGAGCTTGTCTCCCGGGTGGAGGAGGTGCCGCTCCTGGCGCACGCCATTGATGTACGTGCCTGCCTTGGAGCCCAGATCTCGCACCTCGTAGTTCCCGTTGCGATCCCTCACCACGACAGCATGACGCGCGGAAATTCGCGGATCATCCACAACAACATCGTTTCCCTCCTGGCGGCCGACTGTCACCTGCTGAGGCAGGGGGACTTCGATTTCCTGTTCGTCGTCGAGGATGAAGATCAGTTTCGCCATTCCAGCCGGGTTAAAAAATAAAGTTTTCCCATCAAAACGCAGTCGAAGCAAGGAATCAACCTCCCAATTGAGACTCACGTATCAAAAAAGACGCCCAACCCTGGGTAACCGCGCTGGGGAGCCGATTCCAAGGCCAAGCAGGATTCAATTCAGTGCGAACAGCTCGTGCCGTTCCCTCCAAAACCGGACCTGGATTTGGAGGGTTGCTCTTGACCCCCGGACCATAAGCCCTCTATAAAGCGACGCAACCCCCGCATGAAAGAAACCTACTCCCTTTTTGAAGGTCTGGAGCACGTGGATTTCGCCCGGGTGCACGAATGGCTGTCCGGTTCCTATTGGACACCAGGCATAGGCCGGGACCGCATCGAGCACGCCTCGCGGCACTCGGCACTGGTGCTGAGTGCCTGCACCACCTCCGGCATCCAGGCGGGATTCCTGCGAGTCGTGTCCGACAAGGCCCGCTTCGCCTACCTTTGCGACGTCTGGGTGGACACTCCTCATCGAGGTCAGGGACTCGCCAGACGCATGGTGCAACATGCTCTGGAGCACCCAGATTTCGCCACCGTGAGCACCTGGACGCTCGGAACCAAAGACGCCCAACAGGTGTATGTTGGACTGGGCTTCCGCGACATCACGGAGCCCGGGGCCTACCCGTACACCTTCATGGTCCGCCGCACGGCGTGACGCGAGCCAGACTTCGCACCTCCCGAGCGTAATGCCCTAGAACTTTTGGAATTCACCCACCCTCTCCCATGAGCAACCCCGCCACCTTCACCCTGCGTCCCGCCACCCGGGAGGATGCCGCGGCATTTCTCGACCTTGTGGAAGCACTCGCGCAGTTTGAGAAACTGGAGCCACCAGATCACGCCGCACGTACACGGCTGATCGAGGACGCCTTTGGCCCCCTCCCCCGTTTTGAGCCCTGGCTCGCCTTTGTGCCCGATCAGGCCGCACCCGTCGCTTACGCGATCTTTCTGGAGACCTACTCCAGCTTCCTCGCCCGACCCACCCTCTACATTGAGGACATCTTTGTGGATGCCCCTTTCAGGAAGCAGGGCATTGGGGGCGGGCTGCTCCGCAAGGCCGTGGAACTGGCCGCTGAGCGAGCGTGCGGGCGTGTCGAGTGGACGGCGCTGGACTGGAATGTAAATGCCCAGCGCGTGTATGAAGAGAAGCTCGGGGCCCGTCGCCTGAGCGAATGGTTCTTGTACCGCATGACGACGAAGGAGATGAACACCTTTCTGGCCCCACGTCCGGCACAGAGTGAATAGAGGGAGGGCTCGGTCCTGCCTGAGGAGCTTTGCGTGCCCGGAGACATTTTCCCCATTTTAACGACGTTTCATTCACCTGAGCGCCCGCGTTGCGACATCCGCCCACTCCCTTGCTTCACTATTCCATGAACCCGTCGTTATACTGCCTCTATTTCGTGCTTGGACTTGCGATGTTCTCCGTCGCGAGCCCCCTACCCGGCCAGACCGCTCCGTCCGCCCCGGAACCTGCCGAGACTCCGGCATCTCGCACGGCCTCAACTTCCGCTCCTGAGCCAGCTTCTGCTCCGTCCACCCAGCCCTCCGCCGGGCCGACTTTGCCCCCTTCCCCACCCCAGGGCGAAGCCCCCTCTCCCGCCCCACTGCCGCCTGCTGCTCCCGCCATGCCCAATCTCCTGTTTGTCCTCTGCGATGATCTGCGCTGGGATCACCTGGGCTGCGCGGGCCATCCCAACCTGAAAACGCCCCACATCGACCGCCTGGCCAAGGAGGGCGTGCATTTCAAGAACGCCTTCTGCACCACGTCCCTCTGCTCCCCCAGCCGCGCCTCCATCCTCAGCGGCATGTACGCACACAAGCATGGCGTCCGGGACAACTTCACCGAGTTCCCCTCCAACATCGCCAGCCTGCCCCAGCGTCTTCAAGAGGCAGGCTATGACACCGCCTACATCGGCAAGTGGCACATGGGCGAGGACAACGACGAAAAACGCCCGCACTTCAACTACTGGGCGTCGCACAAAGGCCAGGGGAAGTATTTCGATACCGAGTTCAATATCGAGGGGGAACGCAAGGTATTGCCCGGCTACTACACCACCAGCGTCACCCAACTGGCCACCGACTACATCAAAAAGTCGCATGACAAACCTTGGTGCCTCATGCTCGGCCACAAGGCACCGCACAGTTTCTACACGCCTGAGGAGAAGTACGCCCACACCTTTGACGACATCCGCGTCCCCTACCCCAAAAGCGCCTTCAATCTGAAAGACAAGCCCCGCTGGTACCGCGACCGCCTCAATACCTGGCACGGCATCTACGGCCCGCTCTTCGAGTGGCGCAAGGAGTTCCCCAATAACAAACCTGAAGGAGTCAAAGACTTCGAAAACATGATCCACGGCTACTGGGGGGTGATCCTGAGCGTGGACGACAGCATTGGCGCACTCACGAAGCAACTGGAGGAGAGCGGCCAGCTCAACAATACCGTGGTGGTCTTCATGGGCGACAACGGTCTGCTCAATGGCGAGAACGGCATGGTGGACAAACGGGCGATGCACGACGCCAGCATCCGCATCCCCCTGATTGTCCGGTACCCAGGCCTCGTCCCCACGGACAAGTCCAAGGCTGTGTCCCAGCAGGTGCTGACCCTGGACCTCGCCCCCAGTCTCCTCGAACTCTGCCACGCCGCCCCGCTGACCGAGGCCCAGGGCAAATCCTGGGTAAAGCTGGTCAAGTCAGGAGACAAGTCCTGGCGCACCGCGTGGTTCTATGAATATAACTACGAGAAACAGTTCCCCTATACACCCAACGTCAGGGGCATCCGCACTGCCAACTGGAAGTACATCCACTACCCCCATGGCGATGACTCCGAAGATCGCCACATGGCCGAGCTCTACAATCTGAAAACCGATCCCGGCGAGAACCACAACCTCATCAACCTTGTCGCCCACGACGCCAGGAAGCGGGAACTGCAGGTCCAGCTTGCCGTACTGATGGACGAAGCCGGATTGAAAGAAGACAAAATGCCGATCGATGAAGGCGTAAAGAAGGAGTTGCCCGAGGCAAAAATCCGGTAGCATTCCCATCAACAAAAAACCCTCTGACAACTAAGAACGCTAAGCAAGGGAAGCGGGATCTCCGGTCCCGCAGGTTGACGAAGTGTAAAGGGTCCAGTCAACAGATCAACTCCTGACCGCCTGAGTCTTTTTTCAAGACCCACTGGAAAAACTCCGACGCCCTCGCCCAACCAGATTGCCAACGCCCAGCTCGATCAGCCAACACATTACGAGAGCCACTGCGATCAACACCCAACTGGGTGCCCCAAGTCCCAAAGCCGAGTTAACCTCCCCCACCGCCCACACAGGCAAGGCAAACAGCCAAGCCGCCCAAAACTCCGCCCCATGCAGACCGGGGCTGTCATACTGCCAGCCAGAGGCAGTCACCACCCACGCCAACAGCAACCCAAGGCAGGTGATCCATGTCAACGGGTGCTTGGTCATCCAATCCATAAGCAGAGTGCACCCTAAGCACCCACACCTTGCAAGTTGATTCAACGGCCATTGGAAAAACGCGCACGCCACACTGGTTTCCTCGTTCCCTTCCTTTTTCATTCCTCTTCCTCTTTCTCTTCCTATTTCCTTTCTCTTTTGTTCAACGGAAGTCCCCGTCCCGTTGAACAGAAACCCCGACACCGTTCAACGCCCGTTCATTTGCATCCCTCCAAGCCTCAGCGGCTTGCAAAGCACCTCAAAAGCCATCTGTAAATAAATCCCAACTGACTCTCGTCACACTCGCAGTCGCGCTCGTGCAAACTTTTGTCTCCCCATGAAGGGATTTTTGGTGCCATACCCGCCAGGCATGCATGGCCCAACCTTAAAAGCACTTCTCCACGCCCCTTCCACCCTTCAGAATGGCGGAAATCAAAAAACCAGCAACATCCCCTCCCCCAGCATGCCCCCCTCCTTTACCCGCCGCCGTTTCCTCTCGACAACCGCCGCCGCTACCGGCACGCTTTCCCGGATGACAACAGCACCGGCTGCTCAAACTGCCGCAGCGAGCGGAGCGCATCCGCACCTGTGCATCACCTGTGGATCCCAGTTCTCCCCCACAGACGGACCGCCCAAGGAATGCCCCATCTGCCTGGACGAACGCCAGTATGTAGGAGCCAATGGCCAGGAGTGGAACACCCTGGAGACGATGAAACAACGGGGCGCCTGGAAGAACATCATCCGGGAACTCGAGCCAGGGCTGCACGGGATTGGCACCGAGCCAAAGTTCGGGATCGGTCAGCGGGCCTTGCTGGTACAGCGCCCCCAGGGCAACATCCTGTGGGACTGCATCAGCTATCTGGACGAGGCCACAATCTCAGCCGTGAAGAAGCTGGGAGGCATCTCAGCGATCGCGATTTCCCACCCGCACTACTACAGCAGCATGGCCGAGTGGAGCCGGGCTTTTGGCAACGTGCCCATCCATCTGCACGAGGCGGACCGGCAGTGGGTCATGCGGCCGGATGCTGGGGTGAACTACCAGTTCTGGAAGGGCGAGACGAAGAAGCTGGGGGAGGATCTCACACTGATCAACACCGGCGGGCACTTCGACGGGTTTCAAGTGCTGCACTGGAGCAATGGCGCACAGGGCCAAGGGGCGATCTTGAGCGGAGACCAGCCGCAGGTGGCGGCTGATCGCAAGTGGGTGAGCTTCATGTACAGCTATCCCAATTTCATTCCTCTAGACGCTCCTGCCATCCGCCGCATCACGGATGCCCTGGATCCGTACCCTTATGAGCACCTCTACGGGGCCTTCTGGCCGAGCATCGTGAGCCAATCTGCCAAGGAGAGGGTCCGCCTTTCGGCAAAGCGGTATCTAAAGGCCATCGGCGCGTAAGCCTGGCACGGGAGGGCCCAGCCTGACGCACTGACGCACCGGCACATTCCCCTTTCCCGCCGCCGAAGTTCTGCTCTCTTATGCGCCCCTTCACCGACTACGCTCCATGAACCTCCCCTCTCCACCTGCCTTGTCCGCGGCTGAATGCCGTCGGTTCAATGATCATGTGGCGGCGCTCTATGCAGGCGCACTGAGAGAAGAGCCGCTGCCCGTGATTGCCCGCACGCTGGCGACCGTGGTGGGTGGGACAGTGGCAGCAGCCTGTCTTAGCCCGGCTTTGCCAGAGAAAGCGCCGGGGTTTGCCCTCTCTGAACACGGCGCCTTCGACTGGAGCCCGGAGCAATTCCGGCTCTTGCAATCGCATCCGCGTCTGCAATCGGGGCCGCGCGGCGAAGTGCTGAGCGTCTCCGACTTTCTGAGTCAGGCCCGCTGGCAGCGTACGGATCTGTACAATGTGGACCGCGGATCCGTGCGTCTGGAAGACGATCTGGGCGTGGATCTGCGTCTGCCAGGGGGAGAGCTTTTCCAGGGATGCGTCATCCGCGAGAAGCGCAATTTCACGGAGCGAGACCGGCTCCTTTTCACGCTGCTTTTGCCCCACCTGCGCAACCTCTTGATGTTGAACCCACCCGGGTCAGGGTCTTGCGCCCCCTCTCCTGACCGCCTGGTGGGTCTTGGGCTGACGCCTCGCGAACAGGAAGTGCTCTATTGGATCTCAGAAGGGAAGACCAACGCGGATACGGCGACCATCCTAAATATCTCCCCTGGCACGGTCCGGGTCCACCTGGAGCGCATCTACCCCAAACTGGGGGTGGAAAACCGCATGTCCGCGAGCCGCATAGCCCTGGAGAAACTGTACCCGACCCGGTTTGGAGCATAGCTTACCGCCGCAACCATCCCGCAACCCCAGAGTCAAGCACTCCTGTTCGCCAGAACTTTCCTTTTCAAGGCTGCTCTGGCACTCCACAATGGCGTGATAAAACCTGGACAGCCTGAAGAAGCCAGGGACCTGAGCACCAAAGCCAACCGCGTTATTGATACCTTGAACCACGGCAGGCGCGGGCGGCGCCGGGCCATTGTACAGGTCAGTGCGCCCGCCCGCCTAAATGGCGGCATCAATAAACTCACAGACTCGTGCCTCATCTCGCCCCAAACGCCGCCAGGTGAAGAGCATGACGGCGACACAGCGTCGGTCCTGGATTGACGCGATGGAGGAAGTGAGTTCAACGAACTTCTCAAAGTCACCCGCGGTGTAGGCGAAGTAGTAGTGTCCGCTCAACCAGTTGGCCAACTGAGCGGAAGTCCACCCTCCCGCACCGCTCAGAATGCGGCCCCAGAACTCCTCCCGCCATCCAGCATGAGCATCCACCTGCTGCACCGCAGCATAGGCCGCCCCTAATCGCGGTGGGAAGCACTCCGCAGTGAGAATGGCCCAGCAGGCAGCCTTGAGAGACACCTCATCGCCGGACTGGACGAGCGCGTGGAGGAGGCGCTCGGCATCGAAGTCGTCAGCCTCTGAGGTGGCAAGGTGGGCGGGATCCATAGTATCGTGCAACCCAACCTGCATGCCCAAACGTGAGACTTCAAGGCGGAAGCGGCGCTGCTGCGACGTGTGGCTGAGTTTTCCAAAGCATCCGCAAACCCGGAAGTTTGGAGACTCTCGCATGTCTTCCCCAGAGCGGAGTTCCGACGGACACGTCAGCCTGCTTTTCTCCAGCCACCCCTAAACTCTCATTGCCACTTGGCATCACTCATTCACTTGACCTGGCCCGGGCGTGAACGATCTTCGCCCGACTCCGGGACCTCAAATACTGAAGACAAGCGATGTGACATGGTGACGTCCACGCCCTGCCTTTCGCCAACTCAACTCCCACCTTTTTAAGTTAACAGCGCCTCATGCGCTTCTGACGTTCGTGTAACTTTGACGAGAGCCTTCATGAGCCCCGTTCCCTGAGGGCTCTCGCTCCGCCCGCTGCACGTTCATCGTCAGGCCTGCTCTGCCACCATGCACAGAGCAGGGTTCCACAGTTGTTGTGTCACCTCCCAGCCGCTCCCCACGTGGCTTGCCATCGTAGCAGCCACCAGCCAGCAATCCTCCCCCTGCACGCCTTTCTCCATGAAACTGCCCCGCGCTACCATTGCCGCTGCCGAGCAGCGCCTCCAGTCCGTGCCTGTCCCTCCGCCAGCGCCCCCGTCGGTAGCGTCACCCACCACCCCTACCGCCCCAGGCGCAGAGTTCGCCACCGCGGCCGCTGCCCCAGCGGCATCCTATGCGGGCGGCTCACCTGTCATCACTTCCGGCACGAGCGCGCCGCCGGGCATGCGCACCATCGCCCGCCGCGCCGCCTATCTCTCGGTCGGCGGCGTCACTCCTTCCAAGAGTGAGCAGGAGCGCATCCTCGGCACCAATGATCTGGTTGACGAGTTTTACCTCCTGCGTGCCCTCCTGGCCGCCCAGCCCGTCGCCCGGCTCAATGTCCGTTCGCCCCTTGGCAAGGGCTTTGCCACCGGCTTCATGATCTCGCCGCGGCTCCTCCTCACCAACTGGCACGTCTTCCCCACCGCCGCCGCCGCAGTGGAGTCAGTCGCCGAGTTCAACTACCGGGACGACGTTGCCGGCAATCCCGAGCCCTTTTTCACCTTCCGGCTCCGGCCCGACCTCTTCTTCCACAGCTTTCAGGGGCTCGACTTTGCAGTTGTTTCTGTAGAACCCACCTCCGTCACGGAGGGCAGACCCCTGTCCTCCTTTGGCTATCACCGGCTCATCCCCACCACCGGCAAGGTGGGAAAGGACGAATGGCTCACCATCATCCAGCACCCCGGCGGGGCCCGCCGTCAGTTCGCCATCCGGGAGAACCAGTGCATCAGCACCGATGAGCCCGACGCACTCCTGTACAAGAGCGACACCGCCCAGGGCTCCTCCGGCTCGCCCGTGCTCAATGACTCCTTCCTCATCGCCGCGCTCCACCATGCCGGCCGCGCCCGCCGGGATGCCCAAGGCCTCTACATTCTCAAGGACGGCCGCAAGGTGGCCAGCATCGAAGGTCTCGACGACTCCCTGGTGGACTGGACCTCCAACGCTGGCATCCGCATTTCCCGCATCTGTGCCGCCCTGCTCACCCTGCCAGACCAAAATGGGCACATCACCGAGCTCAAGGCCGCGATGGAAGGCAGCGATGATGTCCTCTCCCGAGCCTTCCGCCATGCCGGCGCGAGTCCCCTGGAAAGGTTGCTCGAAAACCGCACAGATGCCACCCCACCTGTTCCCACATCAGCCAGCAACGGGTCCCACCTCCTCCCCCCTCCCCAGGGCCATGGCCTCCAGCTTCCTGTGAACCTGGATCTCCGCCTCAGCCTCTACGGCCAGCCCCTCATCCTGCCCGCCGCTCTTGTCAAAGCCGCTCCCGCTGCGCCCGCGCCCGCGCCCGCACCGCCGCCCCTGCCGGCCCCAGGACCTCCACCGGCTGAGACCGCCCTCGTGGAGCGCCTCGTTTACCTCGAACCCAAAATCGATGACCAGTACGAAAATCGCACCGGCTTCAACACCTGGTTCCTCATGGACGAGGGCGAGCCCGAGAATCCTGCGCTCGTTGTCGAACTTCCCATCCCCACCGATGACATCGCCGCCCCTGTGAGGGAGGCGGACGGCGGCGAACATGAGCTCAAGTATGAGCACTTCAGCGTCTTCATGCACAAGACGCGACGGCTCGCCCTCCTCACCGCCTCCAACGTGGACTGGAACGGAGTCAGCCGCAGGCCCGAGGAAGGCCGCGACTACGGCCGCAAAGCCCTCAACGGCTTCCCGATGGAAGGCCGCGACATCATCGCGGAGAAGTGGGTCATCGACCGCCGCATGGAGCCGCGCTATCAGGTCCCCGACAGCTTTTACACCGAGGATCGCGGTGCCTTTGACAAGGGCCACGTCGTCCGCCGTGACGACGTCTGCTGGGGCTATGACTACGCCGAGGTCCAGCGTGCCAACGGCGACACCTTCCACCTCACCAACTGCACACCCCAGGTTAAAGGATTTAACCAGTCAGGCTCCGACGGCATCTGGGGCGACCTGGAGAACGAGGTCCAGCGGCAGGGCAAGCAGGAGCGCTACTGCATCTTTGCCGGCCCGGTCTTTGACGAAGACGGCACCCATGACGACGACGACCGCACCTTCAGCGGCCGGGATGAAGAGGGCCGCATGCTCCGGGTAAAAATCCCGCAACGCTATTGGAAGATGATCATTGCCCGCAGGGACAACCGGCTCGAGGTCTTCGCCTTCATCTTGCGCCAGGACCTCAGCAGCGTTCTCTTGGAGTTCGATGTTACCGCCACTTGGCGGCCCCACCAGGTCTCCGTGGCGGAGCTTGAGACGGCCTTGGGCGGCACCCTCACTTTCCCCGCCAATCTTCACGCAGCAGACACCCACCAACCTGCTGCCGCACCAGAGATCGCCCCCCAGTGTCCCCGCCCCCGCCGCCGACCCACAGCCGCCACCGGGGATCCGGGCAGCCCGCCCCCCACACGCCGACGCAGCCGCGGTTGAACGACGCGACCAGGGTCGTCTGCGCCCGCCGTATTTTCCTCATCCCCAGCAGCCGTTTTTCATCACCGAACTCTATCCTCGAACCGGTCATTCACCCTGCATCACCAGCCTCCAGCCAGCTTGACGCACCGCATCTGCCTTGCCCCTCTCCGGCGGCGGCTACACCGGCAGCTGGCTCGCCGCCCACATGACCTCGATACCGAGATCCCTATGGAACTCTGCCGGATGAATGAGCTCGATGACAAGGGGCCACCGGAAGCGTGCACGGTTCCCACCTACAACACCGACCGCCATCACACAGGCCCGCGAATGCCGGGACGGGATTCCCCAACGACACCGCTGGCTCACCGTGTCACTGAATGACTGCCCCTCTGAACTACCGGCGTACCGGATCAGACTGCGCCCATCTCCATGAGCTCACGCCAGCGGGACTGAATGAGGTCCGCCAGATCGTACTCAGAGTACTCGTCGCCGTAGAGCGCGGCCTCACAGAGGCGCACCTGCCAGCCCACCAGACCGGGCAGTTTCAACAGGGCTTCGACGACTTCGGGTTTGAACTCTTGCATGGGATGAAATAGCATGGCTCCAGGTGCGCATCTGGTACCCCATGTGGCCGCCGTATGCAAGTCCTGCGGCAGTCTGTCGTCACGAAAAGATGCAGGACTGGCTCACGAGGGCCGCACCCGCTGCAAGTCACACCTCCCGACGTGAAAATGTGAATAAGTGTCTGGCACCACCCTTGCACCCGTACGCGGCCAGCGGGGCGATGGAGAGGCGGGATTTTTTCAAGAATTCCGCCACGACGCGGGGTTCATGAAATTCCAAGCGTTCATCACCACAGACGCCATAGAAAGATACTTACCTAAAACCCTCACTCCAGTTTACGACCATCGTTTGCCGGGGGAAACAACAACGTGTTGCCCCCAACACCCCCCTCCATCCGGCAATCTCCATGGACACCCCAACGGACGTCTCACGTTACGAATTGCAACCCGCGCAATAGGCATAGCGCCTACTCAAGATGGGCACCGGCGAACGGTCCAAACACGACTTTCGTGGCAGTTTATCATCAGTGATGAACACGGTGAAGAAAGCCCTCAAGCGCCCTGCGATTGCTCTTGGTCTGGCCACGCTGCTCACCGTGGCAATTGGCGCACTGGACTACTTCACAGGGCAGGAGTGCCAGGTGGTGGCGCTCTACCTGCTGCCAGTGTCTCTTGTCGTATGGGTCGCAGGGCGGCGCTGGGGCATGGCGTTCAGCTTGCTCTCCGCCTGCACCTGGCTCGCCGCGGAAGTCGGAATCGGCGGCATTCATGCCCGGCAATCCAGCCTGCTCTGGAATGCACTCATGTTTCTGACGGTGTTCCTCATGGTGGCCCTGTTGCTGTCCGCCCTCCATGACATGATGAACTCTCTGGAACGGAGGGTGCGCCTGAGGACGAGTCAGCTGCGGGAGGAAATGACGCGACGTCACGATGCGGAGCTGGCACGACTACGGGCGGAACGACTGGCGCAAGTAGGCACCATGGCGGCGCAGGTGGCCCACGAAGTGCGCAATCCCCTGGGAGCTATTTCCCTTAACCTCGACCTTCTGGCCTGCGAGGTGACCGAGCTTGCCAGCAGCGCCCCCACTCCAGCAACCCATACGCCGCATGAAGCCCACGCCCTGGTGGATCAGATCCGTGCCGAGGTGGAACGTGTCGAGAAGGTCGTGCGGGACTACCTCGGATTTGCGCGGCTGCCCAAGGTGATGCCGGCCCCCCATTGTTTGCACACTTTCCTGGATGAGAAGCTCGCCCTGCTCCTGCCCGAACTGGGCAAGGCCCATGTGCGCCTCATCAAGAGCTACGATCCGCAAGTGCGTACCGCCAACATCGATGCGGTGCAGCTATGGCAGGTCCTGCTCAATCTCGTATTGAACGCGCGGGACGCCATGCCCGCAGGCGGCGTGCTGCGCGTGGCCACCCGGCAGTCTGGGACTGCACTGCAGATCACCGTGACAGACACCGGTTGCGGCATCCGCAAGGAGGACCTGCCCAGCCTTTTCACCCCTTTCTTCACGACCAAGGCCAATGGCACCGGACTTGGCCTGGCGCTGTCCCACCAGATCATCGCCGAGCATGATGGAGAACTCTCCTGCCAGAGCATCCCCGGATCAGGGACCACGTTCACCATCACGCTGCCCCTCCTGCCGGATCAAGCTCTCTCCCCATCGACTTCACCTCCCTCGCTCTCACTCGATCACTTCAATCCCCAAGCCTCATCATCCCATGAACTCCATGTCCAGCCTTCCCCTGCCTGTTGACCAGACTGCCTCACTCACCCGTGCCCCATACAGACTGCTGGTGGTGGATGACGACCTGCCCATGCTGCGCGCCGTGACCAAGGTGCTCAGCCGTGCCGGAGCCCAGGTATGCTCTGCCTGCTCGACGGCAGAAGCCATGGCACTCATGTCGGATCCGAATCTGGGATTCGACGTCGTCCTGACCGATCTGCGCATGCCTGTGACAAGCGGCAAGTTCATTCTCAGTGTCATCAAAAGCACGCACCCAAGCCTGCCAGTGCTCATCATGAGCGCGTACTGGACTCAGGAGACAAAGGACGAATGCACGCGCCTCGGTGTGGCGGAGTGCTTGGACAAGCCCATCACCTCCCACTCGCTCGTCCAGGCCATCCATCGGGTGATGCATGGCGAATTGCCAAAAAACTGACCCCTCATTCAGGCCGCAGTTGACCACACCTCCCACCTCGGCCATACACGTACCGCGCTCATCGTGACCTCCATGCCCGCCCTGCCTTAGACAGCCCCGTTTCCTGGACCTCCCCTTTCCCCATGTTGACCCTGCTCCCGGGAGCACTCGGCGCCCGCATCTTGATCACAGTCATCTGCGCCGTCTGGTTTGGTCTCCCCTTGGCAGCGCTCCTTGGTCAACTGGGGGTCATCCGCTCCACGGTGAGCTTAAAGCCGGGACGACTTGCCTTAAGTGGCGAACTATTGCGTGCAAAGAAGGACGCCCTGCCCGCACTCACCCCCACAGATCTCCGCCACGCCTTTGTCACACACGATGGCAAACGCTTTACGAAAAGAGAGGCCATTCACGAATTGTCCCGACCGGGAGCTGAAGCGTCCTTTGTCCTGCGCAAGAGTTCGCTCCACATCAGGCCCGCTGTCACCCCTGCTCCAGGATCCCGCCCAAAGGGTTACTCTTTGGTCAGACCTTGGACCTCACCTCCGTGGCTCTGGTGGTCCTGGGCGGGGACTTGCCTTGTGGTCACGACCTCCCTGTGGCGCAGCCGTTGGAGGAACACTTGCATCGTGGAGATGCAGACCGGATGGCAAGCCGCCACTCAGGCCTTCGAGCGCGTAGCCTTCCACCCCGCAGCGCTGGCAGCCTACGCAGCAGCCACCTCTGCCACCCTGGCAGCGGCCAATTGGCAAAAACTCAGCGCCCCCTACTTGGTGGCGGAGGATGGCTCTATCTTTATTGAGGACAACCTCTCCTATGGCATCGGCAGCCTCGTTGTCCCCTACGCGGGCTATCTCCACGTACTCCCCCGTTTGATCGCCTGGGTGGGAGGTATCTTCCCACTGCATTCACAGCCCGCGGCCTTGGTCTGGATCACGATGGGCCTGGTGAGCGTCACGTTCTATTTCATCGGCACCTGGACGAGCTGGGCTGAACGCATCGCCGTCGCGGCCTTCTTCACGTTCGCCCCCATGGGCGGGTACCTCATGTACTCTCCCACCAATCTGCAATGGTTCACAGGCCTGGCGCTTGCTCTGCTGGCCGTCCACCCGGCCCCCAGGCCTGCCCATGTCGGAGGACAGATTTTCTTGATCGTGATCGCCTCAGCCGCCGCACTCTCAGGCCCCTTTGCCATCATTACCCTGCCCGCCATGATCTGGCGGGCGTGGCACAGTCGCACCCGGTTCGATATCATCCTGGCCCTCTCGCAAGTCATTGCGGCCAGCACCCAGATGGCCGTCTTGACCGTGACAGACTACCATCCCGCCACACCTGCCACCGCACAGGGCGCGCTGCTCCCCTGGGTGGCGGATTTTGCGTTGGGCCTCTTCGGCAAGCCTGTCGCATGGTCCTCAGGCCAGGCGGAACTCTGGGGAACCGTTCTCGCTGGCGGACTGCTGCTGCTCCTCACGAGTGGCCTTTTCTTCTGGAAGGGCGGGCAACCGGGACGCGCCCGTTTCGTCTGGATGCTGGCCTTCGCAGCACTCTTCGCAGCAGCAGGATGGGCTCGATCCGAGGGCACGAGCCGCTCCTGGCTCGGTGGAGAACGCTACTATGTCATACCCTATGCCCTCATCGTGATTGCACTGGCAACCCTCTTCTCCTCACGTCTGCGCCTTCTACAGGGACTCGCTGCCGTCACGCTCGCAAGCATGATGCCCGGCCTCTGCGCCACCGCCCCCACAGCGATTCGCCCACCTCACTGGGCGACCCAGGTTCAGGAAATTCCACCTGGCGGACACGGTCTCATCGAGACCTATCCACCTGGCGACGATCAGTGGTCCGTCTTCATCGTCAAAGACGATGATGGCAAACCCCTGACCGGTTCTGAGTACCTGAGAGCCAGAGCAACGTGTGATACCCGGTCGAAACGCCCGGGCGAGACAAAATAGACGCCAAGCGGAAAGCCTCATGCCGAGGCCAGGCTTCCCCAAGTAGGACACGTCACATCTGCTCGCCAGCAAGCTCACTCTACCGGCTTCCGCGCCACCACCAGAAACTGCTTCCCAAAAAAGCGCCACAGGAAGGGCAGCTTCAGGTACAGGCCCACCAGCACCACCGGCGGTGTCATCCCCAGAGACATGGAGTACGGCAGAAAGCGGGGCACCGCCCGCTCCACTGCATACCCCGTCAGCGTGAGCACCTCCGTCATAGTCCGGTCACTCAGGGCGAGGTAGTGATCCCAGAAGTCCCAGTAGGTCCCATGCAGCGCCCGGATGTTGGGCCCCAGGGCGATGATCTTTCCCCCAGGCTTCAGGCACCGCAGTCCCTCGATGAGCGTGCGGCGCAAGGCATCCTTGGTCAGCAGATGCTCAAAGAAGTTGCTCGTGAAAATCACGTCCAAAGAATTGTCCGGCAGTTGCCAAGTTTGGGAGCAGTCCTGCAGGATGGTCTCCACTCCGGGCCCCACCCTTGCCGGCATGTCGGGATTCAGGTCCATCGCGATCCGCCGACCCGCCTGGATGTTGCGAGTGAACTCTCCCCACCCCGCTCCCAGATCCAAGACCGTGGCATTGCGATCGACAAAGTTCTGGAAAAAACCCTTCACCAGCACCTTCCACACCGCGTCCCGATAAGGCGCTAGCGCCGCGAAGCGATTTTGATACTCTCTTCCCAGATCCAACAGCGTTTCCATTGGGACTTTGCCATACATGGCAATGAGAATCCGGCAATCGATAAGCCGAGAAAAATCCTTCCCGGCGGGTCTTCGCTACGCCGTCGGATTCAACCAGCGTCAACCCACGGAACCCCTCTCCAGAGAAGCACATCGTTATCCGGCAGCGTCGCCACCTATTCATCAGGCCAACCATCCAACCGTACCCGGCACTCCATACGATACACCTTTGTGCGGACTCTCCATGCCAGCAGCCCCACCAGAGAATCCGCGCCCGGATTTCCTGCCTTCACGCAATCACCACCACGCTTATGAATCTCAACGAACCTGACTCTCCCACCCTCGAAGATCCCAATTCCACCGCCGACGCCATCATCGAGGACCTCAATACGGAAGATGTCCTTCCTGCAGAAGAGAGCGATGTCATCCCCGACACGGAGGAGCCTGAAGAAACTGCGTCGTCCCAAGTGGAGAGCTGGAGCGGACTGGGAGCAGACCTCGGCCATCGAGCCAACAAGACTCCCCTGGAAGATGAATTCGCCGCCACCCAAGATCTCGTGAATGCCGGTGTCGAAGAAGCAGATAACGAACTGAGAGATTTAGAGGACAAGGATGCAGATCAAGATGATTCCAACGGCTGAGTTTGAACACAGCAAAGGATTGTGAAACACACAAGCCCCGCCAAGCTCTGTACCGAGTTCAGTCTCGCATGCGGGACTGCTCAGTCAATCTTCCGTAGCGCATCCTGAGCAAGCCAAAGTTTGCACTACAAACAGCTTCCGTCTCCGACGTAATCCGGTTGTCCCAACCGGCTCACGCCTCAATCGTCCCTCGACGATCTATCCCCTCCGCCCATGCCCCCTCCGCTCGCCCCGAAACCGACACACGGGCAGAGGACTTACCACCTTACCAGCCCCGCGAAAGCGGCGATTCTCGCCGCACTCCAAAGCGACTGCGTCGCCAGATGCTGCACCCGATTCTGTGACTCCAACGCAAAAGAGCCTCCGATATCGAAGTCTCTCCAAACCACCCCGCTATCTCACGCTCCCAACACCTGAGCGCGCAGCGCTTTTGGGACTGCGGTGAGCATCACCGCTTTCGCGCCCCTTGTGATCTCCTCATACCTTTCGCTGTCCAGCAAGGTCCAACGCCCAACTCCCCCTACCGCGGCAATTCCCGCAACTTCGCATCCTTCGCCCCCGGCTCCAGAGTCTGCCCGCACAATAAGGACTCCACAATACTCTGTACGGAGTCCAGTCCCGCATGCGGGACTACTCACACCATCCCCCCGATGAGCCCCTACACCACACCAATCCTCGGTGTCCGGAAAGCAAACATCCCGGCAAAGCTTCCTCCCTTCATCGTCCTCGCCCCCTGGCTCCGTCGGGCATCAAACTGATTCCGCCGGGCTTCAAAGAATCCATTCACAAACTCTCTTCGCCCCAGGGCCACCCCAGCGGTGAAATACGTCACCCGGTGCCGCAGTGTCTCCACCAACGTGAGCCTTCCATCTTCTGCACGCACCTGCTCCACGACCTCACGCTTGATCCCTCTGCGCAGCACCTGACTGTCGGTAGAGTGACCCTCTCGAACCTCTTCCCCCTGACCAAAGAGCCACACCCGGTAGCCAGCCAGCACTCTGGCCGCGCTAGGCATCCTCTTCACCGGGGCTGGCTGATTTGGCACATGAGCCCGGTGTTCGTTGGTGATCGCGTACAGGGCAAACAATGCCTTGCGACCACCTGCCACGGCCTCCGCATAGCTGCACCAACGATAGTCCTTGGGGTCCTGAACCAATCCCGCCCGCACCGGGTTGAGATCGATGTAGGCACTCATCACCGAGAGCGTCGCCAACTCGCCTTCCAACAAAACGCTGGTAAAACGCTCTTCCCACAGGGTTCCCTTGCGATTCTCCCTCTTGTTGAACCACAAGCTGAAGCGCTGTTTGAGCTCCTTCATGAACTGGCTCACATCCCACATCCGGCCCAGGTATCTTTCCTTGAGCTCCTCTGCCGCCGCGTCATGCCCCTGGCTGCGAAAGGTTTCCAGCGTCTCCTTGAGCATCCGCACCGCCGGTTTGGAATAGATCAGCGCCACCTGCTTCAGCAGCCATTCATCCGAATACACCTCCCCTTCAGGCCGCTTCCTGACCTCCACCATGATGTGGAAGTGATTGGACATCACGCAATAGGACAACACCCGCACCTGGCAGAACACCTCATAGGCCCGCATGAGCCGCACAAACTGCTCCTTCTCCTCCGGCCCAAACGCCAACCGCCGCTCCACCACCCTGGAGATGCAATGGTAGTACGCGACCGGAACCGAAGGTTCCGCAAAGTATCGAGGCGAGGCCATACTCCACCCTATCGCGAACGATTCCTGAATCGTCTGCGGATTCCTTCTCTGTAATAGCCTGTCTATTTGCACTGCATCACCGGTTTTGAATAGATCAATGCTGCCTGCTTGAGCAGCCATTCGTCAGAGAACACCTCTCCCTCTGGACGATTCCTCACCTCCACCATGATATGGAAGTGGTTGGACATCACACAGTAAGACAGCACCCGCACCTGACAGAACCCCTCATAGGCCCGCATGAGCCGGACAAACTGCTCCTTCTCCTCCGGCCCAAACGCCAACCGCCGCTCCACCACCCTGGAGATGCAATGGTAATAGGCAACGGGGACCGAAGGATCCGCAAAGTATCGAGGCGAGGCCATGCCCCCTATCGCGGGCGATACTTGATACGTCAACCATTCTTCTTTTGTAATAGCCTGTCTTTTTGCATTTGCCTGCCTGCTATGGGTTGTCACTTTTTGCGCCGCACGGTGTTGTATCAAGTCGGTCGGCTAACGCACCCGCAGGGCAGATGGACGCTAACGCTGCCCGACATTCCCGCCCTCAGGGCCGCCCTTGAGGGGTTCGGGTTCGCGGTGTTATGAAACATTGGGGTTTACTCAATGGCGGCTGTTGGCACGGCCTGCTATGGGTTGTCACTTTTTTCACTTTCGTCATAACACGGCACACGAATAAACCCAAATCCCGTCAACTTTTCCCTAAAAACACACTCCACAATGTCATTTGAAACGAACCACTCGTTCTTATTGCCTAGAAACAGATCAAGATTTGGCACTTTCCCTACATCTACAGCCCATGCAAGGACACTGAGGACATGATTCCGAATCAGCTTCAAACTGCTGCATCTATAATTGAGGATATCAATCTCCCTATGCACATACCAAAGAAAATACTGAACACCCACATTTCGCGCCCCAATAATTTCACAAGGAATCTCCACAATATCTTCAGGTCTCTTGAATGCCCTCAAAATGCTGGCGGTCTTTTCGCTGAGAATCAACTCAACACCCGACGTGAGCATTCGGTCCATAACCTCAACTCCTTCAAAGTTCACGAAAACTCGATGAGGCCGGATTTTCGGGATTCCCTCTGCAAATATCGACACACCTCGCTCATCGATTGCGGTAACGTACTTCGGCAAACGAGAACCAGGCTGATGAGAAAGCATGTACAGAATATTATTATTGATCATATTATTCATAAGGCAGGATACCATGGAGCGTCCGAAGGAATATCAGAAAACGGCATCTGATCCCAAAGATTGTCCAACATATCCCAAAAATCACCCGCCACATCAACGTAATCAGTGAACGGATTGAAAAAGTCCACCACGGTTCCGATCATGCATCCTGTAGGACTATCCCCTACGTAATTTGAAGCGCTCACTTTCACTCGAACGTCTGCGATGAAATTGTCAACAGAATCCAAATTGATCACTGCCAAACCCATAAAATTTACCGCTCCCTCGCCGAGATCAAGAGCCTCTGCCTCATTTAGCTTCAGTTTGCCTTTCCTTAATCCTTCCGTGAGCTCACGTTGTAGTTCAGCCACAGCAGCACGAGCATCACAATCAGATATACTTCCCTTCTTGTGGAGATCTAATATCTCGTCCAGCTTCTTAGTCACCGGTTCCACATAGTCTTTCAGTGAGTGGCGCCCTTCGTGAAGCGTCCTTCTGGCGGAACTTCCGCCCCCAGCGCCGAGCAAACATTTTCCGAGTTTGTTGGGAAGCGTTATCAAGTTGGCTGCCGCATCTTTTTCGAAGCCTAGTTCCATTAACCATGGCCCATACTTAGGGTTGTCAAAAACCTCTTGCCCTATCTTGTGGCAGTGCGAAGAGACAGGCTATACAAAAGCCAGCAAAGACATAGAGCGCCCCGTTGCGAGCGTCTTCTTTGAGCTGGTCGCACACCGCCCCGCAGAGGCTGCCAAAGCCCTTGTCCCGCCCTGCGGGATCGCAGGGTTCGAGGGCCACAAAGATTTTGAGACTGCCGGTGAAGCTCAACATGGCCGGGCGAGGTTGCGCAGGAGTTCACCGGCCAGGGGCACCTGGCTGGCATGGTGCAGTTGCAGGGTGATGCCCGTGGCCAGCTCGATGGTCAGAGGCTGGGGCGGCTCCGGAGCAGGAGGTGCCATCACCTCCACAAAGCGCGGCGGTCGCCGGGCTGACACAGTTGTGCCCGGTCGGCGGTTTTGCTTGTGCACCCAGCCCATGAAGGTTTGATAGTGCACGCCAGCCAGCGCGGCGAAACGGGCCCCGCTCAGACCGCTGCGCGCGAACTCGGCGAGGAGCTCCTCCCGGCGTGCCGCCGGGGTGTGCACCCGCCCAGCCCGTCCTGCTTCAATACCAATGACGTCGTACTCATAGACGTCATACCTTTTCAAACCTCGACGTCTATGATGCCAGAGACATCATAGGGCGCTGGGCGTGACGCTTACGACCGGTGGTGACAACGCTTCATAGGTAAGCGAGTAACCAAGCCCCGTGGGTGCAGGGCTTGGTTACTCGCTTACGCAATCTCCTCGTACTGGTTGAGTGCATTGGCCGTGTAGGTGATGGTCTCTGACCCGACCGGATCACTGTTGCCACCCAAGCCCCCAAAGCGTGATTCCGTGCGATTACCGATGTCATCATAGGCATAAGCAGCATCCCACCCCTTGAAGATGGTGCCCGTGCCCGAGGTGCCCACCCGCTTCTGCCCACCCCGCTTCTGCCCACTCATCACCTGCCCGCGGCTGTCCATCCCTGAGGTCGAATGAGTGCTCACTGCCCCGTGCGATCCTTGACAGCACCCAGCCTGCCGACATGTTGCCCATGACATAGCCAGACAAGTCGCGTGTCTAACCCGGTTCGTGTGCAAGAGGCAGGTTGAAAAACACCGCTTGACCCTCCCCAACGGTTGCCGGGGACGAACACTGGATGGTGGCGGGACCGTGTGTTGATGCGTTCGGATGGTAAGAGGGCATGCCCACAAAGCCTCTGCTCACGAGGAGCTTGTCTTGGTGCTTATTTTTCGGGATGCAGCCTGTTGGCACGGCCTGCTATGGGTTGTCACTTTTGACGCTTGTTTTGGTGCTTATTTGCGCAATGGCGGCTGTTGGCACTGCCTAGGGGTTGTCACTTTTCTTCTCCGGGCTGCGAATTTTTGATCGAATTCCTTTTTGAGTTAACAACTTCTGCAAATACAATGCGCAGGCGGACAAGTCACCCTTAGAATCAAGCATCTGTTTATAAGATTCCACATAACAATCATAGATGCTTTCCACCAGCGGAAGTCTCAAACGCTTCCATCTATTTTGCTCGATCACCAGAATGCTGCGATCCGACAGGACAAACTGTTGCCATTCAGAATTAGTTTTGACTCTAATTTCCCCAGTGACCACAAAACGTGTATATTCTTCGTTATAAATCCAGCCTGACGCATCCAATTTTGCAGCTTCGACCGCACGTCCAAGTTCAACTGAAGTGTCTTTGGCCAAGTCGACATAAATATCCGGACCGTTTCTCAATGACCACAAAACAATTGCAGACTGAGGCACTTCAGTGCTCGCATTCCGTTCCGTGGCAAAACATATTTCCGATGAGATCATCACGAGAATTGTGGTCACCAAGAACTGCTTTAGCCGCTTTTTTACTGATATCGTCGAGGGAAACATAGATAATTATTACCTCTTATTTTTAAATCGAGGATCTGGAGTCATCGTGCCATCCGGTTTGGTAGTATCCCAAGGTGCATACTCCCCTTCTCTACCTTCACTGTGGCCTATGTTCAAGGGATCAGGTCGTACGCCAACCTCAGTGCTTTTCACATCACAACCCGTCGCTTTTGCTATCGCAAAAGTGACACCTGACTTTGATGCTTCACACACAGCCAACCAAATAACACATCCAGATTTATCGAAGGGCACAGCCTTCGCCAGCAACTGACCAAAGTTAGCAGCGTTGTTCTTGTCAACAAACGTTATTGCATCATCCCCACTCACCCAAGAGGGAGGACTCCGCCTCCAGTAACTCATATTGTTCATCCCCGAAGGAAAGGATTTGTCATTTTTCGCATCATAAGGCTCTTTGCCTGTTTTATAAAAGCCATTTAAAGCAATGCCCGACAAATTTCCGTGAAACCCAAGTCTTAAATCACAAATTCCTTTACCACCAGCCTTTCTAGCTCTCTCCAACTCGGGAACGTTCTTAATTTGCCCAGCATAGTAGATCTTGTTTTGCGCAGATGCACTGGAATCCAGACTTCCGATATACACAAACGAAACCAACCCGAGAGGATCAATCTCAGTAAGCGCACTATTATTCACCATACAATAGAGATTACTTCCTCCCTCTTCTTCAATCGGATCCCGATTGATCCACCGACCACGCAACGCGTCATATACTTCTCTGCATTAAGAATTCGGGATTTCAAAGAGCTGGAAGTTTTCAGTTACCAAGGATTGCAGATATCTGCGATTGGCTTCGCTCAGTGAGTCAAGATACTCATCGATTGCCGCCCTGAAGAGCGCAAAGCTCTCAAAGTACTTGTTTCTCAAGCATCGAGTCTTCACCAGTCGCCACACCCGCTCGATAAGATTCAAATTCGGTGAGTAGGGTGGCAGGTAGAGTAGCTCTATGCCAAGCCCTTCAGCCACCTCCCCCACCAGCCGGCTTCTTTGATACCGAGCGTTGTCCATCACCAGGGTTATGGGCTCGTTTCCATAGGTTTCGTATATCTTGGTGATCAAGTCACACACCACCTGCTCATTGATCGAGTCCGTGGTGCGAATGCTGACAAAATCATGATCGCGGGTCTCCACGGCTCCCAGCACGTTGTAACGTTGCCGCCCACTGGCGCTGGGTACGAAGATCCGGGTGAAAGACCAGATCATGCCCAAAAACGAACCCAGCACAAAATGGGCGGCATCAACGAAAAAAACCCGCCTTCGCCCCTGCTGAGCCTCGTCCAGGCGGGGCAGCAACTCTTCATGAAGGAACTCAAATTGCAGTTGCACATCTGCTCCCCCGGGCACCGCGGCGGTCTTGCGAAACTTCAAGCCCAAGCCGATCATGATCCTCCTGGCCTGGGCGTCGGAGAGCCGGATGCCGCTGATTTGCTCGATTCTGGCAGCACCTTCACCTGAGGTGGCGACCGGATCTTGCTCAAAAGACTTGGCAATGTGCTCCAGCCATGGAGCAACACTGCTGGTGGGCCTGTAATAGCGGTCCTCCAAGAGCCCGGCCAACCCGCCATCACGGTAGAGCTTGAGATAGTTGGTGACGGTGTCCTCGCAGAGGCTGAGCGCCTGGGCAATGGCCTGATGTGGGACCTTGAGATGATGCAGCCGCACCGTCATCAACCGGTGGCGGGTCCGCAGGTCAATCTCTGGATCGTCGAGTTCTTCGGCAATAGCTTCAAGGTCTTCGCTGCACAAATCAATCTTGATCATGTGTCTATAGTACTTCCATCGAACCTACTAGCAACCACATAACAACCGAATCCGAAATCTTCATGCAGAGAAGTATAGTATCGGCAGCCGTAGTAGCACAACCCCGTCTCGGCATCCGTGTACTTCGTGCTGAACCGGAACGGATTCAAATCTTCCTCGGGCTCGCTCACCCGCAGCGGCTTGCCGAAGGGGTCGTATTCGTACACCGCCTTCAGGTTACTCTCCACCAACCCGATGACGTTACCGTTCAGGTCACTGGTCGCCCAGCTTGTCCGCAAAGGCTTGCTGCCGCGTTCATGACGGTTGATCAAGAGCAACCCACCCACGCCTCCAGCTCCCTGGAGGTTGCCACTAAGATCCTCGCCCCAGACATAGGTCCGACGCCAGTAGGGTCCGGCCGTGCCGACACCAAACGTCGGCGGCGCATCTGCTGCTGTGGCCAGGTATTCCGCTTCGCCCACCATATTCCAGCCATCATACACAAAACGGGTGTCCGAACGCAAGGCCCAAGGGTCGCTCGATGTCGTGCGCCCCTCCACTTTCTTCTGCACCCGACGGCTCTGGCCATCATAGGCAAAGGTCAGCTTCAGCCCTGGCACGCCTGCCGACTCGGCAACGGCCTGCGTGGTCATGCCCGCCAGACGGTTCTCCCCGTCCCAAGCGTAAGTCCAGCGCCCGTCCCCCGTCAGGTTGCCGTCGAGGTCATACGTCAGGGTTTCCTGGACAGGGGACACGTACAGATGCTGCTGGAAGCTCTGCGTCACAGAATTGCGCACGAGCTCAAAATTCAACGGCTCCCACTTCGGTCCTGTGCCTGATGGACTCAGCTTCTCCACAAAGTTAACGCCGATACGATCTGCGGTCTGGCCGTTGATCACCACCTCCGTGTGCAATGACGGATCGGTTGCCGAATAGGCCGCCGTGCCCATGACATAGGCGGCACGCGGATTGGCAATCTCCTCGTACTGGTTGAGCGCATTGGCTGTGTAGGTGATGGTCTCTGACCCGACCGGATCACCAATGCCTCCGAGGCCGCCAAAGCGCGATTCCGTGAGATTGCCGATGTCGTCATAGGCGTAAGCGGCATCCCATCCTTTGAAGATGGTGCCCGTGCCCGAGGTGCCCACCCGCTTTTGCCCGCTGACCACCTGGCCGCGAATGTCCACGCCATAGGTCCTACGAAGACTCTCCGTGCCGCACGATTCTTGACAGCAACTGGCCTGCCAGCATGTTGCCCATGACATAGCCAGACAAGTCGCGCGTCTAACCCGGTTCGTGTGCAAGAGGCAGGTTGAAAAACACCGCATCACCCTCCCCAACGGTTGCCGAGGACGAACACTGGATGGTGGCGGGACCGTGTGTTGACGCGTTCGGATGGTAAGAGAGCATGCCCATAAAGCCTCTGCTCACGAGACGCTTGTTTTGGTGCTTATTTTTCGGGAAGCAGTCTGTTGGCACGGCCTGCTATGGGTTGTCACTTTTTGTTACCCTTCAATTGCGCCCACCAATCTCTAACACATTAAATTCAGATCTCTTAATCGTCGCGGCTTCTTCCCATTTCGTTTTAATCTCGTCATTATCCTGATCTATCCAAAACACCCCCTGTTCCCAGCATCTTAGACTATATCTCAATAGATCTTCAAGGGAACCCCACAACTCAGAAGGGTATCCAAAGGCATTTACCTTAACAAGCAACCCTTGATCCACTTGTGATGAAAAGCAAGAAATGAAGTCGGGCCCATTACTCATTACCGGCACAATATCCACCTTCAACTTCAGTCCCTTCAATAAATCGGCACCCAGTACGTCAGATCGCCTATAGTGATTCCTCATCAGAATTGCGCCCTGACAAGTAAACGGAACAAAGTCTGGAATAAGCTGAGTATCCACATGCCGCCCACTATTCTTCTCAAACCCCCTTCCGAGCAGGACCCAAAAGTCGCGCAAATCAGGAGCCACCCCTCCTCCAAGCTGCTTTTCAATATCGATCATTTCAGAGTCTGAAAGAGGCGAAAGCATCAAACTGCGAATCTTACTCCCTTTAAGAGTCAGAACTTCGATTAGATCATTTAAGAGGCGGCGCATTTTTGAGCTCCTTTTATTGCATTTCTTGAATCGCTTTAAGAATCTTACCAACATCAATACCAAGCACCCGCGGCACAGTCAAGATTTCAAACTCCGAACCCGCGACCGCCGGTTTGTCATTCCAGAGAGGAAGTTTATAAAAAACAGCCAGCGCCACACCTTGCAATGTGTTCTCCCATGCGGGCACAATATTAGCCGTCGCGCCAGCGCCCCCTTCTAGCGTGCTAGCAAAAGGAAATTCATCTATGTTGTGCAATGAGCCGTCATAGAGGGCTAGTGCAGCAGCCGGATCAGTTTTATACAGATCCCCCAGCATCTTCCAAATTGGAGCTTGCGCATCTCGCCTCTTTCGGGCCCTGTCTGGATGCTTGGCATACAAACCATCGTAGTGAAGAATACTATGATGGGGGAATCGCCCAATATGGCCAACAGTATTTTTGTAGATTTTCGGGGTGATGTCTTCAAAAACCGGCCAGACAGGCGGGCAACCTCGCCTACTAAGTTCGAGATTTAGATCTATCACTCCTCGCCGATATCTATCCGATTGACTCTTCTGATCAGGGGTCAACTTTTCCCAATATCGCCACAAATCTTGCGAAACATCAGCAACCCCATCTGCCAACAGGTAGCTAAGACTAACCCCTGCCAAAAATCGGGCAGCCTCCTCCAAAGCCAACCCCCCTTCATTTAGCATCCTCACAATGACTATTATGTTGGCAGGCAATTTGTCACTGAGTGTTCCAGGCAAAACCATTCTACCATCACTGTCGATTTGGCTTACCGCGCAGTTTCCTGCCATCTGATAAAGCGCAACCCCACCTCTCTCTTCAATCGGATCTCGGTTGATCCATCGTCCCCGCGCAGCGTCGTAGAACCGATAACCATAATAGCACAACCCTGTCTCCGTATCCGTGTACTTCGTGCTGAACTGAAACGGATTGAGATCCTCCTCAGGCTCGCTCACCCGCATCGGCTTGCCAAAGGGGTCGTATTCATACACTGCCTTCAGGTTGCTCTCCACCAGTCCAATGACGTTGCCGTTGAGGTCGCTGGTCGCCCAGCTTGTCCGCAACGGCTTGCTGCCGCGTTCATGACGGTTGATCAAGAGCAACCCGCCCACACCCCCGGCTCCTTGCAAACTGCCGCTGAGATCCTCCCCCCAGACATAGGTCCGACGCCAGTACGGTCCAGCCGTGCCGCCGCCAAAAGTCGGCGGCGCATCCGCCGCCGTGGCCAGGTATTCTGCTTCGCCCACCATGTTCCACCTATCGTACACAAACCGCGTATCCGAACGCAAGACCCAAGGATCACTTGAAGTCATGCGCCCCTCCACTTTCTTCTGCACCCGGCGACTCACGCCATCGTAGGCAAAGGTCAGCTTCAACCCCGGCACGCCTGCCGTCTCGGCCACGGCCTGCGTGGTCATGCCCACCAGACGGTTCTCCCCGTCCCAAGTGTAGGTCCAGCGGCCGTCCCCAGTCAGGTTGCCGTCCAGGTCATAGCTCAAGGTCTCCTGGACAGGGGGCACGTACAGATGCTGCTGGAAGCTCTGGGTGACAGAGTCCCGGACCAGCTCAAAGTTCAACGGCTCCCACTTCGGCCCCGTGCCTGACGGAGTCAGCTTCTCGACAAAGTTAACACCGACACGATCTGCCGTCTGGCCGTTGATCACCACCTCCGTGTGCAATGCCGGATTGGTTGTCGAATAGGCCGCAGTGCCCGTGACATAAGCGGCCCGTGGGTTGGCAATCTCCTCGTACTGGTTGAGCGCATTGGCCGTGTAGGTAATGGTCTCTGACCCGACCGGATCACTAGTGCCTCCGAGGCCGCCGAAGCGTGATTCCATGCGATTGCCGATGTCATCATAGGCATAAGCAGCATCCCACCCCTTGAAGATGGTGCCCGTGCCCGAGGTGCCCACCCGTTTCTGCCCACTGATCACCTGCCCGCGGCTGTCCACGCCATAGGTCCAGCTAGTGCTCACTGCCGTGGGAGCGACGTCTCGTTGGTCCACTTTCAACCCAGTCCGGCTGCGAGATTGAAATCCTCCGGCAGGTGAAATCAAGCTTGTGCCGGAGGCCTGACCATTGATGTGAGTCATACTCACGATCCCCACCACGGGATCAGTGACCCGCTGGGAGGAGAAGCCTGTGGCGTGCCCCTCGTAGGGTGGCCTCTTCATTGTCAGCACTTTCCTCCCGCTGACCAAGGCTCGCAAGTAGTCCACCTGCCGGGAGCCGCTCTTCACCTGGCCCAATTCCCCCTTGCTGTCATATTGATACTGGACTCCAGGCAAAACCAGGGGTGGACTGCTGACACCGGGCGGTGTCAGGATCCCTTGATGACCGGCCACCCGGCCTGCTTCATCCTTGAGGGTGTGAAACCTCAAACCCGACAACAGCGAGGGTCCGGCTGGCGCGTCACCCACCGTTTCAAAGCTAGGTGAACCCAACCCGTCCAACTGGTCAAAAACATGCAGACCTGCGGCATCCGTGCGGCTGCGTACCGCTCCATGACGGTAGTAGGTGTAAGCCACATCCGGGGTGGCGTCGCTGTAGTCCTGCAGTACCAACCGCCCCGCGCCATCGTAAGTGTAAGTCGTGACGGCGCCCCGCGCCCAAGTGCGAGTGCTCAGCAGGCCTGCAGCATTGTAGGCGTAGGCGACAGTCTGATTCGCAGCGTCTTTCTTACCCAGGAGGCGCCCGCTGGCATCGTCATAAACCCAAGTGGTGACAGACGTCTGTGCGGGAGTGGTGGAGAGGTCATCCCACGGCTTGGTGTCATCCCCAAATGATGTCCGATAGGTCGTCAAGGAAGTCATCTCACCGTAGGTGTTGTAGCCATACAGGATGGGATAGGCACCCGTTCCCCATTGCCCCTCCCGTCTCCCCAGCGAATCATAGCTATACGAGGTGCTGGCCAGCGTGGCCACTTTCATGGGGCTGACCGGCGCTGTCACCTTCTTCACCTTTCCGGCTCCAGCTTGGTCCGAAGCGATGTATTCATAGGTCGTTACCCAGACATCCGCTGTAGAGCCAGTGCGAGTTTCCGTCTCCAGCTTGCCCGAGTCTTCGTAGGTATAGACGACGGTGCCCTCTGGGCCCTTGCTCCCTGCCAGCCGGTCAAACTCCTTGTAAGAAAAAACGGTCTGCGCCAGATCGGCAGGTTGCCGGCTGAAGAACAACAGGCCATTCAAATAAGTTTGAACGCCAGTCACCGTCGCTCCCGGCACGGTGGTGGCGACTTCCCGCTTCTTCAAAGACCGGTTCACGGCAACCGTGCTCACGGTACGCCGTCCGCGTTCAATGGACTCCGAAACACTGTTGGGACCCACGCCCAGTCGCTGACGGGATACACCGGTCCGGCGAGACCCAGCGTCACCACCCGCCACCAGATACGTCGTGCGCCGCTGCACCTGCCACCACTGCCCGTTGACCTGTTCGTACAACTCCTCAGTCTCCACCAGCGGGTCCTCAGAGCCGGTCAGCAAGGCACCATCCAGATCCAAGTCCACCCCTTGACGCCAAGGCCGCCCCGCCGAATCATACTCGGTCAATTGAGGTGCCAAACCACCGGACCTGAGCACCTGCACCAGTTGCCCCAGATCATTGTAGATCTGGCTGCTCCACTCCAGTTCTCCCGTACCACCCGCGGCAGGTTTCTCTGACCGCACGGTGCGCCCAGTGCCATCCACCAACGTGCGCTGCCAGCGAGGGGAGTTGGCACTGCCCAGGCGCACGGTCTCAGCCACACACCCGTTGGTGATCTCGTAAGAGTGATACTCCGGCACCACTCCCGTGCCAGTCACACTGTCAAGCCGACCATCCCGATGATACGCAGAAATGCGGGTACCGCCACCAGGCAGCGTCTCCGTCACCAGACGCCCGCCCTGAGACCTGACCCCGTAGGTGAAGGTGGTGATGCGTTCCATTTGGTCCTTGGAGGCCACCAAATCCCCAAACTCATCGTACACCTGCTCAGACTCCAACAAGGTGGTTGCACCCGACTTGCGCTCCATCTGTTGCAAGTACCCAACCCCGGTGGTCCGAGGTGAATAGCGCACGATGGTCTGCAGGTCCGCCCCATCATGCAGTGTTACGCTGCTGTCCACCACTGCCAAACCCACACGGGTCGTCGTCTGCACCCCCGTGAGAGGATCTTCCGCGCTGATGGTCACCTGCCCGGCCTCGTCCGCTGTGGTCGTGGTGCCATCCTCCGCGACAGCGGTGCTCTGGCTCACCACGCCGTCCCAGGTCTCCGTCGTCACAAGTTCGCCACTCACCAGAGCGGTCGCGTAGGTACGCAGGCTGACACTGGAGAACTGCCCTCCCCCCGTCGCCACCAGGGTTTCTTGACTGATCACCCCATCAGCTCCCGAAACCGTGATCTCCCGAGTGCCTTTGAAAGGCTCTCCCCACGGATGAGCCTGCGTGCCCCGAGTCACAGTGGAGGTTCGGGTGGGCGTCACCCCTTCCACCAGGGTCTCCTGGTAAGTCGTGCGAGCGCCGGTGCCGGCCAGTTGATAAACCATGGAACCTCTTTCCATTCCTGTTGGACCCGCCACCTGCGCATATCCCGCGCGATCATCCGAGACACGCTGACCGTCCGCCCGAAACTGCTCCGTCCGCACCTCGATCACGGGCGTACCGGTGACACTGTCGATCAGTGTCTTCTCCGTCGTGACCAGCCGGCTCATGAGCTGGCCTTTGATCTTTACCGTGGTGGTACGAGTGAAGGGAAAACCGGGAGATTCCGAGTACTCGGTGACTTCACACTCGCTGGCTGGGATGGCGGCCACCGCCGCCGGAGTCAGCGCTCCGGCACCGCCCGCATCCAGCCAGGGGCGATAAGTCGCCACCAGATCGCCCGTGGTTTCGTTGTAAACCGAGCGGCTCCATGAACCATCCGCATTGATCTGCACATGCACCTTTCCCGCCAGCACGGCTGGGGTGGTGTAATAGCTCGTCGTGGAGGTTCGGGTGTTGACTCCCGAACCCTCTGTCGTGGACACCATCTCCTCACCCCAGGCAAACTGCTCATACTCCAGCGTGCGGGAGGCCGTGACAAAGTAGTCCCCAGTATCCGGATCCCGCCGCAGTTCTTCCACCAACTCGGTACGCGTACCGCCGTCCAGGGGTGAGCGCACCGTGCGCGTGGCGGTGGCCCCGCGAGCCTCAATCCACTCTCCCGCGTCGCCCGTGAGATTGGTCTCCGCGTATAACGCAAAATCCTGCGTGCCCGAGCCCTCGTTCTGCGTTTCCACTTTGATGCCAGGAACCGTCACGGCATCCCGCGTCAGCGAAGTCTTCTGCACCGTGACCCGGGAGATCTTGGCGGAGGCGGCTGGGGTGGGAATGGAGACATCACCCGGAGGGAAGGCCAGACCCGCCGCCCTGTAAGCGGTCACCACAAACCCTTTGGCCAGATCCATGGAATCCACCGGCGTGATGTCCGCCAGGATGGCTTCGCTGAGCACCTGACGATGACCGCCTGAGAAACTCTTCTCCACCGTGGAACCTCCGTTGATGGCCAAATCGAGATGGATTTGGCTCGCATCCACTGAGGCCGCATTCACCCCCAAGCCCCACTTCAAGCGGCCCAAGGGACGGCCACCGCTATTGCGGCCCAGGCTCATCTGCTGCGACACCACGGTGGGAACATCCTCCCGCTCATGGTCTGCGGGCGGAGATTCAGGTCGTGATGTCGGCGGCAGAATCTCTCCCGGGTCACGGGAGGATGAATCGTCAGCAATGACTTTCCTCGTCCCTTCCAGGATCGGATTTTCGACCACGATGAACGACATGTACTCGCAATCGCCAAAGCACATGTCATCCACCAGAGCACAGGGAATTTCCGGTGTTGCCACATACGCACAGACCATCCGGCCTTCGCCCGTGATGGCACCATAGGGCCCCACATTGCACGCCTTGCAGCCGAACTCCAGCAACGTAATCAACCCGGAGTGAGCCGACAGGTTCATGGCATCAGGGTAAGTCAGCTTGAAAGGCACCTCCCCGTCACTGTTGGGCTCGACCTCCAAGGTGGTGCGAATCTGCGGGTCGTTCTCCTCGATCGTGAACGTTTTCCCCCCGATCTCCAGGGTGCCTACGCCAGTGAGCGTCAGGTCGTATTTGATCGTCTGGCATTGGTAACAGTCAGCCATCAAGGAGGACCCGTTGCCCATCAACAGGACGGCAACCGAGATCTGGAGCGCGAGCCAGAAGAATGGAATGGAAAAGCGCATTGAAGAACGAAGGAACATGACCTGAAGGGGAGAGAAATGAGGAAACGCGTGAAAGGACTGCGGTAGAATCAGCTCAGACGGAGGGGGGCCGGTCCAGGAGATCGGGCCCATAGAGGCGGGCCTTCGCCGTGGGGGCCGTCTGCACCTCCTCCACCTTCTGTGGTGGTGGCAGGGCGGCAGGAACTGGCCCTCCCGTGCGAGGTGCCGTGGACCCAGTCGCTTGGGCTTGGTTCCCACAGCACTCCTGTCCAGTGGAGGCACCACGCAGAATCTTCATCTTCACGCCTCCCCTCTCATTTTTGTGAGCCCACTGGCCAGTGGCCCCCGTGAACCGGATCTGGCCGCGCAAGCCTTCTGTCAAAACCACCGATTTGGAGCCCGGGTCAAAAGAGAAGGAGGTGGGCAACACCCCGAGCATGCTGGCCTCACCGTTTCCGGCCGGGGCGGTTCGATCCCTTAACACCAGATCCAGGCCGGAAACACCAAAGGAGTCCTTCTCTAGCCGGACGCTTTCCACCGTTGTCGTTGCTGGCGAGCCATCCATGCGCAGTACATTCATACCCAGAGCACCTCCCTCAACGGGCGTCCACTCCGCAGACAGCACCACTGACTTCTGCTCCATGCCCGGCGCTGGCTTCGGTCCCCGCCAGCGCACGAGCAGGTCGCCTCCACGCCCCCGTTTGCCACCTCCTGAAGTGGCCGCCTCTGCCAGGGTGGTGGAGTGGTCGATCACCCAGACCTCTCCGGTGCCGCCCATGACCATGAGCACCAAATCCTCTTGCGGATGGTAGTCGATCTCCAGCGGTTGCAGCCAGACCGGACCTTTGAGATGGGATTTCACGCCCACATCCACCCTCCCCGCCTTCTCACCTGGATAAACGTAATGCGGCAGGCTGGGGTGATGCCCCTGAAACACATGATCGGCCAGGCTCCACTTCCACACGGGGAGACCGCTATTTTTGCCGTTGGGCTTGAACTCCATGAGGCCCGGGAAATACAAGCCCGCATCCGTCACCGCATCCCCCGCCCGCCCCAGCGCCTCACATTCCTGACGGCTCTTGTACTCAAGCACGGCGGTGAGCACGTTGCCATTGGGCAGGCGAATGGCATCGCCAAAGGCAAAGTGATCGCCCACCGCATCCAGGAAATCCCATTCCACCTTGCCATCCCAGCCAATGATCTGGAGTCGCCCCCCGCGCAGCCCTGCTTTGTCAAAGGGAGCGGGCAAGGGCATGCGGCCCAAGCGCAAGATGCTGCCATCCGGATGCAGACGGGCTGAACCAGCGGCCTCACAATTGGCTGGCCAGACATGCGCCTCCTTGCCATGTGAATCAAGCAGGACAGTCTCCTTGGCATGCCGCGGGGTGACCAAGACCCAGCCGGAGTTCTGGTCCGGCTTGGCGGCAGCAGGCTGATTCTCCGCCGCTCTTAATGGCAGGGCGAGCAGACAACCCAGAAGGGGAACAGAGAAGCATGTGGGCAATGACATAGGCGCGGAAAAATAGAGATGAAAAAGCAAACCCGTCCGGCGGGAGCGACCGAGTCGCCCTGCGCCAATCACTCCACCGGAGTGAAAAGCACGAAGGACAAACTGTTGACCTTGGCATTGAGCGGCTCGGAGTCCGCCCCATCCAGGGTGCCGTCGCCATCCGAGTCGGCGACCAGGGGATTCGTACCGGCGGCGTATTCCTGGAGGTTGGTCAGACCATCACTGTCGTCATCCAGGGTGGGATCTAGATCGCCCCCATGCAACGCCTCCCACCAGTCCGGCAGGCCATCATCATCCTCGTCGAGATTGGCGATGATGTAGTTGCTGGGATCCGAAAGTCCCTCCTCGTTCAGGGCCCGCACGCGGAAGGCGAGTTTCAGGGTATAAGTATCGCCAGGTGCTGCGACTTGGTGGTAATAGGACGTCTGAGTTCCCATCACCCTGGCCCGTTCTGAGAAGGCATCACTGATCTGCTGCGGCGTGCCGCCGTTGTTCAACAAGTCCTCAATCACGGCATGGTCAGCCGTCTCCACAATATAAGTGGCTGGAGAGTAGGACGAGGCGCTCCAGGCTACTCTTACCTGCCGACCTCCTGCCCCGCTGACTGACTGCAAGACAGGCACACTGGGGGCCTGCCCCGTGACACGAATGCCCAAGTACTCTGTGTAGGCATCCCCCGCCCGATCCAGGGCGGTGACCTCCAGCCAGTCGATGCCCGGCGCAAAGGACTCAAGGTCCGCCCCCAGTTTGACCTTGAGCGCCTTGGGCTCAGATTGCCAGGCCTCATGGGCTGGGGCTCCCGGCTGCGACAAGGAGGTATCCAGCAACCAGCGCGGTGAGTCACCTGCAAGCAGGGTGATTTGTTCCAGACTGGCATTCGCGTTGGCAAGGTCCTCATCGGTGACGGTGAGCCAGCCCACCTTGGTGGTACCTTCGGTGGCATCCCAAGGCACCGCAGGCAGCCATTGGTACTCCTGGGCCGTGGTTGCGGAAGTCTTGCTGACAAATGTGCTTTCATCAGCAGCAGATGAAGGAGCACTGTAAGGATTGGCAATTTCGCCCACCGGGTTCAGATCCGTGTTCCCTGGATGGAGGACGGCGGCATAACCCGGCAGTGAGGCCTGCTCGATGGGATAGGACGTGGGAGGGGTCACTGCCAGGACCCGGTCTCCACTCGCCAATACCTTTTCGCCAAATCTTGGATTGCTCCGGCGGACCACATCTTGTTGAACCCAGGCTGTGCCATCGTGTTTGAAGCCATAGACGCTCCCCTGCGGTAAAGGCTCGGATGTAGGAATATCAGCACCTTCGTTGAAGTATGGCGCACCGACAATCACCCAATTATTCACTGCCGCAACCGAGGCACCAAACATCTCCAAGTCATAGGTCACAGAGGGGCCCGTGGTTGAAGAAACGAGTCGGGCGACCTGGTTCCAATCGTCATTGGGATCTAACTCATACACATAGGCCGACGGTTGTGCCGAGGGAGGAGGAGAGCCGCTTGTCATACCTACCGTCACCTCATTCCAGGTATTCTGCCCTATGACGGTCCAAATGGGATTCCCAAACTCATCCTCCCCCCAACCCCAGACATCCTCCGTGTGCGGCACGTCGATCAAGATGGTGGGCAGGTAAGACAGGGCATACATTCCCGCCGCATGTCCCCGCGCGTCTCCGGGCGCCCCCACCACCAGCCTTTGCCCATCCTCTGAAAAAGCAACCGAGTAGCCGAATGTATCAGAGTGGCTCCCAGAGGAGGGTGCGAGAGTTGAGTGCAAGCTCCAACCAGATCCTTCCTTCTTGTAGAGCTCGACCGTGCCGTTCCAATCGGCCTGACCAACCGCCAGCCATCCTCCTCGCAGGGCCAAAGCGCGGGGAAAGCCCTGATAGAGGTTGATAAAACCGAGCTGGCTCGCCCACTCATAGTCGCCCGTTCTTGGGGTATATCCTACAGGTTGAGTGGGCTGCACAGGCACCGTGGGAGAGAAGGCAGTGCCCCACGTTGACCACACCTCCTGCCCAGCATCGTAAATCCCGGTGTGAACTTGATTTCCGCTCACGACAAAGGTGTCTGAATCCCCTGTGATTGAACTCATCGAAAGGCCAGAAAACAAACCAGGCCGTGATGACCACGAATTATCCCACGGACTCCATCGCCACAGGTTTGCCCCCGTGGTGTCGGCGCTGATCAGCCATTCCCCCAAAAGACTGAAGGTACTGGAGGAAAGCGACATAAAGGTTGAGGGGGTCAATCGGTACTGGGCAGCCCCCAAGATGTCGATGGGACCCGGAGAGGTATTGTCATAGGGCCGCACCTTGAAGGAGGCATAAAAATCCCGCACATTGATATCGTAGCCTGTGCTCGAAGAGCCCGCAGGCGTCGGACACTCCGCATCAACCCAGAGGTAGGCACGTGCCACCCCCAACGAATCGGTGGTGGTGAGATAGTCCCCTTTCCAAGCAGCGGCGTTCCGGGAAGAGCCGAATCCGATGGTGTTCTCCGAGGTCTTGAGATAAAATCCATAGCCTTTGATCGGCACTGGGGGAGAGGTGCCAGGATACACGGCCTTTACCTCGGCTGGCGTTGCGGACCATCTACCTCGTGCGAGAAGCCAAGGCGAAGAACCAGGTTTAACCACCGAAACGGTGGGAGGCACCCCGGAACTGGAGGTTGTAGGTGACAGACCCAGCACATACTCCTCGGCATTGGTCAGGCCATCTCCATCAAAATCCCCGTCTGACGTCAACCACGGGGCAAAAAGCCCGCCAAACTCATCCGGCAAACCGTCACCATTGCTGTCTGTCTGAGGGCCCTGACTTACGAGAAGCAATCCGTCGAGCGATGCCTCATTCTTTAGCCCGCCAGGCGTCTGGGTAAAGGTCCAGCCCATGATGAGCTGAAGGGAAGTATCGGCATAAACGGGCTTGGGCAGCGTGGCCAGGAAAACCCAGAGACCCTCTCCCAACACACCGGCAACAGGGTGACTGCTCAGCACCGATTCACCATCCCAGATAAGCGAATCGACGGAGGGAGAAGCAGTGTGGCTCGTGATGGCACCGTATCGCACATAGACGTCAGTTGCATCTTCTGATGCCGTCGTCGGGTGTATGTCTGTCATGTACACCGTGACGCGATCTTCCAGATCGGGATCAATAGTCCAGGCTGAAGCCTCCCGGCTCCATTTCCAGTAGTCGCCTCCAGAGTAGATCTGGGCTGCTGGCCCCGTTTCAACGTCCACCGTGGATTCAAAGGACCAATCTTCCCACCCAAACATTGACTCTCTGGTGCTTATCCTATCATTGCCGTACCCGGGCTCAAATGGCTCCACCAATCTCACCCAGGGTTCCCCTCCTCTGGCAGGAACAACACGAACATCACTATTGCTCACGGTCAGGGTGGCACTACCGCTGCCGCCTGTGGCCAGCACCAGCCCTGAATAAACATTACCCGTACCTGTGATTTCTACGGCCAACCGCTTTCTCCATGGGTCCGTGGGTGCATCGCTAGATTTCTTGTATGAGAGGAATACCCGCCCCTGTATGAACTCCAACTTGAGTCGGCTTGCCGCGGGAAAATCTGCGCCACTGATGGCTCCGGCAACAGCTCTAACCTCCCCACCTTGCGCCACGCGCCAACGCAACTCCACACCGGAAGTTCCCTGTCGCACCCCGGCAAACACGAAGGGAGCACCAGGGCTGGTATTTTCCGTGAACCTAAGCATCACGCCAGCTACGCTTCCGCTGGTCATGGCCCCTCCAGAAGGGTCTGGGGCGGTCCATTCGATCAGACCGGAGGGGCTGCTTGGAATGGATGCGAACAGCAGACTCTCTGAAGCGGGCGTGGCTGCACCGAAGCCGGTCGCATTGGTGGTCAAGATCCGAGATCCCGGCGTCGTCACGGCATCAATCGATCCAGTCGGCAGTGTCGAACCAATCCCAAGGGGCGCTGGATTCCAGTAATAGGCACTATCTTGCGCATAGTTCAGGGAATGAACACCGATAATGACTAACATGGGCAGCAAGAAGCGTCTTACCGCCAGTCCACGAAGGCAGGCTCGCATAGAAACAAAAAATGGGGGATTCCTTTAAAAGTGCCAAAACAATCCCCTAGTGACAAGTTTTTTCCGTCAAAACCTGCATGGCATAAATCGTGAGATTCACATCGCAATAAAGAGTCGCATTCATCACCCACTGGTGTTTCTGCAACAATCCTTGCAGAGCGATCGTCAGGCCGATGGCAATCCCGATTCAAACTTCCTCGCCATGGCCTTCACCCCCCGCCCCCCTCTTCCTCCCTTGATATGCCAACGCAAAAAACACAAACACACCCAGGGTCACCAAGGTCATGCCGATCCAGAAGGTGGACCAGGCGGTGCTGGTGATGGCACCGTCTGGTGAAGTGGACTGGCAATACCTCCGCCACCAGCCGGTGCCGAGGTAGCCGAAGAGATTGCCAAAGCCTCCCATCATGAGGGTGAGCAGGGCCTGGGCGCGGGCGCGCATTTTACAAGGGATGCGCTGCTCCAGATAGATCTGCGCGGTAACAAAGAACAAAGTGAAGCAGAACCCGTGGAGAAAGATTCCGAGGAGTAGCGCCGGGACGTTATCCAAGGCAAACAAAGCATAGCGCAGCACGCCAAAGGCGATGCCAGCGAGGAAGATCCACTTAAGCCGAATCCGCGTGATAATGGAGGACAGCGCCAGCATGGCGATGATCTCCGTGACCTGACCAAGGCTCATGGCGGCGGTCACCTGTTGAATGCCATGGTCGGCCAGATGCAGCACGGTAAAGGGATAGAAGGCGGCGAGCGCCATGTTCAGCAGACCCGCGCTGACAAACACCACAATGTGGTCCGGATGACGCAACAAGGGCAACGCATCCAGCCCCAGAATCTCTTTCACCGTGCGGCGGGGCTTGGGCAGATGGAGACGCTCCTTGTACGGGAGGGCGAAGGTCATGCCCACCGTGATGGCCCAGACGACACAGGCGGCGTAACCGGAGATGACGGACGTGTCCGCGTGCAAGACCCAGCTCACCATGAGACAGGCCCCCATCCAGCCCAGCGTGGCCCAGATCCGCACGGGACCGAACTGCTCCTTGGGCTTGCTCAATCGCGACATCACCAGGCTGGTGGTGAGCCCAAACGTGGGCACCGACCACAGGGCGTGGATCTGCGCGAGAGCCAATACCGAGCCAGGAGCCCAGCCATGCTGAATGCCGAAGAACAGCAGCCCGAGAAAGAAGATGGTACCCAGGCCGAGCAGACGCAGCACCCGCTCCGGGGCCATCCGCTGGTCCGCCAACGCCCCCACCGCCAAGGGTGACAGCAGCGCGGCAGAGGCGTTGCAGGCAAAGGTGTAGGGCACCAAGCTCTCCAGTCCGTGGGCCTTGAGCACACTGGGAAAGTTCACACTCCAGAGCCCCAAGGCGGCCGCGTTGAGTGCATAGAGGGCACACAAGCGCTTTGTTCCTGGAGCACCTTTTCCGAACATTCCCCTCCTTCATCGCTTTGCCCGGGCTTGCCTGCAATGCAAATTCTGCAAGCCGCCATCAACATTGGCGTATCGTTGGAGTGCCCCGCCCGAGACCTTCATCTCATCCCGCCACCCTGCGGCGCTGGCCCCTCACCCTCAGGGCGGGATCCCCGTTCCTGCTCCTGCTGGGCCTGAGCCATGCCGACCCGCCACCTCCCACCTTGAAACCCCACCCCAAGGCCGTGGCAAACATCCATGCTCCGGGCGAGGTGGATCGACCAGAGCTGGTGCCATTCATCGTGTCTGATCCCTCCAAACTCCCGGGCATCGTGGTGGATGAGACCGCCGCCGAACTGGTGGGCGACTGGCAGTACTCCACCCATACCCCACCCTTCATCGGCCTGGGCTACCTCCACGACATGAAGGCGGGCAAAGGCACCAAGTCCGTCACCTTCACCCCGGATCTGCCCAAGGCGGGTCGGTATGAGGTGCGAGTCGCCCATTGTTACAACGTCCGCCGTGCGACCAACACCCCGGTGACCATCCACCATGCCGGGGGTGACACCCTCGTTCGGATCAATCAGCAGGAAGAGCCAGCCCATGACCGGCTCTTTCGCAGTCTGGGCGTCTTTGAATTCACCGCAGGGAAGTCCGGCTTCGTACGGATCAGCACCGAGGGCACCGATCCCACCAAGGTGGTGGTGGCAGATGCCGTCCAGTTTCTTCCCGTCCCAGAGACCCCGCCCCGGCCATAAGCGCTTGGAGCTTGCCCGGAGTCCCTGAATCCGATTGAATCCCCGCCTCCCGACTGTCCCTCACTTTTTTCCTCGCTCCCTTCCACCCATGCCCCTTCCTCTGCATCACCTCCGCGCTGGCATCATTGGCACCGGTTTCATCGCCCCCGTCCATATCGAGGCCCTGAAACGCCTGGGCGTCCAGATCACCGCGATCAGCGGCTCCACCAAGGGCACCCGGGCTCTGGCGGATCAATGGGGTGTCCCCGAGGTGTACGGTGACTACGACTACCAGAGCCTGATCCACTCCCCCAATGTGGACGTCGTGCACATCACCTCTCCCAACCGCGTGCATGTGGAGCAGTCGCTGGCAGCTCTCGCCGCGGGCAAGCATGTGGTGTGTGAGAAACCCCTCGGCATGACCACGGAGGAGACCGCCAAAGTGGTGGCCGCCGCAGCCGCCAGCGATCGCGTCTTTGCCGTGAACTATCTCTGCCGCTTCTACCCGGCCATCCTCCAGATGCGCGCCATGGTGCAGCGCGGTGAGCTCGGCCGCATTATCCACGTGCAGGGGCATTTCTTTCAGGACTGGCTGCTCAAGGAGACGGACTACAACTGGCGTGTGCTCTCCAGCGAGGGCGGCAAACTGCGGGCCGTGGGCGACATCGGCACGCACTGGATCGACGCCGTTTCCTTTATCCTCGGGGCCCGGGCGGAGTCCGTCTTTGCCACACTGGAAACCTTTCACAAAACGCGCTACCGGCCCACCGGCGAGGTGCAGACCTTCACCTCCCAGGTCGATCCCGCCAATATGGTCCCGTATGAAGTGGATACCGAGGACTTCGGCAGCGTGCTGCTGAAGTTCGGCGACGCTGATCATGGTCATGTGTCCGGCACGCATGCGAACTGCGCCATCTCCCAGGTGGCCGCGGGCTGGAAGTGCAGCCTCTACATGGGCATCTACGGCACCAAAGGCAGCGTGCAGTGGGAGTTCCAGCAGCCCAACGAAATCCAGGCCGGGTATCGCGACCAACCCAATCAGGTTCTCACCCGTAACACCGCCGGATTCGACAAAGATGTGGCGAACTTCACCGACAACCCTGGCGGCCATGCCGAGGGCTTCCCGGATGGGCACAAAATGCACTACCGCGCCGTGTACGAGCACATTGCCAGTGGCAAGACCACTCCGGTGCTCTACGCCACCGCCGATGACGGCCACCATGAGGTGAAGCTCTGCGAGGCCATCCTGCAGAGCAGTGAGAAGCAGACATGGGTGGGGGTGTAACTGGTCGAAAAAGGTCGCTCCTCGGCTTGGCAGCTGGCGTTTGCAGCTGTTGATAGAAGATTCACGCCAACGGCGTGAGACAAAATGCCCCGGGGTCAGACCGCGAAGCCGTCGCCACCCCGGGGTAGCGATGCAAACTCAATAGAACTCCAAGGGAGTTCAACAAACGATCCACATCACCTGGAGGCAGTGTGTCAGGGTGGACCATTACCCCAGGGATGTCATCCTCACGCCCACTGCCTCTGACGGATCGACACCACCGGCTGAAGAAGGCCACTTGGAAGGACCAAGTGCCACAAGCTCGCGAAAACGGTGTCGAGCCACCGTACTCCAAGACGCTGGCGCGTTTCGAGACGCACCAGTCGATCTGCCACTCCGGTTCTAGGGGGCAACCCCCTGCTCCAGAATCTCTTCCAAGGCAGGCGTGAGAGGTTCCTCGGGATCGTAGATGCCGCTGAACCAGGATTCCAGCCAGCTGATCACCACGCCGCCGCCCAGGAAGATCGCACCAAAGAAGGCCAGGTTGATCAGAAACATGGCGAGACCACCGACGGCGAATTTGCCATCCCTTTCCAGCAAGGCTCCGGAGAGAAGGATCACAGGGACGGCTGGCAGCACATTGCTAAAGGGAATGGGCAGCGGCAGCAGGAGCAGACACCCACACGCGAAGATGATGGCACCGTACAAGTGCTGGAACACCGGTGGATCCACCAGCACCGACCACCGCACACGGAGCATCTTCTCCAGGCCACGCACCGCCTTCTGACTGGCCCCGAGGATGCGACCCGCCATCTTCGGGGAGAGCTCCACATTCAACACCCGGTCTGGCAGCCACGGTTCTTTCCTCAGCGCCAGACGCAGGCCAATGATGGCAATGACCGCGCCAAAGGGCGTAGAGAGCCCTAGCAGAGGTATGGGCATGCAGAAAGGCAGTGCCAGCAGGATCAGCAGCATCAGATAGGTGCCGCCATGCAGCACCTCAATGATGTCCCGCAGGCGGATGGACCGCTCCCCCATCGACAACAAGACCGCCCCGATCTGCTCCGACAGTGCCGGATGCTTCTTGGGTTGGGCGTCAGCAGACTCAGAGGCCGCCGGGATGCTTGGCAGGGGGGACGTGGGCATCACTTCTGAGGTGCCACACGCACGGACAGGTTGCCAACAGAATTATTCCCCCCAGCAGCCACCGCGTGTCACGATCCAGTCACGTCACCCGACAGAGAGCTGGTGAAATTTGCCGTTCAGGACTCGTCCAGAAAGGCTGACAGCTTCTCCTTGAGTTCGTTTCTTGCGCGGAAGAGCAGGCTCTTCACGGCCGAGAGAGACATGCCGAGGATCTCGCAGATCTCTTCATAGGGCATGTCCGCATCTTTGCGCAGGCTCACTGCCAGGCGTTGCTTTTCCGGCAGGCTTTGGATGGCACGGTCGATTGCGGTCTCCATTTCCCCCTGGGCGACCACATTGTCAGGATTCTGCCTGGGTGAGGTGGCATGCTCCCGATGGTGTTCCTCCTGATCCTCCTCCATGGAGACCTCCTTCTTCCGCCCACGACGCCGCATCTCATTGAAGACGAGATTCCGCGCAATCGTAAAGAGCCAGGTGGTGAATTTCGCACTGGGCTCGTAGCGGGCGGCGGAGCGCCACACTCGCACAAAGACCTGCTGCGCGATGTCGTGCGCATCGTCCATGTTGTTCAGCATCCGGGCCACGGTGCCGATCACGGCACGCTGATGCATCTCCACCAGTTGTTCAAAAGCCCGCATGTCTCCTTCCTTCACCCTGAGCATCAGTCGCACACTCTCCTCGTCCGCGGAGGCATCCACGGCAGGTTGGGGTGTTGCGGGTGTCGGAGTCCATTCCGGCATGTTCCAAGCTAGTAAGGCTGGGACGGTTCGCAAGGTCAGGGTGGACATGGACATCGTAAACACACGGTGTTTGAGAAGGTTGCGCCGATATTTCAGAACTTTTTGACCTCCCGCCCGGCACTGTGCCTTGATGCCGCCCCCCTTCCGGTGGATGTTGACAATCCCCTGCCCCATGAATTCCCGCCCTGTAGCAGAAAACATCATCCGCGTGCGGGGTGCCCGGCAGCACAACCTGCGCAATGTGGATGTGGACATCCCCCGAGGCCAGCTTGTGGTGCTCACCGGAGTCAGCGGTTCCGGCAAGTCCTCCCTGGCGTTCGATACACTCTACGCCGAGGGCCAGCGCCGCTATGTGCAGAGCCTCTCCGCCTATGCACGGCAGTTCCTGGACCAGCTCGACAAGCCGGATGTGGACTTCATTGACGGCCTGTCACCTGCCGTGGCCATCGAGCAGCGCACCGTGGCGCACAATCCCCGCTCCACGATCGCGACCGTCACTGAAATCTACGACTACCTGCGCGTCCTCTACGCAGCCGCCGGGCAGCCGCACGATCCCACCACGGGCGTGCGCCTGCGGAAAATGACCTCCGCCGAGATCGCCGAGGAGATCCTGACCCTGCCTGAAGGAACCCGGGCCATCGTCCTGGCACCCGCCGTCGATCACGAGAAAGGCGACTTCCGCGGCCTCTTTGAGAAACTACAGCGCCAGGGATTCGTCCGTGTGCGGCTGGATGGCGAGATCCTGGAGCTGGATGAGAAACTCCGCACACCCCGGGCCGAGCCCCATTCCATCGAGATCGTGGTGGATCGGCTCGTCATCCGGGAAGGCGTACGCACCCGCCTCATGGAGGCGCTCGAAACAGCGCTCAAATGGAACCCGCGAGAGGTGCGCTTTCTCACCGGTCCAGGCGAGGCCGGGGAGGTCCGCACCTTCACCACCGCCTATGCCAACCCCGAGACGGGGCTGGTGCTGGAAGACTTCACCCCCAAGCACTTCTCGTTCAACACCCACCTGGGAGCCTGTCCCGCCTGTGAAGGTGTGGGAGCCCTCATGGCGGCGGACCCGCATCTGCTCGTGCCAGACGAGTCCAAAACCCTGGCGGAAGGGGCGGTGAAGACATGGTGGACGCGGCAACCGCGTCTGAAAGCCCTGCATGACCGCGCCGTGGAGGGCCTGGCCGGACACTTCGGCGCCGATATGAACACGCCGTTTAAAAAACTACCGGCTGCCTTCAAGGAAGCCCTCTTCCAGGGTACGGGCAAAACAGCCGTACCCACTGGCTGGAAGCTCGATGGGAACAAACGCAGTCTGGCCAAACCTTTTGAAGGCCTGGTACCGCAGGTGGAGCGCATGTACGCAGAGACCAGGACGGACAAGCTGCGGTCCATGCTGGCTCGTTTCATGAACCCGCTGCCGTGCAAGACCTGTCAAGGCCGCCGCCTGCGCCCGGAGGTGCTGGCCGTACTGCTGGGTACCGCAGCCACGACACCGCGGCCCCAGCTCAACATTCATGACATCACCCGCTTGGCCATCCGCGATGCGATCCCCTGGGTGAGAGAACTGGTGCTGACCGATCTACAGCGCACCTACTGCGAGGAACTTCAAAAGGAGATCCTCAAGCGTCTGGACTTCCTGGATCAAGTGGGCCTCGGCTATCTTTCACTGGATCGGGAGAGCGGCAGCCTCTCCGGCGGCGAGGCCCAGCGCATCCGCCTGGCCACTCAGATAGGGGCCGGTCTCGCGGGCGTCCTCTATGTGTTGGATGAGCCCAGCATCGGCCTCCACCCGGCCGACAACGAGCGCCTCATCGGCACGCTCAAGCGTCTGCGGGATCTGGGCAACTCCGTGCTCGTTGTCGAGCATGATGAGGACACCATGCGGGCCGCGGACTGGATCATCGAGCTGGGTCCCGGTGCCGGGCCGCTGGGAGGCCGTATCATCGCAGAGGGCACCCCCGCCCAGGTCATGCGGAATGAGCACTCCACCACAGGAGCCTATCTGGACCACCGCATCTCCATTCCGGTGCCCCGCACCCGCATCCCCTGGCGCGGATCGCAGAAACAACTCCTCGTGGATGAATCCGCCTCCCATCGGGACGAGCCAGACTGCATCACCATCCACGGTGCCCGGGAGCACAATCTGCGGAACGTCACCGTCTCCTTCCCCCTCGGCAGTTTCGTTTGCGTGACCGGCCCCTCCGGCAGCGGGAAGTCCTCCCTGGTAGATGCCATTCTGCGGCGCGCCCTCATGCGGCACTTCTACAACGCCAAGGACGAGCCCGGTGAGCATGACCATCTCTCCGGGCTGCATGGCGTGGACAAGGTGGTGGTCATCGACCAGTCTCCCATCGGCCGCAGTCCGCGCTCCAACCCCGCCACCTATGCCGGGGCCTTCACGCCCATCCGGGATCTCTTTGCCCAGCTCCCCTCCGCCCGGGTTCGCGGGTATGACTCCAGCCGCTTCAGCTTCAACGTCGCCGGGGGCCGTTGTGAGAAGTGTGGCGGAGATGGTGTGCTCACGATTGACATGCACTTCCTCAGCGACGTGCAGGTCACGTGCGATCAGTGTCAGGGCCGCCGTTACAATGCAGAGACCCTGGAGATCACCTACAAAGGGCGCAGCATCTCCGAGGTGCTGGAGATGACCGTGGCCGAGGCCTGCCGCTTCTTTGACCGTCAGCCCAACATCTTCCCCAAGCTGCATGCGCTGGAACAGGTCGGTCTGGGCTATGTGAAGCTCGGCCAGAGCGGGGCCACCCTCTCTGGCGGCGAAGCCCAGCGCGTGAAACTCGCCGCAGAACTGGCGAAAAAAGCCACCGGGCGCACCCTCTACCTGCTGGATGAGCCCACCACTGGACTCCACTTTGCGGATATTCAGACGCTGCTGGGAGTGCTCACAAAACTCCGCGACGCGGGCAACACCCTCATCGTCATCGAGCACAATCTGGACGTCATCAAGTGTGCCGACTGGGTCATCGACCTCGGCCCCGGTGGGGGCAGTGAGGGCGGCATGATCGTGGCTGAAGGCACCCCGGAAAAGCTGGCCGCCAACAAGGCCAGCCCCACCGGGAGATTTCTTCGTCAGGTGCTAACACCCGCCCCCACCAGCAAGTCCAGCAAATCCTCCACGGTGTAACCGCCATAGCCACAAAGGCTGAGTAGAAGACACACGCGCCTTCACCCACTGCCATCGCTATGAACGTCACCCGAACCCAGTCGCAGCAGCATCTCAATCCAGGCCATGCCCCCCAGCAGGACCAGCCGGGCGGCATCAAGATCAGCCCTAATGGCACGGCCCGCGCCTCCCAGCAGACCGTAGTGGACAGCATCAACACCCGCCTGGGCGGGGACCGAGTCTCCACCGAAAATCTGCTGAGCCGCGTGGGCATCAAGACCGCGATCGGCCGGGCCTCCCGCTATGCGAATCTCAAGGACGGGGTACTGCGCCTGGCCCTCCGGATCAACAACCATCTCGCCCCAGATCCTGCGATCGGCAGCAATCACAAGGCCGCCATCCGACTGGGGGAACAATACCACCAGCTCAAGTCCCAGGGCGCTCCAGACACGGAGCTTCTTCCAGTATTGAACCAGCTAAAGGTCAAGTTGGAGATCATTCAACAGCATCGCGGGGGCGAAGGTCATGGCGATGCCGGCCCCGTCGCGGAGATGATCCGGTTCGTGGAAAGTGAGATCCAGACCCTGCCCTGCAGGCACCTCGAAGAGGCTGACCGGCTTGCCGTGATGTTGCAAGAACAGGAGCATGAAGGTGCCCCCGTTGAGCACAGGGTGGAAACCCTCCGCTCCCTGAAGCTGCACCTGGAGGGCGCCAATCCTCAGGGCACCAACAACGAGCTCAACCTCCGCCTAGCCGAGGCCCACCGGCAACTCGTGCCGTTGGAGAACTACCAACCTCTGGACAAGCAACTCCAGGATGCGGGTGGCCGCCTTCGACCCACGCATGTGGAAAGGGGCGATGAGTTTGCCACGGCCAAGCAGGAGATCTTCTTTGCAAAACTCGGTGAGGATCCTGACCGCATGAACGCCCAGGGCGGAATCAACCAGGAGATCCAGAGCTTCTCTCGCGACCGGCTCAAGCACGTCACCACACACGAGCGCACCGGTTTTGACTCCGCCGCAGAGGCCTTCCGCCAGCAATCACATCAAGTGACACCGCACACTGATGTGGTGCTTGGCCAGGACGCGCCTCCCCTATTGGAAGAATCCAGCTTCAAGCATGTTTCACGGGAGACCCTTCAGTCGGACACCTTCCAGAGCCTGGGACGACTCCTTCAGGAAGCCGTCGCCAATCGCGACGATGACGCACTTGAACATCTCTCCAAGACGCTGGGTGAACTCATGGCCCGGGACCTTCGTCAGCTGACGGAGGATCAGCAACTCGGCTTCATCACCTCCAAAGGACCCACCTTCAAACAAGACCTGCACCGCGCGCTCGCCACCACCCTTGGCGACGGGCGGGATGCTCTGGGAGCCTCATTTGACACGGCCCCATATCGGGTGCAGCTCTTCATCAACAAGGCCTACACAGCCGCGGTGAGCCAGCTCTCCAATCACATGGTGGATCCGGAGACTTGCGTGCTCAACGGCCGCATTTATCATCGCGTTGACTACTTGAACCACGGGGACCTCGGCATCGTGGACCTCTACGAAGCCCGCTGGACGGAAGTCGAGGACGGGAAGGAGGTGGAGAAGACAGAACGCATCGTGCTGAAGTACCCCACCATCGCGAACATGCCGATGCTGGATGAGGAGACCGCCCAGCCCTTCTTTGAGATCTCCGCCCGGGAGGCGCGCAGCCACCAGCTCGCCCATGGTGCGGGCCATCCCAACATTGTGGGGTACAAAGGAGCCTTTCTCTCCCCCAACGGGCTTGTCTTCCTGGCCATGGAACTGGCCCCCGGGGGAGACGTCGCCAAGGTCGGCACCCGCATCACGGAGGCCGAGGACCGCGGCCACATCACCCCAGAGTCCGCCAACCTCGCCCGGTTGACCCTGCTGCGCGACATGCTGCAAGGCATGCAACACGTTCAGGAGACCCGAGGCATGCTGCACCTCGACATCAAGCCGGAAAACTTCCTGGTGGGTGAGGACGGTCGCGCCAAGGTGGCCGACTTCGGATTCTCCCTCCAGGGCACCTCGCAGCGATTCCAGGGGAAGCCCATCGATAACACCCTGCACCTGGCACCGGAGGTCCTAGCGTCGTCCCGTGCCATTGAGTCCGGAGCACCCTTGCCCGGCGAGGAGGAAGGCTTCGTGGTCACCGGAAAGTCTGACACCTGGGCTCTGGGCATCACCGCTTTCCAGCTCTTCCATGGCAATCAGCACCTCTTTGCGACCTTGAGCAAGGAGGACCCCAACTATCAGCAGCAGGTGTACAATGAAGTTTTGCAGTTCGGCACCGATTCTGACCATACCGCCCGCCCCCTGGGCACCGATGGCTCGGGCAATCTTCTCGGTCTGGGTGTCGGCACGTTGGACCGGCTCATCAACCAGATGCTCCATCCCGATCCCCAGCTGCGCCCCTCCATCACCGATCTCCTTCAGCACCCTCTGTTTAAGGAACCCGGGATCGGCAGCCCTGAGGTGCGGAATCTGATCCAAGTGCTCAACCGACCGGAGAGCTCACCAGAAGAGATTCGAACCGCCTCACTTGAGGTCGGGATCTAGGTGCAACTGGAACTTTTCACCTGACCAAACCGCCAAAAAAACGCAGCGTCTCCGCCAGATGGGTGCTCCAGTACCGCCAGGTGTGTCCACCGGGATACTCCTGGTAGTGGTGCGGGATGCCCTCGTCCCGCAGGGTCTCATGAAGTTTCCGGTTGTGCGAGATCAAAGGGTCGTCCGTGCCACAGTCAAAGCGCAACGCGGGCAGGTGAGCCCGGTTCATCCGGATCGCTTCCGCCACACAAGTCACCTCACCCGGCTTCAGCTTGACCTCGTGCAATGGCTCTTCCACAAACTCCTGCGTCTGCCGATAGTCGGTGATGCTGCTGTGTGCACTTATTCCACGAAACCTTTTGGAATTCAGGGCCCCCAGCCGCATCGCTCCGTAGCCACCCATGGAGAGTCCCGCGATGAACTGAGGCGCCCCCTCCACCTGAGGTGCCAACAGGGCGGCCACCGCTGGCACCTCATCGACGATCCAGGAGGCATAGTCCGCCTCCTGGTGCGCCAGATAGCCTGAGCCATCGCCCCAGAGTCCATCTGAGGGCATGGCGAGCATCATGGGTGGCACCTCATCCCGGCTCACCAGCCTCTGGAGCACCCGGTGGGCCCCGCCCTTCAGCGCCCAGGCCCAATGACTGCCATACACGCCATGCAGCAGAATCACGAGAGGGAGGCTCTTGGGCATGTACCCCTGTGGGGTAAAGAGGGCCACATCCGCACGTCGTTTTAGAGCGTTGCTTTTCACAGTGGCAAAGCGCAGCCCCGGGCCGGTGAAAGCCGGGTCTGAGAACTCCACGGTGCGAAATGGGGAGGGTGCGGTCATGCGATTCTGCCGCCTCCCTAGCAGAGCTTCCGCTCTCAATTAGGAATATTCGCCCGGCTGCGGCTCAATGAGCAGAATCTACAGGCGAAAGGGTTAGATATTACCTCGCACCTTTAATGTTGCATGCTGCATGCAGTTAAAAATCTCGAACCTAGGGCTGAACTGAAAAGTCCGAATCCGCCATCGCCCGCAGCACGAGTTCCCGCGGCACGCACCAGTCATCCATTTCCAGCATCTTGAGGGTAGCCTCCGCCACCTGAGCGGGGCTCAGGAACTTCTCCACGGGGGCCTTGCGATCTGAGGCCCCGTCCCAAAATGCGGTATCCACACCGCCGGGCAGCAGAGCCGTTACCCGAATGCCGTGAGCACCGGCCTCCTCCTGCATACCTTGGGTGAAGCCACGTACGCCCCACTTTGCGGCGCAGTACACGGTCTCAGAGGGGATGCCGCGCAAGCTGGCAGTCGAGATGATATTCACGATGTGCCCCCGCCGCGCCGGAATCATCCGCCGCAGAGCCTCCTGGGAGCCCAGGATCGTGCCCTTCAGGTTCACATCCAGCATGAGGTCGATTTCGGCCTCAGTGTAGTCAGTGATCCACCGATGCCGGGCCAGGCCAGCATTGTTGATCCACACATCCACGGCACCGTACGCCAACTGTGCCCTTCTCCCGGCCTCCGCCACAGACTCCGCCTGCCTCACATCACACACCACGGGAAGCACCGCTGCCCCCAGATTGGCAGCGGCCAACTCCAGTGCGGCGGCATCCATATCCGCCATCACCACCTTGGCCCCTTTTTCCACCAGCGCCTTGCACAGAGCCAGACCGATGCCTCGCGCCGCTCCGGTGACCACACATGACTTTGACTCCAGTACCATGCGGCCCTGTTTACATGCAGCGGAAGGATCGTGGCAAGCTTGAAGCGTCAGTCAGCGTTTGGTTTTTCCGGTCGTTTGACTCGCCCGCCGTTCCCGCCATCCTCCATCCCCATGCCCACCCGTCGTACTCCTGATCAGCTCCGCTCCTACCGTTGGTTTGGCCCCAATGATCTCCGCTCCTTTGGCCACCGCTCCCGGGCCAGACAGCTCGGATTGGGACCGGAAGACTGGCAGGGCAAGCCGGTGATCGCCATCCTCAATACCTGGTCGGAGATCAATCCCTGCCATTTGCACTTCAAGGTGCTGGCAGAAAACGTCAAAAAGGGGGTCCTCCAGGCTGGCGGCATGCCGATCGAGATTCCCGTGCTCTCGCTCAGCGAGAACTTCATGAAGCCCACCACCATGCTCTATCGCAACCTCCTGGCGATGGAAGCAGAGGAGGTGCTGCGCTGCCATCCGGTGGACGGGGCCGTGCTCCTGGGTGCCTGTGACAAGACGACCCCCGCCCTCATCATGGGAGCGCTCAGTGCTGACATGCCCTTTATTTTCGTGCCGGGTGGCCCCATGCTGCGCGGCCAATGGCGCGATCAGACTCTGGGCAGCGGCACCGATGCCTGGAAGTACTGGGCCGAGCTGCGTGCGGGCAACATTACCCAGGACGACTGGTGTGAGATCGAAGACGGCATCGCCCGTTCCCACGGTCACTGCATGACCATGGGCACCGCCGCCACCATGACGGCCATCACCGAGACCCTTGGACTCTCCCTGCCAGGAGCCTCCAGCATCCCCGCCAGCGACGCCCGCCACTGGCGCATGGCCGCCGCCTCCGGGCGCCAGATCGTGGAGAACGCCTGGAACGACCTCAACCCCGCCAAGTTCCTGACCAAGGAAGCCTTCCACAACGCCATCGTGGCGGATATGGCCGTGGGAGGGAGCACCAATGCCATCGTGCATCTCATCGCCATGGCCGGTCGCGCCGGCATCAAGCTGCCGCTGAGTGAATTCGATGCCGTCTCCCGCATCACCCCGCGTCTGGCCGACCTGCGGCCGGCCGGCCGCTTCCTCATGGAGGATTTCTACTTTGCTGGGGGCCTGCCCGCCCTGTTAAACCAGCTCACCGACATCCTGAATCCAGGGTGCCTCACAGTAAATGGCAAGACGCTGGGGGAAAACGTGGCCGATGCCGTGATCCACAATACAGAGGTGATCAGGCCACGTGATCAGGCCCTGTCACCCGAGGGCGGAACCGCTGTGCTTACCGGGAATCTCTGCCCTGATGGAGCCGTGATCAAACACAGCGCCATGGAGCAACGCTTCTGGACGCACTCCGGACCGGCGGTCGTGTTCAAGGACTACGAAGACCTCGCCGCCCGGTTGGACGATCCCGACCTGCCCATCACCGCCGATTCCGTGATGGTGCTCCAGAGCGCCGGCCCGGTGGGCGCACCCGGCATGCCGGAGTGGGGCATGCTCCCGCTGCCCAAAAAATTGCTCGAGGCAGGCGTACGCGATGTGCTGCGCCTCAGCGATGCCCGCATGAGTGGCACCAGCTACGGTGCTTGCATCCTCCATGTCGCCCCAGAGAGCGCCGTGGGCGGTCCATTAGCCTTCGTGCGGGACGGGGACATCATCTCCCTGAACGTGCCTGATCGCACCCTGACCCTGGAGGTGAGCGATGAGGAACTGGCCGCCCGCCGAGCAGAATGGCAGGCACCGAAGCGCAAGGTGGATCGAGGGTACCTCCACCTCTTCCTCAACGAGGTGACCCAGGCCAACGAAGGCTGCGACTTCCGTTTCCTCCACCACACGGGCACGCCGACCCCGGAGCCCCGCATCCACTAGCAGTCCACTTTTGCTCATTGCGCCCCACCGCAATCATCTCCAACCTAGCACCCCTGTTTCTTTCCCATGCAAACCACGTTCACGCCTTCTGACCTTCAGCGCTCCGTCATCTCCGTGCCCCCGCTCTGTCGGGACGCCAACTTCAAAGTGAGCGCAGCCGAGAACACCAAACTCATCCGCCACATCGAGAACGGCGGCGTGGATATCTTTCTGTATGGCGGCAACGCCAACTTCTACAACATCTCTCTGGGCGAATACGAGGAAGTGCTCGACCAGCTGGCCGAGGTTGCTGGAGCCAACTCCCTCATCATCCCCGCTGTGGGGCCCTACTTTGGCACCATGATGGATCAGGCCGCCATCCTGGCGCGCAAGCAGTTCCCCACCGCGATGATCCTCCCCACCACCGCCGTCTCCAAGCCCGATGGCGTGCGCGCCGCAGTTCTGCGGTTCGTGGAAAAATTTGGCCGCCCGGCCGTGCTCTACGTGAAGGACGAAGGCTACGTGACCGTGGATGTGGTGAAGTCCCTCGTGGAAGCCGGAGCGATCTCCTGGATCAAGTACGCCGTGGTGCGTGACAACCCCGCCGTAGATCCCCTCCTTGAGGCCATCTCCAATGAGGTGCCTCGCGAACTCCTGGTCAGCGGCATCGGGGAGCAGCCAGCCATCATTCACTGGACCAAGTTCGGCGTGCACGCCTACACCGCCGGCTGCGTCTGCGTCGCTCCGAACCGCTCCCAGCAGATGCTGGAGGCCCTGAAGGCGGGCGACATTGAAAAGGCGGAGACCATTCGCAAGGGCTTCCTCGCGCTGGAAGACCTCCGCAACGGTTACAACCCCATCCAGGTGCTTCATCACGCGGTGGACCTCGCGGGCATTGCCGCCACCGGGCCTCAGTTGCCCTTGCTGGCAGACCTGGACTCTGCCAAGCAGGCCGAGATCAAGAAGGCTGCTCTCGACTTGCTGGCCTGGTCCCGCGAGTAACGCCAGCTCGAAACCTTACGCTGGCACGCCAGGGACGTTGTTCTTGGCGTGCTTGTCGTTTTTCAGAGGGCACTATCGCCCCCTCACCCCCGCGAATGACGCCGGTCAGCCGCCATCGCTTCATCCAGCGTCTCTTTCGAGATCCCGGAACCCCATAGCACCGGATGTTTGCTGGAAAGCGAGCTCTTCACCCCCAGCGCAATCAGCTCCCCATCCTGATTCATCATCGGCGTGCCGCTGTAGCCTTGGCGGGCGGCATGCTCCACGGCAATAAACCAGGAGCTGACACTTGTGATGGCCACGCGGTCCAGTGGGCAAAGAACGAGAGCATTGGCCTCTCCCAGCACGGGGTTCGAGGGAAAATACACCGGCTCATCCGGCACCGGGACCGATGAAAGAACCTTCACATACGAGGGAGTCCTAAACGGCGCCTTCAACAGGACGAGGTCGCTGGCGTAGAATCGCTTCACCACCCGCAGACGTTTTTCCTTGAGCTTCACCGCCATGGTACGCGTTGACGCCGCTGCCCCGGCCACGTCATTACCCGCGATCAGCACCTGAAATTCGGCAGGCCCCCTGCCATCCAGAAGAGAAATGTACACAGGCCGGTTTTCCCCATCGCGAAGTGTCAGCACCACCCCGTGGGCAGGTATCCCGTGGGCCGTCGCCAGCAGATACCCATCGCTGCTGATCGGTACCGCCAGTGAAGCATCCACTTCCGCTCCCGCAGGGGGGCGCAGGATGGAGACCCGCCCTTGCTTGGGAGACATCACCCAGATCTGCACATGCTTGAGGAAGGTCTGCGCTTCCTTATTGGTGAGTTCCCGCGAGTGGCCGGAGGACGCACAACTTCCCAAAGAGATTGGCAGTGCCAGGAGTACCGCAAGGGCTAAGCATCGCAACATGGGCGGAAGATGGCGGAATTGCCCGGCAAGCTACCCAGACGGGCCCCCGGTGTCGAATTGGATTTCACCTTTTTGGTCAATCGCGTCAGACCCGCTGTGGGGGCTGATTTAAGTTTGGGCCTTCAGCCCAGCCTCACGGCCCACCCGTTTGACATTGACCACCCCCCCACCCATCGGCATCGTCACCCCTGCCCATGTCTCCTGTTGATTCCGCTGCCAACTCCGCTCTCACTCCTGCCGCCACCTCACAACCGTGGCTGGTGCGGATTTCAGAAGTGTTTGCCCCCGTGGCAGAGCAGGTCCTGGCGCGTTTCGGAGCCAACACCCACACCCGGCTGGGCGCAGATTTCTACTCCATCAAGACCGCCACGCCTGAGGCGATCCGGCAGAGTCCTGCATCCGTGCTCGCCCGCTGGAACATTCCGCTGGAACACTCCTGGCCCTGCCACCCTGCCAAGATGGAAGGGTTCGTGGAAAAGGCGGCCCAGACTCTCGTCAAGAAATTCGGGCCCCGCAGCCCCCAGCAGTTGCTCATCGGCCAGCTCAACCCCGGTTCTCCTGATCCCTACTACAAGAGTCTGGCCTCGAACCTCCGCGGTCGCGCCCTCCAGCTTTTCCCGGCGATGAGAGCGAAGAGCGTGGAGGATCAGGACAGCCAGGCCCCCACTCTTTTCTGCCTGGTGGGCAAGGAGGGGCTCTTCTGCGGCATCTCCACCCCGCAATCTGCGAACGGCTTTTATGCCGGCGGCAGCCTCTATGTCGCCAAGGACACCCCGGACACCATCAGCCGGGCCGGAGCCAAGATCGCCGAGGCCCTGCACTATCTGAAGCTATACCGCCCCCCGCTCCCTGCTGGCAGCCACTGGCTCGAACTCGGGGCTTGCCCTGGCGGGATGACCTCCGAACTGCTCGTACGTGAGTTTCGCGTGACAGCGCTGGACCGCTCCCCTCTGGACCGGCGTTTGTTTCAGAATCCCGCATTGGTATTCCACCAGATGGACGTGGCCGAGTTCCGCCCTGCCCGAGATGACCGCTACGACGCCATCCTCGATGACATGAACGGTGAGCCTGAGGAATCCATCAGGCAGGTCATTCGCCTCTCCCGCCAGCTCCGCAGGAAGGGCATCATCGTCTTCACCCTCAAGCTGCCCAAAGTCGAGACCGTGGACGCTCCGCTCCAGTTGCGGGACGAAATCGTCGCCAAGGCGGACGCCGCCGGGCTGAAGCTCTTTGCCCAGACCCACCTCACCTACAACCGGCACGAGTTGACCCTGTTTTTTGAGAAAGCGGCTGAATGATCCCCTTCTGCCCGCTTCATACTGAAACACACGGCAAGTTCCCGCTGGACTTCGCGACCGGATTCCGCTAGCCAAGAGGCTCTCCGCTGCGGAATTTTTTCACCTTTCTCAGCCACCAACATCCTAACCAAACAGCACACGACCTTATGGCCAAAATCAAGTTCGGCTCCGAAGTCTACACCTGGTTCATGCAGGGCTCCGGACAAGCCTACAACAACAAGCTCGACCACATGATCAAGGTGGCGGGTGAGAGCGGATTTGCCGGCATCGAGCCCATGCACTTCTGGATGGGCGACCTGGCCGATCCCGCCAAGCTCAAGGAACATCTGGAAAAGAACAATGTCGAACTGGCCGGCATTGCCCTGGTTTGCGGCTGGAATGAGGCGACGGAAACCGCCGACGAGCGCAAGCAGGCGGACGACACCATCGCCATTCTCAAGAATTTCCCCGGTGCCAAACTCTGCACGGTGCCCCTTCCGACGAATCGGAAGAACATCCACGAGCGTCGTCTGAACCTTGTGAAGAATGTCAATGCCGTGAGCCGTCGCGCCGTCGAGCAGGGCATCTCCTGCTCCTTCCACCCGAACAGCCCCCCTTCCTCCGTGGTGCGCACCCAGGAAGACTATGACGTCATCATCAACAGCCTGGACCCCACCGTGACCGGCTGGACACCGGACGTGGGCCACATCGCCCGCGGTGGTATGGACGTCATCGCTACGCTGGACAAGTGGAGCCACCTCGTGGACCACATCCACTACAAGGACTTCTCCGGCAACGGTCCTGAGCCCTGGGCCAAGATGGGCACCGGCAAGCTCGACTTCCACAAGATCACGGAATGGCTCGTGGTCCGTAAGTTCGAAGGCTGGATCATCTGTGAAGATGAGTGCCATGAAGCCATCGGTGATCCGGACGGCGTGACCCGCCAAAACGGCCAGTGGTGCAAAGAAAACCTCGCCGGTCTGGTCGAGTAGTCCCACCGGCTGGATTCCTTCCAGCACACCGCTTCAGCGTGAACCGGACCTCCGGTTCACGCTTTTTTCTGCCTTCAGGCGTTTTTAACAACTCGAACCCCAACCCATTTTGTGCGGATCCAGCGACGTTTTACGCTGGTTGGAGTTCAAGGCTCGCCCTGTGGTTTGAGTCCTCTACAGCGGAGCATCTGATCCGGCGTCAGATGCGGATGGATGCCTCTTCCGGGGCAGTCCCTCACTTTCGATGGTCCCGCAGAAACTTTTCAATGGAGTCAGCCGCCCTTCTGGAGCCCTCCAGCCACTCCACCCGCCATTCGGTCAGCCGCTCGCCCACGGCAGCTTCATACACGCCGTCCTCAGATTCATCGATGTATTCCATCTGCCGCACCAAGACCAAGGGTTCCTCTGCGCCGGAGCTGGCCTTGGAGAATGCCAGCGCCTTCTCATGCTGGGCAAAGGCCACGAAGTAATCTCCCCCCTCCTCGTCCAGCGACGAAGCCCCACGCTCGGGATGCATCCAGACCCGATACTCCAGCACGTCATCGTAAAAGTAGCCCGCACCAGACTTCACCAGCGCCGGATACGTCCCTACCTTCGCAATCTCAACGGCCAGAGGATACGCACTGATTCCAGAGACGGTCTGGTCATGTCGGAGGGGCATTCGATACTGCCCACCCCCGCCGCGTCCGAACAGCCCTGCCAATGGGCCCCCCTTAAACTGCCAGCTCAGTCGAGACCACAAGGCGCGAAACCAGCGAACAAGGGCCGCGAGTGCGATGGGTGAGAAACGTGGTCCAGGGGATGACAATGACACGAGCTAAAGAGATGAGAGGTGGCCCCTCCGGAAAAGGAGGGCAAAGGCTCTCGCATCAGCAACCAGCACGTTCAAGTACAACTTCAATCCACCGCAAAGCCAGCATCCCGGAGCGCCTCCACAAGCTTCTGCTTGGCCCCCGTTTCGATCAACGTGCCGTGCCCCACCACCAACCGGTCAAAATCGGCGGCGATGATCGGCCTCAAAGATTGGAGGAAACGATCCTTGTCTTTCACAAACAGACGAAAGATCCGGCTCATGCCGGGGTATCGCTTGAAGCCCGCAAGATAGCGATGGAAGAAGCGATCCCATCCTTTCTCGTGCGGGTCAAAGTTGAACACCAGATCCGCAACAATAAGCGTTCGGGAGGGCACATGCAGCATGACTTGCTCCTCCAGCTTTGGAGCCCCCTCCAGCGGGAACACCAGCAGTTCCCCTGCCCATTCGTCGGGAGCCGGACTGAGAGGACTCACTGGGAAGCCCACCACCGGTTCAAATCCTGGAGGGCCCAAGAAACTTACACCGGGAAATACCGCACGGCCTTCCCTGGCGTAGGTGTCATGCAGCAGCATGGCCTCCACCAGCCATTCCGTCGGTCCCAGTGCCCGAATTCCCTCCACATCATCGGCCGTAAACGGCGCCATGGAATGCACCACGACCTTCCCAGATGACAGGCGGATGATCGTCACATTGCGTCCGTGCTGTGTTCCCAGCACCGACAACGGGAAGTGCTGCAGCCAGATATTTTCTGCGATGGGTTGCAAGCTCACACTCCCTCTACGCACCTCATGACCGGCATGCGCCCAAAAACGTTGCCACCCCGGACGGGGTCAGGGCTTACGCATGAAGGAGGCCTAGCATTTGGAGCCTGAAGGCCGGGTCCATGGTGGCGAGTTTGCGCTTCCTGCGCAGGCTGACTTTTGCTGGGTGCCGGTGCAGGGTGGGGATGACCATTTCGCGCAGGATGGTGAGGTTGTGGGCCGCGTTGCGGTCCCTCACCTGGCAGTGGTCCTCATTGAAGGTCACATCCAGCACCCAGTGGCAGCGGTTTTCAACACTCCAGTGTCCGCGCACCAGTTTGGCAAGGCGTTCCACATCGGCTTTGAAGCTGCACAGGAAGTAGTGCACCTCTTCCAACGGCGGCCCATCGTGGCTGCGCTGCACCTGGCGGCGCACCTGTGCCACGCTTTGCAGTCCGGCCCATTTCCAGCTCTTGTGGTACCAGTCAAGTTCCTCAGTGATGGTGTACTCACGTCTTTCACAGCGCCCGTGGGAGAGTTCCAGCGTCACGCTTTTGCGATGGTGGGAGGGGCTGAGGTCCAGGCGCTCGGCTTCCGTGAAGTGCTTTCTTACAGTCTCATGAGCCCTTGGGTGGTTGGCCTTGAGTGCCAGGACATAATCGGCCCCTGCCCCGGTGATTTGCTCGGCAATGTGAGCTTGGGTGCCCATGGCATCAATGGTGACGGTGGCCCCTTTGAGTTGCAGGCTTTCCAGCAGACGGGGAATGGCCTCAATTTCGTTGCTCTTCTCATGGCAGGTGATCTGCCCGGCGCTGAGGTGGTAGTCGTCCACCCAGGCCCGTAGTAAATGGACCAAGTGCCTGCCGGTTTCAGCGTTGTGAGTGCCGCGCAGAGCTTTGCCATCTATGGCAATATGTCTGCCCTCAAGGTCGCCACACCAGCCCGTGAGCACCTCAAGCAGGGCCTGCGGTTGTATGGCCATGAGCACATTGCGAAACACGTCGTGGGACGGAGCCCCATGCTTCAGAGGAAGAAAGCTTTGCAGCCACGACAGCTGGCTCTGGGCAAAATCCCCCATATCCAAATAGCTTTCGCCATCGCAGAGAGTCGAACAGAAAGCGATGATGAGCACCTCATCAATGCGATGACGTACTTTGCCAGCCTGGCGGGGATCATGAATCTGGGCAAACTTGGCCCGGAGGGCTTCCAAAGTGCCTTGAGGAGGAAGGGAGTGGGTCACTCTCCCAGCTTAAACAGCGGTGCCCTGTAGAAAAATCATATCGTTAAGAGATGTTAAGTTTTCTCACTCTGTTCATGCGTAAGCCCTGGGACGGGGTTCGCAGACGTAATCCCTGCACCGTCCCGATTCCTGCACCCTCCAACTATGACCGCCCCCACCCCTGCACCCCTTTCTCCTCCTTCACTTGAACCGTCTGCAGATCGCGCCGCGGGAGCTATTGTTGGCGCCTTCATCGGGGATGCGCTGGGCCTCGGTCCCCACTGGTACTATGATCTGGACGAACTGCGGAGGGATTTCGGACCCTGGATCAGCGGCTACACCGACCCCAAACCGCACGCCAAATATCACGCGGGGATGAAGGGCGGCGATTTGTCGCAGACCGGCATCATCATGCTCCATCTGCTTCGCTCCCTTGCCGATCGGGGTGGCTACAACGAGTCCGACTTCACCCGTCGGCTCGACGAGCAGTTCCTCCCGCTGCTTGACGGCACACCTTATGTCGGTCCCGGCGGATACACCAACCACTCCATCCGCCAAGTCTGGCAGGCCCGAGTCAAGGAAGGGAAACCTTGGGGCCAGACCGGCGGCAATGCAGATACATCGGAAGCCGCCGAACGAGTCACCCTGCTGGCCGCCCGCTATGCCATGACACCCGGGCTTGCCGCCCGCCACGCCTGGGAAAACACCCATCTCTCCCAGACCGACTCTTTGGTGGTGCAGCAGTCGGTCGGCTACGCCTGCGTGCTTTCCCTTCTCATCCGGGGTGAAGCGTTTGACGAGGACCTCTCCGGCAAACTCATGGACAGGGTCCGCAACGGAGAGATTCCGTTTGTCGTCCCTTCATCCATCGCCTCATCATCTCCCTCCGCTACGGCAGGGTTTGGCTTTGCTTCGCCAGATGCCCTGCTGCTGCCTTCCTGGGTCGCAAAGTCTGCCTCCGATCCCGACACCCGGGTCGAACCAGCATGGAAGGTCTCGCAAGTATATGGGCTGTCATGCGCCATTCAGTTCGTGCTGCCCGCGGCCTATCACCTCGCCGCCCGCTTCCCTGATGATTTTGAGAGTGCCGTGCTCCACGCCATCAATGGTGGCGGGCAAAACATGTCCCGCGCCTGCCTGGCCGGTGCTTTGCTCGGCGCTCAAGTGGGCTTGAGCGGCATCCCGGCACGCTTTGTTGAGGGACTAGCGGACGGGCCGGAGATTGTGCAGCTTGCCAAAGTGGTCGCAGGGGCCGTTTCGTGAGAACAAAGCGTGTTCCTGCGGTCCCTTTCAAGTGAGTGCCACGTATTTGCCACCTTGCTCTCAAACGTGAAGCTCAACCGAATCGATTTGCCCGGTTCACGCCCAAGAAGGCGTTGCATTGGGCAATCGCTATCCAAAAACGGGCACTCAAAATCCTCCGAGATCAGCCCCCTCTGAACAGCCGCCCGTGCTAGCGGATGTCTTGTGCAGACGTGCGCCTGGATTGGATCGAGCAGGTAGATCTCATTGTTGACGAGATACTCATAGAAGTCGTTGTGCCAGAACCCTGAGTCGTCGCCAGGCTCGCCCTGATCTACGAATACCCCTAAGACCCGGACCTCCACGGGACCAGCCGAGGCTGTTTCCTGCCAAAGTTCAATGACATCACGACGGCCCGATTCATCGAGATCGTCCCACCATCGATCCACCGCCCCCATGCCAAGTTCCGACATCGTTTCGCGCAAAAGAAGAGGAAGCGGAGTGAGCATCATGGGGCTTCAGCGAAGTGTTGACACTTGCAATGCCAGAGCAGAACTTGAAAGTCTGATAGATAGTCACCCAAAACGCAAGCCCTGAGTTCTCCGCCCCTTGCGACAGACGGCAAGAAGCCGCTGGATCTGCGAACTTCTGAAGTGAATTCCGGCTAAAACATCCCTCGGTTCAACCACATGGGCACATCAGGAACTTGGTTCCTCTGAACCTCTGTGTTCTCTGAACCTCTGTGGTTGGACTGAATTCTCCCGAGCCCTACCGCACCACTACGCAAACAACTGCGTCAGCGGCTGGCCATGATCTGCCACCGTGAAGGGACGCTTCGTGGGCGAGTAGATGACCTGGTCAAGCGGCAGACCGACGGCATAGCCAATGGTCGCATTGAGATCGGGCACCCCGATCTTGTCCTCTACCACTTCGATGCCACGATCCGTCTTGCCGTACACCTGGCCGCCCTTGAGACCCCCACCCCACATCGCGGAGCAGAAGGCCTTGGGATAGTGATCACGCCCGTCGTTCTGATTCACCTTGGGCGTGCGGCCGAATTCGGTGGTCAGCACCACGAGCGTTTCATTGAGGAGCCCACGACGATCCAGGTCCGGCAGCAACGCTCCCAGGGCCTGATCCAGCGTAGCGCACTTCTCCGGCACGCGAATGAAGTTGTCCTGGTGCGTGTCCCAGCCCCCAAGGTTCACTTCCACAAAGCGCACCCCGTGTTCCACGAGACGGCGCGCCAGCAGACACCCCTGGCCGAAATTGTCACTCCCATAAGCTTCATGGGCCGACTCGGGCTCCTTGCTCAGGTCAAAAGCCGTCAGGTCTTCACTCTTCATGACTCGCACCGCATCACGGTACACATCAGCATAGGCCTTCACACCCTTGTAGCTGTAGGCATTCTGAAAGCCCGCGTCCAAGCGGGCCGAGAGGCCCAGACGGTAGTCAAAGTCCCCTTCCGTGAGCGAAGCCAGCCGGCTGCTGTTGGCCAGGCCACCGGCCGGGTTGTTGAGCACCAGGGGAGCAATGGAGGCGTCAAAAAATCCCCCTCCCGGGTGCTTGCTGTCGCCAGTGATGATCACGCTCCCGGGGAGCGCTGGGTTGTTCCGCCCTTGAAAAGCGGTCATCCAGGCCCCCATGGAAGGATGCCGCGTGGCACCCCGCATGGTGTAGCTGGTGTGAACGAAGTAATTTCCTTGAGCATGTGCCCCCTGGGTGGAGGTGAGCGACTTGAGCACCACGCCATGATGCATGGACTTTGCCACCGTGGGAAGGTATTCACTGATCTGCACGCCGTCGGCAGAGGTCGCAATGGCTTTGGTAGCCCCCATTTCCTCAGCACCGGGCACGACGCCAAAGGTGTCCAGGTGGCTCATCCCCCCGCTCATATACAGATAGATCACGTTCTTGGCCGTGGGGACCTGGCGGACCTTCGCAGCCCCTTCAAAGGCCCCTTGGGCATGCGTCCCAGCCAGCACGTCCAGCACGGAGACCCCGAGACAGGTCTTGGCGGCGCGCATCACAAAGTCGCGGCGGGTGATCTCGTCTGCTTTATGGAGGAGACTTTTCATGATCGTGAGGTGGTGGAATCGAGAACTGAAGAAACGGGTTGTTTACTGCACAAAGACAAACTGGCTGCCGGTGAGGAGCGCCTGAATGACGTCGCCATAGGCGCGATCTCCGCGCTCGTGGATCACATCATTGAGCATGGTCCGTTCATTGTTGCTGGGCAGACGGCTTAGACATGCCAGGTAGATGGTATCCATCTTGGCTTGTGGGGAAGTGGCCTTCTCCACATCCTGGCGCAATCTGCTGACGGGGCTGTTCAGCACCTCGGAGGTGGGACCATTGAGGAGAGCCAGCGCCTGTGGAACTGTGGCATCATCACTGGCATTCTGGATCTGCTCACGATCAGACTGCCCAAACGTGCGCAGCAGATGCCCCGGTCGCGCGGGCGAGGCGATCTCCGAAGCACGAGCCGTCAGATTGAGGCTGTTCCCCATCTTGATCGCATCGCGGCGCTGTTCCTTGGACATCGCGGCCAGTTGTTCGCGGGTCAACCCGGCTGGCACGGCGTTCTTCCCGGCCTTCTTGTCAGGATTGTAACCCCGGCGCAGATCTTCAGCGCGGTCTTCGCCCACAATGGCTTCCAGCATGCCATTGGAGTTTTCCCGGCGCAGGCGGTTGGCTTCTTTGGCAAGCTGACTCGCCGACCCGGCATTGCCGCTGGCCTGCGCAGCCTCCATCTCCTTGCGGAGGGATTCCAGTTTGGCATGGGTCGCCTCCCGGTCTTCGGCCCCTTTGCGGGCGACTTCGACGAGTCCTTCCGGACCTTTGTCCTTCACGGTGTCGATGAGGTACTTCAAGTCACCCAGGTACTGGTGCATGCGCTCATCCTTTTCTCCCACCGCCCCATCCACGCTGCCGCGCGCCAGGGTCACAAAGCTGTCCCAAATCTGCTCGGCCGACATGCGGCGCAGCACCGGCCCGGTGAAGTAGTACAGCTCACCCAGCGGCACTTCCTCCCGCGTGGACATGCGCTGATAGGCCTCGGTGTTGTAGAGCACACGCAGGAAGGACTTGAGTGAATACTTCTTCTCCACCATGAGCTCATTGAGGTACTCCATGAGCTCGTTGTTGGACGGAACCGTGGAGTCCATCATTTCATCCACCGGCTCGATGAGGCCGATTCCAAACGCCTTTTTCCACATGCGATTGGCGATGACTGTGGTGAAGCGCGGGTTGTCTGGTGATGTCATCCAGTCCGCAAAAGCCTGAAGCCGGGTCTCCACACCGTTGGAGACGGCATCATGACCAAACAGCACCTTAGGAGCCACTTCGGCACCCGGCTTGGCATCCGGGTACTTGTAGTCATTCGGCAGCTTGGGCAGCTTGTTGTCATTCCACTGGATGGAGGTGTAGCGCAGCGGTTTCATCACATCCTGCAGCGTCTTTCGCACCTCCTGCATTTCCGCACGGCTTATCGTGGCTCCAGCCCCGTTCCCGCCTTCTTTGCGCTGCTCCGCCATGTAGGCCTTGCGCTCCTTGGGCGTCATGTTCTTCAGAGCGGCGCGGTCCCCCTGGGGCTTGCCCGCCGTCTTGGCCATTGCTTTAAAATCCAGTCCTCCTCCCTTGGTGTCCATTCCATAGGTGAAGGCAGCCATGCCGTAGTAGTCCATCTGGGACCACTTGTCGAAAGGGTGGTTGTGGCACTGGGCACAGACAATCTGTGTGCCCAGAAAGACCTGCACCGTGTAAGCCAGATGATCCAGCTTGTTCTCATCGCGCTGGTAGAAGCCGATTGAACCGCTGTCCCACACCCCGCCGTCCGTAGTCAGCAGATCACGGACGAACTGGTCATAGGGCTTGTTCGCTTTGAGTTGCTGCTTGAGCCACTCCTCATACGCCTGCGCAGTTACTCTGCCCTTCACATTGTCCGTGAGGCGCAGGATGTCCGCCCAGTAGTTAAACATGTTGCTCGTGTACCCGTCGGAAGCCAGCAACCGGTCGATCAGCTTCATGCGCTTCTGCGGATCTTGAGACTTCATGAAGTCCTGCGTCTCCTCGGCGGTGGGGATCCTTCCCGCTATGTCGAGGTAGAGGCGACGCACCAGCACCGCGTCCGGGGCGGCCGGGTTGGGAGTCAGGTTGTTCTTTTGCCAGTCCTTGGCGAGGATGGCGTCAATCTTTTGCGCCTCCGGGAGAGAAGCGGCGGAGATGAGCGCGGGGGCTGCCAGAAGAGCCAGGAAAGAAAAAAGCGGTTTCATAGCCAGAGCGGTGAAGGATCAAAAGTCCCTTGTCGCCGCGGAAACGTGGACGGCGGACCGTTCTTTCTCCTTTTTTGCATTTTTGGGCCAGATTTGACCAAACTGCCCCAGCCGCATCTGCCGCCCCCTACTGTCGACCGCCCGTCAAACGATCCCACCAAGAGCGACGCATTTGAACCCGTCCCAACAGTGCCTTGGCCTCCTTCAGCCGGTCCTTTGCCATCGTCAGCGACGCCTTGGCGGTGTCGCGTTCCCCGCGAACTCGCTCCAGTTCACCCCGAAGTTTGTCCAGTTCCCGCCTCAGGTCCACCACCTCCCTGCCCGCCCGGGCATGAGGAATCTCTGTCTCCAGAAAGAGTGCCGCGCGCTTTGCATCTTCAGCACCCACTGATGGGGCCCGCCCCCATTGGAGCGCGTCCTCGTAGTGCTCCAGCAACTGCTCCACTGCGTGATCCAGGGAACACTCCTCCCGGACACGATCACTCAATGCCCGGCTGGCTGCGGGATCATACAGCCGCACCTGCCCAGCCAGATGATCCACGGTCAGCGGCATCTTCATGGTGGTGAAGCCAAAGTTGCGCCCACGCAGTTCATGGAAATTATCCGGCGTGACCATCCGGCCCGCCCCAAAGGAATCACACTGCACCACCGCACAACCCGCTGCCATGGACTCAATAGCGGCACGCGCCTTGGCAAACACCAGATCGTACCGCGGCAGCAATTCCCCCGGATTATCAACCACCTGTCCGCTCGCCACTCCTGCAACATCCAGCTGGATGCCCGCTGCCTCGCAGACCTGACGCAGCACCGGCACATGGGTATCGCGGGAGGCGTGATTGCTGAAAACCAGCGCCCGCTCCGGGCGGGGCGGCAACGGCCCCCGCTGCGGAAAGCGCTCCGTATCCACAAAGTTCAGCAGGACCCGGACACGTGAGGGTTCAAGCCCCTCCTCCATGACCAGCCTCTCCCGGCAGGCCTCATCCACCGCGATCCAGAATGCCACATTCCCAAGCCGGCAGGGCCTTTCCTGCCAAGCCCTGGGGCCGTGGCAATAGGAAATTACCGGCACATCAGGGAAGTACATGCCCGCTGCCGTCGTTTCCAGACGATGATGCCCATGAATCAGATCCGGCTGGCCGGGCAGGTCGGCCAGCGACGACACCACAAGAACCCCCTCAGCGCGCAGTTCATCAGCCACCGCACCCAGCTCGGTGGACCAGCACCAGGGCTCATGCCCCCGCTTGAGAAGGGCGACGGCGATGTCCCGCACATAGAGCTCGGTGCCTGCCCGCAGATTCAGACCATGGTTGGTGAAGAGGACTCTCATAGCTCAGGGTTCGGAACGCAGGCAACTCAGGGTGGGCAGCAGCTCTTCCGCCAGCCCCGACACTGCTGCGAGATCCCGAGTCCACAGAGTCCACAATTAGGAAGAAGCTAATCCTTGGAACTCCCGGCTTCCATTCATTTCCCCGGTGGTCGGCTGATTTCCTGCGCCCCCCAGCCATGTCATCCACGCACGCGACTCCACCACACTCCCGTCCCACGCGACGGGTCACACCGGCACAACCTTGCCCATGACGGTAAAAATCAGCGCCTTGCCTATGGCCACCGCTTTTAGCCCGGTCATCCTCATTACGGCAGGCACGTAGAGCGCCAGCTGCGGGGCGTAGCCCGCCGCCCGTGCCGCCATGTCGTCTTCCGTCACCACGGCGTCCGTCTTAAAGTCCAGAATGGTCGCCCGACTGGCTTTGCCGCTTGCATCCCATTCCACCACCACCCGGTCCACGATCCCGCTGACCCAGCCGCCCTTTTCGATGTAGTCAAAGCGTCGCTCCGTCCAGGCCGTGCGTTGTTGCCCTCCCTTTCGGAACCAAGGCTGCACCTCTGGGGAAGAGATCACCCTCAACACCTCTTCCGCAGCCGCATCACCTGAACCGTCAGACGCCACATCCGCAGCCACCCAGCCCTTGGTCTTCCATAGAGCCACGGGCTCAGGCACTTCTTCCAGCCAGGCGATCGCGGAGAAAAGTTCGTGCACGCGCGTTCCGTGCTGGCGCTTCACCTCTCGTGCCGTGGAGAGCAGTTCCCCACCCCGCAGGACGAATGATTCCTCGCCAGATGGCGCACGGCGCTCCAGCGGCTTGTTCACGGCCCGTATCAGCGTGCCCAGATTGGCATCCGGTACTGCAATGCTGGCCACCGGTGCCTGCACCTTGGTCACCTCATGCGCCATGTACCAGTTGCGGTCCCCATTCTCCCAGGTGGCCAGACCTCCTACACCCACCAGTTCATAGGGTACTGGGTCAAAGCCCGGCTCCAGCCGCATCGCCAAAATTCGGCCCTCATTGTTGCTGGCTCTCACCTTCTTGGGATCCAGCAGCACATACAGCCCCAGCTTGGCCCGCGTCATGGCAACGTAGAAACGGCACAGTCCTTCAAAAGCCTGCCGGGCCTTCTCGCGCCGCTGCTCGGTGAGCAACACCTCATCCCGCTCCACGACCACCTTCTCCGGCTTGTCCAGCATCCAACTCACCGCCCCCCGCTCCTTCCTCGCCACGAAGAGTCGGTTGCGTTGCACCGCATCCAGCGCCTCCCCCTGTAGCTCCGGCAGGATCACTACGTCAAACTGCAGCCCCTTGCTCTGGTGCACCGTCATCACCTGGATGGCCTGTGCCGACGCACTGTCCTCACGCACCGAGTGATCACGCGCTGTGGAAAGGAATTCCCCCACATCGCGGCTGCCTGATTCGTCAAAATCCGCCGCCAGATCCAGCAACTGGGCCAGACGCCGGGACGTGAAGGCATCCTGCGCGGGCAGCGCCCGGCGCAGGATTTCAGCCCATTTTTGCAGCACAGGGAGGAACCCCTCGTTCGAAAGGTCCGCCCGCACCCTCGCGGTCAGCGCAGGTCGGGTCAAACGCTGGGTGTTGATGGCCTCCCGCAGGGGCGACATGAGAAGATGTTCCCACGCCGTAGAGTCCCCGGGGTGCACCGCCACCTGCAGTAGGCTCAGCAGCGCCAGGGTGGAGGGATTGTCCACCACCACGTTTTCCTGGGATTCACAAATCACCTCCATCCCGAGCAGACGGCGCAAGGCATCCGAGAGCGCACGCGCTGTCCGGTTGCTGCGCACGAGCACCGCACACGTCAGCCCCCGGCCAATGGGATTGATCTCCCGGATGAGATTGGCAGCTCCCAGGGTGATGGGCCCGTCCTCCTCCGTAGTTTCCTCGTCCAAGGCAGCCACGTGAACCAGCGCGGCATGTCCCGCGAGCCACGCCACCCGGGCCGAGCAGCGATGTTCCTCGAACTTCCACAGCCGCCCCAACCCTGGAAAAAGAGCCTCCAGCTCCCGTTCCGCATTCAGGAACACTCCATTCACCATCCCCAGCACTTGCGGGCAGGAGCGGTAGCTCTCGTTCAGTGGCGTCGTCTGCAGGCGATGCCCGCTCCACGCCGTCTCCACATGGTGGAAGAGCTCCGGCTCCGCCTGACGCCAGAGGTAGATACTCTGCTTCACATCCCCCACCAGGAAGACGCTGCGCCGCTCTTCCGGATCCTGCCGTGCTTCTTCCAGCAGGGGCGACATCACCTCCCACTGCCGCTCGCTGGTGTCCTGAAACTCGTCCAGCAGCCAGTGATCGTATTTCGCATCCATGCGGAACTCCAGCGCCGTCCGCATGGCCTCCCAGTCATGCTCTGCCATCGCGGTGGTCTGCACCCTGCCACACAGCAGCCAAGCCAGATCGCTGAAGACCAGCCTGCCCCGTGACCTCACCTGCCGGTGATAGGTGGTTTCATAGATCCGCACGATCTCCCGCTGGGAGCGTGTCCGCCGCAGGTGCACCAGCAGCGCCCTCGCCACCAGGATCTCCAGCACATCCGCCAGCGCATTGCCCGCCTGGCGATCCAGCGGCACCGCCTTCCATATTTTCCACTCCACCCCGCCCAGCCGCAGACGGGAGTGATCCCCGCGGTCCGAATCCAGCATGTACACGATGGGCTTGTCGAACTTCTTGAAGCCATCGTACTCACGCGCCGCCTGAAAGAAATCATCCCACTTTTGAGGCGCGCGCTTGTCGAACTTGCTGTAGTCCAGCGCCCCCTCCAAACGATCCACCGCAGCGGCCAGATCCCACCCGGCGGCAGCGATTGGGAATGCCGGAGAGCCCGCATCCCAGATCGCCTCCGCACCACCCCACTTTATCGGATCAGGACATTCGATGAGCAGTTGGTGCAATCGTCCGCACCACGTAGCGAGAGCCTCCGCCGGACGCCCCTGCTCGTTCCCGTGGCTGGCCGCCTTCCACGCTTCCCGCAGTTCATCCAGAGCAGCCGCGTCGTTCATTCTTCCGATCGCCAGCAGCAGAGAGTCCATCACCTCTTCCTCCGCCCGGGTGGCTTCGGCCTCGCTCATGAGTGCCGCCTTGCCCGTCAGCCCCAGCTCAAAGGGGAGGCACTGTGTCATCGTGGCAAAGAAGCTGTCGATCGTGCCCAGGCGCAACTGGTCCATACGCCGCACCACCTTCCGCAACAGGGTGAGGGGCAGCCCGCCACCCGCCTTCATGCTGCGGGTGGCCAACTCCTGGAGGATGCGCTCAAAGAACTCACCTGCTGCCTTGCGCGTGAACGTCATGGCCGCAATGCGCTCCGGCTCCGCCCCATGCTCCAGCAGCCAGAGATAGCGTTGCACCAGGGAGTGTGTCTTTCCCGTCCCTGCGGAGGCGCGGATGAGCTCGTTCTTGAGTTCCGTCATAGTGCCAGTTCCTCCGCCACCTTTTCCACCAGCCAGCTTTCTGGCGGGGCCACCGCCTTCATCACATCCCCTTGAAACAACTCCGCAAAGTCGTCAAAGCGCAAATCCTCCACCGGAGGCCAGAACACCCCATCCCGAATGCGCCGCACCGCTTCGCAGGCACAGTCCCCGGCAGCGTCCATCAGGTCCGCATCCAGCCCCTCCCAGACATGGGTCTTCACCTCACTCACCGTGGCGGGAAGCAGGAAATAAGCTGCCTCCACAGGTGCCCCGTCTGCAAGTTTTGCGGAGACTGCCCTCGCATACAGTGGCAGTTGCAGATCCGTCCAGCAGCGGGCCTTGCCCCTGGCGTCATCAAAGCACTTCCACGATTGGTTCTCGTCGGCGAGCAGTTCCTTGCGCGCTGAGCGATGGTGCGCTTCCTCGGGTTTCTTCCGAGAGGTCTTGTAGTCGATGACCCTCAGCATGCCCGTCTTGTCATTCCTGTCGATGCGGTCGATCTTGCCCGAGAGGATCACCCCGCCCAGGTCCACTCCCCAGTCAGCCTGGATCTTCTCCTCGGCACGCAGGATGCGCCACCCCTGCTCGCGCAGCTCCGCCTGCTTCTCGGCAAAAGCGGCCAGACGTTGCCGCAGCGATTCCACCTGCAGGGTTACGGAAAACAGCGGCTCCGCGCCAAAGTACAATGCCGCCCGCCTGTCGAGCTCGGCCTCCAGCCACGCCGCGATGATTCCCGCATCCCGGCTCTCCGCCACCGCCGTCTCATCCGCAAAGGCCTTGAACACCTGGTGAATCAGATCTCCCACCGTGGCGGGTGAAAGCTCCCGCAGCCCTGTGCTTACCGACTCCATCCCCAGCACATCGGTGAGATAGAAGCGGAACGGACATTGCAGATACCGCCGCAGTGCCGTCGGGGAAATGGCACTCCGCGTCCATTTCCGCAGGGGGGGCGTCAGCTGGAAGGCCTGCGTCCGCAAGGGGCGTGGCGGAGCCTGCACCTCATCCTCCGCAGGAAACAGGTGCTTCACCCGCAACGGGAGATCGTCGTCTGAGGCATCCAGCAACAATCGGGAGGGGCGCAACGCATCGCCTTCCGCCGTGTGCCGCCCCAGCACGATGTGCAGCGTGCGGCTTCCTGACCGCTGTTCCGCCATCGCTTTCAGGAAATAAGCATCACGCGCCCGCCGCGTCGCCTGGCAGGGCAGCCCCAGCGCCGCCTTGGCCTTGTCAGGCAGGAAGGGATCTGCCGTCAGCGTGCCGGGCACATGTTCGTCATTGAACCCCGTGATGACCAGCCCCGGAGCCGGCTCCCACAGCAGTTCCAGCCAGCCATGCAGCACGAGGTCCGCCTCACCCCGCAGGTCGGTGAGCTGCCCTTCCTCCAGCGCATCAAACACCAGGCCCAGCCATGCCGCAGCCTCCGCTGGCGAGGACGAAGCCCCCGCCGCCGCCCGCCCTTCGTCCATCTGCATGGCCAGCCGCACCACCTGGCCGAAAAGTTCACCATGATGCTTCTGATGCTCCCTGCCGCTGTCGAACTCCGTCTCACCGTACAGCCAGAGCAGGAAGTTTCGCACCGCCCCCTCACAAGTCTCCGCCGCCCAGCCCTCGGCATGGCGCACCACCGCACTCAGCACCTGGCCGAGCTCCGCCCAAGCTTCATGCAACCCTGCCAGCGACTGCGCATCCCGGACCGTTGGCGGCAGATGCGTCGCGTCGAATTCGTCCAACTGCTCATAGTACTTGGTGACCAGCATGCCCGTCTCCGCACACAGGGCGCGGGACACATCGTCCAGCCGCAGAAAGGGCAGCCAGTCCCGCCATGACGCACTGCGCGCTGCGCGCCAGCCTGCCCGCAACACCTGCACCAGACCATGCTGCCTGGCCGAACGACCCGCCGGATTGTACACCCGCACTCCCTGCGAGGTCAGGGTCCCCTCCAGCACACTGTTCAACGCCGGATCACAGGCCCCCACCGCCACCTCCTGCCCGGTGGCCGCGAGCTCCCCCAGGAGTCGTACCGACAGGCGGGCCTGATCCTCCGCGCCGGGCACACGATGCATGCGATCATGCGGCAGCGGGCACTCCAGCCCCGCGTCATCCCCCCAGCTCAAGATGCGGGGCATCCCGATTTCATCGAACCCAGCCCTCCCCTCGGCCGGAGCCTGTACAAAGATGCCCGAGGGCACCTTTTCAGACACATGCCGGAGCCACACCCCAAAGAGCGGTGGCGCATCCGCCACGGCGAAGACCTTCACCTGCTTCACTCCCTCTGGCAGCGTCGCCTCTCTGGCCGCTCCTTGTTTTGCGGATTCACCATCGGCCAACCCCCAGGCTTCCAGCGTCTCCAAGTACAGTTCCTCCAGCCGCGCAAGCTGGCTCCACCGGGCAGGGTCATCCAGCCCAGCCAGGGCTTCTGCCCCCGCTGCCAGCGTGTAGCCCCCGGCCCCCAGCGTTTTCCTCAAGGTACCGACCGTTTCCGCCACCGCAGAGGCCCAGGTCAGATCTTGCGATTCCGGGGCTGCGGGAAACAGAGCGGTCATCTCCCCGAGCGGCACCTTCGCCAGCACCTCTGTCCAGGCGGCCCGCTCCTGGAGAGGCGATGCCAGTGGCATGGTGGTGGCCTTGGGCTGGAACACCAGGGCAGCGTGCCATAGATGCGGAGCCGTCACCACACTGTCCCGGGCCCCGGCCTCCACCGCCAGCGCCTCACGCAGCCGCCGCACCGTTTCCGCCGTGGGCACGATGATGAGCGTGTCGCTCAGGTCTAGCGCCCCGCTGGTCCACCCGCATGAAAGCTCGGCCACAGCCTTGTGCAGCACCGGTGAGTCCCAGCCCCAGAAAGTCAGTTTTGCACCTGCCATGTGTTGAACGTTGCACCGTCACTAGCCCAGATTGCGCAGGATGTCGCCCACGATTTCATCGGGTGTCTGGTCCACGTTCACGATCATGGCCCCCTCCGCCTTCGGCTCCTCCAGCGTGGCGAACTGGCTATCCAGCAGCGTCGGCGCCGCCTTTCCCCCCGCCGCCTGGGCGGTCGTGGAGACCCCCTGGAAAAAGTGCCCCTTCCTCGCCGCCATGCGTCCCGCAATGAGTTCGGGTGATCCCTTCAGGAACACAAACTCCACCACTGATCGCGGATCCCCGCCCGACAGCAGTTCCCGGTACACCGCCTTCAATGCTGAGCAGGCCAGCACATAGCTGCGCCCGGCCGTTTGTTTTTCCTCGATCCTAGCCCGCATCGCCCGCAGCCAGGGCCACCGGTCCTCGTCTGTCAGCGGGATTTTTTCGGACATCTTCGCCTTGTTCGCCGCGGGGTGGAAATCATCCCCGTCTTCAAAGTCTGCCCCCAGCGCCTCTGCCAGCTTGCCGCCGATGAGGCTCTTGCCAGAGCCCGACACGCCCATGATGATGAAAGTTCCTGGTCTGCTCATTCTGTCTGCTTAGATTTCTGCTGCTGCGTTCCCGTTTTGCTCCGTCTCCTCGGACACCATCTCCAGGAAGACTTCCTCAAGTCGCTTGCCCGTGGTGGAGCGCACCTGGTGGATCTCATCCATCGTGCCCAGGGCGATGAGACGCCCCTTGTGCAGGATGCCGATGCGGTCTGCCAGCTCCTCCGCGATGTTCAGCAGGTGCGTGCTCATCAGCACCGTCATGCCCGCGCGGCTGCGCTCCTTGAGCTCGCGCTTCACCGTCCGGGCATGGATGGGGTCCAGCCCCACCATCGGCTCGTCGATAATGAAGACTTTCGGCTCATGAAGCAAGGCCGCCGCGATGGCCAGACGCTGCCGGGTGCCGTGGCTCAAGTTCTCAATTCGCTGGTGCGCGTAGGGGGACAGGGAGAACTTCTGAAACAACTCCGCCCCGGTCTTCTCCGCCTTCACCTCATCCATCTCAAAGATGTCGGCGATGAACCGCATGAACTCCAGCGGGGTGAGTTTCTCATAGAAGACAGCCACATCCGGCACATAGCCCAGCAGCGCCTTCGCCAGGAGCGGCTGCTCCTGCATGTCAAATCCGCCCAGATGCACCGTCCCTTTGACCGGCTTCATCAGCCCGGTCAGCAGTTTGATGGCGGTGGTCTTCCCCGCTCCGTTCGGTCCCAGAAAAGCGAAAAACTCCCCTTGGGGGATGGTCAGCGTGAGTCCGTCCAGAGCACGAAAGCTCCCATAGTCCATCGTGAGGTCTTTGATTTCAATCATGTGCCGTTGTCTCCCCTGTTTTTCCCGCCCGTGTGTTGCCTCTGTGGTGATGAATGGTTGATGCCCTTTGATTCGCGCCGCCTGCTGGCCCCACTCTTTTCTATCGCGGTCCCACCTACGCTGCAAGTGTCTCCCTGCATCCTCCCCATCTGCATTCGACCGTCTGCAAAGCCTGGTCCTCAGATCTTGCCGCCTCCCGCAGTGTCAGGCACGGCCAAACCATCCTGCGGCGGAGGCTCCGGCACCACCGCAGGCTGCTCCATGGGCGGCACGGGAATGTCCTCGTCCTCCGGATACTCCGGCACCAGACCGTAGATCACCGGCTCCACCAGCCTCCAGCCTTCCGGCAGGTCCATGAGCGCCAGCTCGCCAGCCTCGGTGAAGAAGGCCTTCGCCTTCCAGTGCTCCATGGCAGTGAGCTCCATCAGGAAGGCCTGCCGCTCCTGTCCTGCCAGCATCATCACGCCCTGCAAAGTCTTTAGGTGGAACAGGGTCGCCACATCCGCCCCAGGGGCCAGGCCCAGCCCTTCAGGCAGTACCGGGTCCGCCCCGGCCGCCTGCGGTCCCATGAAGGCACCCAGCATGGGCTGAATGCTGTTGTCATCCGCCACCACCTGGCCCTTTTGCTTCAGGGTGAAGCGCGGCATCCGCTCATCCTTGACCCATTCAAAGTCCAGCACCGTATTAGTCTCCCCCAGACGGATCTGCCCCTTGGCCCCAGCCCAGGTCTCCAGATCCTCCAGCAGGAGTTCCAGCCTCCAGTTCATGGGTGCGTCCACCATCTCGATCGCTCCCTTGTCCAGCACGCCGGAGAAGTACACCCGGTATTGATTCACCCCGCCTGCCCAGACCCGTCTCGTGTTCACAGAGGCATGGCCCACCTTCTGATCCTTCTTGTACACATGCAGCGTGTTGATCGTGGCCCCGCCTTCTAGAAAGCCTCTGAGCACCAGCCGGGGTGGCACCTCGACAAAGCGGGAGTGGCCTGGGAAATAAACCATCCGCACCAACAGCCCCGTCATGGCCACCCAGAAGACCACGACAGAGAGGGTAATGATTCGCATCATGTTTTCCCAAAATGGTAAGGCACATTCCTCTCCGGACTCAATAGCAAACCTGTCAGAAAAGCCATCCCGTCGTGAAAAAGAAATCAAACAGATGTCGCTCAAAGTTGTCGGGTGATGCAGGGGTTGATTCCGCACACCACCCGGAGTAAAAGGCTTCCGTCCCTGGCGCGGTTTCACGGACACTTTTGTTGAACGAACCCCCACTGCACCCCACACCTCACGCATCATGGATATGCTCCCCTACATTGGCATCGGCATCGCCGTCATCGTCGGCTTCGTCTTCCTGCTCATTCTTCTGAAGTTTTTCAATCTCTGGCTCCGCGCCCTTGTATCCAATGCGCCAGTCGGCATTCCCACCTTGCTGGCCATGTGGTTCCGCGGTGTGCCCAATGCCCTCATCGTGGACAGCCGCATCACCGCCGTGAAAGCGGGCCTCCGCGTCGGCACGGATGAACTGGAAGCCCACTATCTGGCCGGGGGCAACGTCACCCAGGTCGTCCTGTCCCTCATCGCCGCTGCCAAGGCCGGCATTGAGCTCGACTTCAATCGCGCCTGCGCCATCGACCTCGCCGTCAAAGGCACCAGCAAGACCGTCATCGAAGCCGTCCGCACCAGCATCAACCCGAAGGTCATCGACTGCCCTGGTGCCGACATGGGCAAGGGCGGCAAGATCGACGCCGTGGCCCGGGATGGCATCTCCCTCCGCGTCCGCGCCCGTGTGACGGTGCGAACCAACCTCGACCGCTTCATTGGTGGTGCCACGGAAGAGACCGTCGTCGCCCGCGTGGGTGAAGGCATCGTGACCTGCATTGGGTCTGCCGCCAGCTATAAAGACGTGCTCGAGAACCCGGACAGCATCTCCAAGGTGGTGCTCCAGAAGGGCGTGGATGTCGGCACGGCGTTTGAGATCATCTCCATCGATATCGCCGACGTGGATGTCGGTGAGAACATCGGTGCCCAGCTCCAGGCCGCCCAGGCCGAGACGGACAAAAAGATCGCCCAGGCCAACGCAGAAGTCCGCCGTGCCGCCGCCGTCGCTGTCGAGCAGGAAATGGCTGCCCGCACCCAGGAAATGCGCGCCAAGGTGGTCGAGGCCGAGTCCCAGGTCCCCATGGCCATCGCAGAAGCCTTCCGCAAGGGCAACCTCGGCATCATGGACTACGCGAAGTATCGCAACGTCCTCGCCGATACGGAAATGCGCCAGAGCATCGCCGGTGAGACCCCGGCCACGAGCGAGAAGAAGTAACCGTCATCGCCCCGCCGCTCGCGGAGCCTTCACCGGCTCTGCGGGAGGTCCAGCGCTCCCTGCTTGTTTTCAGTTCGCCCTGTTCGTTCCCACCCCCAAGACGCTGTCCGTTTCATGAACATCCTGCCCCCCAACTCCCCTCTCCTGGCTGCGGCGGATCTGCAGGAGATCGTGTTCGTCATCGTCTTTCTCGTGGTGGGCTTCCTGCAGTGGCTGTTCAGCCTGCTCAAGAAAAACAAAGAGGCAGCCGAACGGGAGAGGCAGACCCCGGTTTCCGCCGAGGAGCAGGAGGCCCGTCGCCGCGCATGGGAGGAGCAGACGCGTCCCGTGGAGAATGCCCACCCTCCACAAACCCCACCCCTCCGCAGCCCTGCACCTCCGCAGTTGCCGCGCTCCACTCCCCCTCCCGCTCCCCCAGCCCGTCCAGCGCCCACCTCCACCACACCCGGATCTTTGGCCGATCTCATGGACACACTGCGCCGCAGCATTGACGACGTAAGCTCCCCTCGCCCTGCTGCGGCCCCTTCAGCCCCAGTCCCTCCCTCCCGCCCGCCATCGCTTCCCAACACCAGCCGTGCGGCCAGTCCATCAGCCCCCGGCGCCCCAGTCCCTCGCATGTCTCGGGCCATGGCGGCCCAGAACGCCCTCGACTCGCCAGACCGGCCCGTTCTGGCCACCGTCGTCGCGGCCAGGCGCCCCCATCCGCTGACAGATATGCTCAAGACCACCCACGGCTACAAGCAGGCCTTCATCCTGCGTGAGGTCTTGGGCCCCTGCAAAGCCTTGGAAGGGCAGGAGTAGCCTCAGCAGAGCGGATTCGGGATACCCACGCACATCAGCGCCCCATTCTTGCAGGATGGGCTTGGGTTTATCATGAACAAATGTCCGATTGTGCATAGAATAGATTGGCGTTAGAAGCATCGTTTTTCCGCCATGCTTCCCAGATTCTTCCGCCCGGCTGTTCGTGCCACCCTCGCCACCTCCCTGCTTTCGTCCTCGCTGAGCGTCGCCCTCCCCGGGCAGACGACGGCCGGTGCCCCTGCCACGGCACCAGCGATTGCCCCCGCGCCTACCCCTCCACCGGCCCCGCCCGCGCCGACCATCGTCCCGACGGACCTCTTTACTGTGCCCGACGGGCTGGAGGTCACGGTCTGGGCCACGACTCCGCTGCTGAACAACCCCACCAACATCGACTTCGACAAGGATGGCCGCCTCTGGGTCGCAGAAGGAGTCAACTACCGCAGCCATAGCGGCCGCAAAAAGGAAGGCGACCGCATCGCCGTCCTGCAGGACACCGATGGTGACGGCAAAGCGGACAAATCGGAGACCTTCATCCAGGAAGCAGGTTTCCTCGCACCGCTCGGCGTGGCCGTGCTGGACAACCAGGTCATCGTCTCCCAGCCCCCGGATCTGCTGGTGTACACGGATGTAAATCGTGATGGCAGGTTCGACCCCGCCGTGGACAAGCGCGATGTGCTGCTCACCGGATTCAACGGCCGCAGCCACGATCACAGCCTGCACTCCGTCACTGCCGGTCCGGATGGCCAGTGGTATTTCAACCAGGGCAACACCGGCGCCCTCTTTACAGACAAATCCGGCAAGACCTTCCGCCTGGGCAGCCCCTATGTGCACCAGAATGGCAAGCAGGTGGTGGACCCCAGCACCATCGCGGGCCAGAAGAGTGATGACGGCCGCGTGTGGATCGGTGGTTTCCTCGCCCGCATGAATCCGGACGGCTCCAACGTCAACGTCATCGGTCACAACTTCCGCAACAGCTATGAGCAGGCGGTGAACTCCTTTGGCGATATCTACCAGAGCGACAACGACGATCCGCCAGCCTGCCGCGTCACTCCCGTGCTGGAGTTCGGCAATGCAGGCTTTGCCTCCGCCGATGGCCAGCGCGCCTGGGCCGCCGACCGCCGACCAGGGCAGAAGATTCCCACCGCAGAGTGGCGTCAGGATGACCCCGGCACCATGCCCGTGGGTGATGTGTATGGCGGCGGCTCGCCCACCGGCGTGGCGTTCTATGAGAACGGCGCCCTGGGCGACCAGTGGCAGGGCCTCCTCCTGGCCTGCGAGGCCGGCCGCAACGTGATCTTTGGTTATCTCCCGAAACCCGATGGTGCCGGCTTCAAGCTGGAGCGCTTCGACTTCATCACCTCCAACAAAGAGGGCAAATTTGCCGGCTCGGACTTCCTCGGCGGCACCAATAGCGTGACGTCAGAGCTCAAGACTCTCTTCCGCCCCAGCGACGTGACGGTGGGTCCCGATGGTGCCCTCTATGTGGCCGACTGGTTCGACGCCCGCGTCGGTGGTCATGCCGACCTTGATAACTCCACCTCCGGCACGATCTACCGCATCGCGCCCAAGGGCTTCAAGTCCGTCGTGCCCCAGTTCGATCTGAATACCACCGAGGGCCAGATCGCCGCACTGAAAAGCCCTGCTCCCAACGTGCGCTACGCCGGCTTCACCCGCCTGAAGGCCCAGGGTGAAAAGGCCGTACCCGCCGTGGCAGCCCTGCTGCAGGACAAGAACTCCTTCATCGCCGCCCGCGCCATCTGGCTGCTCGCGCAGATGGGCCCTGCCGGTATCGCCAAGGTGGAGCCCCTGCTGGGTGCCAAGGACGAACAAACCCGCGTCATCGCCTACCGCGCCCTGCGCCGAGCCAATCACCAGGTGGTCGCCATGGCTCAGAAGATGGCGTCCGACAGCTCCGCCGCCGTGCGTCGTGAGGTGGCCCTCAGCCTGCGGGATGTGCCGTTCGCCCAGAGCGGCCCGATACTGGTGGAAGTGGCCAGACGTTTCGATGGCAAGGACCGCAGCTATCTTGAGGCCCTCGGTCTCGCTGCCGAAGGCAACACCCGCGCCCTCTATGCCGCGATCAGAGAAGCCCTGCCCGATGGCAAGGCGCAGCCCGAAGCCTGGAGCGATGCCTTTGCCTGGCTGACCTGGCGTCTCAATGCCCCCGAGGCCGTCCCTGCGCTCAAGACCCGCATTCTTTCCACCAAGCTTAGCCGAGAGCAGCGCAAGCTCGCCCTCGATTCCCTCGCCTTCATCAAATCTCCCTTCGCCGCCCTGGCGATGGTCGAGGTGGCCGAAGCCCCGGACACCACGCTCAAAGGCGACACCATCTGGTGGCTCTTCAACCGCCGCGCCAGCCTCTGGAAGGACTACGGCCTTACCGATGCCCTGAAGGAGCGCGGCATTTATGATGCCGATGCCAACGTGGCGCTCACCCCCTTCATCTCCCCCGAGCTGCCCACCACCCCCTCAGCCCTGCCTCCCGTGGAGGAGATCCTGAAGCTGCGAGGCGATGCCACCCGTGGCAAGACCGCCGTGGCCACCTGCTACACCTGCCACAAGATCGGCGAACCCGGCGTGGACTTTGGCCCTGACCTCACCGTCTTCGGCAAGACCCAGACCCGCGAAGTGCTGCTCAACGCCATCATCAACCCCTCCGGCGACATTGCCCATGGTTATGAAGGCAAGCGCATCGTCACCAAGGACGGCGTCACCATCGACGGCATGGTCCTCAGCAACGACGACCCCGTGCAGATCAAGTCCATGGGCGGCGTCATCCAGGCCGTGCCCAAGCGCCTCATCAAGTCCACCACCGGCATGAAACACTCCCTCATGTTCACTGCCGACATGATGGGCCTCAACGCCCAGGCCCTCGCCGACATCGTCGCCTACCTGAAGTCTGACGACATCAAATAAGACATCAGACTGCCAGACGCCAGACATCAGACCTGAGCCTCTTCCCCAAAGGCCTCTCCACCCCGGAGAGGCCTTTTTATTTATCGGATGTCGACCACCTTGCCTTCAATGTCAAAGGCCTCAATTGCGACCAAACCATTCCACCACTTCCAACACCTGAGCGCGCAGCGCTTTTGGGACTGCGGTGAGCATCACCGCTTTCGCGCCCCTTGTGGTCTGCTCGCCCCCATCCACTCCCACCAACGCCCCGGTTTCGAAACTGATCCCCAGCGGGGATCTCTAACACCGCCCAACGTTGGACGAGCCCTTAGTGAGTAGCTACCCACTCCGAAGCCCACGAACCGCCCCCGGGCCTCTCCCCAATCCAAAATCACAAATCCAAATTCCAAAATCAAACTTCCCCATTCCCACCTCCTTCACCTTCCGATAAACTGTCCCTCATGAAACCGACGAAGACGTGCCGCGCCACCCTTCTCCTGTTCACCGTCCTCATGACGGCCCTCATCGGCACGACCGCCACCACCGCAAACGCCCAGGTCGTCCCCACCACGCCCAAGAGCTTCCAGAAACGCGGCGTGGGAGATGCGTTTAACACCGCGAACGTCAACGTCATCCCGGCCCCGACACCGCCCACCATCATCCGCACGGTCACCTATTACTCCCTGTCGGATTCCCGCCAATGGACCAGCGCCGATGGCAAAGCCCTCGTCGGCAAACTCATTGCGTTCGAAGAACACGTAGTCGAAACCGTCAAAGGCACTCCCGAGCCCCCCACTCCCGCCCCGGTCACCCTTCCCTCACCTCCCACCGTCATCCGCGATGGCAAGGTGCGTCTCCTCGTCAACAACCAGCCCTACGAACTCCCCCTCACCCGCCTCACGAAAGAAGACCAGGAGTTCATCAACGTCGCCAAAATCGGTGCCTCCAAGCCCGCCGCACCGTAGCGCAGACTGGTAGTCTGCTGTGCCGCCGATTGGCAATCGGCATCAGGGACCAAAACAAAGCGCTTATCTCACACAAAGGCACGAAGGCACAAAGGTCTGAGAAATCCAAAAAAGGAGGCGGGGGTTCCCAGCCCCGCTCAGTCGCACGTTCTTCAGAGTGGATCCCACTGCGCGCGCCCAATACCAGCGCCAGCATTCAAGTCTTGCGTCTTGTGTCTTCCAGTCTGGTGTCTCCCGCGGAGCGGGACAGTAGCGCAGACTGGCAGTCTGCTGTGCCGCCGATTGGCAATCGGCATCAGGCACCAAAACAAAGCGCTTATCTCACACAAAGGCACGAAGGCACAAAGGGCCGATGAAACTTAATGGCGCGGGGGTTCCCAGACCCGTCCAGTCGCACGTCCTTCAAGTGAATTCCCGTTGTGCGCGTCCAAACCGCCGCATTCAAGTCTTGCGTCTTGTGTCTTCCAGTCTGGCGTCTCCCGCGAAGCGGGTCGGGTTCTTCCACCTTGCCTGACCGATCCCCGCAATCGAAGCGGGTCGTCCGATAACCCAAGACGCAACACCGGAGCGCTGATTGGCAATCGGCATCAGGCACCACTCGTCCCAAGACATCGCTTGGATCCCCAAACGCGACTCCCTGGTCGCCTCAGCTCCATACAACACAGGAAAAGGATTCGGGAAAGTACCGGCGGTCGGACTCGAACCGACACTCCTTTTGGGAACAAGATTTTGAGTCTAGCGCGTCTACCAATTTCGCCACGCCGGCCTTTGATCTCTTTTCCTGGAAGAACACTGTCCTCACCACAAAGCAGCTCGGAGCAGGGAAGCCATTAAAGCCCTCCTGACGTTTTGTGCAACAAGAACAGCACGGAAAAGTGAGTGACACAGCCATCCTGGCTGTGCGTTCCCCAGGCGTCCCGCCCGGCTCATCGACTCCTCCCTCAAATCCCCGGCGACCGAAGCGGCCGCCCCACAATCACACCCGCCCCAAACAAAAAAGCGGGCCACGATCCCAAGACCGCAGCCCGCCCAAAAACATCACTCCATCACTCCATCACTCCACCACTCCTCCACTCCTCCACTCCACCACTCCACCACTCCACCACTCCACCACTCCACCACTCCACCACTCCACCACTCCACCACTCCACCACTCCACCACTCCACCACTCCACCACTCCTCCCCTCACCTGTCGGAGCCCACTTTTCACTTCTTACTTACTACTTTTCACTGCTTTGGAACCGCCATCGGCAGATTAAAATCCTCCGCCGCCGGCAGCTTCACATGCACCATCGGCTCCTTGGCATCCAGATTCTCGTTCAACTGCGCCTCGGTCACAGGGTTGGATTTCACCCCGCCTTCGGGCACTTCCAGGCCAGCCGTCCAGACGATCCCGTTCAGCACCAGCTTGCGGAAGTCATCCAGCGCCCAGTTGCGGTGCCAGTGACCGCCAGTGAAGCCCACACCGCGACCGCCATCGGGACGCTGCACGCCCCACATGAGCGTCTGCGGTTTGCCCAACTCGCCGTCAGCACCGGGATTCCAGTGAATGTACCGCTTGATCCGCTCGCGCGTCGGCGTCGCCGTCAACAGCGAGGTTGCCGTCGAAGGCTCAGCGAACCGCATGCGGAAGTACCACTCGTCGTGCACCTTCACAGGCTTCACCCCACGGCTCACCGGGTGCTCCTTGTTCGCCTCCGTATCGGCGTCCCAGTGTGGGTTCACCGAGTACTGGCCTTCGTAAAATCCGCCGATCCACTTCTTGAAAGGCTCGCCTGCCTGGCCTGGCACCACTTCCACCGCATAGTGCATGCACATGATGCCCACGCCCTTCTGGGACAAGGCCTCCACCGCCGGGAGATGCGCCACAAATGGGTGCTTGCCACCGCCGTCCGCGTAGCAGACCACCGCCTTGGCCCCGTTGAAAACCGACTCGTCCTTCGGCCAGCCGTTCGTCACCACCACGGCCTCGACATCCAGACCACTCTGCTCATTGAGCGCCTTCGCCAAGAGCTTCGCCCCGGCGGCAAACTCATGCTGACCGCTCGGATGGCTCTTCTCCCCGGCCAGGATCACGATCTTCGTCTTGTCCTTGGCCGAAACCGTCGGCACCGCCCCCCCCAGGCCCAGCGCCGCCATCGCAGCCGCCCCGGCAAAAGGCAAAAACAGACGTCGGGAAAGAGTCAGACGAGCAGGGAAAAGGGTATGGGAACGAGAACGCATGAGTTTGAGGAAGCGAAGATGCAAGCAGTTGACCCGGAATGCAAAGCCGGCGTGCCCCGGCCGCATTCATTTCATTCGTAAACAACGCAGTGGGAAGGCAGAAGCCTTTCAGGGTTCAGTGAAAACAGTGAAAAGGAGCGAGTGAAAAGTAGCCCGGCTCCGCCGGGAGACGTCAGACGAGGCCAAACTTCAAACTTCAAACTCCAATCCCCCAACATCTCCGCCGCAGAGTAAAGGAGGCGGGATCTCCGGTCCCACTGGTGAACGAAGCCCCAAGTCACGCCAACGATTCCGCCCCCCAACCGCCTGCCGCACCCCTCTCAAACCCCACACCCCCGAAAGCTCAACCATCACCCGCTCACGCCACCACGCCCAACACCTTGACCACCGCCAACTGACCACTGCCAACTGACCACTGCCAACTGACCACTGCCTACTGGCACGCCCCACCCCGCCTTTCCCCTTGCCTCTACCCCAAAGCCCCCTTAGCATGCGCAAGCAGGGGCGCTGACCACGGTCGGCTGAGACTTTTGGCAACAAAGGAACCCTTTGAACCTGATGCGAGTAATGTCGCCGCAGGGAGCAAAGTCCGACACGGTTCAAGTTCGCCATTTTCTCCGCCATGCCGCTGCCCAGCCGCATGGCTTTTTCATTTCCCACTCCAGCGCAAAGCGCCAAACTTCCCCTTTACCCTTCTTCAAATTCCTAGTCGCGCGAAGCGCCAAATTCCTACTTTTCACTTTTCACTCTTAACTTTTCACTTCTCCCACCCGCTTCGCCCCACCCTCCCCTTTTCCCTTATCCCTTGACCCTCTCCCCTTCCAGAAAATGATTGCTACCAAGAACTCCTTCGAGCCCCACAGCAGCGAACAACTGCCCAACAGCACCCGCGTTTACGTCGAAGGCCAGTTGCACCCGGATGTCCGCGTGCCCATGCGGGAGATCGCGGTATCGCCCACGAAGACCTTCAGCGGGAAGATCGAGGAGAACGCCGCGGTGCGCGTGTATGACTGCTCCGGCCCTTGGGGTGACCCTGCCTTCACCGGCACCGCCGAAGAAGGCCTGCCCGCCCTTCGCGCCAAGTGGATTGCGGACCGCCAGGACGTCGAGGAGTACGATGGCCGCGAGGTGAAGCCCCAGGACAACGGCTACCTTTCCGGCAAGCATGCCGAGTACGCCAGCAAGGCGGAGCGCAACCGCTTGATCGAGTTCCCCGGCCTCCATGGCGAGCGCCGCAAGCCCCTCCGCGCCAGCGCCGGCCACCCCGTTACCCAGCTCTGGTATGCCAGGCAGGGCATCATCACGCCCGAGATGGAGTACATCGCCATCCGTGAGAACATGAAAGTGGCACTGGCTTCCAGCCAGTGTGGTCAGCAGGCTTCCAGCCTGCGCATCGCAGACCAGAAGGACGACATCCTGCGCAACGACCTCCACAAGCAGCATGCGGGCTCCACCCAGCTTGGCACCGGCAACCCGTATACGCCGTCGATTTTCGGCCGCTTCCCGCAGCGCATCCCCACCGAAATCACCCCTGAGTTCGTCCGCGAGGAAGTCGCCTCCGGTCGCGCCATCATCCCGGCCAACATCAACCACCCGGAACTCGAGCCCATGATCATCGGGCGCAACTTCCTGGTGAAGATCAACGCCAACATCGGCAACTCCGCCGTAGCCTCCAGCATTGAGGAGGAGGTGGAAAAGATGCGCTGGGCCACCAAGTGGGGCGCAGACACGGTCATGGACCTGTCCACTGGCAAGAACATCCACGCCACGCGCGAGTGGATCCTGCGCAACAGCCCCGTACCGATCGGCACCGTGCCCATCTACCAGGCGCTGGAGAAGGTCAACGGCAAGGCTGAAGACCTCACCTGGGAGCTCTTCCGGGATACCCTCATCGAGCAGGCCGAGCAAGGTGTGGACTACTTCACCATCCATGCCGGCGTCCTCCTGCGGTTCGTGCCCATGACGGCCAGCCGCATGACCGGCATCGTCAGCCGCGGCGGGAGCATCATGGCCAAGTGGTGCCTCGCCCATCACAAGGAGAATTTCCTCTACACCCACTGGGATGACATCTGCGACATCATGGCCGCCTATGACGTCAGCTTCAGCATCGGCGACGGCCTCCGCCCCGGCTCCATCGCGGACGCCAATGACAAGGCCCAGTTTGGCGAACTCGAAGTTCAGGGCGAGCTCACGAAGCGCGCCTGGGCCAAGGGCGTCCAGGTCATGAACGAAGGCCCCGGCCACGTGCCCATGCACATGATCGAGGAGAACATGGCCAAGCAGCTTGAGTGGTGCCACGAGGCCCCCTTCTACACCCTCGGGCCCCTCACCACCGACATCGCCCCCGGCTACGACCACATCACCAGCGGCATCGGTGCCGCCATGATCGGCTGGTACGGCTGCGCCATGCTCTGCTACGTCACCCCCAAGGAGCACCTCGGCCTCCCCAATAAGAAGGACGTCAAGGACGGCGTCATCACCTACAAGATCGCCGCCCACGCCGCCGACCTCGCCAAAGGCCACCCCGGGGCCCAGTACCGCGACAACGCCCTCAGCAAGGCCCGCTTCGAGTTCCGCTGGGAAGACCAGTTCAACTTGAGCCTCGACCCCACCACCGCCCGCGAGTTCCACGACGAAACCCTCCCCCAGGAAGGCGCCAAAACCGCCCACTTCTGCTCCATGTGCGGCCCGCATTTCTGCAGCATGAAGATCACCGAAGACGTGCGCAAGTACGCGGCAGAACAGGGCTTGGCCGAGGAAGAGGCGCTAAAGGTGGGGATGGCGAAGAAGTCGAAGGAGTTTGTGGAGGCCGGTGCAGAGGTTTATAATCCGGCATAGCTTCGACTGCCGATCAAAAAGAGCCAATCGGCAAGTGCCGAGAAAAATTGGCGGAACGCCAGCCCGCATGGCGATCTCCCGGCAAGCCGGAGAGATCGCCATGCCGTTGCAAACACCAGCGCAACCTCAGTCTTGCCGCCAACTAGCACCCTCAAGTTCTAGGATGAACTGTCTACGAAAGACGCGCCAAAAGCGACTAATCGACGATGTCCACCGAGCGGGTTAGGACACGATTGAGCTTGAAGAGATAAGCCCAAGAAAGACTCGAAAGCGCACCTCACCAGGCAGCCACTCACGTGAAAAAGTTTGTCGAAGCTTACTCGATGCAATACAGTGACCATGCAATCAAATGCGACCATATGGAAACCCAAGAAATCAATACGCATTTTCCGAGACCCTTCCAATCCTCAAAACCTCTGCTATTGAGAACATTACAGCCCCCCCCACGATAAATTGCACCAAACTCGCAACGCCGAACACCCTAGAGAGCACTCAAAGACCGCAAAAAGAACAGTTCCGCCATTCATTTATTATGATGAAAGAGTTCTCCCCAACAGAAGTCACAATGTGGCAAGATTTACCGGCGTCAGATTCAGGCGAATCCAGCGATTCTCAAATTAACGCAAAATATGCAAAGCGCGAGTTGAGGATTGTCACGGAAACGAACCGGGAACAACTGCCGAACTTTGTTGCAGCACTTGAGCGCACTGGGTGGATGAAACTTCAGCCCTTCTATCAGCGCCGACAGCGATGGAGCGATGAAAGGAAATCGAAGTTAATCGAGTCATTCATCATGAATGTACCTGTCCCCCCGTGTTTCTTGTATGAGTCCGACTTTGCGAGATATGAAGTAATGGATGGCCAGCAAAGAATCTCTGCAATTTGGGACTTTTATACGAATCGCTTTAGACTCAAAGGTTTGGAACAATGGCCAGAGCTCAACGGTCGCATCTACGACAACCTACCATCAGAGATAAAGCGGGGCTTGGACAGACGCTCCATTTCCTATGTAGTACTCCTTCGAGAATCCGCTTCAAGCAGCGATGACGAAATGATCCTTCGCCAACAGGTGTTTGAAAGACTGAATACCGGAGGGGTTGAATTGGAAAGCCAAGAGATTAGACATTGCATTTATCATAATGACTTCGACAAACTCATCATTGAGCTGTGTCAACACCCTGCAATGCGACGAGCCTGGAAGCTCCCTTTGTACTCTGCTGACGAAGAAACCAACCCATCACCCATACTGCTTAAGACACCTCAATACACAAAAATGCGGGATGCCGAATTTGTGCTTCGCTTCTTCGCATTGCGTCACGCGAAGCACTACAGGGGTGGCATGCAGACCTTTCTTGATCAATACATGGTAAGAAGCAGGCGATTCACTGGAGTCGACATAACTCATCTTGCACAACTCTTTGTATCAACTATTGAGCTTGCGGAGAGCATTTTCGGCAAACTTCTATTTCGCCCGTGGAACGATAAGAAACGATCGTGGGCCAATCAACCTCAACTGGCATATGCGGATGCAGTCATGGTAGGCTTAAGCTCGCACATAGAGGACCGAGATAGACTCATACAGCATCGCGAAGAACTTATTAGCGCGTCAAAACAGCTTGTTGTAGACAGTCCCGCAGGCACGTTTACGGGGCAACGAAACACAAAGGACGCAGTACTGGAGCGCATCAACGTCTATTCTAAAATGTTGGAAACCTTCTTATCTTCAAAGCCTGAACGACATGTTTAGTGTGTTGTCCACACAATTTCGCGACTCCATCAACGATGTCAAAAGCGTAGTTGGTTGGCAGGAGGACTTGAGGCAGTTGGTACATGGGGCACTCGGAGCCGAACATGCTCAAGCAAACACCTCGTTATCCCTACTGAACACCAAGCCCCCACAGAAGTTGGCCTGGCAGATCTTCGATCATTGCGCCGCGGTGTCTCGGCTTTACGCCTTATTCGAACAAACCATTTGTGACCTAGTGACTGAATACACCGGATTACTCCCCACAGTTGTACCAAAGTTTTCAGACTTGTGCGACCGGTCGCGAAACCAACTCCGGATAGGAATTGGAACGATTCTAACAAAATGGGGGCCCGACAAACCATTATACTCCTCAATCAGGGAAGAATCCATTGCGGCCGGATTTGCCGATGGGTTACGAGGAAAGCCCTACCACCTTCTCGCAGATGCATTCTTAGTTAGTCCGGAGAACTTCCGCTCCACTGCCTTAGGCCGTCTATTCAGCGATCTAGGATTTGATGATGCAATATCCTTCGCACGAAAGTACGAAGGAGTACGGCAATTCATTGAGACCAGACTCTCCAGCACTGAAACACTGGAAAGTTACTTAGACTTGTTTGTGCGCACCCGGAACGAATCATCTCATGGAAACATCTCGACAATCGCAAGCGCAAAACAGATTATTGACTACGCCGACTTCCTTTGTGAACTCTTCAATGCATTTGCGATATTGCTCCGTTCTGACATTTTGAAACGAGGGACAATGACAGGCCAAACTCAAGATGTTGCCGAAATCCTCCACGTCTACACAGGGGGAATTTACGGCGCATCAGCCCGTAGCAATTCTAAACTCACAATCGGTCAACGGATTTACGCGGGAAAGAAATCCATTAGCGATGCAACTGTACTGTCACTCCAGATCGGTAGAGACTCACACTCAACCCTCGAACTGAAACCCGGCATGGAGTTCGGAGTCAGCCTGGACATACCCCTCAAAAATGGCACGCACATGTACCAATGGAATCCGTAGTGGCGGCCAACATCTCCATCGAGGGCTTTTACGCGGAGGCGACAAACGAGCGTAAATGAAGCACCTTGGATTCGAACCAAGCTGACCGCCTTCACCAACCCTCTTCTTGCGAAGGCTGATGGAGGGGGGCGTTTTAACCGCTAAACTAGAGCTTCAACACACGCTCCACAATCGCCAAAGCATCATCTGCGTCAAGTCTAAACTCGGTTCTTATATAAGAAACCCATGCCGCTCTCCGCCTCGATGGATTCTGCGCGAGGCGCGCGAATTTTCCGCTCGCCACAATTTCAAGCATCCTATCCGAGATGTGAGGCAACTTCTCCCACAAAGCCAATGCGTAATTCTTGCAGGCGCGACTACACACGATGTAGTATTCGAACGTCAGTTCCGTTGAGCGATCAGGCAGATTGTCCACACCATATTGCTTCGCCAGTAACTCACCCAGATCAGATGATCTGATGGCATCCGCTGCGGCCCGTACTTGCCCTAGATGCTGATTGGAGTCAAATGGGTGAGCAGCTTCATTGCGAACAGCTAGGTAGTACCGCACCAAAAGCTGCGCCAAGTTGTCGGATTGAGACGAAGCCATCTTCGAGCGAAACTGTTGTAAAATATCATCCATCGTCACCCCTACTTGGAATAGGGGGCCAACACCTAGCTTCTGACTCTCAACATTGAGATCGTGCATGTAGCTTTCCAAGGCCCCTATCGCTAATAGAACTCGCAAACGAGAAATATCTAGGGTAGCACCCTCCGCATCCAAGACATCCACCTTTATGCCATTGCGCCCGCATACTTCTTGAAGATAGTCATCTGGGTCAGGCCTCTGGCTAGCTTGCCAATCTAGCTCTCTCAACGCTATCTCCTGAAGCTCAATAAGAGCGTCTTGCTTTCCTAAGCAGCGTTTGAGTTTAATGTAAGCATTTGCAGCCATGGCACTTCACCTCATTGTAGCGAGCCATCTAACAATATCTAATCGACGCCATTTTAGACCATATTATGATCCATAAATGCCATTTAAAGTTCTGAACAGAGCATCGAACCTTTTCAAAGAATCCCCATGAAGAGTTTTTGGCGGCTTTGATGCGAGCGTCAAAGCAACAAGATAGTGATTGAATCCGCCGCTAGGGCGAAGCTTCAGATCGTTGTCGATCAGCCAGCGCTCCAATCGGCAAACAATACGATCACCGGGCGGCAGGTCAGCTTCGACAGGCATCTTCCCAGCCAACTGCTTCTCAAACGTCTTGCTAAACAGCTCCAGGTAAAGTTTACTTTCAAACAGATCCTCAATATCAGAAGGTATACTGTTTACACCAACCTTGTTTGCATCTCGAAACTGCGACACATTGAGTATTGCCTTCTCTAGGATCAACTTCTGTCTACTTAAATCGCTGAGTCGTTGATCTGGATTTCCCGCATAGTCATGCAGCACTGCCAGCTTTAGGTCGTTAGCCGCCAATAGGGCCACGAAGGTTGCCACTTTGTCCAGTCCACCTACAGGTACGATGGTGATGTCATTTTGCAATCCTGTTAGCATCATACTTTCTAAAATGGTGGACGCGATCTTCAAGTACAACAACTCAGAGGGTCCTTCAACCAAGAGATTTTTTGCGCCAATGAACAGATTTTGCGCAAGCGTCCACCCCAGCGCCGCTTGAAGAGGAAAGATAGTCCTCGAGCTTGAATCTAATATATTCCCAGTTACGATAGTTCCAATCCTGTCTCTATCTTCGACCACTCGCACCTGATGCAATCTGTCAGAATGGACCATAAATGGCGAATGGGTCGTGTAAAGGACCTGATGCTTCGTCGATAATTCGTCAATATATCTAAGGAAATCGCTTTGAGCGAGGGCGTGAAGAGCCAACCCCGGTTCGTCTAGCAGCAGGATCAAGCTAGAATCCTCTCTGAACCTGCCATTAATTTGGTGTTTTACGCTGTCAAACCAAACCAGAAAGCTGAAGAACCAAATAAATCCTCGGCTGCGTTGCCCAAACGGTGTGCTCACGCCTCTATGTCTGCGGTTCTTGATTCTTAGGTAAAGGTTTGGTCCGTTGTTGAAAGGTGCCTCATCAGCTGCGTCCGATTTGATGTCAACTTCAACTTCAAGATCCTCGTTCTGCTTCCAGAATTCCATTATCTGGTCCGTAAGCGAGATGGACACGGCTTCCAACTTTGCCTTCAGGGGTTCATATCCACTTGCATCGGCAAAATCGTCGATGGATATGTCGGCCATCCGAATCAATGCCAGAACTGCGCGATGTCCCGGAGTAAGATGATCAGGGTTACTCACAGCCTTCGCATTGCGACTTTTCAAGTCTTGTAGATTAATCTTGCTTGGAAGCAAATCGTAGTCACCAAAGTAGAGGAATTGGGGCAGGCGCCTTTCCAGCCATTGCCAAACCTCGTGCTCGACTACAGAAACACGCTCCGACTTATTGATACGCTCTTTCAACTGACTTAGAACTTCTGAATCCACGTCTGTCAGTTCAACTCCGGACAACGCTTCGGGAACTTCCCTCACCGCAGTTGCAGCACTGATCGCGGTTTTTGCGTCTGTGCTTAGGCCGACACTAGATACTAGCGCTCGAAGAGCGGGCTTCTCATCCAGTTCAATCTGGGTCCGAGTCTTGTTGTTGTATAAATGTGCGACTGTAAACTCAAAATCCTTCCCTAGTTCAACGTGACACATGGCATTTACGACCGCCAATTCTCTAGGCGTCAATTGATAAGTAAGCTCTGTTGCCACGTCCGGATTCTCCACTTGTCTCTTCAAGTACGCGGAAAGCTCCTTGCGCGGATAATCTTCAACTGGATCGAATTCTTCTAACGAAAGGGCATCCGCAGACTTTTCCAACGCTTTAAGTAGGACCGTTTTCCCAGCCTCATTCATTCCCACAAGCACAGTAACAGCTTCATCAATCTCGACCGTTTGAGTTGTGTTTATCGAGCGAAATGGCCCTACTTTTACGCGAACGAGTCTCATGGCATTCTTTTCTAGATCGCCAACATTCGATTGGCAATTGTTTTATGCACGCATTTTCGTTCTGAGTGCGGCAAAGCAAACTCTCGTACCTTTGATGAGTTCCAGAAGTCATATCCAAGTCGCTCGGGACGAAGTGGGGGCCAAATTTCCGGCACTGATTGCGACGTTTTCTCAATCACTTCTTCTGGATAGAAAATGTAACTTACAATGGTTAGGAAGAAGCACTGTATGAGCTTGCGCAAGGATAAGATGAACTGGCCTTCATGGAGGTCTTGAAACTGATCCGGCCGATGAAGGCGGAAAGGACCCAGAGCGTCCACCAGATCGGCAGCAGCGGGGCGTGGGAGCGGTCGGGCATGCTGGATTGCCAAAGCTGCTTCATGGCTTGGTAGGGTTTCCAGAGGTTGGCGAAGGGAATGCAGAACCACCCCACAGCCCAGCCGGGGGAGATCTCCAGGTAGTCGCCGAAGGCCCGGACGTTCCTGTGAGATCGGACGATCCACACCCCGAAGACAATGACCGTGACGATAAAGAGGCTCAACTGGACCAAGCCGATCACCCCCTCGCGGAGGTCGTTCATGTCCGCCTCTTCAACCGTGTAGTCACGCTGGAGCAGCTCAATCGTCATCCAGCTCGATCCGCCGGAGAGCACATTGAGCACCATGTCCAGCGCCAGCAGGACGATGAGCGCCACCTTCAAGCCCTCGACAGAACGATAGACGTACGATTTCTCCATGGAGCGAAGAATAGAGCAGATGCCGCGCAAGGATGCCAGCATGACGTTGGACAAAATGCAGCAAGAACGGATGATCTGACCCGCCCCACGCGACCGCCACCATCTCCCGGTTTATCAGTCCCCAGAGGAACCGGAGCGGCGGAGGGGGCCGAATGTTAGGTGAGGCGTCAGCATCCCCGCTCCGTGCGCGAGTTCCCCAGCCACCTCCCCTACCCCACTCTACCCGCCGCCCCATGCTCAAAGACCTCTTCGACCAATACCCGCACTACCACCACTTCGTGGCCTCGGCGCAACTGGTGCTGGCCATGCTGGGCATGGGCATAGTGACGAAGACACGGGACTTTGTGGAGTTGGTGTTGGAGCCGAAGCCGATGATCGCGGGCGTCCTCTACCAAGTCGTGGGCATCCCGCTGCTGACGGCGGCGATGGTGTTCCTGGTGAAATTCCCGCCGGAGGTGGTGGTGGGGTTCATCATCATCGCGGCCATGCCGGGAGGGTCGTTGTCGAACATCTACACCCATCTGGGCCGGGGGAATGTGGCCCTTTCGGTGGCCCTCTCCGGAGTCACCACCCTCCTCGCCCTCGTGACCGCGCCGCTCATCATGAGGCTCCTGGCAGGCGATCACCTGCCCCCGGAAATCACCATGCCGGTGGGCGTGGTGATGCGGGAGATCTTCCTCTTTCTTTTGATCCCCTTCGGCGTGGGGATGTCGTTGGCGCGTCTGTTCAAGAATGATGGAATCGCCCACTTGGGGTCCAAGTGGGTCGTGCGCCTGAGTCTGCTCTTTCTCGCCATCCTCGTGGTGGGGTCGCTGGGGAGCGGTCGCATCGATTTCAGCCGCTACTCCGCCCGGATCCCCGTGGCCGTCTTGCTCTACTGCCTCATTATCCAGATCATCATGCTACGAGGCTCCCAGTACCTCCTGGGATTCTCCGCCCGGGATGCCATGGCCCTGGGCATCGAGTCGAGCATGAAGAACACCAACCTCGCCGTGCTCATCTCCGCCTCCCTCTTCGGCCTGGAGGGCCAGCACGCCGAGTACGGGGCCGGGGTGCTTTTCGTGCTCCTCCTCTACGGCGGCGTCAGCCTGGGCGTGGCCGGGGTGCCCGTGTTGACTCACCTGCGACAGACGAGCAAGGCATGAGGAACCACTCATTGACACTGATCTTCACTCATTTTGAAGGACTGAAAATGAGAGCTGCGGAGAGGAAGTAGGGAATGAGATGAGAAAGGAACCGCTGACTGACGCTCATCTAACGCTAATCTGAGGAACAGTGTCGAGTTGCAGGGGACTCCTTCGTCAATGGGGTGAGGCGGGCCTTCTGAATGGAAGGCCCAGCGACAATCTAAAATCCAAAATCCTCCCCCCCTACCCCATGAGATTCCTGATGATGAAGATTCCCCGCGGTTACCAACCCGATACCCCGGCTTCCGAAAAACAGGAAGACGGCTACGAGCCGACGGCGGAGGAGATGGCACCCATGGGGCAGTTCAACGACGAGATGGAAGCGGCTGGAATCCTTCTCACGGTAAACGGCCTGCATCCCCTGTCCAGAGGAGCGCGCGTGGCGTTCGCCAAGGGCAAGGCCACGGTGACGGACGGACCTTTCATTGAGACCAAGGAAGTCCTCGGCGGCTTCTGGATCATCCAGGTGAAATCCAAGCAGGAGGCCCTGGAGTGGGCCCAGCGCTGCCCGGCGCTCGAGGGCGATGTCATTGAGCTCCGCGAAATCTGGGAGCCCAAAGACCTGCCCGCGGCACCGCAATAGGTCCCACCCTTCCACCCCTCCACCCCTCCACCCCTCCACCCCTCCACCCCTCCACCCCTCCACCACTCCACCACTCCACCACTCCATCACTCCTCCACTCCTCCACTCCTCCACCCGGTCCCGTCCCAGGTTGACGCGTTACCCCCGCCGCGCCATGCTCGGCGCGCATGAGATTAATCGTCACCGGTGCCCGGGGGTTCATTGGTTCCGCCGTCTGCCGCCTCGCCATCGCGCGCGGGCATGAGGTGCTTGGCCTGGCCCGTCGGTTGGAGCATGCCTCACCCGAGTTGGGCGACATCGCCATGGGCTCCCTTCACGATGTGCCATGGCATCGGGTGGAAAAATTCCGCCCCGACGCAGCCCTCCACCTGGCGTGGACCGCCACCCCCGGCGTCAACTTCCACTCGCCGGAGAATGCGCTCCTGGTCGAGCAGAGCGCCGCCTTGTTCGAAGGACTCGCGGAGCGCGGCGTGAGGCATCTCGCGGGCACAGGGACCTTTATCGAGTACGCCACCTCTCCCGAGCCCTTGGTAGAAGACCGCTCTCCACTGGCACCGCTCAATCCCTACGCCAGCGCCAAGGCTGAGACGTTACGTCGATTGCAAAAGACCGCGGGCGAGCGGGGCGTGGGGTGGTCATGGTTCCGGGTGTTCAATGCCTACGGCGAAGGCGAGGCACCGGCCCGGATGATCACCGCGACGATGCTCAAACTCGCGGCAGGTCAGCCTGCCGTGGTGAAAACTCCCGCCAGCTTGCGGGACTATGTGCATGTGTCAGATGTGGCTCTGGGCATGCTCCTGGCTCTGGAGCAGCCTCTCACCGGAGCAGTGAACCTCGGCACCGGGGCGGGAGTCACCGTGTACGATCTCGCCCTGGGGATTGCGCAGGCGGTCGGGGCCGATCCTGCCCTCGTGCAGGCGCTCCATCCTCCGGCTGAAGACATCATGCCCGTGGCCATCGCTCAGAGTGCCAAACTCCGGTCCACCGGCTGGGAGCCAAAGGTGCCCTTGAAGGAGGGGCTCGCGCGCCTGTGGGCATCCCTCCAGCCTCCTCCGGGCTGAGGGGCACCGCCCTATGGCAGGTCCCTCCGTGAACTCCGCCCCACTGGCCCGTTGACGTGATCCGCATTTCGGGGCAAGTCGTCCATATATATGTTCGATTTCACGGGAAAGAAATCGCGGTTGTTTTCCGAGAGGCTCCAAAAAGTCACTGCGGAGCGGGACGAAGCGCGTCGCCAGCGGGACAAACAAAAGGCGCTGTCCGAGCAACGGCGAGTCCGCCTGGAGGAGATGGCAACCAGCCTCGCGGCCGCACGCGCCGCCGCCGTTCCAGCCTTTCCGCCAGGATTTACCGTACCACCTGGCAACCGGTGGCCCGAGGGCGAGCCCCCCACGTTCTATGCCGACAACCTGGCGGTCTGGGCCAAGCATCCTGCCTTCATGGAGGATCCGCAGTTCCTCCGCGCCTACCACCGTGGCATGCAGTCCGGCCACCACATGGCCCGCCCTCGCGGGAGCGATGCGGACATCCACATCGAGTGGCGCACCCATGTGGTGCTCTGGGCGGCCCGGCATGGCGCAGGCCTGGCGGGTGACTTCGTGGAGTGCGGTGTCAACACCGGCGTTTACTCGCTGGCCATTTGTGATTTCCTCGATTTCAACCAGCTCGACAAGGACTTCTGGCTCTTCGACACGTTTTGCGGCATCCCGACCGAACAGATGACGGACCAGGAAAAAGCCGAGGGCCGTGCCGAGATGAGCGCAGCCTACTACAGCGACTGCTTTGAAATGGTGAAAAACCATTTTTCCCCATGGCCCCGCGCCCGCCTGGTGCAAGGGACGATCCCCGATTCCCTGCCCCGCGCACCGGTGCGCGCCGTCAGCTTCCTGTCTGTGGACCTCAACATCGCCCTTCCCGAGCGGGCCGCCATGGAACACTTCTGGCCCCTGCTCACCCCCGGTGCCGTGGTGGTGCTGGATGACTATGGCTGGGGCCGGCACGAGGAGCAGCGCGCCGCCATGGACGAGTTTGCCGCCCGCGCGGGAGTGCCCATCCTCTGCCTCCCCACCGGGCAGGGCCTGCTGATCAAGCCGCAGCCGGCGCTGCAGCGTTGACTCATCGCACTCCCGGGCAGTGCGGCCTTGTTACGGCGGGGCCGCTGCTACTACCCGACTGCCGGCTTCGCAAAATCCGACCACAGCGGAAGATTCACATCCCTCTCGGAGCGGTTCACCACCGGGAGGGGCCAGGGAATGGCCAGGGTGGGATCGCTGGCGTTCAGCCCCCGTGCCAGCGCCGGGGCATGGCGTTCCGACATCAGGTAAAACAGTTCGCACTCGTCGGTCAGGCATTGAAAGCCGTGCGCGAATCCCGCTGGGATGTAAATGGCCCGCCGGCTGGCGGCGGAAAGTTCATGCAGCTCCCATGTGCCAAAGGTGGGAGAGTCCGGACGCACGTCCACGACCACGTCCAATGCGCAGCCGGCGAGACAGCGGACCAGCTTGATTTCCGAGGCCGGATCTGCCTGCCAATGAAGGCCCCGGACGCTGCCCCGCCCCTTGGTCAGAGTATGGTTTTGCTGTGGCCAGCGGGTGTTCAGCCCCCGGCAGGCAAACTCGCCCTCACAATAGGTGCGTGCAAGAAAACCCCGCGCATCATGATGCGGCTCAGGTTCGACAATCATCACCTCAGGGATGGTGGAGGGAGTGAAAATCATGAATTTTTCGATTGCATAGTTCTTCGATCACACGCCAAAGGTCACAACCCTTTTGGCACCAGAATATTGTTTCCAACAACCGCGTCAGACGCCATCCGTTCATCCTTCAGACGGGCAGCGGGTTGATCCGCGCAAGCCCCGGCTGGAGGAAGGAGGTTGTTGGCCAGGGGCTGGAGCCCGAGGTCAATGACCGGCAGAAGGCTCGATGAGCCGCAAGATCGGCAACACAGTTTCACCTGCATGGCGGTCAATCAAACCCCTGGCCCACAAGTGGATTGGGGGCATCCACCCTCTGTATGTCGATGGTTTCCCAACTGGAGGCAGAGGAAAACCTGACTCGGGACCGTATCGGCATCCGGCAGCCTTTGCATCCTGAGAGAATGGCGGCTTGCACCCGATTGTGGTGGAAGATCACTGCAAAAGATGTCGGCATTTGCTGCACGTGAGCCTGGACAGGGATATGGGTTGTTCTAAGCACGTGCATCGCTTGGTTTTCTTCCGGAGTCAAGCCAGAGTGGTCGTGGGCTTCCGGCACAAGATGTATGCCAGGATGCCCCCTTCAATTGGGGATGGAAAAACGGATGGACAAAACTTTGCTTGCAGGGCCATCGCCCTGGGAGAAAAGTGCGAGAGTGTCCCCGTTCCAAGGCACCTCCATGCAGGCTGAAGACTCTCCGACATTCGTCCGTCCCCACCCTCGGGTGAGCATCGGCATGCCTGTGTTCAATGCGGAGAAATTCCTTCGTGAGGCGGTCGAGTCTGTCCTGATGCAGGATCTGCAAGACTTCGAACTGGTGATCTCAGACAACGCATCAACAGATGCCACCCGCAGCATTTGTGAAGCCTTCGCCCAAAGGGATTCTCGCATCCGTTATCACAGAAATTCCAAGAACCTGGGACTAAGCCAGAATTTCAAGAAGGTGGTAAAACTGGCCCAAGGTACCTACTTCACCTGGCTGGCCCATGACGATTCATTCGCCAGCCCCGCTTATCTCTCCGAGCACGTCCGGTATCTTGAGCAGCATCCCGACGTGGTCCTGTGCGGTTGCACCATGAGGGTCTTTGACCAGGAGAATCCTGGCAAGCCGGATGACCGTGAGCTGAGCCCCATCCTTCCCCACCAGGACTGGAGAGAGGCCCGACTCGCTTTTTTTCGCTGGCCGCAACCTGAGATCCACTTTGTCCTCTACGGCGTGTATCGGCGGGACATCCTCCTCAAAGTACCCTTGGACGGCCGGCAGCACCGTGGGCAGCCCGTGGCCACAGACATGGAATACCCCATCCTTGCCAGCTTGTGCCGGTTTGGGCGGATCGTGGCCCTGCCGCAGCCCTTGCGGAATTCGCGCTCAGTGGCGACCTCTGCCGCCTGCCGGGACATGGAGCGGTTCTCCAAGTTCGATCACTTTTGCCTGGCTTTTAAAATGAGGCTGACGCTGGTCAAGATCGCTCTGCGGGTCAGCGCTCCAGCCAAAGAGAAGCTTAAACTGCTGGCGGTCGTCCTGGGCAATTTCACGCGGGCGCACCTCGGTCAGGTCCCCCGTTTCATGGAGTGCCTCAAAGAGCTGCGAAGGGAGGCCGCCAACCTTCATGCCGTCTGCGACGAGCGACTCCTTTTGATTCAGAATTTGTCCAAAGAACTGAAGCGCAAGGAAGATCTCGTGGCTTCCCTTCAGGCGCAGTTGAACCAGCGCTCACCTTCCGCGGAGCGCCCATAGCTGGCGCAGTTCCGTTCGCCCTGTTTTTGAGTGTCGGCCTGGGCCAGATTCAGGCAGCAACCCTTTGCAGCACACTGCTGCCAAGGCCCCCCAGGCGCGGTCGCCCGGCTGTCTCCAAAACAGCTTAAAACGTGCATTCCGGCTCCAGTCATGGTTAAATGCCGCCCCCTTCCGATGACGACCCGACTCGACCCGAAATTTACCACCCTTCTCACTGACACCGCAGCCAAGCTGGAAACGCTGGAGATCTGGCCTCGGGTACTGACCGACGAGGTCCCTGTCCTGCAGGAAAAGGCAGTCGATCTGGCCCGCCAGCTCCGTGAGTTCGCCACGACCCTGGTGCAGGCCCAGGAGGCCAAGATCTCGGCGGACCTGGCAGCCAAGGTGGCGGCTTTGCAGGCGAAGGAGGAAGAGGCCGCAGCCCGCGAAGCAGAGAAAGCGCGTCTGCTGGCTGAGAAGGAAGCCGCCCGGATCGCCAAGGAAGAGGCGGCTGCAGCCGCAGCGGCCGAGAAGGCCCGTCTTGCCGCCGAGCGGGAAGCAGCCAAAGCCCAAGCCGCGGCGGAGAAGGAGGCTGAGAAAGCCCGCATCCAGGCCGAGAAGGAAGCGGCGAAACTGGCCAAGGAGCAGGCCATTGCCGAACTCCTCGCCGAAAGAGCCCTCTTCCAAGCGGCGAAAGAGGCCGAACGGATCGCCAAAGAGCAGGCTGCCGCCGAGATGGCCGCAGAGCGGGCGCGCCGCCTCGCGGAAATGATCGCCGCCAAAGAGCAAGCCGCAGCCGAGCGGGAAGCTGAGAAGGCGAGGATCCAGGAAGAGAAGGAAGCGGCTCGACTTGCCAAGGAACAGGCGGCCGCCGCGGCAGCGGAAGAGAAAGCCCGCATCGCGGCGGAGAAGCAAGTGGCCAAGGAGCGGGCGGAAGCTGAGAAGGCCGCCGCCAAGCTGGCCAAAGAACAGGCCGATGCCGAGAAGGCTGCGGAGCGTATCCGCCTCCTGGAGGAGAAGGAAGCCGCACGTCTCGCCAAAGAGCAGGCGGACGCCGCCGCCGCGGAGGAGAAGGCCCGCCTTCAAGCCGAGAAGCAGGCAGCCAAAGAAGCCGCCGCCGCCGAAAAAGCCCGACTGCTGGCAGAGCGGGAAGCCGAACGTATTGCCAAACAGGAAGCGGCAGAAAAGGCCAAGGCGGAACGCGAAGCCGCCCGCGAGGCCGAGCGCGAGCAGGCCCGTCTGGAAGTGGAGGCCCTCAAAGCCGCCACCGCTGCCCTGAAAGCCAAGCAGGCCGCCGAGGCCGAAGCCACGCGTCTGGTGGAGGAAGAAGCTCGCGCCAAGCGCGAAGCCGCCGCCGCCAAGATCCGCGCCGAACAGGAAGCCAAAGAAAAGGTCCGTCGCGCCGCCTCCCTCGCCGCCATGGCAGCGGAGAAAGCCGCGCTGGAAGCGGAGAGGAAGCGGCAGTTGGAGGGTGGAGGTGTCAGGGAAGAGGGATAACGGGGGCCAACCGGAGCGGCAGCGCGAAGGACTCCTTTGTCCTGGTCCGAACCAGACGTCTCGTACGGTGGCTTGGAAACCCCGTTCCCAAATCATCTGCGCTCATCGGGAAGTTGGCTTGTCCACTTTGACGATCTGATGGTGTCCCAGCCCGGATTGCCCGATGCCGGAGGCATCAAAGCCATTAGCCCGACTTAGCGGACTGGCGGGTCCAGTGATCCTCCAACCCTTGATTTTGCGACATTGACCTCAAAAGGTCTTCACTACATCTGAGGCCATTTCGCGACCTTTCTTCATTGGGTATCAACCAGTGATTTTAGGCGGAGCCTGCTCAGGCAGCGTCATCTTGAGCTGGTCGAGCAACAGCTGCATCTCTTTGGAGGGCTGCGTGTAGCGGCTCATCACCACCTCCCGCCCATCGGTCGTGGGCAGATGCACATCAAGCATCTGCACCGTCGCAAACTTCTCCAGCACACTGCGCGGTGTCAGCCCGCTGGCCGTCAGCTTCAAGCGCGCCTTGAGCGTCACCTGCAGGCAGTACGCCAGGAATGACACGAAGATGTGCGCCTCGATGCGATGATCGTGCTGGTGATGCACCGGACGGATCCCCAAGTCATGCTTCAGCTCTTTGAACGCCTGCTCCACTTCCACCAGTTGCAGGTAATACTCCCAGAGTCGCGCAGGATCGGTGGCCGTCAGATTGGTGCGCAGCAGATACCTTCCCTCCCGCCGCCACGCTTCGCGCAATGTTTTGCGGTCCAGCTGCCAGCTCAAAGTCGCCAGTTGCTTGCTCTTGCCTTTGGCTTTGGCTTTGGCTTTGGCTTTGGCTTTGCCCTCTTCTTTGGCGGGCTGCAACTGTACGCTGACTTTGACAAAGCGAGCATCGCGTCCCGCTTCTTTTTTGGCGGCTCCCAACGCTTCATGCATGGCGTCGCGCGTGAGGGGACGCTTGCGCTGGCGCAACCCTTGGAGGGCATCAAGGTACTTGCGCAACCGGCGGCGGCGCATGGAGCGTTCTTTGGCCACGCGGTCCTCACTCTGGGCCAGCACATAAGTCTCCCCTTCATGAGGCAGCAGTTTGACGCGCACCTGGGGTCGGGCTTGCTGCCAGGGCTGCTGGGCCAGGGACTCCTCCAGCTTGCTCAAGCGTCCTTTGGGAGTCCCCACCAGATAGCTCACCGGTGGCGTGCTCTGACGCATCTGCTCAAGGGTCTCTTCGGTGGGGATGCCCCGGTCCATGACCCAGATGCGATCGGCCTGGCCGTACTGGTCTTCGATCTTTGCCAGGAAGGCTTTGAGCGTGGTCTTGTCCGCCGTGTTACCCGGCAGCACTTCATAGGCCAGGGGAAAGCCCTCGGGGGTGACAATGAGGGCAATGACCACCTGCACACAGTCGCTGCGCTTGTCACGGCTGTAGCCAAAGCGGCGCAGGCCCGTGGGGTTGTCAGGGGGGGCGCACTCAAAATAAGTGCTGGTGAGGTCGTAGAGCAGCACCTCGTACCGGACGCCAAAGAGGTCGCGCCAGCGTTGAGTCAGATGATCAAACAAGGACCGTTTGTGAGCCAGGATCTTGTCATGGCACTCGTAGAGACGGTGGATCTCAGCCAGGGCAAAGTCTGCGTCCAGCAGGTCGGCGATGGCCGTCTGGTCAAACCAATGGCGGTGCAGCCGCCATTCACTGCCCGGTTCGATGAGCCGGTAGAGCACGAGGGTCTGGAGCACCAGATCCCAGCGGGTGCCTTCTCGGCTGGGCGGCAGACGCTCCTGCCAGAAGTCCGCCAGGAGCAACTGCTCCCACAGCTGGCAGGCCAGCCAGCAGGCTCCCCACTGGCGGGGACGTTCCAGGCGCATGGCATGAAGGCGCAGTTGCACCACGGGGAACTCATCGACGCCGACATGCTTGGGGGCATGTTCCTCGGCAAAGAGAGCCACCTGCTGAGGGGCCCCTTCATCCTGGCCGAAGAGTTCGATGGTCTTGCGCCAGGAAGCCTCCTGGCGGCCGTTGAGTTCGCCCAGATAAAGCACATGCCTCTGGACCACCTGACGCGGGCTGACACGCCTGCTTTCGACGATGCTCCAGTAAAGGTGTTCTTTGCCATCCTTGAGCCGTTTGGTGCAACGCAGGAACATGATGGCCCAAGAAGGTAGCCAGCAAAACGACAGTGCAACCACCAAGGTCTTCACTACAAGCCGTTTTGGAAACGGACCCTCGCAAAATCAAGGGTTGCAGCGCGTCAAGCGGCCGAAAATAGCCCAAATCGACCGCGAGTCCGCCAAGTCGGGTTAGACGCCGGACGGTTGAAGGAGCGTAGCGACTGATACCTCCGGAAGATCAGATTTAGTATTGCATCCCGGAGTGGATGCCAGCGACGTCGCCTCCGGCATCTCAACTTCCCTGGAAGACTGTTCCGATTTTAATCGGTTATTGACGCTGTAGGGCGACCGCTTCGGTTGCCATTTCTGGCGGACACTCGTGGCGAGCGAGTCTCTCAGGAACGCCTCAAACAACAGTTGCACCCCATCCTGTTCTCCCTCAATTCCCAAACCATCAAACACGCGCACGCGCGCTCGCCATCCCCCTCCTATCGACTCGCACCCCACGATGAAACTCGCACCTCTTGCTCTCTCCCTTTCTTCCGCCTTGACCCTGCTCGTCACTGGGTGCCAGTCCGAACCTGACAGCAGCGGTGCCCCGGCGGCACCGAGCGCAGCCTCCGGCTCAACCTCCGGCCAAAGCCCCTTTGGCTCCACCGCCTCGGTCGATGCTTCGGGCTGGGTGACCACCTCCAGCGGGCTCCGCTACCAAGTGCTGGCCTCGGGCCCTGGGACGGGGCAGTCTCCCGGCACGTTGGACATGGTGACGGTGCACTACAAGGGCACGCTCACGAACGGCACGGTGTTCGACAGCTCACTGGATCGCGGCCAGCCCGCCAGCTTTGGCGTGGGCCAGGTGATCCCGGGCTGGACCGAGGCTCTGCAGCTCATGAAGCCGGGAGACAAGTGGCTGCTCTACATCCCCTCCCAACTGGCCTATGGCAACCGCGCCGTGGGTGGAAAGATCCCGGCGAACAGCGATTTGATCTTCCAGGTGGAGCTGCTCAAGGTTAATTGAAACCACTCATTGACACTAAGGGAGTTCAATGGGCAGAGGAAAAGCAGATGGGGAACCGCTAATGGACGCTTGTTTGCGCTAATGGGTGAAGAAGGGAGTGCATCGAGGTTGCTGTAGTTGCGGCCTCATCCCGCTTGCCCGACATCGCGCATCTAAGACCCTATATCCAGCAGACAGGATCATGGGATGATAACCTCATGGATAGGTCAATTAAATCATCTTGCGGACATGCTGGCTGGATCCGCAGCGTGACGGGCGTGCTGTTGGGAATCGCAGCACCGGTGCTGTATGTCGTCCTGGAATACAAGACTCACTGTCTGAGTGGTTGTTTATTTGATCCGATACCCTCACCGGCGCATCTCCTGGCTCTCGTCGTGGTACCGCTGGCCCATGTCTTTGCGCTTACGGGGGCCCGTTGGCAATCCAATTGGCTCCTCTACCCTGCCAACCTCCTGCGGTGGCCAGCCCTGATCGCCCCCGTTTACTATTCTCTGGCTACAGGCCTCCATCTACAGGGGCTTGCTCTGGTGGCTTCCCCATTCTTGATGGTCTCGTGGGCGGTCCATGGTTTTGTCTGGCCTGCCGGCGGTCCGGAACGCCTGGAGGCGGAATCGATGGTGAATGCCGTCCTAATTGTTCAGCCAGCACTCGCGATCGTGGGCTGGTGGTGCATGCGACCCTACGCCAGGGCATGTGCAACGGGCCTGTCTGCCACGCTTCAACCAACATTGCGTTGCTTAGGAGCTGTCTTGGCCATTCTTTGCCTGTCTCTTGTCGAGCTGCCTTTGGTGAGAGCCTATCTCGCTATTCGCGACTTTGCCGAGGGAGAGCGTGAGGCCCACAGAAACAATTTTCCACTGAAATGGCGGGACCATGAAGTTGCGATGGTCTCGCGACTGTTCCATGCGCCGCCGCAGTTCAGTTCGGACGGGGTGTTGGATTGCGAAGGCCCTGTGGATGTGTTCGGCCCTGCCGTTCGACTGATGAATCGATGGTCAAGCCCCACCACGATGTGGAGACACCTGACCGCTCCCCAGCATGTCCGCTGGGGCGAATTGCTGCAACAGATTCGGACATCGAACCCCAACGCAGACACATCACCCCGCTCCTGGCGCGGGTTGTCTCCCTGGGAAGAGCGGGAACTGATGAAGTCGTCCGCGATGCCGGAAAGCGCAATCTCGGGTCAAAACTGACAAGAGCTTCGATACAGCCGGGAAACCAGTGACTGCGCGAATTCTAACTGCTGTGCGATGCGACCCGCGCCCCATCGCACTCAAGGAGGACTTGCTTACTTCACCTCCACGACATCCACTACATTGAGCTGGATGAACTGGCCGTTGTAGGGCTGCGGAGCCGGGGCGATGTCGGGGACGACCAGTTTGGAGAAGTTGGTGATCATGCGGCCGTTCTGGCCGTTGCCATGAAGGGTCAGCGTCGCGCCGCCTTCGATCTCGATCGTGGCCGTGTAGTCGATGGTGAAGATGCGGTGGCCGACCTTGTCATCGCGGTTGAAGAAGAAGTGTGAGGCGGGCGAGGAAACGGTGAGCTGGTAGATGTTGTAAGTGGCGTTGTTCGGGCTGCCACCGATGTAGAAACGCTCGCCCACCTGCTGACCGTCCTTGTACATCATAGGCTCGACCACGCCACGCACCCGCAGGGTGACCTTGTAGCGTTTGCCCGGCTCACCCCCGAACTTCTTGGTGTCGGTGAACTTGTCATTCGTCGCCGGGTCATCCGTTTTACGGGCGGAAATGCCATCCGCCCCGGCTTTGGGATTTTCCGGCATCGGGTCCTGGCACGGGAATTCAAAGCGGTAGCCGTCGAGTTCCGCGGCCACCTTTTTCAGGGCGTCATCGGCGTGCGTTGGGAGTGCGAAGGAGGCGGCGGCGAGGAGGGTGAGGAGGAAGCGCATGAGTCAGTTGGCAGTTGGCAGTTGGCAGTGGTCAAGGTGTTGGAGGTGAAATTGTAGGAGCACACATTTCAGCCTGCGGATGTCAGGGACCTGGGCCAGTGGATCATTGATAACGTTCAACCAAGCGCCCCCCTTTCCGGCGTCCCTCCGGAAGGAGGCCGGTGCGTCAGTACGTCGGTGCGTCAGTGACCAAGGTGTTGGGCTTGAAACTGTACGGAGTACAGGCTTCAGCCTGCGGAAATTGGATGTTAGGAGTTAGACGTTGGAGGTCAAGAGCCTGAACACCCAAAACCTCTAACTCTTAACTCTTAACTCCTAACCAACTCCTCCCCCACCTCACAACTTAATCCCCGGAATCCCCTTCAGTGCATCTTGCAGGGCCTTGTTGGCTGCTTTTTCGATGTCTTCAGCACTTGTGGGCGTCGCGGGCTTGGTGCCAGGAGCGGAGCCAGCTCCCACTGAGGAAGCGGGAGTCTTGGACCAGTCGAGGCCTTGGGTGAAGACCTTGACGTTGCTGCCGGTGCCTTCGGGCTGGATCATGATGGTGAGATCTGCACCGTTGAGCTTGCGCTTGAGGATGGCGTTGTTCTTGCCGATCAAGCTCCCTGCCCCGTCCTGCCAGCCCTGGGCCTTGAGCTTCTTGGAGAAGTCGTTGGCCACCGTGCTCACGGAGCCATCAGCCTTGAAGAGGATGTGACCGACGACGGACTTGTACTCGATGTCACGAGCGCCCGCGGGCAGCGGGAGGTCAGCGATCGGAAGTTTCGGGCCAGTGGCGACCGGTTCGGATACCTCTTTTTCTTTCTCCTTCTCCATCTTCTTGGCTGTGGATGGGGACTCGGCGGCGAAGGCTCCCTTGGGCAGCGGAGCGGAGAAGTTGAGATCGACGTTCCACGTCTGGCCGAAAAACTCCAGTTCCTTGCCAGTGGTCAAGCGACCGGAGACCTGCGTGTCCGTGACGGTGAAACCTTCCATCTTGATGGCGCCGACGGAGGAGAAGGGCGACTTGGAATGTGAGCTGTGGGCGACCTCGCACCCGAAGATGCCTCCGTCCTTGAACACGCTGATCACCAGGGCGCTGCCCAGTTTTTTGAAGCCGGCGTCGAAGTCCGGTTTCTTGGAGGCGGAGGGGTTCTTCTCCGTGAACACCAACCGGATCGCGGGCTTGTCGCTGAACGGCTCGCGGGTCTGGACCACGAGGTACTGGATCTTCCCGTCCTTGCCATCGCCCAAGAAGGTGCCGCTGACGGTGGGTTTGTCGGCAGGGGCTTGGGCGTGGCCAGGGGTGACACTGCTTAGCGCCATGATGGCACCGAGCAAAAGAGTGGAGACAGGTGACAGGGATGTGGGACGGAGTTTCATTGGCTTAAAGGCAATCTTCAAGAAATGTTTGTCTATCGCAACCAAAGTTGTGACCAAAGAGCTTCCGAATAGGATTGCTCCCATTCGGCGCTCTTGCCAGCCTGCCCATACCCCACCCCTCTACTTCTCCACCGGATACCCCTGCCACAACCACTCCAGCGCCTGAGGTAAAAACTGCGCTTTGGCTGGTCCGACGCTGTGGCCGGTGTTTAGGCAATAGACATATTGATACGGGTACCCTTTGGCCTTGAGCACCTTGGCCATGCGGTGATTGGCCTCCACCCAGTCGTGCATGTTGTCGCGCATGACGTTGGGGTTCAAGAGATCACGATCCCCCACAGCCATCCAGATGCGGAGCGGCTTGACGGGGCTCGCGGGAATGAGTTTGTCATGAAAATCCCAGGCACCACCGGGAGTCTCGGGATTGAAGGGCCACTGCTGGTTCACAAAGGTGCCCGAGGTGGTGATGACTCGATGGTAAAGGTCGGTCCGGTACCAGGCCATAGCGAGGGCGGCGGAGCCGCCGGAACTGTTGCCCATGGTGGCGCGGCCTTCGGGGTCTTTGGTCAGTTTCACGCCGTAGTTCTTTTCCACCAGAGGCAGCACCTCAGTCTCGATGAACTCAGCATAGAGCCTGGACATGGTGTCATATTCCCTGCCCCGCTCGTGGCCTTGGGCATCGCCCCCGCCGCTGGAGATCATGATGGCGATCATGGCAGGCACCCGCTTCTGGGCGATGAGGTTGTCCAGCGTGCGGACCAGGTTCATGTCCGGCTTGCCCATGCCGGGTCCATCGTGCGTGACGATGAACGGCGCTGCGGTGCCAGCCTTGTATTGGGCCGGGACGTACACGGTGATGGTCCGCTTGTAGTCAATGGGGCGAGTCTTGACGATCAGAGTCTTGGGATTGTTCGGATCCACCGTGCCAAACTCATCGCGGGCGATACCGGGATTGAAAAGTTTGCACTCCCGGGAATCCATCTGGAATTGCTGAACCTTCCCCTGAGGAACCCCTTCCACCGCCTTGGACTCCGGGGCTGGCGTGTAATCTGGACCAATGACGAAATCTCCATTCACATCCACTGGCGGATTCACCCCCGGCTTGCCATCCAGCCGGGTGAACTTGGGCGCGCTGGGCGCATCGAACGGCCGGGTCGGCGGTTGGGGACGTTCGGGCTTCTTGGCCGGGGCTGGAGGCGGAGTTTGAGGTGGGGACTGGGGCTGCTGGCTGACAGCCGGAAGGGAGACGGCCACCAGGCCGGTACAGACGATCTGACGAAGGGATACCATGGGAGGAAGAGTTGTGGAGGGATCAACGCGCCATCCACCGCGAAGTATTCAGCGATTTCCACCCGAACTCTCCCGCCTCACCTCGCCCCACCGCGCCAATTCTGAAAAGGCGTTCATCCAACCCTTGTGCAGCGTTTCAGATAAAAGTTGAACCCGCTGTCGAATTCCCGAACCGCCAATCGACTGGCTCTTGAAACGGCCGATCAACGCGCCGCGAATGCTCACACCTCGCCCCTTATCCCTTATCCCTAATGAAATACATCTGCCTCGGATACATCGAACCCAACAAGCTTGAATCCATGACGGAAAGTGAGCGCAACGCCATGATGGACGAGTGCTTCTCTTACGACGATGAGCTGCGCCGCAACGGCCACTTCGCCGGTGGCGAGGCCCTCCAGGGTCCGCAGTCCGCTGCCACCCTGCGCTGGGAGAACGGCAAGGTGGCTGTGACCGATGGGCCCTATGCCGAAACGAAGGAGCAAATCGGCGGCATCCTCATCCTGGAGGCGCGAGACCTGAATCATGCCATCCAGCTCATGTCCAAACACCCCGGTGTGAAGGCGGGCCCGTTCGAGATCCGCCCCGCCGCAGATCTCAGCGGCATGGTGCAGCAGAGTGAAGAACGCCGCGCCGATGCCTGAGGCCCGCACTACTCTGCAACGAACTCCCATCACACACCCACGACACCCATATGTCCAAGCTTCGTGTACACAGTTTTGGAATGTCCCTCGACGGTTTTGGAGCCGGCCCCGATCAGAGCTTCGAGAATCCCCTGGGAGTCGGTGGCTTTGATCTCCACCAGTGGTTCTTCCCTACCCGCACCTTTCAGCAGATGCATGGGGACGGTGACGGCACCACCGGAATCGACAACGACTTTGCCCAACGGGGCATGACGAACATCGGCGCGTGGATTCTAGGACGCAACATGTTCGCCCATTCCCGAGGACCCTGGGTGGATGATGGTTGGAAAGGCTGGTGGGGCGAGAACCCGCCGTATCACGTGCCCGTCTTCATCCTCACCCACCACGCCCGCCCCTCCATCGAGATGGAAGGAGGGACCACCTTCCACTTCGTGACCGATGGCATCCACGCTGCGCTGGCGCGTGCGAAAGCGGCGGCAGGTGACAAGGACGTACGCATAGGAGGTGGGGCGGCCACGATCCGCCAGTATCTGGAGGCAGGTCTGGTGGATGAGATGCATCTCGCCATCGCTCCCGTTGCTCTGGGCCATGGGGAGAGCTTGCTGGCGGGTATTGATCTCCGGCAACTCGGCTACAAGTGCAGCGAGCATGTGAACAGCGAGTCAGCGATGCATGTGGTCTTCAGCAAGTAGGCCAGCTCCCGTATTGTCACACCGGTCGCCCTGTAGCCCCCCCTCAGTCGTGGCTGGGTTCATGAGAACCTGGTCAGGCCACTTGCGGCCCATCGGCTTCTCTCACCCCCGCACAGCCCCACCTTTCCGCACTTTCACAAGTGCAGCCACGAGCTGCCCTGCAGCCCGCCTTCAGTCGTGGCTGGGTTCGTAAGAACCTGGTCAGGCCGCTACTCCCCACCGGCTGCTCTTGCCCCCACACGGCCGCGCCACCTTTCCGCACTTTCACAAGTGCAGCTACAAACTGCCCTACAGCCCGCCTTCAGTCGTGGCTGGGTTCGTGAGAACCTGGTCAGGCCACTTGCTTGCCCATCGGCTGCTCTTGTCCCCGCACGGCCGCGCCACCTTTCCGCACTTTCACAAGTGCAGCCACAAGCTGCCCGGCAGCCCCCCTTCAGTCGTGGCTGGGTTCGTGAGAACCTGGTCAGGCCACTCGCGGCCCATCGGCTGCTCTCACCCCCTCACAGCCGCGCCACCTTTCCGCACTTTCACAAGTGCAGCTACAAACTGCCCTACAGCCCGCCTTCAGTCGTGGCTGGGTTCGTGAGAACCTGGTCAGGCCGCTACTCCCCACCGGCTGCTCTTGCCCCCACACGGTCGCGCCACCTTTCCGCACTTTCACAAGTGCAGCCACAAGCTGCCCGGCAGCCCCCCTTCAGTCGTGGCTGGGTTCGTGAGAACCTGGTCAGGCCACTTGCTTGCCCATCGGCTGCTCTTGTCCCCGCACGGCCGCGCCACCTTTCCGCACTTTCACAAGTGCAGCTACAAACTGCCCTACAGCCCGCCTTCAGTCGTGGCTGGGTTCGTGAGAACCTGGTCAGGCCACTTGCTTGCCCATCGGCTGCTCTTGTCCCCGCACGGCCGCGCCACCTTTCCGCACTTTCACAAGTGCAGCCACAAGCTGCCCGGCAGCCCGCCTTCAGTCGTGGCTGGGTTCGTGAGAACCTGGTCAGGCCACTTGCGGCCCATCTGCTGCTCTTGTCCCCGCACGGCCGCGCCACCTTTCCGCACTTTCACAAGTGCAGCCACGAGCTGCCTGGCAACAAACACCAAAAAACACCCCGGACCTCATGGAGACCCGGGGTGCTTTCTCACAACATCCGCATTAAAGCGGACGCAATTTTTTCAGGCTCACGCCAAGTCGAACCGGTCAAGGTTCATGACCTTGGTCCAGGCAGAGACGAAGTCGCTCAGGAACTTCTCTTCGGAGTCAGCCGTCGCATAGACTTCCGCCAAGGCACGGAGGATGGAGTTGGAGCCGAAGACGAGGTCGTTGCGAGTGCCGCTCCACTTGGGTTGACTGGTCTTGCGATCAATCGCGGCGAAGGCGTTGCCACAGGGCGAGACCTGCTTCCACTCGGTCTCCATGCTGAGCAGGTTCACAAAGAAGTCGTTGGTCAGAGCCTCAGGGCGCTCGGTGAGGACGCCATGCTGGGCACCACCGGTGTTGATGTTCAAGACTCGCAGACCGCCGAGCAGCACCGTCAGCTCGGGAGCGGTGAGGGTGAGCAGTTGCGCCTTGTCGATGAGAAGGGCTTCCGCAGGGACCGTATAGCGACCCTTGAGATAGTTGCGGAAACCATCGGCGATGGGTTCGAGCGCAGCGAAGGACTCCACATCGGTCTGCTCGATGGAGGCATCCGCGCGGCCCGGGGTGAAGGGCACGGTGACGTCCTTGCCAGCGTTTCTCGCTGCCTGCTCCACACCGGCAGAACCAGCGAGGACGATGAGGTCCGCCAGGGAGATCTTCTTGCCACCCGTCTGGGCGCTGTTGAACTCGTTCTGGATGCCTTCCAGCTTCTCCAGCACCTTGGCGAGCTGGGCGGGATTGTTCACCTCCCAGTCCTTCTGCGGGGCGAAGCGGATGCGGGCACCGTTGGCACCACCGCGCTTGTCGGAGCCACGGAACGTGGAGGCGGAGGCCCAGGCGGTACCGACGAGCTCGGACACGGTAAGGCCGGAGGCGAGCACCTTGGCCTTCAGAGCGCCGACATCGGCATCATCCACCAAGGCGTGGTCCACCGCGGGAATCGGATCCTGCCAGATGAGCTCCTCAGCGGGCACTTCCGGCCCAAGGTAACGGGCCCGCGGCCCCATGTCGCGGTGGGTCAGCTTGAACCAGGCACGGGCAAAGGCATCAGCGAACTGGTCGGGGTTCTCCAGGAAACGACGGGAGATCTTCTCATACTCAGGGTCGAATCGAAGGGCGAGGTCGGTCGTGAGCATGGAGGGAGCAATGCGCTTGGTCTTGTCATGCGCATGCGGCACGGTGCCTTCGCCAGCCCCATTCTTGGGACGCCACTGGTGAGCCCCGGCTGGGCTCTTCGTCAGTTCCCACTCGAAGCTGAAGAGGTTCCAGAAGAAGTTGTTGCTCCACTTGGTGGGCGTGCTGGTCCAGGTGACTTCCAGACCGCTGGTGATGGTGTCGCCGCCCTTGCCGGACCCGAAGCTGTTGCTCCAGCCCAGCCCCTGCTGCTCCAGAGGAGCTGCTTCCACATCGGCACCCACGTTGTCCGCCGGGCCGGCACCGTGCGTCTTGCCAAAGGTGTGGCCACCCGCGATGAGCGCGACGGTTTCCTCGTCGTTCATGGCCATGCGGCCAAAGGTGTCGCGGATATCCTTGGCAGCCAGCACAGGGTCAGGATTACCATCGGGACCCTCCGGGTTCACGTAAATAAGGCCCATCTGCACGGCGGCGAGGGGATTCTCAAGGTTCCGGCTGTGAATCTTGCCATCCGCCGTGTCATCAGAAACCAGCACGCCATGGTCTTCCACCACGCCGGGAGAGCCATGCTTGTAGCGCACATCGCCGCCCAGCCAGGTGGTCTCACGGCCCCAGTACACATCGTTGTCGGGCTCCCAGGTGTCTTCACGTCCACCGGCAAAGCCGAAGGTCTTGAAGCCCATGGTCTCCAGCGCCACGTTGCCGGTGAGGATCATAAGATCCGCCCAGGAGATCTTGCGTCCGTATTTCTGCTTGATGGGCCAGAGAAGCCGGCGGGCCTTGTCGAGGCTGACGTTATCCGGCCAGCTGTTGAGCGGCGCAAAGCGCTGCTGCCCACGACCACCACCCCCACGCCCGTCGCCTGTGCGATAGGTGCCGGCGCTGTGCCAGGCCATGCGGATAAAGAGGGGGCCATAGTGGCCGAAGTCGGCTGGCCACCAGTCCTGTGAATCCGTCATGAGTGCCGCGAGATCCGCCTTCACTGCGGCGAGGTCAAGGCTCTTGAATTCCTCAGCGTAATTGAAGTCCTTGTCCATGGGGTTGGACTTGGAAGAGTGCTGACTGAGAAGATCCACGCGCAACTGATTGGGCCACCAGTCGCGGTTGGTCGTGCCGCCACCCGAGGTGGCGTGGAGAACAGGGCATTTGGCTTCGGTACTCATGGAATTGATTTCGTGAGGAGTGGGAATACGACGGCGTTGAAAAGATGGCGATGTCGTGAGTCAAGATATACGCGCCGCAGCGCAATCTCAGACAAGGTTCCTGGCTTGCAATTGCCATTCCGGCAATACACCACCAAGAACCGCACCCCAAGTTAAGAAGTTGAAACTGAAAGTCCTATTGATTGTCCCTATGCCACTCATAGGAGGACACTATGGCAGCAAGCCGGAGCAAGCGGCCTTTGACCAGTTGGCGGATGGTAGCGTGGAGGCACCCGGGAGAGCAACGACGGACTTTCGTGGCGCCTATCCACCTAGATGGGAAGGCGGATCCGGAAGCACGAGCAGCCGGAGAATGCGACGGGTAAACGGGTCATGCCCGGCTCTGTGACCCTGCGCGTTCTCACGAACGAAGCTGCACTAAATCCAAACGGCAAACCGTCTGGTGCAGCCTTTCAACTTCTCCCAGATCCTCGATCGGAGGTTTTCCCGGGTTGGAACCTGCCTGGGAGATGCTAACCTACTGGCTCGCCATGCCCCCTCTCTCCCCTGCTCCGCGCCCGCTCCTCGACCTCTCCACAGAGGAGCTGTCGGCCTGGATGGTGGAGCACGGGTACAAGCCCGCCCACACCCTGCCCGTGCTCCGGGACGTGTATGGCACCAGGGGCGCAGCGCTCCAGCCGAAGGACCGGCTGCCGGCCAATCTGGTTCAACACATACACTCCACCTTCCCCGCTACCGTGGCCACACTGGCACAGCGGCAGGTGTCAGAAGACGGCACCTGCAAGCTGCTCCTGCGGCTGCCAGACGGCCGCACCGTAGAGTCCGTCCTCATGCCAGACTACCACCCCGAGCGGGCGGCAGGCTGCATCTCCAGCCAGGTGGGCTGCGCCATGGGGTGCGACTTCTGTGCGACCACGCAGACGGGGTTCGAAAGGAACCTCACTTCAGGAGAGATTGTGGAGCAGTTCATTCATCTGCGACGGGAGGCCCGGGGGGCAGGGCGCGCACTGCGGACCGTCGTCTTCATGGGCATGGGCGAGCCGATGCTGAACCTGCGACATGTCCTGCCCGCCGTGGAAAGGATGGCCGATCCCCGGCTGGGTGCACTGGGCTGGCGGCAGGTCACGATCTCCACGGTGGGGATTGTCCCCGGGATCGAGGAACTCACCGAGGCCAATCTGGGGGTGCATCTGGCCGTGTCTTTGCATGCTCCGGATGACGAAACCCGTACCGCCATTCTCCCCATGGGGCGACGGTTCCCCGTGCAGGACATCCTGGAGGCCGCTGACCGCTACCAGGAGAAAAGCGGACGTATCACCACCATCCAGTACTGTCTGCTGGAAGGCGTAAATGATTCCCTGAATCAAGCCCGGGATCTGGCAAACCTGATGAAGGACCGGCGCATGCACATCAATCTGCTGCGCTACAATCCCACAGGACTAAGTCTCAAAGGCCGGACCTATGCCCCCAGCAGTATGGAGCAAACGGAGTCTTTCCTGGCTACCCTGCGGGAATGCGGAGCCGTGGCTCATTTGCGTAGGGCTCGCGGACCGGACATCGATGCCGCATGCGGGCAGTTGAGGAAGAGAGAGGGACGGGAAAGGGATAAGGTTTAAGGGAAGAGGGATAAGGAGCACGCTCGCATTCGCATCTCCAGAGCGGGCAATCACTTCTGGCTGGTCAACCGACTTCGGCACTACGAGCCTGAATGTGAGTCCATTCTGACCTCCCTATGGAGAAGCTGTGGTTGCATCCAGTCACCCTACACCAAAACTTCACTTCGTGGTGTAACAACTCCACGGAGAAAGGCTGATGTACCTGCGAGCACATGCATCCCGTCACCGGATTCGACCAGAATCCACCGCCCAACCTCGCACACAAAAGCCAATACATGAAAATCGACCGCTTTGGAGCAGTATTCGTCGCTAACTCGGTTGATCAAGGTGCGACCATTCGGCAAGAAAGGCACGCTGAGGGAGCGACGGGCGTCTGGAACAAGGTCCGCATCGCAACCACCGAAGACAAGCAGCTTGCAGTGCACAGGAGAGGCAACGAAAATCTGGACGCAAGAGACTTCATCGCGACCGGAGTTTCCAAGAAACGCCTTCGCAATCTCCGGGAAGCAGATGACAACGGCGGCTATATCCTTCCTCAAGTGATGCACACTGCGCGGGCTATTCTCGCATCGGCCGACATGGCGGACGTCCACTTGATGACCGACCGGGATCAGGTTCACCTGGCAAGGTTGATGGCTTCCGAAAACTATGACCTCGCAGAGCGGATCTATGCCCAAGCTGAAAATGAAGAGATCCAGGACGCCCCAAAGATCACCAGTCAGCTGCTGATGGTTGCCCTTCAGAATCCAACTCGCACACGGGTCCTGATGGATCTGCTGGACCATCCTAACCTCTCTGCAGGGGTATCTGAGGCCATCGCCCGTCTTGCCGTAAAGGATCTGCCAGCCGCAGTCTCCCTCGCGGACAAAGCTGCCCGCGAGGGTGCCGATCAAGCGCAAGGGATCCAAGTGGCTGAAGGACTTGCCAGAATCTTCGACCACTATCCGCTAGCTGTGCCCCCTCTGATGGAAGCTTATCCGGGGTACGTGGATGAACTCCTTCAGCTCGCCGACTTTTCAACCCGGATCGCTTTGGGCCAACACCCTCAACAGGAGTCCGCCGACCTGATTTTCGAACTTGCAGTCAATCTACCAACTGCTGCATGCAGGCTCATCCACCTTCTCGACCATCAAGAAGAGCCTCTGCTTGCCCAAAACTTCATCCATTCCCTGGACGAACTGAGGCACCACGAAGCATCCACCGCCGTAATCAACCGTCTCGCCGTGATAGGCTCCCACAACGTTGGCATGGGTCAATGCCTGCTCGCGCTGGTCGAGATCGAGCAACAGAATCCTGGAGCCGATCCAGGCCTGGCATCTCGCTTTGCCAGACAGGTGCGCCAGGATATCGAGCAAGCTGGCATCATTACCGGGAACCTGGGACTCCCCGATGACAACCAGAACAATCGTGAACTAACCAACTCCTACCGCAATCTGCTGGCACGGGAGTTTGGCGAGGAGATTGCCGAGAATGTCTTAGCTGCCCATCTCCAAATTCCTCAAGAGGACAACGTCCTCCCCCTCACCTATCAATTGATGCAGGCAACGATAGCCGCGGCACGGGAGCTTCAACATGCCGCGGCAACACTCCATCACATGGAGGATCCCAATGAAAATATTGCCGCCTACGCAAGAGTTCAGGCCGCGCTCAAAGCCTACAATCTTGCAGCTCAGTCTGGCAGCTTCCCAGATGCTGAGCGAGCTGAATTGTATCGGGAGGAGATGCTTCATATGCTCCAAGAGATCGCTCTGGCCACCTACACGGTAGATGGGACTGAGGACAACAGCCTGCTAACCAGTGTGGCCGGACAAATGGCATCAAAGGAATTTGATGACAAGATCTTGGAGATGCTCGGAACAGACTGGCGCATCACCGGAAGAGGCAGGTTTTCCTATGGGGAGACCGTTAGCAACATAGTAGATTCTGGAGGTGGGACTCTTGAACAGATCAAAACAGTCACTTACCCCATCTTGGGACATTTGCTGCAAAGAGCAGCGGACAATGGCATGGCTTTCCTGAACAGAACATTCAATCATCTCCATCAGGATCTTCGTCGTCAGGGCAACCCAGTTGGAACCCGCTTCTTTGGGGGTGATGATCTTACTCCCGGCCTCACCGGCCTCACCATCACCGGCAGTGATCCACACAAGGGAGGAGAGCGTGTGTTGATACTCAACTTCGGTCCAACCGACCAGGAAGGAGATGATCGACTGCTTGTCTATAAACCCAGGGATGTGCGTATCGATGCCCTGCTGGTGGGCAGCAGAGCGTTCCATGGAGAAAGCACCAGCCTCGCCGAGATCGTCAACGCCCAACTGGGGAACGATGCGATACCCACCTACAATTTTCTTGAGGGTCCCGAAGGTCCAGATGAGTACGGCTACGTTGAGTATCTGCCTCATGCAGGTATCGAGCACTTCCAGATGACGCCCCCTGAAGCTGAGACCTTCTACAGGGAGTATGGCCGTCAGGCTGCCATGTTCATGCTCATGGGCGCGCGCGATCTGCACCAGACAAACATCTATGTCAGCAATCGCAGGCCCTTTTTCACCGACCTGGAACTGACCGTTGATCCTCAATGCCTGGACTTCATCACGCACCCTCCCTTGGAAGGCGGTCAGTGCGACATCAATCAAGCCAGACAGCAGTCCAGAGCCCTTGCCCAAGCGATGCAACTACAGGGCGGCCTTCTCAATCGAGGGGAAACCGTCAGGACAACCAAGTTCACCGTGAACGGCACCACGGACCGACTGCACGAAACCGCAGGCACCCGATCTGAAATTGCATGGGAGAGCTTTGTCTGGATTCAGGGAATGCACCAGCAGCAGCACCTGGACATCGACAACGCGATGCCCCCCTCGGATGATGGATTGGGCTCCGCCCAGCAATTTGGTGCCAACGCGTTCGAACAAGGTTTCCACGAAGTCATCAACGCGCTGGCTCAGGACGACATCCAGCACCTCATCACTGCTTACATCGACGATCTGGCCGGGATTCACCTGCGCTACCATCCCCTCTCGACGCCCCTACAGCTTACCACACGACAGGATTTCATCGCCGACCACCTCAGGGACGATGCTCAGGCTCGAGATCAATTTCTGGAGGGACGATTGGACGCCAGCCTTAACCAGATGGCCGCTGGGGGGCAAACCAGGGCAGCCCGTCTCAATGGCATTCCCCACTCTGACCAACTGGTGGCTACACGTATCCGCGATGCGATGGTGTCCGACATCTGTGTTGGAGACGTAGCCTACTTCACCAGAGTATTGGGAGGCGACCACCGCGAGTTGCTGCACCATCACAGCGTCGATGAAGTGAACGCCATTCTTGTGAACATTGAAGAGGGCAATCAGGACTTCTTCGTCGACAACGGTCTGGCGACCATTCAAAGCGTCTTCACCCGCCTCCACACCGACGATGATGGGTATCGTGAGTACCTTCTTGCACTGGGTTCAGGTTTCGCGGCACTCTGCCGCACCACACCAGGGGCCGACTTCTTTTCTGGGGAAATTAGAGCCGAGCTCAACTGAGGATTCACCTCACCAACACCCATCGCCATATCATGACAGACCTCGTAAACACCTGGATCACCAGGCTCTGTGAAAACCATGCTCTTGGAGCTGGCAAGCTCGACGAATTTGGTCAATGGCAGCTTGTCTTAGAACAAGATCATCGTTGCGCGGTGCACTTGCCCGCCGACTCCCCGAACCTCTTCTTCACAGCGGAGATTTGCCCCATACCAGACAATGCCCGGGAGGCCTTCTATGCCGCATTGCTCTCCCACAATCTAGCCTTGCAGCACACAGGCGGAGCCAGCTTCGCCATCGACCCAGTCGACGAGACCGTATGGTTGAATTTCGGCCAGCCGCTGACCTCGCTGGACGCGCTCAGTTTCGAAGACAGCCTTGGCACATTCCTTGAACTCGCCATCAAGTGGCATTCGCGGTTCAGTGAGAAAGTTCCTGGCACAGAACCGTCCCTTGACCGGCCGGTCCAAAACGACCCACCGCTCGCCGGTATGCGCATCTAAATGGATGGTGGCCCTACCGTCCAGCCCAGCTCCCTAGGCTGGGCAGAACGCCCTGCTACAGTAGGCTGGCACAAAAAACAACCGGATTGTGCGACTCAAACTTGCCTGGACGGGCGCACAAACGACCAGGCGTGAGGCCTAGTTCAACAGACCTCGCAACCCAAATCATCGCCAATCGACTCTCGGCGTCTTGCTCCTGAAAGTCGATGTCCAATCTTGGGGCAGCAGCCGGAGCCCGGGACTGCTCCAGCAGGTGCCGTCTCAAGGGGGCTTCTCGACCCTCACCAGGCAGGTCAGCATGGACTGAAACAAAGCATGCAGGCCCCCATCTGGTCCACCCGCACGGAAGTGTTGGGCGAAGGACTCACCGCCCCTGCCAGACACCGGGCGACCTGGTGACGCCCCCCAGCTTTTTGCATATCACAAGGCAGAAACACCCGCCAGTCACTTGCGCGCTTGCAGGTACTTCGCCTGAAATTCCGCTGCAGCATCTTTGCCAGCAGCGATCCAGGCGACTTCGTCGGCCCTCACAGTTTTGTTGAGGTTCTCACCTTTCAGCAGAGCACTATCCAGTGCCTTTTTCAGTTCCTTCTCCTCGCGCAAGTGGGATGCACTGACCGCCTTGTGCATGAGGGCTTTCAACTTGGCCTTGTCCTCGGGATCGGTCACCTTCTCTGAAGCGTGAAGATAGCACAACCCTGCGAGCTGGGAGGCATTTCCATCCATCTTGCCGTACGAGAGCAGATCGCCGAGGGCCTCCTGAAGGATCGGATTGTCAAATTCAGCAAAGTACATCATCCCAATCACGCCGCCTATGGCTGCATCCTGCTGCACTTCCGTGAATTTGATAAATTCAGGGTCCCCGGTGACCGTTCCCATTTGCTGGCGCGCAACAAACGCGGCGAACCCACTGGGAACCTCCCCTCGGTAGTCGCGCGAGGCCATCTTCTGCTCATCCTCGGTCAAGACTTTACTGCGCCTCTCCCGCAGCCACATCACCAGCCAACGCTGGTACTTCTCGCGACCAAAGTGCGCATTCGGATTGATGGCCAGCGCTTTCTCGATCCATTTCTGAGCAACGTTCAGCTCGCCTGCGTAGATGTAAAAAGTGCCCAGGTTCGAATAGGTCTCGTACAACCCTGACACCCTCTGCTCCTTGGCCAACATGGTGGCGATGGCGGCTTTGTGGTCACCGAGCTTGTGCTGCGAAACCGCCAAATCGTCATAGTCAGCCGCGCCCGCTTTTCCTGACTCCACCAGAGGCTGTTTCTGCTGGATCCGCCAGGTGTGATACTCCTTCGAGTGCCTCGGAAAAACCCCGCTCATAATCCCTGCCACATTGGGAAAACGTGCACTTTCCGTGGCCAGTGTATCGCTGTCCCAAAGGCAGGCCTGGGAGATGCAGGGCACGATGGCGCAGAAGATGAGAGCCCTTTTTTGGAGGAGATTCATGCCACTATTGTGATAGAAACTCGAGCAAAACTGCAACCATAATTTGGCTGTACGTGCCATTCCCCAACAGAACACCAGCCTCACCCTGCCGGGCTGGCCCCATTTTCTGCCCCGCCAACGGGAGCGGACCTGGGACGTGGTTGCCTTCAGCACGGGCAGGATGAGGCCGTAGCGGGCGCTTTTGGAGAGCGCCTCAACGGCCTTTGCCGCTGACCGACTGGCAGCCAGGGCGGGAGCCATGTCGGCCGGGATCGCGGCCTCGCTCTGCGACTCGTACGCCTCCGCCCCGCGGCCATCGGATTTCGCCAGCTCGATTTCCTTAAACCCTGCCTCCTGCATCCGTCCCGCATCGGTCAAGACTTCAAATGGGTTTCATCATACCCCTTGCGATGGCTTTCGATCCAGCCGAAGCAGAGCGCCACGTCCAGCGCATCACTGATGGAGAGCCCCGGTCCGCGATAGCTCTTTTTGGCAATCAACAGCCACACTTCACCCGCGTCTGCCTGATGCGCCGCCAGCCATGTCTCCCATTCAGATGTGTCAGCGCTCTTCGACTTGGGCTTCATAAGGGATGTCGAGATCGTCCCGGAAAAGGCCACCAGGGACAAGCACAAACGCCCCAAGCGCTCACTAAACGATGCTCAGCCCTCGCCCCCTTGTGTGAATTCAGCGTTGATCCCACAGAATTTGATCGACCACAGCCCGCACAGGCGTTCCCTTTAACTGTACCCCCGGCGGTTGTGCTCACATCATGAATCTCACAGTCATCCCATAGCCCTGCAAAAGCAGCGCCAGAGGCTTGAGTTGGTGATGTTTTGAAGTGCCTTTTGCGAAAGTGATTTCTCAAACGGGGCGGTCCTGCTCCGTTATGCGACGCCTGCTGTCCCATAGACGGGGGGCTCCAGCCCAGGCAGATACACGCTTTGCGGGCTGGCTCGCATCTTCCATGGACCGCCTGCTGTCCCATAGAACGCCAGCAATCTGAGCAGATCCACCCGGCTCCAAGTCACCCCTCGGATCATCGTGAAGAGGCGGGTGAAGCTGTGCGGCCAGCCCGATACTTGTGCCAGGAACCGCAGCAGCACATAGAGCAACAGGGCCGCCCAGAGCTGCCAGCGGATCGCGTTTTTGCTATGTCCCAAAAAATCACAGATGCAGAGCGTTTGCTTGATCTGCTTGAAGAACACTTCAATGCCCCAGCGGCTCTGGTAGAGTTCTCCTACCGTGCTGGCGGCCCATTCTGTCTGGTTGGTGATAAAGGCCATGCGCACTTCCTTGCCGTCAAGCTCCACGAGCATCTCCACCCGGCGCAGCGGGCCGGGATGTTGCGAAAGGCTCCTGGCTCCTTTGAGCACAATGAGGTCATCGCGCAGCACCTTGCCTTGCGGCCGTGCCTGGAGCTTGCGCGTCACCCGGTAGCTCATGTTGTCCTTGGCACGGGTGACCCAGAAGATGCCCCGCCCGGTCAACTCCCAGAGGTGGGCAAAGTTGATGTAAGCCTTGTCAAACAAGGCAATTTCCCCGTCTTTGAGGCTGGCACAAAGCGCGCGGGAGCGCGAGTCATCATGATGAGAGGCTTCTTCGATGATGGCAAAGGCTGGCAGGAAGGTTTGCAGGTTGAGACGCAAATGGAGCTTGGCCGCCGCCTTGCGCTGCCGGTGCTTGGCCCAACTCATACAGTTGGCCACCAGGGCGATGGTGCTGGAGTCGATGGCGTAGATGGCCCGTCTAAACCGCCGGGGCAGTCCTTCATAGCGCAGGCCAAACCCGGGGTGCCGATGCTGGAGATGATCCAACATCTTCCAAAAGAGGGTCTCCATCAGGTCGCTGTCCCGATTCTTATTGGCATGGGACAGGGTGTTGCGGGCTGGCGGTGTCGCTCCGCGGATGGCAGCGAGGGCCCCGGCATGATGCCTCAAGCTGTCGCACACATCGTTGAGACTGATGGAGTGTGTCAGTTGCGCGTAGAGCAGGCTGACCACGTGACTCCAGGAACTGAAGGTGCGCGGCTGGCTGCCGTGGTGGTGTTGAGCGCAGAGGTTCGCGACCAAGTGCCCGGGAATGAGCTTGCAAAGCTGCCCCAGAACGCTTCCAATGACTTTGGCTGGTTTGAATTTCATCTCAGGCCTACCCTGTGTGGGGTAGGCCGCCAGTCACCTTTTTGTTTCGCTGTGGGACGGCTGTGCATGAATCTATGAAGGACGAGGAACTGGATACCCATCAGAAGGCGCTGAAGATCAACCTGGACCGCCGCTGGTACGGAACGATGGCAGAGATTGGAGCCGGGCAGGAAGTGGTACGATGGTTTTTTCGTGTCGGCGGAGCCGCAGGCACGGTGGCGAAGAGCATCTCCGCGTACGACATGGTGGTGAGCGATGCCATCTACGGCGGCACGGAACGGTATGTCTCCCGCTCCCGGCTCCAGTCGATGCTTGACTATGAATTTCAGCTGAACGTGGACCGCCTCAGCGAAAAACGCGGGGACAGCACCGCATTCTTCGCCTTTGCCGACACCGTCGTGGCCCGTAGTTTCAAAGGTGGGAATGAGTGTCACGGCTGGATGGGCGTGAAGTTCCAGTCCCGCCCCCGCGATGAGCCCAGCCAGATCCTGCTGCATGTCCGCATGCTAGACTCTGAGGCCGCTCTCCAGCAGGAGGCATTGGGGGTGGTGGGCGTAAACCTGCTCTACGGAGCCTTTTTCCTGCATCACGATCCTGACAAGCTTGTGGAGAGCTTGCTGGACAAGCTAACCACAGGCCGGATTGAGATCGATGCGATCGAGTTCAAGGGCATTGAGTTCCGCTCGGTGGACAACCGTTTGATCAGCCTCAAACTGGTCCAACTGGGCCTTAGCGGCGCCGCCATGTTTGGTGCCACTGGAGAGATCCTGCAACCTTCCGACGTGCTCTACAAGAAGGCCGTCATGGTCGAGCGCGGCAGCTTCCGCCCTCCTACACATGTTAACTTGAACATGCTGGAGTGCGCTCTGGACAAGTTTCGCCAAGACCCCGCCGTTCAGGGCAAGGAGGTGCTTCCCATCTTCGAGCTCACCATGCGAAACCTCATGGCAGGCGGCAACGAGCTGGATCGACGCGACTTTCTGGCGCGGGCGGATGTCCTCGCGGCTTGCGGAGTCACGGTGCTCATCTCGGACTACTTTGAGTACTACCGCCTCGCCGCCTACCTCTCCTGGCGCACCAAAGAGCGCATCGGCATCGTCATGGGCGTCCCGAGTCTGGTGGAGCTGTTCGACGAGCGCTACTACACCCAGCTTCCAGGTGGCATTCTGGAGTCCTTCGGTCGTCTCTTCAAAAACGATCTCAAGCTCTATGTCTATCCGTTGCAAGGGGCGTCCTCATCTGGATTGACAACGGTGCAAACACTGGAGGTTGCACCCGAGTTGAAGAAGCTCTACGGCTATCTGGCAGACCGCGGCAGCTTCGTGGAACTGGACAACTACAACCCCGACTACCTCCGCTTCTTTTCCCGAGATGCCCTGGCCAAGATCGCGGCGGGCGATGAGTCCTGGCGGCAGATGGTGCCGCAGGCAGTCGCGGACGTCATCACCAGTCGGCGGTTTTTTGGCTATCGAGGGTAAACGTGCCCGGGGAGCTGGTGGTGAGTCATCTTACTGAAGACTCGCAAAGCCTGGTACCGCTTGCGGGACTCTGGACTACGTGCGTGAAGCGCCGCTTTCGCGGCCCCACGCAGGCTCCTCGTACCTTTGAGGGTAATCTGAGACGTTTGCAGCGGTCGGTCCGAAGACGCCGAACTACTACACCGTCACGCAGACCAACCACAATGCTGCAAAGACAGCGGGGAACCGGCGATCAACCGGCCCCCCGTCCATCATCACTCGAGAAATAAATGGCTCCCATGGCTGTTAGCCCTGGTCCGGTATCTCCGGATCAACCAGCTTCGCAAGCTGCTCCAGAGATTCCTGCCAGCCCATGTAGCAGGCCTCCGCGGGAATGATGCCTGGCACACCCTCCTGCACGGCTGTGATCTCCGTGCCGCAGAACACCTTCTTGAGGGTCACCGTCGTGATCATCTCACCGGGAAGGTTCGGATCGTCGAACACGTCGGTGTAGCGAAGGAGCTCATTGGGCTTGAGTTCAAGGTACTTCCCGCCGAACGAATGGCTCGATCCCGTGGAGAAGTTGGTGAAAGACATCTTGTATGACCCGCCCACTGTGGCGTCCATGTGCTGGACCTTGCCGGTGAACCCATAGGGTGGCAGCCATTTCACCATGGCGTCAGGATCGATGAAAGCACGGTACACGCGCTCGGGCGTGGCACGCAGCACACGGTGCAGCTTGATCGTGTTGGTCGCGGGGGTGTTGGTTTCGGGGGACATAAGGCAGCAGGTTTAAGTTCAGTTCAGTTTGGTCTGGGGTGAGTGATCAGGCAGGGCTCCCGGCGCTCAGTCTCATGACGAAGGAGCCTGCGGCACAAGGACAAAAATCCGAACTTTCTCGCGAACTCCTCCCTCCCAACGGATCAGCACGCAGAAAAGGCCATTCCAAACCCAAGGCGACATGATGCAACAACGTCCGGCGCAACACTCCCCCGCTCTCACGAATCCACCCTCCCGGGAGTGACTTGCCACCACTGGTACTCAGCAGCCTGAGTTTGCAAAAGCGGTGCAGGACTCACGGACAGAGCAAGCCAGAAGCCGCTCCAGGTTTTTTTGGAAGATACCCTGCATAGCTGGGCAGGAGGGGCGCGTTCGCCGCTCAGACACGAGTCTCATCCGCCGCGATGCGGGCAGTCCCCCAAAAAATGACTTCGACTTGCAAGTGAGCCCACGGGGCCTCGTGTCGCAGGAGCGTCCTCCACACTAACCAGCCAGTTCTGCAAACACCACACAAGAAGGATTGCCCACCGGAGTGTAGTGACCAGTGAACTTCAATTCACCAGATGGCTGGTCCACCCGAAAGACAGTCACATTGTCCGCCCGTTGATTGCAGCAGTACAGAAACTTCCCGGAGGGATCGAAGTTGAAACTGCGTGGGTAGTTTCCACGAGTCCACTCTTCTGTCACGTAAGTGAGCGTACCGTCCGTGCCCACAGCGAAGATACTGATGCCATCATGCAGCCGGTTCCCTGCATAAACGTACCGACCGTCTGGGGAGACATGGATCCCCGAACAAAAATTGCTCCCCGTATAGCCTGGTGGCAGGCTGGAAAGGGTCTGCCGGGCCGTGAGTTTCCCTGCTCCGCCATCGTAGTCAAAAAGCACGATGGTGGAGCCCTCCTCTTGAAGGGAGTAGAGCCAGCGCCCCTCCGGATGAAAGGCAAAGTGACGCGGCCCATCTCCCGGAGGCAGGGAGACATGCGGCGGATCATTTGGGCTCAGCGTGCCCTTGTCGGCATCAAACTTCCAGACATGGATCTGATCGAGGCCCAGATCCACGTGGAGCACATACCGGCCCGAAGGATCGGCAGCGATCATGTGGCAATGGGTCTGGTCGTGCCCACTGAATGCAAAACTGCCGGGAGGTGCATTCGTGGCCTGACGTGGGCCGACGATGCCTTCGTCCTTTTTCACATCGGACGCCTCCCCCAGTCGGCCATCCTGCAGCACCGGTAATACTGCCACGGTGCCGCCAAAGTAGTTGGCCACAAAGAGGTGCTTGCCCGAAGGATGCAGGCTGACGTAGGTAGGCCCTTTGCCACCAGAGTTAACGGAGTTGAGCAGCGTCAAACTGCCGTTCTCAGGACTCACCGTGAAGCTGCTGACCGTGCCAGCTTCATTGGCACCCACTCTGTCGGTTTCGTTCGCCGAGTAGAGGTGCGTCCCCGCACGATTCAGCACCAGACAGGACGGACTGGTGCCCATTTCATGGATCCCCGCAGCAGTCAGCGCTCCCGTGGTGCGATCCACCTGAAACAGATGGATGCCCCTGCCATTCCCCGGAGGCAGATCCACTTGGGTGGCCTTCATATTCTGCAATGGCGAGCTGAACGTGCCTACATAAGCGATGAGTTTCCCCCCCACGTTTCCCTTTCCGTCAACCGCTGGCAGCTGGATCGGCAGCAAAGCGCACGTCACTGCAGTGGCAGAGGATTTCAGAAACAAACGGCGGGAAGATGGAGCGGGTGTCATGGATGGAAAGAATGCTCCCAAGGCTACGCCCCTAGTCACAAAGGTATTGCACACAAGCCCCACAACTCAGTCTTCAGCACCCGCACCATGCAACACTCTCTGAGGGATCTTCATCGGCTCAGCCGTCCGTTCGTCCTTGGTGGCACTGCTCCCAGACGACACTGGCCAAATGTGAAAGCCCCCCGACCAGCTGCCCTGGATCTTCCACGTCCCCCAGATTCCAGGGACCGGGCCCTCTCTGAATCCACGGTACTGGACGCGGTGCCCACTAGGGTAACTCTTGAGCAGTCAGCCTCGTGGCTGGCCTCGTTGTAGCTTCCCTCAATGCGAAACACACCCAATTCATCAGCGCCAGCACCAGACATGCGCCCGTCCTCAAACGTCAACACAAGATCCTGCGTTCCGCGCTGGCCGGTCGGATGTTGATAGTAGCCCGTCCAGGGCCCGCTGGGAAATTCATTCGTCATAGAGAGGGAGATCGTAGCAGGGTAACGATGCATCAAGGCGCAACCTGTCACGATGATTGATTCACAAGAAAAGACTCCTCGCGATTCATGGCATTGCGAACTGAGCACTCCAAAGTTGAACCACCACCATCTTCAGCCGTATATGGGTGCGCCCAGAATGGAAGGACGTCCAATCGCCTTCCCACGCCTCTCTTTTACACACTTATCGTGAAGTCCAGTTGGCGTCCGGGTACATCAGGATGCTCAACGCACGCCGATTCGGGTTCATCAATGGTCGAATCTGAAACAAACAAGATTCAACTCCAAGGTTTCCGAGACACAAGCCTATCTCGGGTTCACGAGGAATAGCCATCGAGTGAACCTCATTCAATACGCAACGTCCTCGACTTCTCAGCACCGCGGCACCGATTTTGATCAGCCGTCGACGCTATCGGGCCTGCAACCGCCCGTCCCAGAATCCAGCCCACAATCAACTACCCACAACACCCACCATCTAAATTCTCCCCACCATCCTCCATAGCCTCAGCTGAAGGCCGCTTCCAGTAGCTGTACTGGGGAGTCCATTCACCATCGCTTATCCCTGCAAGAGACAGCACATGCCAGATACTGCAATAGAGGTCGCCCGGGCCAAAGATGGCTGAACTCCTCCGGAAGATGCGTCCATCCTCCCCGCGCTCGTAGCACACCATTCCTGGCATGTTGTCCTCTCCAGGGAGCACGGTTTGCTCCTTGAGATAACGGCCTCCGCCATGCGAAGCCATACGGAAGCGCCACTGCCGGGAGTGCGCAATCCGTTGCTGTACTTCCGGCCTGTCCTTGGAAAGGAGCACCACTGCAAAACGGTCTTCCAGATGCGGCAGGAAGGCGTTCAGGCCATCTGCCCAGAGGGTGCAATACCGGCAGGCCTGCCCCATGTTATGGATCGCAAAGAGCAGATTCTTACCACAGAACAACGATGCTAGATCCACTGATCCCGTAACGGTGTCGAACGTGTAGTTCGGCACCACTGTGCCTTCGCCTCCAGACTGCTTGCGCAGCTCCGTCAGCTTCTTGGTCAGTTCGTAGATCTGCTCTTCGAGTTGCTGGATTTCGGTGCTCATGATTCAGGGATTTTGGGTGAACGAACTCACAAGTCTGAGGGAAGGCACCGGCCGTATGCAACCGATAGCTGCGAGAAACGCTACGCCACTGCGATCACCGCACTCTGCGCCGTAGGCAGCAAGGGGTGGAGCACAGCGTCACGAAAGCCGGCACCCGCAAGCATTCCCTGGTATTCACCAAACGTATAGGCGTCCCCTTCTGGCGTGGTGCCCAGCATGACCAGGCTGAAGGATGCTGACGGTGGCGGGGTGATGCGATCTTCGTTAGGCACAAACTCCACAATGACGACCCGCCCTCCGGGACGGAGCGCCGCCTTCACCCGCTTCAGAAAGCGCGTACAGTCGGCGATATTGAAATGATGCAGGAAATTGGGCACCAGCACCACGTCATAGTCAGTGCCCAAATCGACCGTAAAGGCGTCTCCAACCAACTTGCTAAAACGATCCGCCAATCCCGCGGACTTCGCGTTGGCTTCCGTCACTGCCAGAACAGCCTCCCAATCCAGCGCGACGAGATGCACTCCAGGATGCTGCTGAGCAAAGGCAATGCCAAAGGCACCATGACTGGCGGAGATGTCCAGCACCTTGGCCTGGCGGGTCGCATCCACCTGCACTGGTGGGACCAGTCCCGCCACCGCTTGGGCGGCTCCTTGCATCATGGGCCTCATCACCTTGGCGAACTCGACCCACACCGGGTGATCCGGTGCCGTGGTCCCGTCCTTGGTGGTGTGCACCCGGCCACTGCGGACTGTGGACGCCAGGTCACTGAACGCCTCTATGATGCTGGGAGCGAGCATAAACTGAAGCATTCCGCCGAGATAGGCCGGCGAGTTCTGGTCCAGAAACAATGCTGAATCCTGCGTGAGGAAATACCTCCCATCCACCTTGGTCAAAAGGCCAAAGATGGCCAGCGAGTCGCAGAGAATGCGAACGCCCCGCACGGGGCACTGGCAACGCTCTGCCACTCCCTCCGCAGTGGCCACGCCCGATGCAAGAACCGTGAAAACGCCGAGCTCCACCCCCGCCTTCAACGCAGCCGTTCTCTGATACGCATTGATCGTCTCAAAAAAGAGACCCGGCGAGGGAGCAGATGTTTCGGCGGAGGACATGAGCGCACGCAAACCTTGAATGGAGAGGACGCAAACGAAATTTCACCCCCATCGCCCAACCCTCAAAGATGAATTTCGGGCCACTTTCCCCAAGATACTCACCGAGTCCTGTCCATGGCAGATCTCCCGAATCGTTCATCTTGGAGATCGCATCGTTTATCCTTCTGACGTATTCGTTCCCTATGATTGCTGGCAACACTTGGATCGGCACCTCAGGCTTTCAGTACCCGGAATGGAAGGGCAAGTTCTATCCTGAGGACCTGTCGAAGGCAAAAATGCTGACCTACTATGCGTCCCAGTTCAACTCCACGGAAATCAACTACACCTTCCGGAGCATTCCTTCCGCAAACACGATCTTGCGTTGGTTCAATGAAACTCCAGCGAATTTCCGCTACAGCCTGAAGGCCCCACAGCGAGTCACCCACTTTTCCAAGCTCAAGGACTGCGGCGACACCATGGAAGACTTCTTCCACTCGGTTGGCGGACTGGGCGACAAACTTGGTCCGGTGTTGTTTCAACTGCCACCCACCTTCAAAGTCGATGCGGAACGGTTGAAGACGTTTCTCGCTACTGTCTCACCGGCGAAGAAACCGGTACGCTCGAAAAGCACCCCCGCTGGCAGAAGACTCGCGTTCGAGTTTCGCCACGACTCCTGGTTCACCGATGATGTGTACGGCATCCTCTCCGAGCACAATGCCGCACTCTGCCTGGCCGACTCCGAAGAGTTCGAGACACCTCGTGTAGCGACCGCCAGTTTCGGCTATCTACGCCCAAGGCGGGAAGATTACAAACCCTCGCAGATCAAGCAATGCGCCGAGTTCACACAGGAGCAGCTACAGGCAAATACCTGGTCCGAAGCATATACCTACTTCAAACACGAGGAGAACTGCGTCGGCCCTGAGTTTGCAAAGACCCTGCAGAAGCATTTGCCAACACCCCCACCCGCCTGATCCGTAGTCCGACTCTCCGAACGACTCCTGCGAGGCAAGACTCCATCGTGCTTGCTACGCCGCTGCCTCGGGAGGCGGAGATGATTCCTCTGTCGCCCCGTCCGGATTGGGCGCTCCGCCCACCTCTTTCGTCCTCCCTTTGACAAAAGGCTTTGAGGTGGGGTTCGACGAAGGGATGAAGCCACCCCCTTGATTGCCCCCCCATCGCCCATCAGATCTGCCATTTTTGAAGGGGCGAGGTGATCGGTTTCGTTGCTTCTGGCTCTTCATTGTGGCTGCTAAAGATGCGGTTGGGAGGAAACCGTACACCCAATTTGCCCCGTCATCAAATGAGGCTGCAGTCCGTCAACATGATATCGTGCCTCACCATCCGGCACCAAACGGAGCGGGATCGGCCTTGAGAAGCCGCCCCCCCTCAGATTGTCCGGGCATCCTTGAAGAACCAGGGACTACGATCCGGCTTCTTCCTTGTGGAAGTACACCTTGATGAACTTCATGCCCTTGTCCTCATCAAAGCCACGCTCAAGCAAAGGGTTATTCTCCTTGGCCCCGAAGGCAGGCTTGAGGTGCACCTCAATACCGGCATCCAGCTTGAGCACGCTGCCGATCTTCTTCTTCGCTTTAGACACCTGCTTCTTCGCAATCGCAAAGGACTTCTCCAGTGGCTGCCCCTGTTCCTCCTCCACCTTGGCGCGATGCTCGGCAAACTTCGCCACCACATCCGGCTTTTTCAGCACTTCTTCCTCGAACTCCTTGAGGTCAAACGTCTCGCGGGTCTCAAAGAAGCTGATCGCGTCATGGGCCGCCGTCGTTTTGGATTCCGCCGCCTCGGTCTCCGTGGGCACCTCCTGTTTGAGAAAGGCCACCGCCATGTCGGCATAGGACTTGGTCAGGAAGGCCGCATCCGTCACCGCCTGCAACCCAAGGAAGTCCCGCACCCAAAAGCGTGAGTCCGTGCCTGTCCGGTCAAAGGTGAGCACATAGTAGCCATCCTCTGAGGAAAAATCCACAATCAGGCAGCCTTTGTCGATTTTCTCGGGATTGATGCCATGCTCCGTGGACAGCTTCAGATCACCATCACGTGTGGAGATGCTCAGGAAGGGCACCACGCTCTCAGACTTGAGGATGCAAATGGCCTGCACCTTGCTGCTCTCCATCTCAATGTCCTTGATCAAGGAGATGCACAAGTCCCCCTCCTTGATGTTCGGGTGGTAGGATTTCGAGTACAAACGTTTGGCAATGTCGCACCCCTTCTCCAGCAACCCGTCACTGGAGGCAAAGATCGCCTTCGCGATCGTGTTCATCTCGTGCTGGTCGAGCGACGAATGATGCGTGAAACGATGCGGAATCAGGTTCTTGAAGGGCTTGAGGAAAATGCCGGTGAGCGTGGCCTGGTCGCCCTCTTCAATGTGAAAAACCTCCTTGGACGTCTGCAATGGCTCATCACGCTGGGGATTGCCTACCTTGGCAAGCACCAGACCGGTGGCGACGGCGGAGTTAAAACGAATCTTGATCGACATGGGGTCGCGAACCTAGGAAGGAACCTGGGTTTGAAAACAACTATAATTCCCTTAAAAACACCGCAGGGCATTGACAAGCCCTCTCCCTCACCTCTCAAAGGGCCACATCCCTTGCAACAGCCGCCCGCATCGCCTCAGCCACTTTCCCATCATCTGGATTGCACACGTTTTGGGACACAATGCACTCGGCAATGGTGCCGCCCTCAGGATGATTACGAGGCCGGATGCTCACAAATGCCCCGATGGCATTCGCGCGGTAGCGAATGATCTTCAGCCCCATGCCCGGTGCATTCTCCGGCTCCGTGAAAGGTACACCATCGTTGGTGACCGTCAGACTCACCGACTCCCAGTCAGTCTCCAGCGTCATGTCGATCCGGGTCGGGTGGCCATGCCGGGCCGCGTTGTTGATAAACTCCTGTGCGATTCGGTAGATGTGGTTCGCCGCATCCGTGTTGCTGACCAGCACAGTGTGTTCGCACTCAAAGAAACACGGCACCTCGTAGATCGTCTCTGCAAGATCTGCCAGCTTGCGCAGCGCCAGCATCAACCCCTCCCCATCCATTTCCACCGGAGAGAGGCCGCGGGCGATGTCTCGCAGCAAGGCGGAGGTCCCAGTGAGCTGAGTCTTCAACTCCTGGGCGAGCGGCAGGCTGGAGGAGTGCTCATTGCGAAGGGAGGCCACGAGCACCTCACACCGCATCTTGAGCGACGCCAGTCGCTGGCAGGCATCGTCATGGAGGTCATGCCCCAAGCGCCGGCGCTCCTGCTCACTGATGTTAAGAAACTGTTCCTCCAGCGCCTTGCGATCCGTGACATCGCGACTGATGCCCACAACTCGATGGATGCCGCCCCCGGGTGCCATTACAGGAAAGGCACTGGCCTCGATCCATCCACGCTCCCCGCTCTTCCGAATGATCGGGTACTCGAAATGGACCGCTTTGCCATCACTGTAGAGCGTCTCGAACAGCACCTTCAGCTTCTGTAGATGTTCCTGCGGAATGTACTGGTTCCATAGTGGATTCCCTTTCACGGTCCCGTCCCGTTCGCGCCCCCAGACGCGCTCGTAAGCCGGACTCACGTAGATCACCTGACGGTTACCATCCAGCACCCACACCACCTCATTAATGTTGTCCACGATCTGGCGAAAGAGCGCCTCCTGCTCCTGCAGGGCGGCAGAAAGCCGGGAAAACTCATCTGCACCCGGCAGCACGCTCACTGGAGTGAGACTGTCCTGACGATTCCGGATGAGATCCAGCACCCGGTCCATGCGCTTCCGCAGAAAATTACGCAACCACCACCAGAAGACCGCACACACCACCAGCAAGACCCCCGCTGACGCACCAGCCTCCCAGATGGTGTTCTCCCGCTGGCCCGCCAGTACATCTCGCATGTCGCGCTCCAGCACCGCCACACGCATCTGTTTGGCGTCCGGACTGTGAGCCGTTACGGGATAGGTCATGACCAGACCTGTGGAAGAGACTCTGTCTTTGTGGGGTGATCCTGTGTTCAGAGTCTTGATCACCACGGCTCCAGATGAAGGGCCCTCGGCCTCGGTCACCGTCTTGCCCACGATGTCCCCGTCCGTGCAGGCGACAAGCACCCCTCGGTCATCGCAAATCCCTGCCCACTTCACCCGGCTGTAGCTCGCCAGGATCTCGAGGTGCGAATTGAGCTGATCCTTATTCTCAAGTGAGGCCCGGCCCGCCACTCTGGCCAGTCGGGCCACCTGCTTCCCCCCCAACAGCGCCTGATCCCGGAGTTCCTTGTTGTCACCCAGATGCAGCAAGACCAGCGTATTCACCACGATGAATATCATGCAGCACACCAGCACACTCAGCGGCAGGCTGATGTGAAGAGGGAGCGGCAAGTACTCTCGGAATCGTTTCATTCTATGGGAAATTCATCCTCACCCGATCAGCGGCAGCCGCAACAAAATAGTGACTAGCCTGCGGGCGAACCCGCAGAACCGCCGCCATCCCCCTTGCGACTGTGTCTTGGATCGTAATATATGTGCACATCGGCCTCCCGGAAGCCAAGAATTTCCTGGGCTCGTTTCAGCGCATCCCGGGTTGAAAGATTGGGATTGGAGGCATTTCCCATAAAAAGATTCTCCCTCCCGAGCACCTCAATCAAGCCGCTGTTTTTCAGCACGCGCACCACATCCCGCATCGCTCCGCTGATGATGAGATGTCTGTTGGCCTGCTTCATGACCCGGATCAACTCCTCCAGTGCCATCACGCTGGTCGCGTCAAGGTGCCGGGCATTCTTCAGCCGCAAGATGATGATCTTGAGATTGGGATCAGAACAAGTTCTCTGAATTTGCGTACGGAAGAGCTCAGCTGCCCCAAAGAAGAGGTCACCCTCTACATGCACGATGGATATGGAGGGGTTCTGCCTCTCCTTGCCTTGTGCCTCGGCCAGATTCCCCTCCTTGTTGAACTCATACTCCACCAGCGAGGGCTGGCTGGCCTTCCTCAGGTAGAGCATGATGGACACGCCCACGCCGGTAAAGATGGCGACATGCAGCGGCACTAGCAGCGTGGACGCCAGGGTGACCACGAAAACCAACGCGTCCGACTTGGTGGCACGGAGGGAAATGCGGATCTGACGCCGGTGAATGAGTGATATCGCGATGCAGATTACCAGGGTGGCCAGTACTGCCCGTGGGATGTACGCCACCAGTGGACCTATGGTAAGGGCACCCACCAGACAGATTGAGCCGTTGATCATGCTCGAAAGCGGCGTCCTCGCCCCGCTCTCGAAGTTCAAGGCCGAGCGAGTCAGAGATCCGCTGGCAGGCATGCCGCTCAGATAGGCACACGCCAGGTTCGCCGTTCCGAGAGACAACATGTCCTGGTTGGCATCGACCCGGTAATTTCCGCGGGATGCGATGGTCTTCGACATCGCACTCTGCTCCAGCGTGGCCACGAAAGCGATAGCCACCGCCAGACCAAACAACTGGCTGAACTGTACGGCCACATCCTTTGAAAGGAAGTCCGGGAATGGCGGAAGCAAATCGTAAATGGTAAACTTCGCATCCGCATAGGTCACAACAGGGAAGCCGGATGACTTCATCCAGGCGGCCAGTCCGGACATGGCCACCAGCACGATCACAAAGGTGGGCAATTGGGGACGCCATCGCTTCAATAAAACGAACAGTGCGATGGTGGAACTCGTAAGAACGATTGATGTCCATTGCACCTCTCCCAACCGATCCAGGAGAGCCCCCAAGGTGCCAAACAGCGTTCGCGATGCCCCCCCTTTCGGGATCGTGACCCCCAGCAGAGCCGGAAGCTGATTCACCATGATCAACAACGCGGCACCCGTCACATAAGCCACAATCACAGTTCGGCTGATGTACTGCGCCAGATCGGCCACGCGGAAATAGCCCCCCAGCAGCAAAAGCGCCCCCACCAGGAAAACCAGCATCGGCATCAACGCGAGCTGATTGATGCTCGGGTGCGATGCAAAGTAGGAAAATGTGATGAAGGCAGTGGCGTTCGTCGGCCCCAGAATGGTGTGCCGGGAGCTGGCCAGCAGCGGCCCCACCAGTGCGGCCACAGCAGAACACGTGGCCCCATACCAGAGGGGCAGGCCCGCTATCACCGCATAGGCCATTCCCTGCGGCAGATCCAACAGCGCCACCGTCACTCCCGCCTTCAGGTCAGCCTTGGCTTTGACGGTATTGTAACCGCGCAGGGTGTGACGCAGGGGAAATGGATCCAGCGGGTGATCCAAGGCGAACGACTTCACCTGCTCCCAAACACCCGCCAGAGTGCCCCAGGTCCGAAGTATGCTCTTGTTCAAGTCCAACGCCTGCTCCTGAATCTGGGTCCGAAGGTCCGGCCCTTAAAGGTTGCGATCGAGGGGGCTACTTCTCCATTCCAAAAAAGTCTCGAAACACACGCAGATAGACGTCGCGCTTGAAGCGCGGCACCCACTCCATGTCAAACTTCTCCGGCTTGATCCACCGCCAGCGGTCAAACTCGCGGTGTTCTGTATCGAGATTGATGTCCCGGTCCTTACCAAGGAAACGACACAGGTAATAAACCTGCTCCTGCCCTCCGTAGATTCCGTACTTGAGACGCCCCTTGGGAAAATCGTAGCGGTAGCCCCCTTTACGGTCAAGGAGCTGTATATTCTCCGGTCGGATCCCCACTTCCTCCTCCACTTCACGAAAGAGAGCCTCTTCCAGGCCTTCGCCGGGGTCCACCCCTCCTTGAGGGAACTGCCAGGCGCTCCGGAGACCGGAGCGTTGAGCCACAAGCATGGAATTGTCCATGTTGAGAATGATGGCCGCCACGTTAGGGCGGTAAATCACCGGCGGCACGACCTTCGCCTCAGCCGCAGGCACACTACTGCCCGTCTCGGCCTTCGCCTGACTTGCAGAATGGACATCTGGAAAAGGCGCAGCCATTTGTACGATGTTTAATTGATGCTTGTAACAGGAGACTTTTGCAACGGTTTTATCAAGAGATGTGAAGCTTTTGAGCGAGAGTCGTGCCAACCTTCTCATCCCCATCACTCCCCCACCAGCCTTTTCGGTTGGCATTTTGCCCGGTCTGCGCTTGGTGACGGAATCCGACTCTCATGAAAGCTTTCATCTTCGACCTGGACGGCACCCTCATTGATTCTCTGGCAGACTTGGCAGAAGCCATCAACCGCATGCTAGAGGCCCGTGGCTACCCACGGCAACCTCTCGGGGTCTTCCCTAAATACGTCGGAGACGGCGTCCGGGCGCTCGTAGAACGCGCCCTACCCCCAGAAATGCTCGCTACCGAGGACATAGAGGCCCGTGTCAACGAGTACCAGAAGCACTACCACGACACCTGGAAGAGTGAAACCCGCCCCTACGTGGGCATTGAAGAAGCCCTCCAGGGACTGCACGAACGAGGCATGAAGCTCGCAGTTCTCTCCAACAAGCCCCACGATTTCACACTTCTCTGCTGCAAACACTTCTTCCCGGACACACCCTTCGAGATCGTGCTGGGGGCCCGTTCCGGCGTGCCCAAGAAACCAGACCCCGCAGGCGCATTTGAGATCTGCAAGACCCTCGGTGTAGAACCTTCCGAATGCGCCTACGTCGGCGACTCAGGGATCGACATGCAACTCGCGGTGAATGCCGGCATGCTCGCCGTCGGTGTCAAATGGGGCTTCCGCGGCGAGACCGAACTTCGCGAAAATGGTGCCGCAGAGATTGTGACCACGCCCGATGATATTGTGTGCCTGGTCAGCGGGGTATGCTGAAGACGAAGACAGAAGACTACAAGACTCCAGACAAAAGACCTGAGTCAGATCAGACTTCTCCAAGCTGCTACAAAAAGACGAAAGACCTCTTCTCAGGTCTTTCGTCTTTTGTCTTAAAGTCTTCTGTCTGCGCCGCAGGCGCTCAGAGCTCCGTGACCTTGATGTTCTTCCACCAGACCTCATCACCGTGGTCGGTCAGCATGAGGCGACCTTTTCCGGGGGCAAAGCCTTCCACAGCTTTGAATTTGCTCTTGGCGATGCCCGCCTTCCATTCTTCAGACTTGGTGTCCACTACGCCTGCCAGTTTGCCGTTCAGCCAGTGCTGAATCTTGCCGTCCTTCACCACCACCTTGCTGTGGTTCCACTCACCCGCGGGCTTTACAGCCTTGTCTGCGGCAGGCGCTTTGATGTCATAGAAGGAAGCCGTGCTGTGGGTGCCAGCCCCCTTGGTTGCGTCCGCATGCTTGGCATCATCGATCATCTGATATTCCACACCCAACCAGCCTCCTTTGGGGAACTCGTTGACCCAATACTTGATGCCGCTGTTGCCACCTGCGGCCAGCTTCCATTCCCATTCCACTTCGAAATTGGCATACTCTTTCTTGGAGATGATGTTGCCTGCTTTCTCCACACGATGAATCGAGCCATCGTCTTCAGTTTTCCAGCCCGCTGGCACAGGGTTGCCCTTGCCGTCGGTAAAGTCGGCCACCGTGAGCGTCACGGGGTCAGCGGCTTGCAAGAGAGTCGCACCAAGAAGGACGGTCAGTTGTAACAGAGGAAAACGGCGCATGAAGGTCAGTGGTTGAAGAATGTCGATGCTGTGGGGGAAGGATCACCTAATCAGCCTCTCCAACCGGAAACTTTCACGATTTGTTCGGATTGCCCGAGCTTTCCCCCTTCCCGTACCAGAGCATATGCTGCCAGGGCAGACCGTCGAAGGACTTCACCAGCTTGTAGCCATTGGCAGTCATCTCCTTGTCGATCTGGGCCTTTGTCATCTTGTGCTCCGGCTTGATGGGCACCGTGTCGTCTTCCGCCCGGAACTCGACCAGCACCACCACGCCGTCCGGCTTTAATGCTTTGTGCATGGCCGACAGCATCTGCTCCGGGTGCGAGAACTCGTGGTAAACATCCACGAGCAGCATGAGGTCAAAAGTGGCATCTGGCAGCCCCGGATCGTAGAGTTTGCCCAACACCGGCACAAAGTTCGTCACTCCGGCCTTTACCGCGCCCTCCTCAAGCATGCGCAGGTATGGTTCCTGAATCTCCACGCCATAGACTTTACCGCCAGGAGCCACTGCCCTACCCATGGGGAAGGTGTGATAGCCGTTCCCACAGCCCAAGTCGCACACCACCATGCCGGGCTTCAGCTCCAGCTTTTCCCGCATCAGGCTCGCCGCCTCCTCCCTCTCCCGTTTGTGGCGGATGAGCCAGCCCGATCCGCTCCAATGCATGGTCTGGGCCACCGTGCGCCCAAGATATTCCGTCACGGCGGGAGGCGCGAACGCCTCGGCGGGATCCACGTTCTGAGCCCGAGCATCATCGCGTCCGAGGATCAGGGTTAGCGACAGCAAGGCCGTGCTGGCAAGAGTGAGAGGGTAAAGACGCATGAGGCGGAGCATTCACCTCATCAAACGCAGATCCACGCCCATTTCCCAGCAGAAAACGACGCAACATCCCTGCCCAGCTCCGCAGTATTTGGAAACAAGCACTCTCCTACCATCGAGAATCTCGCAGAGCCGGAAAGACTTCCCGCCACTCCTGCAGATCAGCAAGGTCCAACCGGGCCGAAACCGATCCGGCGGATTCTCCCGCATCAGTAATGATGTGCCCGTGAGGGCTTACCACTACGCTTCGGCCATTGTAGTGCAGGTGAGGATCACTCCCCGCCCGATTGACTCCCACCATATAGGCCTGGTTCTCAATCGCGCGGGCCTGGAGAAGCGTCAGCCAATGATGGTACCTTTTCACCGGCCAACTGGCGATCACCACCAGCAGATTCGCCCCCACCATGGCTGCATCACGGAACAACTCCGGGAACCGGAGGTCGTAGCAGACAAAGGGCGCTACCATAAATCCTTGCAAGGGGAAGGCGATCACCGCCTCACCCGGTGTGTGGCAGTCAGCCTCGCCGCCGAGACAAAAGAGCTGTTGTTTTGCGTAGCGGGCCAAAAGCTCCCCATCCGGGCCGAAGGTCACGGATTCGTTCTGCGCTTTGCCCTCCACAAGGGGAGAAACGACCCCACCCATCACGGCACAATGGTGTTTCATGGCCACTCCGGAAAGAAAGGCCTCATCCTCCCGGGCCTCAGTCTGGGCCGTCACCGCCACGTTCATGCTGAAACCCGTGGAAAACATCTCCGGCAGCACCAAAAGGCTCCCAGGGACCGGAGGGCAGCGTTCCAGCATCGCGATGACTCCCGCCTGGCTCGCCAGCTTGTCCTCCCATATGGGGCTCGTCTGCAAGATCTGTACATTCATGTCGCCTCCCATCTTATTTACGCGCAAGGTCCGGTTCTTGTGAGATTCAAGCAGTATGGAATCAACGTCCGCAAAACGGTTGCACCTCAACTATTCTGCGCTTCGTTATGACAGCCTCTTGCATGTCGCTGTCTGAGATTGCCCGAATGACCATGAAAGTGAAGACTTTTTATCTTTTTGCCTCCTTGATGCTGGCGGGTTCCGCCTTCTCCCAGGGGACCGCTCAGAAGTTCGACCCGGCCCAGTTCCCTGGCTACGTCATGGACGAAGTGGTGGTGCCTGTGCCCAGCGAGATCTTTGCCGTTCTAGACAAATTGGGGGATCCCAACTGGAAAGACGAACTTCGTAAGCTCTCCACCCCCGACTCCTCTGACCGGATGGAGCTTTCGTTGGTGTTTGGCACCGTCGTCGCCGAGGGGTTTGTGGCTGTGCAGGCCCAGGACAAGCAGGCGGTGGAGGAAATCGGTCGGGAAGTCATTAATATCGCTCAGAGTCTCGGCTTGACCAAGGCCGTTCGCCCTCATGCGCAAAGCATTCTTGATGCAGTGCAGAAGGATGACTGGAAGGCTGTCCGCAAGGAATTCGACCAGACTCAGGCCACCGTTCGCGCTGAAATGGAGCGCATGCGTGATAATGATCTGGCCCAGTGCGTCAGCCTTGGCGGCTGGTTGCGTGGCACCTCTTCTGCCACCTCTGTCGTGTCCAAAGCTTATACCAATGACCGGGCTGAGCTTCTCAACCAGCCCATGCTGGTGGATCACTTCGCCAAGTCGGTGAATGGCATGTCAGACTCAGCCAAGAACAACCGTCTTGTGACTGCGATCTCCAAGGGTCTAGTGACCATCCGCAAGTCCATGGACTCGCCCGATGGCAGTTTTACGCCTGAGAAGATCAACACCATTCACACGACCTGCGAAGAACTGCTGACTTTGATCCTTCAAGTCAAAAAGTCCCGGTAATCATCCGGTCCTCCAGTTTCCCGCTACCTCAAATGAACAAGCTCAAGCTTCAGTGCGCAGTACTCTGCGCCCTCTTCTTTGTGGCCCTGACCAGTGCCTACGCCTTTGTGGACGAGGCACATGATTATGCCATGGAGGCCGCCACGCCGTACGTGGAGCAGGGCTACACCGTTCGTGAGGATTACTGGAATGGCGAGGTGGAGTCCGGTCAGAAACTGGCCGTCCGCCATCAACTCTTCAAGGGCAATGAATATGCTTTCTGGCTTGGTACCGCCAACGAAGACTGCGAGCTTGAACTCGCCGTCTTCGATTCCAAGGGCCAGCCAGTCCACATGGAACGCAAGACTGGGAAGTTTACATGCTCTGTGCGTGTGAACCCGCCAGCCACTGGCACCTACACGGTCGTATTCAGCGTAAAGAGCAAGAAAGAACGCGGAGTCACCTGGGCACTCGCCTACGGCTACCGTTGAGGATCCCCCCATGTCCATCTTGATGCACTCGACAGGAGACTGACGTTCAGTCCCTGCTGTTTTCCTCGTGGCCTTGGTAGAATTCTGGCATTGTGTCCAGAGCATCAAATCGTGGCCACCTCCTCCAATCCGCTTCTTTCAATTCTGACAAAATGTCATCTGTCACTCTTACTTACGAAACCCCGCAGTTTCTCCACTCAGTCATAGGAAACGACATCAGCAGCCTTCGAAAACTGGCTGAGGCCTTCGACATCCAGGTCACCTCCCGCGATGGCTGGATCAAGCTCGACGGCCCGGAAGACCGCATCACCGCCGCTCAGGAAGTCCTGGCAGAACTCGAGAAAGTTCGCCGTGGCGGGGCCGAGGTCAGCCTTGGCATGCTCCAGATGGTCATCAGCAACACCCGCCAACCCTGGACGGAAGCCCCAGCGGAAAAGATCTTGCAGCTCAAGCTGCTGGGATCCTCCAGAAAACCTCCGGTTCTGGCCAAGACCCGTGGTCAGATTGACTACCTCAAGGCCATGCGGGAAAACGAAGTGGTTTTCGGCATTGGACCCGCTGGAACGGGCAAAACCTACCTCGCCATGGCGCAGGCACTCCAGTCCCTGCGAGATAAAACTGTGCAGAGGCTGGTGCTAACCCGCCCTGCTGTGGAGGCCGGCGAGGCTCTGGGCTTCCTGCCGGGCGACCTGAATGAGAAAGTCTTCCCCTACCTTCGCCCCCTTTATGACGCTCTTTACGAGATGCTGGAGACGGATGAGGCAGAGAAGATGATCGAAAGAGGCATCGTAGAGATCGCCCCCCTCGCCTACATGCGTGGTCGCACCTTGAAAAACTCGTTTGTCATTCTGGATGAGGCTCAAAACACCACCACCGAGCAGATGCTCATGTTCCTGACCCGTCTGGGGGAAGGATCTCGTTGCGTCGTCACCGGGGATCCATCCCAGGTGGATCTGAAGCGCGGGGTTCGCTCAGGCCTGGCGGAAGCCATGCACATTCTTTCGGGAGTCGAGGGCCTGTCGTTTATCCGATTCGAACCTACAGATGTGGTACGTCTGCCGATCGTTCAAAGGATCATCGAAGCCTATCGCATCCATCGGGGAACTGGGGAATAGCAAGTAAAAGGTTGTGTTCGGAAGGGAATCCCTTAGAATCCCCCCGGCTAAGCCATCTCTATGTTCGATTTCATCAAGCGGGCGCAGCTTACGCGCAAAGGTTTGTCTTGTGGCAAGACTCGCCGTAAGCATTTGCAGGGAGAGTTCTGGGAGACTCTGCGTTGCAATCCGATGGTTGGACTCGGACTGTTTGTCTCCGCCTTCATCGGCATCACGGTGCTGATGAAGATTCTTGGGGCAAACCTCCCTGGTGCTACGGGTGCCAGCTTCATTTTCACCGCTGCGGTCTTCCTACCCGCAGCGGTGCACTGGTACCTCAGTCTGCCTGCCGATGTCCGCCCTAATGGCCACGTGCTGCTGGTCTTCTGCGCAGTCGTGCTTCATCTGGCCGCCGTGGGAGTGGTGCTGAGTTACGGCCATCATCGTGGTTGGCCCCCTTCGTACACGCTCCTGCTGGTGCCTCATGCCTTGGGCCCGGTCATCCTTTGCATGCTGGCGGGTCGGCGTATCTCCCTTTTTGGTGCCGTTTATGCGACGCTTCTCGGCTCCTGCCTCGTGCCGCCTGACACCATTCTCCCGTATATTGCGACCGGCCTCAGCGTCGGATTTGTCGGCGTTTATGTCACCCAGCGCATCCGCCGCCGGAGCCGCCTGCTCACCAGCGGTTTGTACATTGGTGCTGCGGCCTCGATTTTCATGGTTCTTTTCAGCCAGACCAGCGTGGCGTTGAACAGCGACCACCAGGCTCTGCTCTTCCTGTCCCCCCTTCTTTCTGGCATTCTTACCGCCATGCTGGCCGGCGCTCTTTTGCCTGCGCTTGAGTCTTTGTTCCAGATGACCACGACGATCTCCTGGCTGGAACTGGGAGACCTGAACCATCCGCTCATGAAGCGCCTCAGCATTGAGGCTCCGGGAACTTATCACCACTCTTTGGTGGTAGCCAACTTGGCTGAGGCAGCGGCAGAATCGATCGCGGCGAATGCCAGCATGTGCCGCGTCTGTGCTTATTTTCACGACATCGGCAAGCTCACCAAGCCGGAGTATTTCATCGAGAATATGGATCCCGATGACAATCCGCATGATGACCTGACCGCGCGCATGAGTGCGCTGGTCCTCATCGCCCATGTAAAGGACGGCGTGGACATTGCCATCAAACACGGCCTCAATTCCCGCATCATCGACGTCATTGAGCAGCATCACGGTAACTCACTCGTCTATTTCTTCTATCGCCGTGCTCTGGATCAGAAGAAGGAAATCCTGCGACTGGTGGAGGAGGACAAGGCTCGCGAAGACGATGTGCCGGAAGTGACGGAAGATGGTTTCCGCTATCCCGGCCCGCGCCCACAGTTCAAGGAGGCTGCCATCATTTCCCTGGCGGATGCGGTGGAGAGTGCCAGCCGAACCTTGGCCAAACCTTCACTTACCCGCGTAGAGCAGCTTGTGGAAGAGATCGTGCGCAACCGCATTCTCGACCATCAACTTGACGAGTGCGATCTCACTCTGGCAGAACTTGGCGACATCAAGGCCAGCTTCGTAAAGACTCTCATGAGCATGCTTCACAGCCGTATTCACTATCCCAAGGCGCCTCGTGAGGAAACGCCCTCTGAAGTGGCACGCAAACACGCGAAAGAGGCCAGGGAGTCCAAAGATTCTGAAGGATCCAGCGGCAGCACGAAACCCCAGCCCACCAAGGTCAATCACGCGGCCTGACCGGGCACCTTCTGCCGATGCGCATTCGCATTGACCGCCGCTACCGACGCCCTCCCGCCGCGACAGCCCGCTGGAAAACCACAGCTCTCCAGGCGGTTCCGAAGTGCCTGGCTGCGGCCCGCGAATCCGAGTCACCCCTTTCGCAGCTTAACGAGGTGGATTTCGTCCTCGTTTCAGACCGGACCATTGCCAAGGTCCACGGTGATTTCCTTGATGATCCGACCCCCACGGACGTGATCACCTTTCATCACGGCGAGATTCTCATCAGCCTGGACACCGCGCAAAAGCAAGCCGCTGATCACAACGAGAGCTACGACCGCGAGGTGGCCCGTTATATGGTACACGGCCTGTTGCATCTGGCTGGCTGGAGCGACTATGAGCCTGCGGAGAGGACCGAGATGCACCGCATCCAGGAGGAAATCCTGGATGCATGCTGGCCGTGACCCTCTGCTCTCCAACACGCAAGCAGATCACTTCCCGCCAGGGCCCGGGCGTGAGTCAGAGCCCGCTTCCGGTCTTTTATCTGGCCGATGCTCTTCAAAAGGCGGTGGCCCCGGAGGACCGGGAGGTGCCCCCGGTCCCGGCCCTGGGCGCCAACCGCCCTCTTGGACCGGCATTTCTTTACGGGCCACTTCCTGTAGGATGGATACCAGCTTGCCCCAAGCTTCCAAGCGTCCGGCAGGTGCGGCCTTCTCGAGCGCCTCAATCCCAGCTTTCACAGCAGGGTCGGCCTGTACTTTCTCTGCAATCTCTTTGGTAGGGAACCGCCGATTCTCCCCCCGGGAGAGGGCATGCAGCTCCATTCCGAGCCTGTTGATCGCCTTTTTGACAAATTCAGGATCATTCGGATCCGGCATGGGCATCATACCAAAGGGGCCGCCCTTGGGTTTGTGCTTCTCAAGCAATTCCACCGCGACGGGATCAGCCTCCTTGAGCGCCTTCTGTAAGGTTTCTCGGTACTCATCGTTCGCTTTTTGGTACCGCTCCCTGGCTGCGGTGACAGCAGGATTCTGCCAGGCCTTCTCAAAGGCGTCTCGCACCCGCTGGCGTTCTTCCTCCGTCATGGTGCGGAAGACATCCATGCGATCCCGATCGCCGCCACGACCAAATCCAGAGCGCCCATCCCTGTCACGGTCCCTGCCGTCCATTCCGGATTTGGGAGGCCGGGGTCCAGGTCCGGGCCCGCTCCCTTCTGCTCCCCCCTCAGGCGGACGAGGCCCCTGTGCAGGCAAGTTAGCGGGACCTCCCAACATGAAGGCCATCCCAATGGCTGCTACTGCTGCCGCTCTTCTCATGGAGAAGACCATTAGCATGCTGGTGTAAAACGCAACGCTGGACAAGGGCAACTTCATCTTCACAAGGGGACGAAACACATCTCAATCGGAAAAGTTGCGCTCTGGTCAAGGGTCTTGCGGGTTGCGGCGGCCCGAATTCTGCTCTAAGGGTTAGCCTATGCCTATTGCTACACCTGCACAATATCGCGCCATGCTGGCTGCCGCCCAGGAAGGCGGTTATGCCTATCCCGCCATCAACGTGACCTCCATCACGACCATCAATGGCGCGCTCAAGGCATTTGCAGACGCCAAGTCCGACGGCATCATCCAGGTCAGCACCGGTGGTGGCGAGTTTGCCTCCGGCACATCCGTCAAAGACATGGCCCTGGGGGCTATCGTGCTCGCAGAAGCCGCCCATCGACTGGCCGAGCGCTACAATGTGCTCGTGGCCCTCCACACGGACCACTGCCAGCCCAAGAAGGTGGATACATTCCTCAAACCCCTCATCGCCGCCACCGCCGCCCGTCGTGCCGCAGGCAATGGCAACCTCTTCAACTCCCACATGCTGGACGCCTCCGAGCTGCCGCTTGAAGAGAACCTGCAACTTTCCAAGACCCTCCTTGCGGAGTGCGTGGCCAACGAAATCATCCTCGAAGTCGAAGCCGGCGTCGTTGGTGGTGAGGAAGATGGCGTGGACCACGGTGATCAGCCCAATGAGAAACTTTACACCACTCCGGAAGACATGGTGCAGGTGTACGAAGCCCTTAACGGCATTGGCCAGTTCATGTTTGCCGCCACATTTGGCAACGTTCATGGTGCCTACAAGCCTGGTGCCGTGAAGCTCAAACCCACCATCCTCCGTGATGGCCAGGCCGCTGTAACGGCCAAGTACGGTGCCCAAGCAGAGATGGACCTCGTCTTCCACGGTGGTTCAGGCACTCCGCTGGAAGAAATCCGTGAGACGCTCGACTACGGCGTCATCAAGATGAACATTGACACGGATACCCAGTACGCCTTTACCCGCCCCATCGCGGAACACATGTTCAAAAACTACGACGGCGTCCTGAAGATCGACGGTGAAATGGGTGACAAGAAGCTCTACGATCCCCGTGGTTACCTGAAGAAGGCTGAGATCAGCCTCGCCAAGCGCCTCCAGCAGGCCTGCGACGACCTTCGCAGCACCGGCCGTACCATCTACGGGACGGTCTAATCCGCCATCAGGCTTGTCGCGCCTGTGCTTTCAAGCCCTGCTTCCCAATTCCGGGAGCAGGGCTCTTTCGTTATCTGGCAGCGCGTCATGGGTCGGAACGCGCAACGCCCCCCAGCCTGGCAGTCTTCGCCGCACCGTAAGCTCCCGCCCACTCTCCCAGCTTTGCCTGGACGATCCTGACACGCTCCCCGGTCGGACACCACTCCGAGGCGTTTAGATGCGGCCGGACACCCGCCATCACCAGCTCCCAAGCCCCCGCAGCGATCCCGCCACCCAATATGATATCCCGCGGGTCAAAGGCATTGATGAGTGAGACCATCCCAGCTGCCAGCGCGTGCATGGACTTTTCCCAAACTGCCCTGGCCATGCCATCTCCCCTTTGCACCGCTTCCAGCAGCTCGCGGGTGTTCTGGTAGCCGCCTTGCGTGCGCAGGGCGACCGTGGCATTCCCCACAGCGTCCTCCAGGCTGCCCGGCGTCCCCACAATGTCGCCCGGCCCGATAAAGTTGACGGTGATGTGTCCCAGATGACCAGCCCTCCCTAGATGGCCGCGAAGCAGTCGCCCATCTGAAATAACCGCTCCCCCTACGCCCGTACCCAGGGTCAGCATCACCACATCGCGTGATCCCTCTGCGGCCCCTTTCCAGACCTCTCCCAACAAGGCAGCATGCGCATCGTTGAGCACTTGCACTTCCCGGCCCAGAAAAGCAGCCCAGGTAAAGCCTTCCAGCCCCGCCATGCGTCCTCGCATCCACTGGATGGTCTGCCCGTTACGGGCCGCCAGTCCAGGCGCCGAGATTCCCACCGGTATCGCAGAGCGGCCTCTGGCACCTTCGAAGCCTGCGATCAGAGTCTTCACGGCCTCAGCCCAGGCGGGCACTCCGTCCACCATGATCCCATCATTCGTGGGCAAGGTGGCGCGCTCCAGAAACTGACCCGTTTCACTGTCAAAAAGTCCGGCCTTGATGTTGGTGCCGCCAATGTCGATTCCAATGAGATCCATGCTGGGAAGCTGCTGCGATAACGGCCGGGATCAGTTGGACGCCCCGCCGCGCTGACCCTCCGTGACGCTCCATCCGCCGTCAACCGCAAGTACCTGACCCGTCACATACCGCGCCTGACGGGAGAGCAAAAAGACTGCAGCACCATCCAAGTCTCCCGGCACTCCCACCCGCCCCCCATCAAGAGGTTGCTTGCTGGAAACGAACTGAACAATTTCTTCATCTCCCACTGCCCGGCGGGACATTGGTGTCTCCACCAGAGCGGGAGCGATCACATTGATCCGGATGTTGTGAGGCGCATAGTACGCGGCAGTGGCTTTGCTGAAACCGGCGATCCCGGCCTTGGCTGCCGCATAGGCATGACTGGCAAAATACTTTGGCGACGGCGACCACCCGAGCACACTTGCCATGTTCAGGATTGCGCCCCCACCCCCTTGTTTTAGGAACTGCCTCACGGCTGCCCGATTGGAGTTGAACAAAGATTTAAGGTTAAGGTCGAGTGTGTAGTCCCAGCCCTCGTCCGTGAGTTCATGGAGAGGCCCATCACCTCTGGAACGACCGCTGCCTCCAGCAACATGGTAGAGCCCGTCCAGCCGGCCAAACTGCTTTACTGCCAGTTCCACCGCACGCTCAGATGTCTCAGGAAGCACGGCGTCACCCGCCAGGCCACACGCTCCACTCCCCAGCACAAGCAGTGCCGATTCCAAACTGTCGCCAGACCGCCCCACGACAACCAGACGCGCCCCGGCAACCGACAGCGCCTTGGCCGCTGAGAGCCCCAGGCCAGTCGTTCCACCCACCACCACCACCACCAGATCCTTGACATCGCTTGCTCCATTCATCAGCATGCAGCGTAGCGGTCTGCCCGGGGCATGGCAAGACGCTGGTTCCACCAGCGACCTCCGGTGCATGGTTCATCGCGCTTCATCTGCTTCACTTTCCTATCACCATGCCTGCTCGCCTCACACTCCTGATCCTCGCTCTCAGTGCGTCCCTACTTTCAAGCTGCTCCCTAGGCTACCAGAGTGATTGGAACAAAGCTGCTGCCCGTGATACCCAAAACCCGCCCAAGGATCTGACTGGGGCCTGGGAAGGGCTCTGGTACAGCCGGCACAACGGGCATCATGGGAAGCTCAAGGCAATCGTCACCCCCGTAGAGGAGCAAGGAAAGAACACTGCCTACGATTTTCGCTACCACGCCACGTGGGCCAGAGTGCTGAGTGGCGGCTACACGGCACGCCATCTGGTGGACCGCCGGGGCCGGGTGACGGGCCAGCAGGATCTTGGAGCCCTCGTCGGCGGAGTCTATCACTATGAAGGGAAGGCCACCCCAGCCGAGTTCAAGGCAACTTACCGCTGCAACATCGACAATGGGGTGTTTGAACTCCAGCGGCCCGCTTCACCCAAGCGTGAAAAATGATGAAGGCGGCCCACCTGGACCGCCTTCATCATACACAACACAACACCATTCGACACCTGACAAATCAGTTGGCTCGCCCTTTCAGCCATCCTTTATTCCGGGGAATTTAGGATAGTTTTTCAGGACGCCTCATTATTATGAAACTGCATCGTCCGTGCCAAGACATTAATCAATCGAACTGAACTTTTTACTCCAGTAAACAGTTGTTGGCAGCCGCAAATAATAAGACGCGCTTCATCAGGCCTTGCCTCCGGCCTTCGTCCACTCCTCTTTGATGACAGGCTCGATGATCTCGTTCCATTTCGCGTAACCGGCTTCGTTGAGATGAAGCTTATCTTTGCGAAATAACTCGTTCTTGGGCAACCCCTTCTCGTCCATCAGGTAGTTCATCGACTCCAGCCACCGAACCCAGTTTTTGCCCTCGCACCATGCCTGCAAAAGGCTGTTGAGCTGCTTCACGGCGGGAATTTGTTTGAGACGCAACTCCGAGATCTTCACCGAATTGATGACGATCCGGCAGTCAGGCAGCTTCTCGTGCACCAGGTTCAGGAAGGCTGTATAGTCGGCCAGAACCTCCTCGGGGTTCAGCTTCGCATTCAAGTCATTGCTGCCTGTGTAAACTACCAATACCTTGGGTTCGTACCGCAGCACCACACGCTCCGCGTGCACCACCAGGTCATTCGCAACCGATCCACCAAAGCCACGGTTCAGTACCGGCAGATTGGGAAACGCTTCCTCGGTCTTCCAGAGACGGATGCTAGAACTGCCCGTGAAGACGATCCCTCCCTTGACCGGCTTCGCCTTGAATTCGGCGTCAAACTTGGCCAGATCCTTTTCAAACCTGGCGGGGTCAGGGCGCTTGCCCGGAGTAGCCAGAGCCGTCTCCACCGTGGAGAGAGGAGCAGCAGCCTGAGCAGCAAGTCGGCTGCTGGCGAAAGAGATGGTTGCGGCCAGACAGGCCACGGCACCATGCAGAAGGCGGGGTCGGAGATACCGGGATGCGTTCATGGGCCTGATGCTAGGACCACGCCCCAATAGAGGCAAGCGTGATTGCGACCGGGCACTTCGCGCCCCTTATCGCCCCACAAGACTGAGCCGCATGCTCGCCGCCGCTTTCCTTGCGGCTTCCAACTCCGTTGCACTGAGCACGGAGTCCAGCGTTTCCAAGCTTTCGCGAGCCTCTTTCACCCCCTGCGCAGCGGAAGCAGTGAGCCACTTGTAGGCCTCTATGTAACTCTGCGGCACCCCCTCGCCCCGACCATACAATATTCCCAGATAATATTGAGCCATCGGCTCATTCCGCTCCGCCGATTCGCGGAACCATCTGGCCGCCTCCTTGAGGTCTCGGGGGAGCCCATGTCCGTTGGCATAGCAGCTTGCGAGGTTCATTTGAGCCACGGGATGCCCCTGCTCGGAGGCCTGGCGAAACCACTTCGCCCCCTCAGCATAATCTTCAGGGGTACCCTCACCCTTCATGTAGATGAGCCCCAAAGCTGCCTGTGCCTCCGCATAGCCCTTGGCGGCAGCCTCTTTGTACCAATGAAAGGCTTTGCCCATATCATGATCATCGGACCGCTCGCGACCGTCGTACCGAATCGCCAGAGCCAGCTGCGCTGCCCCCTCCCCAGCCAGAGCCTTCGCTTCAAGGTCTTTCAGCTCAACCACCGGGTCCGCCGTAACCCATCTCAGCCCCAGGCCGAACCAGCAAGCTACGACAACGGCCCATCCGGCGACCGGACGAAGACATGTCACCCATCTACTAGCATGCATAAGAACCTCAATTCAGGAGTTCGGGAGTCATCCAATGGGACATCGCCAGAACGACCAGCGTTGAGGGTAAATTTTTAGCTATTGTTAAAGCAGCGCTATCCCCTGCTCCGTGAGGGCTTTATGGACTGCAACATTCAAGTCACTACAGAGGGGGCGGGCGTCTTCGAACCGGTTTGTCCACACTCGCAGCTCAAACTTAATGCCCCCGGCCACGAACTCGGTGAGGCAGGTTTGCGGTGCAGGAGCAGTCGCCACCAGCGGATGGCCCACTGCTACCCCGTTGATAACCTCCATCACGCGTTGGGGGTCGGCATCCTTCCCAACCGTTACCGCCACTTCCAGGCGCCTTTTGCGGTCAGTTAGCGTCCAGTTCGTAAAGCGGTCTGCGATGAGTTTGCCGTTGGGGACCACGACTTCAGAACCATCCCCCACCTTGACGATGCTGGCCCGGATTCCGATATGCGTCACCACTCCGGTGACGGCCTCCAGTTGGATGATGTCCCCTACCTGCACAGGACGCTCAAAGAGCAGGATCAGGCCAGAGACGAAATTGTTCACGATGTTCTGCATCCCAAAACCCAGCCCCACGCCGAACGCACCGGCCAGGATGGTGAACTTTGTCATGTCATACCCCAGTGCCGCCACCGCCAGCACAAATCCCACCAGCAGGATCACATAGTGCAGCATCGTGGAGATCGCGTAGGGAACACCTCGTGCCAGACGGACCCGGGGATAGATGTCCTCCTCCAGCACGAAACGCAGCATCCGGGACAGCAGAAACGCCCCCGTCACCATCAATCCAAAAGTGACGACACCGCCAATTGAAAGAGTGGCAGATCCCAGAATCCAGTTGCTCGTCAGGGCGGTCTCGATGGCTTCGAACACCGGTCGCTTCAGGGACAGCACTTCCAGGGTGGAGGTGACCCACCAGAACCCGGCGAGCCAGCGCAACAGCCGGCTGCTGCGGCGACGCAACATGGGCCGGTGTCGCTGCACGGCACGCAGTTTCGCCACCGGCCGGAAGTGGAGGAAACAACCTACCAGCGCGTCCACCACATTGACCGCTGCGTTGAGGACGAGCGCCAGGTAGGTGCTTTTGAACAGACCGGCTGTCAGGAATCTCGCCAACCCGACGTAGCCCAGGGCATTCATCACAAACGCCACGCCAAACACCGCCATGGCCATCCTCACTGCCAGCAGGGTAATGGACCAGAGCCGTGATGAGGCATCATCGGGCTTTGCAGCGCGACGCAAAAACCAAAGACAAAACAAGGCGCCCGCCAGCGTTTCCCCCAGGAAAAGAAAACGAGTCATCACCGGCCAGGGCGCAGCGAGGTTCAAGATCACACCGAAGAGATAAAAACCAGTCAGGCCATAGAGGAGCTTCCGCAACGATCCCGCCACCAGATGGTGCAGCACATAAAGGGTCGGCGCCAGCGCCACGCCTCCCACCACCGCCCAGAGGATTCGGGGAGGCTGGGGATAGATCCAGCCGCTGACCAGGACGGAAAGAACCAGCGCGGTGCTCTTCGGCACGCCAAAGACCACCGCTGCCCCACGCAGGGATTCATCCCCCACCGCCCATTGCCCCACATGGCGTCGCATCCAGGTGATGAGCAGAAAAAAAGCGGTGACAATCAGTGCGTGCAATACCAAGGCACCCCGTTGGCGCAGCAGGTACTCCCCCAGAGCTGACCACTGTACCGGTAGGGCCTCGCCAGCCTCCAGTCTCATCACATCCGCCGAACGCTGGAGCGCGTCCGACCTCCAGATCATCGGTGCATCAGGCTGTAGAAGCATCCGCATTGCCCGACTCTGCGCCTGGGTGATGGCGACCTGCATCTCCCTGGCGCGGGCATCTTCAGTGCTCACTTTCGTTTGCAACGCCACAATCCCGCCACTGGCTTTTTGACCCGCAACGCGCGTCTTTTGGATCTGATCCATCACCGCACTGATCCGCTTTAGAACTTCCGGCATGGCCCCTGCCTTCTTTGCTTCATCCAAAGTCTTCTGCCAGGTCTCCGCCAGTTTACTCAGACGCTGGTCACGCCTCTCCAGGTGATCCGCCCGGGCAGCCAGTTCACTTTGCCACGTGCCAAGCAAGCGTCGCATCTCTGTCCACACAGCTTCCTGTGACTGTAGCGCATCCAGGCCTGGAGAGGCACCCAGGATGGCCGCCGTCTCTGCGTTTCGTGCAGTTATCTCGGCAGCCAGTTTACCAAGCCGGGCGGTCACTCCGCTTTCCACCTTCACGCCCTCTGCATCAGCCCGGAGCACTTCCATCTCCAGATCCGTGTTTTGGGCCTGCTCCGCCACTTGGGCCAGAGAGAAGAAATCTGGGAGCACCGGCTCCACCGGTTCCGCGGGCTTCACCATCGTGCCTATGTCCGGCAGTTTAGGCGGCGGCTGCTGAGCCCACCCTGTCATCCCAAACAGTACCGTCCAGAAGGCGATTGCCAGCAGCTTCATCCATCCACCCTTAGAGACCTATCGGCACCGGGCAAACAGGTTTTTCATCAGTTGGCAGTTGACGAAAGTGCTTTTCAAACGTTTGTTTGAAACCGTGTCCACCCTGCTCACCCTCTCTGCCACGAGCGCCCCGACCGCTGTAGCGAAGGTCCCGTCCGCAATAACCCGCCTCACCCTCCTGGACACCGCTGAACAACTTTTCGCCGAGCGAGGCATTGACGGCACCTCGGTACGGGACATTACCAAAGCCGCTGCCGCGAACGTCTCTGCGGTGAACTACCACTTTGGTGGCAAAGATGGCCTGGTAGAGGCCGTGTTCTTCCGCCGGCTGGCCCCCCTTAATGATCGGCGGTTGACCCGGCTTGAGGCAGCTGTCAAATATGCTGGCGAGTCCCCCGTCCCCTTGGAAGACATCCTGGATGCCTTCATCCGCCCGTCGGTGGACGAGCTTCGCACCGGCGGTTGCACAAGCCACTTTCTCCGCCTGATGGGGCGCTGCCTTCAAGAGCCCAACCCCAAGCTGGAAACATTCCTCGTGGGAGTGTTCGCGGAGGTAGTTTCCTCCTTCAATCCGCATTTCCTTCGCGCCTTGCCTGGGTTGCCTGCGGGAGAGCTGTTCTGGCGCACCAGCTTCATGTTTGGCACTCTGCACCATGCCTTATATACCTGGAGCAGCTTTGAGACATGCCAGTTCGCCAGCATGACAGGCATGCCGCACACCGCCCGGCTCACGGGTGAGCAGCTGGTTCGCTCCCTCATCCACTACGCCGCTGCGGGCATGCGTGCCCCCTTCAGCTCTGAAGTTCCCCTTCCTTCCTGACCCTCACACGGCAGGAAGAACGAAAAAACAACAACCCCCACTCCAACCTGAAGCCCCGCAACCTCATTATGAAGAGCAACCTCCTCCTCCTCCTCGCCACGATTGGCGGCCTTGGCAGCACCGCCATGGCAGGCACCCCGGCACCCACGGAGATCACACCTCCCCCAGCCCCTGTCTCACTTTACAACGCTCATGAACTCCAGTTTGACCTCTTTGGTCAATATGGTGTCACCAGTTCCGGCAACGAGCGGCTCATCGGTGATGACGCTTTCGGCGGCGGTCTGGGAGTGAATTATTTCATCACACGCTGGTTCGGCATTGGTGGTGAAGGCTCCCTCTTTGACACGGATGGAGACACCGTGGGCACCGCCACCTTCAATGTCTTTCTCCGCGCTCCGCTCGGAGAGTCAGGCTTTGCAGTTTATGGCTTTACCGGCATCGGCATCACCTTCAATGCGGACGACATTGACAGCGACGACTTCGATGACTTCCAAGACCGCGTTGAGGACGACGATGATCCTAAAGATTCCGACGACGTCCTCCTTCAGGGCCACGTCGGAGTCGGCATCGAGTATCGCTTCAGCCCGAACTTTGGTATCTTCACCGATGCCCGCTACACGTTTGTTGAACGCGATGACAGTGACTTCACGCTGATTCGCGCAGGCGTTCGCTTCGCCTTCTAAACGCCCCTCGGCAAATGTCTTGCACAGCCTCCGCAGCCCCGCCTGCGGAGGCTTCTGTATTTCAGACCGGGAGAGTAAAGGAAAAAACACTTCCTCCGGTTTCAGGAAAGTCGCACGCCACCTCTCCGCCCTGCATCTCCACCAGCCGTTGCACAATCGGCAGGCCCAGGCCATGAGGGCTGTTGGGCTGCTGGAGCAGGTGGAAGGGATAGAAGAGCTGACTCCGCTTGGCGGGAGGCACTCCTTTTCCGGTGTCACGTACACCGAATCGCACTGCCCGGGTGCCCGCGAGTTCCCAGAAAAGCTGCACTTCCGTTTCAGCCACGGAGTGTTCGATGGCATTGCTCATCAGATTGAGCCACACCACTTCCAGCCAGGCCGCTACGCCCGACACCTCCGGCCAGCTCGCGGGACGACGTATGGTGATCTTTTTCCGCATGAGTTGACGCTGCAGACGCTGTTCCGCTGCCCACACCACTTCCGTCATCGCCACCAGAGCGCCAGAGGGGGGGTCAGCCACCGCCCGGGCCATAAAGCTGATGCGGTCCATCAACCGGATCATGGACTGGGCCGAATCAAAGAGAGGGTCCGTCAAGGCAGCCAGTTCGGCATTAGACTCGCCCAGCAGTTCCTTGATCAACTCGGCTGTGGTGGTGATGCCTCCCAATGGAGACCGCAGATCATGATTTACCCTTCGCGCCACCGCCTTGAGATCTCCGCGAAGGCGGGCACACTCCCGCTCTGCCTGATAAATCTTCCAGGCATCGCCAAGCGCCCGGGCCAACCCCGCTCCTGAAGATATCAGCTCAGAGTTATCCAATACGATCACTGCCCAACGTGGAAGCTGCTGGGAGTCGAGAGCGCTTCCCGCAGCACGGACCGTTCCTGTATCTGGATCCACAAGCACAACCATTTGGGCATGGTGCACCGCAGGCTCCTCCAGCAGGTTGCCCCCCCCCCCCACTTCGCGCACGGCCGCTTCACCAAACACAGCGCGACCGGCCACCGCCACCTGGGTTGTTACCTCTGCGCCATTTGCGGCACTCACCACCAACAGTTCCATGGTCTTGGGAGGGACGGTCATCAGCATTTGGTTGGGCTGGCAAGAGGGTGTTTTTGATTCAACGGAGGCTTGGAGCCAGTTTTAAGAATCGAAGCCTGACCTTCAAGCGGTTGGGTGGTTGGAAAAAGTTTGTCGAGTTTCTCCGGCGCTCTCAGCAGCACGCATTTAGCTGGCGGGATGCGATCCTTGGTGAAGCAGGACGGGCAGACCTCGTCCTCACGATACAATGAGAACCCCAAAAAACCATGAATTCAAACCAGGATATCAAGCCCATCGAAGACATTCTCTCCCTCCTTCACAATCTGATTGGCATCAGCCGGGATGGTGAAGAAGGCTTCAAACAGGCCGCAGAGCACGCACGCGCGGAGAAACTGAAGCAGGTGTTCGCCAATTACAGCCACCAGCGACACGAATTTGTGACCCAACTCCAGGAGCTGGAACGCCGTTTCGGCGAGTCCGAGGTGGATGGAAACGGGTCTGCCGCGGGCAGCTTGCACCGGGCTTGGATAGGGCTCCGCACTGCGCTTACCAGCAACGACGACCAGGCACTCCTGGAGGAAGCGGAGCGTGGTGAGGATGCCGCGAAGGCCGCATTCGAGGCTGCTCAACGGGACTTTGCCGAGTTGCCGGTGGATGTGCGGTCCGCCATTGCTGCCCAATCAGCCCAGATCCGCCAGGCCCATGATGAAGTGAGAAATCTTCGCGACTCGGGCTTGTACAAACTTCCGCAGGGCAGCTAATAAGAATCGGGCCGGGAAGCGCACCCATCCACGCTTCCCGTGCCCATCGGCATACCTCCCGCCAGACTCCACTCCAATGCCAGAACTGCTCCTTTCGCTCAAAGCCGACACTCAACAAGAACATCGGCTCCTTGAGGACAGACTGGACCTCTTCAACCGAGTCACCGATCTCGCCGCTTATCGCCGCTTGCTCGAGAGCTTTTACACGCTCTACTCCCCCTTGGAAGAAATGCTCGCTGGGGCCGTGAACTGGAACTCACTGGGGTGGGATTTCGAGGCTTCACGCAAGACGCCTTGGCTGTTACAGGATCTCGTGAGCTTGGGAGCAGACCCAGCCGGGCTCGATGCCCTGCCCCGCTGTCAGGATCTTCCACTTCTCTCCTCAGCTTCCCACGCTGTGGGCTGTCTCTATGTCCTGGAGGGTTCCACTCTGGGTGGGCAGCTCATTACCAAGCAGTTCTCCTCTACCCTAGGTGCGACACCAGATCACGGCGGGCGATTCTTCTCTGGTTACGGGGCGGGCACCGTCTCTCACTGGAGGGCCTTCGGAGAATGGGTGCGATCTGTGGAGGACCAACTGGACAAGACAGAGGCAACCACCGCAGCCAGGGCTGCCTTTGTTAGCTTTGACCAATGGCTCAACCGATAGCGAAATTCATGAGTCTGGAGACCACCGTTGACCTCACGAACTGCGACCGGGAGCCCATCCACATCCCCGGCTCCATCCAGCCTCACGCCATCCTCATGGTGCTGACAGAGCCGGACCTTGTGATTCAACAAATCACAAGCAACGTCAGCACCGCGATCAAAGGGGGAGCAGAAAATTGCCTGAACCGGCCCCTGTCAGAACTGGTGGACGCCCATGACCTGGGCTATCTCCAGAGCAAAGTGCTGCCGAGGAGCTTGGACGAAGCGCCCCATTACCTCCCCGGCATGCGCTTTATCGGTCACGAAATCCGGTTCGAAGCCATAGCCCACCGCCATCAAGGCGCGCTCATTTTGGAGATGGAACATTGGGCCCAAGATGCCACGGCGGTGCACGAGGAGATTTACGGCTCTCTCAAAGCGACGCTCTCGCAACTTGATCGTATGCCGACGCTGGAGACCTTCTGCCAGAAGGCTGCGGAGCAGGTCAAGGAGTTCACCGGGTTTGACCGGGTCATGGTGTATCGATTCGCTGAGGATGATTCCGGCCATGTCATTGCAGAGGCGCGTCGCGGGGATCTGGAGAGCTATCTGGGCTTGCACTACCCCGCCGCGGACATCCCCAAACAGGCGCGAGAGCTATTCAAACGCTCTCAGCTCCGCCTCAATCCAGATGTCCGCTACCGGCCCGTTCCCCTCATCCCCGCGTTGCGACCGGACACTCGGCAACCGCTGGACATGAGCTTCTGCGTCACCCGCTCGATGTCCCCCATCCATGCGGAGTACCTGCAGAACATGGGGGTGGACGCTTCCATGTCCATCTCCATCGTCGTAAATGACCGTCTCTGGGGCCTGTTTGCCTGCCACCACTATTCCCCGCGTTACGTGTCCCATGGCACCCGCATGGCCTGCGAGTTCCTCGCCCATACCCTCTCTCTTCAAGTAGCGGGAAAAGAGGCTGCGGACCAGCACAGTTATGCAGAGATGCTTCACCGCGAGCACCAGGCGCTCGTCTCCGAGCTGTACAATTCACCCTCGCTTCCCGATGCATTGCGCTGCCCGCCTGAAGCCATGATCGGTGGAATTGAAGCCACGGGTGCGGCCCTGCTCTTTAACCACCACGTCCATCTTTACGGAATCACTCCAGACGAGAATTCCATACGTGAGCTTGCTGGCTGTCTGGGCCGGGAGGTGGAAGAGCCCGTCTGGAGCACAGACCGGCTGGGAGAGCGCTTTCCCAGTCTCTCAGCATCCTGTGCCGCTGCCAGTGGCACACTCTCCGTTCGCCTTTCCCAGGAAGCAGAAGCTTACCTGTTTTGGTTCCGGCAGGAGGAGGTCCAGACCGTCAAGTGGGCAGGTGAACCAGCCAAGGCAGTAGCGGTGGGTCCACATGGGGACCGACTGACCCCGCGCAAATCCTTTTCCCTCTGGCAAGAGACAGTGAAAGGACGCTCCCGGCCCTGGTTGACCTGTGAGTACCACGCCGCACGGCAGCTTCGACAGGCCATCTTGGAGCATTTCGTCCGCCACACAGAGCAATTGGTACGTCTCAACGCAGATCTCCAGGAACGGAACAGCCAATTAGACGCCTTCGCCTACGTCGCCTCCCACGACCTGAAGGAACCCCTCCGAGGCATCCGCAACTACTCCCAGTTCCTCATGGAGGACTTTGGCGATGATTTGGCGGACGAGGCCAAAGGCTACAACCGCACGGTCATGCGCCTGGCAGACCGGATGGAAATGCTGCTGGATTCTCTCCTGCACTATTCCCGTCTGTCCCGACTGGAGATTCCAAAATCATCTGTGGACCTCAACGAGTGCGTGGCAGATGCTCTGGAATTCCTGGTTTCCCGGGTCCAGGAGAGCGGCCTGAGGACCACCATCCCGCGCCCTCTCCCCACCGTGCTTGGCGACTCCGACCGGCTGTGTGAACTCTTCACCAATCTGGTTAGCAACGCCATCAAGTACAACGACAAACCCGTCCCAGAGGTGGTCATCACCTTTGAAACATCCGCTGACGGGGCCACATGCGAAATCCAAGTACGTGACAATGGCATCGGCATCGCTCCAGAACATCGCAACATCGTTTTCCAGATATTCAAACGCTTGCACGGGCGCAATGATTACGGTGGTGGAATTGGGGCGGGCTTGACCATTGTCCGAAAGATCGTAGAGCGTCATGGAGGAAACATCTGGATCGACTCTATCCTTGGGTTCAGCACGACCTTCTCCTTCACCCTGCCGGTCGTCTCGCCACATGCCCCGTAGTTCCCCCCAACCCTCGTTTCTAGTCGTAGAAGACAGTGACGAAGACTTCATGGCTCTGGAGCGGATCTTGCGCCGGGCCAACGCCCCCGCCCGTCTCCAGCGCTGCACCTCTGCAGAGCAGGTCCTCACGCTGATGCGGGCTCCTCTGATCCCCGACCGAACCCCGCCGGAACTCCCTTCCCTCATCGTACTGGATCTGAACCTCCCCGGCCTCAATGGCCGCACAGTGCTCACGGCCGTACGCGAGCATCCCCGGTTCAGGACGGTGCCGGTGGTGATCTTCTCCACGTCGAGCAACCCACAGGACATTGCTTGGTGTTATGAGAACGGTGCCAATTCGTATCACGTAAAGGAAATGGATTATTCCGCGTTCAAGCGAGGGGTGGAAATGCTTGTCGCCTACTGGCTGGAGGCTGTCCGGCTGCCTCCCGCGTCCGGCAGCTTGCCTGCCACGCCCTCCGGATCTTGACCCTCCCATGGCAGAAATCAGAAGTCGCTTTGTGCGCGTGCTCATCGTGGATGACTCCCCCACGGATCGCGTCATATTCCGGCGTCACCTCACCCGTGGAGCTCACCGGGAGTATCATGTGAACGAAGCCGGAACGGCGGCCGAAGCCACAGCTTTGCTCGCAAATGAGCTGCCCGACTGTGTGCTTGTGGACTTTCACCTGCCAGAAATGGACGGCCTGCAATTTGTGCGGCAGATCGTGAGAGATCATGGAAACCACACCTTCGGCATCGTCATGCTCACCTCGGCGGCGGAAATCTCCGTCGCAGTGAAGGCCCTTCAAAACGGGGCCCATGACTACCTTGAGAAGAACGGGGCTGACGGCTTTGCCCTGCGCCGGGCGGTGGAAAACGCCATGGAGAAGGCAGCCATCCAGCGTCAACTGGAGACCCAGCGGCGTGCGCTGGCCGACAAGAATGCCCAGCTTGAAGAGCACGTGACCAAGCTTGAACAGGAAGCTGCCGAGCGCCAGCGTGTGGAGGATGCCCTCCGCTCCAGCGAAACCCAGCTCCGCCTGGTGACGGACCATGCCTCCGTCCTGCTGGCGCAGGTGGACCGCGAGCACCGCTACAAGTTTGTCAATGGTGCCTACGCAGAGCGCTATGGTCGTGAGGTGAAAGACATCGTTGGCCTGCATGTCTCGGAGATTGTCGGTGAAAAGGCCTACCTCGCCGCCCTCCCGGAATTGACGGCCGCCTTTCTGGGGCAGCGGGTGGAGTTTGAGAAAGAACTGCCATATGAAGAGTTGGGTCCACGCTGGATTCATGTTGTTTACAAAGCGGAGCACGATCTCACGGGCCAGGTGGTAAGTGTCGTTGCCGTTCTGACCGATCTGACCGAGCGCAAACGAGCAGAGCAGGAACTCAAGGAGGCAAGGGATCAGGCCCTCGCCGCCTCCGGTGCCAAAGATGAATTCCTGGCCCGCCTCTCTCACGAGCTGCGCACTCCGCTCAATCCCGTGCTTCTGCTTGCCAGTGAAGCCGCGGACAATCCTCATCTGCCCGACGAAGTCCGGGCAGATTTCCACACTATCCGTAAGAACGTGGATCTTGAGGCCCGCCTCATCGATGACCTGCTCGACGTCACCCGTATCAGCCGGGGCAAGCTCTCTCTGGAACTGCGGCGGGTGGACTTGCACGATGTCGTGCGCGATGCCTTTACCAGCGTGAAGGGGGAGGCGGACAAGAAGCGTTTGCGCCTGCAATTATCCCTTGATGGCGAGTCCCCCTACGTGCTGGGAGATGCGGTACGCCTGCAACAGATCTTCTGGAATCTGCTCAACAATGCAGTGAAGTTCACCCCTGATGGGGGCAGGATCGTGGTTGCCACTCAGATCAAGGAAGCCTGGGTCACGGTCGAGGTGCAAGATGACGGCATCGGTCTTTCTAAAGAGGAGCTGACCAGCGTGTTCGATGCCTTCGCACAGGGCGAACACTCCTGGCCAAATGGATCGCATCAATTCGGCGGCCTCGGCTTGGGTTTGGCCATCTCCCGGATGCTGGTGGAAATGCACTCCGGGGAGATAAGTGCCTCCAGTCCCGGCCGCGATGCAGGAGCGATTTTCCGCGTACGTATCCCTCTGCAATCGGAGAATAACATCAGCACAACAGCGGCTCCCTCCAGTCGTCCAGCAGTTTCGACAGACAGCATCTGCCCACCGCTGCACATCTTGATCGTCGAGGATCATGAACCAACGCGCTCCGCCCTGACGGCACTGATGAAGCGGAGAGGACACCGCATCATCAGCGTTTCCTCAGTCGAAGAAGCCCGCCAGGCGGCCGCACGCCATTCTTTCGACCTGATGATCTCAGACATCGGTCTGCCGGACGGTAGCGGCTATGATCTGATGGAGGAGCTTCATGCCCGATACGGCATCAGGGCCATCGCCTTGACTGGCTATGGCATGGAACAGGATATTTCCCGCAGCACCTCAGTGGGATTTTTAGCCCACTTGACCAAACCGGTACGTATTCAGGAGCTGGAGGCAGCGATCTCAAGGTACGCGATACCTCCTCCCAAATAAGGCGCTGTAGTGGCCTTCTCCCGTCATGACACTTTCGTTCGCAGACCCGCCGGATTCATCCTCCGCTGGGTGGGATGCGGGTTTTCTTCACTCCATTGAGGACGACTCATTTGACAGCCTTTACCCCAGAGAGGTGCGGGAGATCTCCCCATGGCACTGGACCCCTGCCGAGGTCGCCAGAAAGGCAGCTGCCCTGCTTGTGAACAAACCAG